>JAETSN010000114.1 GCA_021769625.1 [Clostridium] symbiosum | reverse complement strand
CGTAATCTCCTGATGGAACCGCCGCGGGCCGCAGCTCCCGGGATTCAGATATTGGATCCCGCCCACCGTTTTCTCCTCGTACTTATGAGAATGTCCATAGACGATCAGGTCCGTCTTTGGCAGGTCTTTCGGGATGTCTCTTTTGTTGTGAACCATAAAGACGCGCAGGCCGCAGACATTCAGTGCGAACGTCTGCGGAAGATGCTCCGCCCACTCCTTGTCGTTATTGCCGCGGACCACGTAGACCGGCGCGATCTCGCCCAGCTCATCTAAAATTTTCTGCTCATTGACATCGCCGCCGTGAAGAATCATCTCGCAGCCCTGCAGCACTTCCGCCACCTCAGCCCGCAGCATTCCATGTGTGTCTGATATTACTCCGATTTTGTGCATTTCACTTCGTCCCTCCTCCTCCATTCTGCGAACGGTGCATTTTATCCTAAATCCGACACCTTCCGCATCATTTTTCCGATATTCCAAACTTCATATCCCTGTCTTCTGGCGGAATCATATACCGGCCGCATATTCTTTTTGAGGATATTGTAAAATTCTATTTCTGAATTTCCTTTTCTATACAATTCCTGCCCCGCCCATATCGAATGCAGATTATCTCTATAGCAGGCCTCATATAAGCTCCTGATTCCATCCTTTTTGTGAATCAAATCGTACAGGATAAACTGATTCCTTGCAAAACGTTCAAAGAACGGATCCCATCTCGGCAGTCTGTTGCTCTTTGACGAGTTAAGAGAGGCATCCATCGGCATCAGATTCCACAGCTCATCATTCATGACAAATGACCACGGAATAAAATGGTCTACCTCGTACTGCTTCGGGACCACAGGCTGATCCGTAAATACATCTCTGACTTCACTTACTTCAAGGATTCCTTCCCAAAGCTTACGCACGTGACCCAGCTTGCGCAGCTTCTCGTCCATCGGCGCAAGCTTATAGACGAGTCCCGGCACTTCCGGATTATTATTCTGCAGCCACTTCACTTTTTCGTACTGGATCCAGCCCAGGATCGCCACCGTCTGGTCCTGGATCATCTCCACCCAGGCCTTCTGGAAATAGACTTTCTTTTTCAGCCGGCTTTCCGTTCCCAGTGTATAGGGGAGAAGAACCGTAGTCCGATTGAGTTTTTCGATATACGCAACCATCCTGCGAACGCTGCCCCAGTCCGCCGTCTCTTCACTTTTATGGAAAAACCCGGCCAGAGCCCGGTACGGCACCATGTTGGTAAGCTGCTCTTTGTACGTTTTCAGCTCAGAATTGTGCACTTTGATTGCATTTCTGATTTCCACCTTAGATGCATTTGCCGGGAGCTCTGAAAGTTCCGCCAGTCTGAGAACTGCCCGCTCCAGCCCGTCTCTCACCTGACCATCGGACAGCATACCGCTCAGATGAATGTGAAACTCTCTCACGGAATACCAGGCATTGCAAATCATCTCATCGATAATGGCATCAAAGGTGGTCTCTGTTACCCCCTCTGCGATCAGCTGCACGATCGCTTCCAACCAATAAAACTTATAGCAGTAAGACGGATCCTTCATCATCAGAGAGAATGATTCGATATCCAGCGTACTATAGTATTTTCCGTCGAGCTTTAACGAATATCCGACTTGCGCAATATCAGATTCAGCCACTTCTCCTCACCTCTTCCGGGTCTCACATCATCTGTGATCCAGTGTTCCTCTATCTGCAGATCCTTCCTGGCCTGCATAAAATCCAGAAACGTTTCCAAAGTAAAATCAGTAAAGTACCTCCCGTTCCGCTCGCCCTCAAACTCGCCGTATTTGAACGAAGTATAGAGAATGCCTTTTTGCTTCAGCGCGACAGCCATCTTTTGTAAAACAGCATCAAGCTCGTTCTTAGACAAATGCAAAATGGATGCGCATGCCCAGATACCGTCATACGCTTCATGCTCCTCAAGTTCCGAGAACAGCATCTGCTTCACCGCGATCCCTGTGTATGCGCTGGCAAGTTTACATAATTTCTCAGAGCCGTCCACTGCATCCACTTCGTACCCTTTCGATAAGAAATACTTCGTATCACGCCCCGAGCCACATCCAAAATCCAATATGCGCGAGCCTTCTTCGAGCTTACTCAGGAACCTCTCCTGCGTTTCTTCAAACTCAACCGAGCGTGTTCCCTGGGCAAACAGATCTGCGTTTTTATCGTAATATTCCAATGTATTGTCCATGTTCCATTTCCTTTTAATCCAAACTGACCGGTAATCCAACTGCCTCCTGACCGGCCAATACCACACAAACCGTTGCCACTGACGAAAAGCAAATCGGACTATCCTCGCGGTCACATTGTCTTCCCCTCCTGCCGCCACTTCTTTTTCATCACCGCCATGCACCCAAAGCACAGCAGGATCTGCAGAACGGTCGAACACGGGATTCCGAGCCCGATGTGAAACAGCGATACGGGTGTCTGCCTGCTCATGTACCAGGAGACCGGAATCCGCACCAGGAAGGCGGCAGCGATTCCCTGCACCATCACAAAGCCGGTCAGGCCCATTCCATTGAAATATCCGATAAAGCAGAACAGGAAGCACGTGAGCATACAGTCAATCGCATACGCCTTCAGATAGTCCGCTCCGGCTGCGATGACCTCCGCATCGTTCGAGAAAATCCCCGCGAGGAGATCTCCGCGGAAAAAGGCGAGGAAAAACATGCCGATTCCGATGACTGTGGACACTCCTATCACATACCAAAGCGCGCGCTCCGCGCGGTCGTAGCGGCCTGCTCCCCGGTTCTGCGCAACGAACGCCGACATTGCCTGCATAAACGCCGACGGCACAAGCATGATAAATCCACATACTTTTTCCGCGACTCCGACCCCGGCCGACGCCACGAGGCCAAGCGAATTAACGATTGCCAGAATGATCAGAAACGACGCGCCCACCAGCAGATCCTGCAGCGCAATCGGAATGCCGAGCTTCACCACCTTGCCGATGATGCTCCCATTCCACCGGATCTGCTTCCT
>JAETSN010000047.1 GCA_021769625.1 [Clostridium] symbiosum | reverse complement strand
ATCAAATCCTCAAGGAGCCCCTGCAGCAACGTCGGCACTTGGCGAGGTATTTCACGAGCCTAGTACCGCTACGTTGCAGCCCGGAGCGCAAGCGTGGCGACGGAGGATTTGATTTTCCTCCCGGCGTCCGCTGTCATTAACTAGCTCTGTAGGCTGAACTGCTACCTGCTCTTCGTCACAATATCCGCGATCTCCCTCTCCGTCGCCCCCACCGTGATCTCATAGGTGCCGATCGATATCCGCTTATCATATCCGTTCTGGCAGAGGAACACATCGAAATCCGCCGCGGATTCCACCAGCCCCGCCTCTTTGGCCCTTCTTGAGACAGAGACCGAGGTGTCGCCCTTATACACCTCAAAGGTGACGATCTGCTCCGGCACGGAATTTTCAGCCACTTCCTTTGCCCTGTCTGCCACTTCACCGGCCCGCTGTTCGATCTGCTCCGCCAGCGACTGTTCCTCCTCTGCAGGCGCTGTCCCTGCGCCGCCTTCCGCTCCGGCCGCAGTCCCGGCATCCTTTTCTCCCGATGCCGCAGCACTTTCCCCGTTCATCGCATTGTCCGACGCTGCATCGGCCTCACCGCTCACCATATTGTCCGGCGCCGCATCGGCAGCATTATCCGGATCTTCTTTCTCCGCATCCAAAACAGCAGCCGCATCCTCCTGCATCCCGGCCGCCGCATTTTCGGGATCTTCACTGTGCCCGGCATCCCCGGACTGTTCGGCTGATACTCCGTTTCCGATATTCTCCAGCACAGATTTATCCTTCTCCACCATCCCAAGCTCTGCCGCCCGGCGCTTCACCGCATCATCGCTCATCTTTCCGCCCGTGTTTCCGGACAGGATCAATACGAGGGCCGCCACCAGCATACCGATTCCAAGCCCACGCAAATAGTACCTAAGTTTCATTATTGCAGCCCCTCATATAAATCTATCACCAGCTTTACCTCGCCGATTCCGAGTCCCAGCTCTCTCGCGATCGCCATATTGGATTTTCCGGCCCGATGAAGCTCCAGTATTCTTCCGTTACTGTTTATTCCGTTATTCTCCGCCGGATCCGATGATACCGGCATCATATCTTCTTTTTCTTTGGATGTTTTCCTTCCGGAGGATCTTCTTCCCGCGCCTTTCTCCCTGGCCGCGTCCGCCTCTCCCGCGGCACTGTCCGCTTTGGCGCCGCCTCCTTTTTCTTCCGGTTCTCCTCCCGGCTTTTTCGCCGCTTTTCCTGCATTCCTCTTCTTTGGCGCCGCCTCTATCTTTTCGGGAACAAAGGGCTGAAATACCGCTGTCTCCTCCGCTTCTCCCGAAGCTTCTGTTTCCGCCAAAACTGTATGTCCCGTCTCCTGTGCTCTTTCTCCGGCGGATGCCTGCCTGCTCAACGCTTCTATTCCGGTAAGTATGTTCCCGCCGTTTCCTCTTTGCTCCGTCCCGGCATCAGATCCGGCTTCCTCTCTGCCGTCCGCTGATGACTTCTGCTTCTTATCAAGCGCTGCCAGATTTTCCCGCACCGTGATCTCGGAATCTTTTACCCGCTGCAGCAGATCCTGGATCTCCTGATCGGCCTTCCCGTAAGACTCCGCAAGGCTCTCCTTTTTGTTTTTCAGCATATCGTAAAGAAAGACCACTTCCTCATGGCTCTTGTGGATCTCATCCAACACAGTATCCGAATACTCGTTCACCGCCATGATCTTTTCATTGGAGATTCGTTCCATGGAGCGTTCGGACTTCTCGATCTGATGCTGCATCTCCTCCGCAGAAAGTTCTTCCAGCTTCCCGTGTACATGCTCAAGTTCCTGCGCCACCATATCTTTTACTTCCTGCGCCGCAAGATTCCTTGTCTCTTCCTTCAGTTTTTCCTGTTTTACCGGAATACAGAAACTGGCTATAAAGATAACCGCCCCTGCCGCCAGTAATACGATCTCCAATGCTCCCATGTTTTCTCCAATTTCCATGACCGCCTTATGAGAAAACGGTCATTTTCACTTCTCCTTCAAACCGGATAAACCGACAGTATTTCAAAGTAGTCTTTACCACCATGGATACATCCTGGATACAGATCTTCGTGCCCGGATATACCGCGTCCTCCACCTCCACAGAAGGATTCTCACTGTCCATCAGGATTTCCTCCAGTTCATCCAGCTCCGCATATATTTTTTCAAGTTCCCTCTTCTTCTTCAGTCTGACAATAGCAAGCTGCCGCACATGCTGCATCTTTTCATCGGAGACGGAAATGCTCAGATGCTTTTTCTGGATCACCGCCAAAAGTACCGGTTCTATGCTTGCGATCTGTTTCCTGTTCTCCTGCATCTGTTTCAGCAGCACAGCCTGTCTCTTTTTCAGCTCCGGATTAACGCCCACCGTCACAACGGTAGACGCCCCCATGGAAGACCCCAGAGTCTTTACCGCGATCTTGTTGGAAGCCATCACTTTGCCGCCGGTGATAAATCCCTTCTTTCCGGTTACCTGAACCTCCGTTCCCGCATAGATCTGGCTGTGCAGAACAGCCTCCGCCATAACATAACCGCCCGCGGAGACATGCGCATTTTCCAGGTATTTGGAAACGATATTGCCCTTTGCCTGAAGATATCCCTTGGACATACCGTTCATGCCCTGGGCAATGGATATATTTCCGCCGGCCTCTACCACAGCGCCTTCCACGACGCCTTTGATCTCGATATCCCCCGATGCCTTTACCGAATATCCCGAAAAAACATTCCCCCTGATCCGGATACTGCCCTCACACTCTATATCCCCGGTAGAAGCATCCACATTTTCCAGCTCAAGGATGTCCGACACGGTCACTTCCCCGTTGACCAGCGCCACATGACCGTCCACCTTTGAATAAATCTCAAGCCGGTCCTCCGAAGTGGAAATATTCTTTCCGAAGCGCACCTTCGCCTCCTTCACAGCAGGCGGCTTTATCACCTCGCCGAAAACGCTGCACCCCTTTTCCCCGTACACTGCCGGAATGACCTTTGCCAGCAGTTCACCCTTTTTACAGGGACATATCGTATTCAGTTTATGAAAATCCACGCTTCCGTCCTTGCGGAGGGTCGGTTTTGCCTTCCGGTCTGTCGGAAACATATATTCTATCCGGCCGGGGGTTCCCATCTGGCACGGCTTCCCCTGTGCCACGACCACATTCTGACAATAAGATCTGTCCGCGAAAAATTTTTCAATATTTTCCGTGCAGATCCCGTACTGTATTTTTCTGACTTTCAGTTCATCTATCATCGCTTCCGCCGTCAGGTTCCCCCCGCCCAGAGAGGGCGCATAAAACCTGGCGGTCACCGTTAATTTATCAGACGTGATCTGCAGGGAATAACTCTCCCTGCAAGGGCGTATGCTTTCACCGTTCAGCCGCACTATTTTCTCCGAAGTAAGTCCTTCCAGAGCATCTCTCAGATCCCCGGTATAATAGCCGATCCCCCTGATATTCAGATATTCCCTGAGTTCATCCAAGGGAAGCGCCTCTCCCCCGTCCTCAGGCGGAAACAGTCTGATATAAGTTCCGCCTGTCTTATGCTCTAACTGAAAAAAGCCGTTTTTCATGAATTACCATACTTTCCGTAAGTCTGTCGATGGCTTACTTAACATGATGAGTGCCTAACGTTCGGTTAAAATTCCCATATATTTTCCCATTTTTGTTTTCATTTTCTGGAGTGCCCTCGTGTGAAGCTGGGAAATACGCGACTCCGAAACCTCCAGAATGGAACTGATTTCCTTTAAAGTCAGTTCCTCATAATAATAAAATAAGATAACTTTCTTTTCCTTCTCTGTCAGTACCTCCAGCGAATCCATCAACATTCTCTTCAGCTCGTCTTTTTCAATGACTGTCTCCGGTGAATCAAACTGGTGGGAATGCGTTCCGGGTTCTATGGGAACCTCGCTCCCTGCCTCCATAAACTCATTTAAGGAAACCACGCCTGTCACCTTCATCTGTCCCTGCCAGTCCAGATACTCGTCATCCGTAATGCCGAGCGTCTCCGCGATCTCCTCATCCGTAGCAGGCCTTCCCTCACGGCTTTCGATCTCCCGGATAGCCGTCTCTATTTTTTTCTGCTTCTGTCTGATCGTTCTGGGTATCCAGTCCATCTTCCGGATCTGATCCAGGATCGCGCCTCTTATCCGCAGACTGGCATATGTCTCAAACTTGACCTCCTTGCACAGGTCGTACTTGTCGATCGCATCGATCAGCCCGAACACGCCATAACCGACCAGATCGTCATACTCTACATTATAGCCCAGATACATACTGAGTCTGCCGGCCACAACTTTTACAAGCGGGGCGTATTCTATTATGATCTTTTCTTTGGTCTCAGGGCTTTTTGTTCTGCCGTATTCATCCCAAAGTCTCTTCTTTTCCGCCTCATTCATAATCGTCTATCGGCCTATTCTTCCGCGGCCTCCCCTTCTTCAGGCTCCGTCTCCTCCGGTCCTTTTTCTATGACTTCCTCTCCATCGCCCTCTTCAGGCTCCGGCGGTGTATTCTGTCTGTCGATCAGATCCACCACGGCCTTCAGCAGACAGCCCAGAATATAAAAGAGAAGCAGGATAAGCAGGAGATTTCTCAGGAATTCATGAAGTTCATACCTCCCCTGCATTACCATCAAAATACTGCTGACCGCTCCGGCCGTCAACATGATAAACGGCGGTATCAGTCTGCGCTTTGCTTCTTTACTGACGCTGAATAATCGATGGCCTCCACGCTTTTTCTTTTCCTTTTTCTCTGCGTTGTCCTTTTTCTTTGCCACGCCTAAGCGTCCCCCTTATATACTTTTTTCCGGTTTTCCTACCGCCTTGATCACATATTCCCCCGTTTCCGGATAATATATCACTGTCCGGCCGTAATTAAGCCCCGTATCTTCCGCGAGCAGCTTAATATGCATGGCACGCAGTTTCTTTCTCGCCGCCTCCGCATTTCTCTCCCCGACTTTCACCAGATCGGAATTCCTCTGAAACGCAAACATCTGGGCGCCTCCTGCCAGTTTTGCCTCCAATCTCGATCTGCTCGCCCCTGCTTTTACCATTCTTTTGACAAGTTCATCCAGACCCGAATCTACAAATTTCTCCACACATGTATTGTTTTTAACGACCGTCGAATCCGGCAGCATCGCGTGCAGCAGTCCGCCGACCTTTGTCACCGGATCTCTGAGGGCTACCCCCACGCAGGAACCGAGTCCCAGTGTAGTGATCCCGTCCGGACTTTTACAAATATTGAGGTCTGCCATCCCTACTTTAATTATCTTGCTCATCTTTATCCACTTCCTACGCCATTCCTAAAGACTCCATAATTTTGTGGTAAGAATCCAAATCAGGTACTAAGATAAAAAAGCCGTCGATATCCAGATCATCCGTAAATCTGGTCTGAATCATCAGAATCCTGTCTCCGAGCATGCCGAATTCGATGGCCGGCACGCTGAGTATCGCCCCCGCCATGTCGATCGCGATCTCCGGCACGGAAGGAAATATTTTAAGCCCCGTCAAATCCGACAAAGAATTCAAATAGGAACCTGTCATGATATTTCCGATCTCCTGCAGGACCGATATCTCCATTTCCCCGAAATCCACGGACTCCGGATTTCCGAAACCGCCCAGCATCTGATCCGTAAGATGCTTTGCGGATCCCTTTTCCAGAAGGAACATCATGCTTCCCCTGATATCACCTTCCACTACCATATAAACGCCGGCCATAATAGTCTCTTCACCGCCGATCACCTCACCCAGATCACGGAACTCCAAAAGAGCCGCCTGAGGCACCTTCATGTCCACTTTTCGCTGCAGCATCTGGGCCAGTGCCGTTGTCGCGTTTCCCGCTCCGATATTGCCGATCTCTTTCAGCACATCCAGATAACCGCTGTCAATATGCTCAAATCCGAAGTTATTATCCATAGCTTCACTCCTTATACAACAGGGCCTGCCTGAGAGGCCCTGCAGCTGTCCGGATACATCCGGACGATCTATTCAGTCAGAATCTCATTCAGATCAAGTACCGATATCAGATTTCCCTGATGTTTTCCCACGCCAGTGACAAACATGGTCTTTCCGCTCTTGTTATCGTAGGATACCTTTTCGATCGTATCCACCTCCAGCGTCACCACTTCCTTGACGGCATCCACGATCAGGCCCACAAATCCCTGCTGTTCTCTTTTCACGATAACGATCCTGGTATTTTTTGTGTATTCCGCTTCCATCAGTCCCATTTTTATGCGGATATCCATAACCGGAATGACCTCGCCGCGCACATTGATCACGCCTTTTACGTAGGACGCAACCTTCGGCACTCTGGTAATACTGGACATATGGATGATATTATCCACATACTTGATATCGATCCCGTACTGCTCTTCACCGACCCTTATCACGATAAACTGTTTTACATCGCCGTTGTTTTTCAGCTCTTCCATGACAATAAACCCTCCTATTCGCTCCTTATATCAGCACATTCGCATCCAGGATCAATGCTACTTCACCATCGCCGAGGATTGTCGCACCGCTGATGATTCTGGTCTTATCGACAAACTTGCCGAGTGATTTGATAACGATCTCCTGCTGTCCCATCAGTCTGTCTACCACAAGACCTGCCAGTTTATCGCCTTTTTTCACAATGGCAACGATCATGTTCTCATTTTCCTTCCGCGTAGATTCGATATCCAGCACCTCATTCAAGCGGATCAGCGGGATGACGGAGCCGCGCAGATGGATCACTTCCTCGGACTGTACGAGTTTCACATCGCTGGGCGCGATATTTTCAAGCGTTGTTACGGAGTTCAAGGAAATCGCGTATTTCTCGCCTCCCACTTCCACCATCAGCGCCTGAATGATAGCCAGTGTCAGAGGAAGCCTGATGATCCAGGTACTGCCCTCACCCAGCTTTGTCTTTACTTCCACTTCACCGCCCAATGTCTCGATCTTGGATTTTACGACATCCAGGCCGACGCCCCTGCCGGAAACGTCCGTCACTTCCTTCGCTGTGGAAAAGCTCGGTAAAAACAGAAGGTCGATGATCTCCTTATCGGACATATTCACCGCCTGTTCCGGCGTTATGGTGCCTCTCTCGATGGCTTTATTTTTTACATTTTCCACATCGATGCCGTTACCGTCATCTCCGACCTCAATGACAACGTTATTGCCGTCCTGATAAGCATTCAGGAAAATGGAACCGACTTCCGGTTTTCCCCTTTCCGCCCGAACCTCAGCGCTCTCTAAGCCGTGGTCGGCGGAATTACGCAGAAGATGCATCAGCGGATCGCCGATCTCATCCACCACGGTACGGTCAAGTTCCGTCTCCTCACCGGTCATCTGCAGATCCATCTTCTTATCCAGTTTCTTGGACAGGTCACGGATCATTCTCGGGAACTTGTTCACAACACTCTCGATCGGTACCATTCGTACCTTCATCACTGATTCATGCAGGCTGGTGGTCACATTCTCCAGATATTCGATCTGGCTGTCCACAGCCGCATTACTCTCTCTTCCCTCCTGTGCCGTTGTGGCGGATACAAGGGAGTTCTTCGCGATGATCAGTTCGCTGACAAGGTTCATCAGCACATCCAGTTTTTCAATATCCACTCTGACGGTGCGGTTGCCCACCGCCTTGGCATTCGCCTTCTTCTCCTGCTTGGCCGGAGCGCCTTTTGCCGCCGGGGCATTTTCAGCGCCGGATGGCTTAGCCGGTTCCGCCTTTGCGGGCACGCTCTTTTCTTTTGGCTTCTCCTCTTTTTCAGCCTCCTGTGCCGGAGCCTCTTCCGCCGCTTCCTCGAAGTTCGTCATCTCCGCGCCCTCGGCATCCTCGATCTCCGAAACGCTTCTGATATCCTCCAGGACCTTATCCAGCGGGCTGTCTGTGATCACAATGATCGAAAAATCCAGTTCGAATTTCTCGTCTTCTATATCCTGTGCGGAAGGCGAAGACACCAGGATCTCGCCCAGTTCCTCCACTGCCTTGAAGACAAGGAAAGCCCTCGCCGCCTTTAAGATACAGGACTCATGTACTTTTACGGTGATACCGTATACCTTTTTCCCCTGCTTTACGGCTTCCCCCAGCACAAGTTTCTGGGCCTCATCCAGCGGAATGCCTTCCCATTTATTTCCGCCGGCGGGAGCCGCAGCCGGAGCCGTCTGTGCCGCTGCACTTTCCGGTGCCGCAGCCGCCTCTTCCTGCTCTCCGTCCGGTTTCAGGCAGTCATTTAAAAGCTTGATCAGCGCCTCATTATCGTTTGTTCCCTCATCGGCATTTTCCTGAATATTGGTCGTATATTCTTCCAGCGCGTCCAGACATTGGAACAGGATATCGATCATATGGGATTTGATCTTGATCGTACCGTTGCGCACTTCCGAAAATACATTTTCCATATCATGGGTCAGCGTCTGCATCCGCTTATATCCCATGGTACCTGCCATTCCCTTTAAAGAATGGGCGGCACGGAAAATCTCATTGATCGTATCTTCGTTCTCGGGATCCTGCTCCAGAGTTAAGATCTCCGTATTCAGGTTCTGTAAATGTTCTCTTGTTTCATCCAGAAATATTTCCAGATATTGGCTTACATCCATCTTACTTTACCCCCACGTTCATGATGATTTCCTGTGCTACATTGTCCAGTTCGACGATCTGGTTCACGATGCCCGCTTTTACAACGCTCTTCGGCATACCGTACACCGCACAGGTATTTTCCTGTTGTGCTATCACAAAGGTTTGTTTTTTCGCTTTCAGATTCCGGATTCCTTCCGTGCCGTCCATGCCCATCCCGGTCAGGACCACACACACCACCTGATCGAAAGGACTGTTGACCAGGCTCTCGTACATATAGTTGGCACATGGCTTTACGCCTTCCCTGGACGGCTCGTCGCTATAGTGGATACAGCTCTTTTTCTGGTCGGAAGTGATGTTCATATGCATGCCGCCTTTGGAGAGATAGACATGCCCTTTCTGGAGTATCTCACCTTCCCTCGCCTCCGACACCGTCACCTCGCTGAGTGAATCAAGCCGCTCTGCCAGTGAGTTTGTGAATCCTACCGGCATATGCTGGACCAGCACGACCGGTGCGTTCAGCCCTTTGGGCAGTTTGGGAATGACTGCCTGCAGCGCCTTCGGACCGCCGGTGGAACTTGCGATCGCCACGATCTTGTTTCCGACGATATTGTGCTTTCTCACCATGGATACAAGCTTTTTTGACTCTTTGATCTTTTCCAGATTAAAAGCTTTTCCGAAAGTCGGCTCCCTGCTGGTGGAAACTGCATACAACGTCTCCAGAAAGTTTTTCTGAAACTCTTCGGTTCTGTTGTTTTTGATGTTGGCAGATTTATGTACAAAGTCTATGGCTCCCAGTTCCAGTGCGTCCATCGTTACTTTCGCACCTTCCCGCGTATCGGTGCTCGCCATCATGACCCTGACCGGCATCTTCCTCATCTGAAGTTCCTTCAGCAGTTCCAGACCTCCCATGACCGGCATGTTCACATCCAGTACTACGGCATCATACTTTTTCTTCATCAGAAGATTAAGCGCCTCTTTACCGTTTTGTGCCCTGTCCTCCACATTGAATCGTTCATCTGATTTTATTATATCACACATCACCATTCTCATGAGTGCAGAGTCATCTACTACCAAGATATTTTTTTTCATATTTCAACTCCCGATCGCCCGCTTCTATTTACTGGTTGCTTTATGGCGCTGCCGTCTCTCTTCCTCAAAGATATACCGGATGATCTCTTCCCTTTCATCCACATCCAGATTGACGTACTGTATACGGTGCTCAAAAGTGCCGGGCTTACCTTCCAGTTCCCGCACAGACAGCACCTTCCCGATAAGATGGTACTGTTTCTGCTGCCCTTTTACGCTCAGGGTATAGGTACAGTAGATATATGCGCCCTCTTCATAGCTGTAATCGGCGATAAACCTGAGTCCCCCGCCGCTGATATCCACAACAACGCTCTGCTTCATGGAAAGTCCCGGCATCAGATATAAACGCTCCTGTTCCACAGCCGCGATCTCCTCTTTTTCCAGCAGTCTGGATTCCATCCCCAGCGCACAGCCGAAACGGTAGAATTCACGCCGCTGATGCTTGCGCAGATTGCTGGTAAGCTCCATCACCACAATATAGACATTATTGCTCTTATACCGGTCCAATACCCTGGCATAACACTGATAAAGGCCTTTCTCCGCATAAAAACACAGATCAAACTCTCCGTCCACCGGCAGGAGCACAACTTTTCCCTTTTCGATAGGCATCATGATCTCCAGCTGGTCCTCGGAAAGCACATCAAAAACTTTAGTCCGGTATACTTTTCTTTCCCCGCTCCCGGCTGTCTCCTCCTGTTTCTCTTCCGCGCCCTCCTCCGGCATGGGATTTACAGCCTGGATCTCCACGATCTGTCCTGCCGCTACAAAATCAGATAACATATCTTATCTCCTTCCTGTCATAATATGTGAAAAAAACGCCATCATGCCCTGTTTTTCTTTCTGGCTTTCCTTCTCCCCGCTCATAAGCCTTCTGGCGATCTCTTTGTAGGCCAGCGCCGACTTTGCCGTATCGTTCTGAAGGGAGACCGGCATCTGCTGCATCACCGCCCGGGAGAGCTGCTCATCCTGGGGAACATATCCCAGATACTCGATCGGAACCTTCAGGTACCGGGAAACCACCGTATTCAGCTTATGATACAGCATATCGGCTTCCTCCGCGTTCCTCACCTTGTTCGCCAGCACGTTGATACTGGTGTATTCCTCGGAAAACCTGCTGTGGCGGTTCAATGCCTTCAGCAGCGAATAGGAATCCGTGATGGAAGTCGGCTCCGGCGTCGTGACAAGCAGGATCTCGTTGCTTGCCACCAGAAATTCCAGCACTGCATCGGAAATGCCCGCCCCTGTATCCACGATGATGACATCCGCCAGGGAATCCAGTTCCACAAGGTTCTGTATAATGTAACTCAGATAATCCCTGCTCAGGTTCGCCATGCCCACGATACCGGAACCGCCGGAGATAAAGCCCACCTCCATCGGTCCCCAGGTAATGATATCCCGGATGCCCTTTCCCTGATAGATCAGGTCGTAAAGGTTATATTTCGGCACGGTTCCGAACATGATCTCTATGTTGGCAAGTCCGAAATCCGCATCCAGTATGATAACCCTCTGGTCCATCTTCCGGAACTGGATCGCGAGATTGATCGCTGTATTTGATTTTCCCACGCCGCCTTTACCGCTGGTCACCGTGATCACTCTTGCTGCCTGACGTCTGGGCTGGCTCTGGGCTTTGATGATATTTCTTAATTTTTCCGCCTGATCTGCCATCTACTTTTTACCTCCGAGCAACTGTTTCACTGTTTTCTGAGGATTGAACTCTTCTATATCATCCGGCACGTTCTGTCCGCAGGTAATATAGGAGATGCCCGCGCCGGTATGCAGCTTCACATTCAATATATTCCCCAGAGCCGCAGTTTCATCCAGTTTTGTAAAAATGATCCTGTAATCTTCCAGATCCGAATAGCTGTCCACGATATTGAGAAGATCCGCGTATTTTGTCGTCGCGGAAAGCACCAGATGTACCTCTTTTTCTATCCCTTCATCCAGACCGTAAATAAAAGCATTCATATCTTCCCTCAGCACCGGGTTATTCGGTGAATGTCCTGCCATATCCACCAGGATAAAATCATAATCCCTGAAATCCCTCACGCCTGCCTGCAGGTCTTCCACGGAATAGATCACCCGGAAAGGCACTTCCAGTATATTGGCATAAGTCCGGAGCTGTTCCGCCGCCGCGATCCGGTAGGTATCCGCCGTAAACAATGCCACCTTCCGCTTCTGCCCTATCCTGAAGCTGGATGCGATCTTCGCGATGGTCGTTGTCTTTCCGACGCCGGTGGGGCCTGCAAAAAAGATGACCCGCAGTCCATTTCCATCCTTTTCGATGGGCGCCGCCTTGCCGAATTTCAGGATCATCTTCTGGTATACTTCGGCAAGGGCGTGGTCGAACGGAAGGTTCGGCTTCGCATTTTTTTCTATTTCATCGATGATCTGGTTTGCGTATTTCTCGTCCACCTCATTGTCCAGCATGGTATTATAAAGCAATTTAATAAAACGCACCATTTCGCTGTCTTCTTCTTCCGGCTCTTCCGCCTCCGGCTCCGGCAGGATATCTTCCTCCGTCTGGAGCCTCTTCTCGATCATGCTCTGTAGCGAGTCCAGTTTTTCCACCAGAAGATTCTGGTTTTCTTCCTGCGGCTTATTCTTTACCGGCGCCGGCTTTGGCATTTCCGTCCCCGCTGCCTTTGCCACCTGCCGGAATGTCTCGCGCAGGCTGGCTTCCTCCTGGGTCTTCTTTCCCCCTCCCGCATAGGCGTACCGTTCGCTCTCCTCTTCTTTTGCGACCGTCACCTCTGTCTGCGGTTTTTTCAGGAAACTGAAAAATCCTTTCTGCGCAGCGGTCTTTACGTTCATAATGACGATATTTTCACCCAACTCGGCTTTCGCCAGGTTAACCGCTTCTTCTTCTGTTTTCGCCGTAAATTTTTTTATGATCATTATGCCGTCACCATTCCTACTGACTGTAATTCTACATTAGATTCCACTTCGTTATAAGAAACCACGATCAGATCCTTATAATAGTCCTCTGTCATCTTCTTAAAATAGATCCTGACGATCGGGGAAGTGATCACGATCGGGTTCTTCCCGAGCTGTTCCAGCTTCTCCACTTCTTTTCCGACGCTGTTCATGATCGCCTTGATCCGCACCGGGTCCAGGGAAATATAGGCGCCCGTCTCGGTCTGCTTGACGCTTCCCATGATCTCCTGTTCTATCTTCGGATCCAGCGTGACAACGCTGGTCGTCTCACTGGCCGGAAAATACCGGCTGGAGATCGCACGCTTTAAGCTCTGCCTTACATATTCCGTCAGAATATCCGGATCTCTGGTGGAAGGCGCATAATCCGCCAGCGTCTCCAGGATCGTCTGCAGATCACGGATGGAAATGCCCTCCCGCAGCAGATTCTGCAACACTTTCTGGATCTCGCCGAGACCCAGCGTCTTCGGCACCAGTTCTTCCACAAGAGCCTGGTTAGCCTCTTTGATGTTGCCTATCAGGTTCTGAACATCCTGGCGTGTGAGCAGTTCATCGATATGCTCCCTGATCACTTCCGTCAGGTGGGTCGCGATAATGGAAGGAGGATCCACCACCGTATAGCCCAGGCTTTCCGCCCGCTCCCTCTGGTTCTCCGTGATCCAGATCGCCGCCAGATGGAAGGACGGTTCAAACGTCGGGATACCGGAGATCTCCTCCTCCACATACCCCGGATTCATCGCCATATAATGATCGAACAGGATCTCGCCGTCGCTGACCTGAATGCCTTTTATCTTAATGATATACTGGTTCGGATTGAGCTGGATATTATCCCGCAGACGGATGATCGGCACAACGGTACCCATTTCCAGCGCGATCTGACGCCTGATCATCACCACACGGTCAAGCAGATCGCCGCCCTGGTTCACATCCGCAAGCGGTATGATGCCGTAACCGAACTCCAGCTCGATGGGATCCACCTGCAGCAGGGAATTGACATTTTCCGGCTGCCTGATCTCCTCCGCCGCCACTTCCTCATTGTCCACCTCATGCTCGATGCTCGCCATCTCAAGACTCCCCTGCACCATACGGCCTATCACGACAAACATCATACCCAGAGAGACGAACACCACCGTCTGCAGCGGCGTGATAACGCCCAGTACGGCGATCGTGATGCCCACGATATACAGAGCCCTCGGCACACCGAAAAGCTGCCCGACGATCACATTGGAGAAATCCGCGTCCTTGCCGCCCTTGGTCACAAGGATACCGGTCGCCAGCGAGATCAGCAGGGAGGGGATCTGGGATACCAGTCCGTCACCGATGGTCAGGATACAGTAGGTCTGCGCCGCCGTACTGAAATCCATGCCCTGCCTGAGCATTCCCATGGCGGCTCCGCCGATCAGATTGACAAAGGTGATCACAAGGCCCGCCGTGGCGTCTCCCTTTACGTACTTCACGGCACCGTCCATGGAACCGAAGAAACTGGACTCCGCCTGGATCTTGTCACGCCTCTCCTTCGCCTCCGCATCGGTGATCGCGCCGGTATTTAAATCCGCGTCGATGGCCATCTGTTTACCGGGCATGGCATCCAGCGTAAACCTTGCTGTCACTTCAGCCACACGCTCGGAACCTTTGTTGATGACCATGAACTGGATCAGGATCAGGATGATGAAGATGATCACACCCACCACCAGATCGCCGCCGCCCACATAGTTGCCGAACGTGGAGACCACGTTGCCCGGATTACCCGTTAAGAGGATCAGCTTCGTGGAAGATACGTTCAGCGCGATCCTGAAGATCGTGGTAAACAGAAGCATGGTCGGATAAAAAGACATATCCAGCACTTCTTTTGTAAACATGACCGTAAACAGGATCAGAAAGGCGATCCCGATATTGATCGCCAGAAAAATGTCGAGAAGCCATGAAGGAATGGAAATAATGAACATCACAAATGCAGCCAGTATGTAAAGCGCCACACCCAGGTCAGCTTTTCCGATCTTCATCCATCTCACTCCTTTCCGTTTTATACTTTATTTTGAAGATGATATACATAAGCCAGCACTTCCGCCACCGCCGGATACAGTTCCGCCGGGATCTGCTCTCCCACCTCCACATTCGTGTAGAGCATCCGCGCCAGCGGCTTGTTTTCGTAGATCTCTATATGATACTCTCTGGCTTCTTCCTTGATCCTCGCAGCCAGATAATCCGCGCCCTTTGCCAGCACGATGGGCGCCGCATACAACTCGCTGTCATACTTTAACGCCACGGCATAGTGAGTCGGGTTGGTGATAACCACATCCGCCTCCGGCAGCGCCTGCATCATCCTTCTTCTGGAAGCCTCCTGCATACGCTGTCTCTGCTTACCCTTGATCTGCGGGTCACCTTCCTGATCCTTGTACTCGTCCTTGACTTCCTGCTTTGTCATCTTCATGTCTTCCTTGAACTTCCATTTCTGGTAAGCAAAGTCCAGAAAGGCGATGACCATAAAAATGGCAGATATCCGGATGCCGAGCTCGATCACGATCTCCCCGATCTCCTGCACCGCCATAATGAGCGGCGTATCCAACAGATAAAACAGAAATTCCACCTTATCCTTCATGTAACTCCAGGTCACATATAAGATCATGCCTATCTTGGCGATCGCCTTCACCAGTTCCACCAGTGAATTCGGGGAAAATAGACGTTTAAATCCGCTGACCGGGTTGATCTTGCTGAATTTGGGCTGCAGGGGCTTTGTCGTTGGCTTCCACTTTACCTGTATCACATTGCTGATAAAGGCGACCGCCACACCGATCAGGTAGATCGGCAGCGTGATCATCAAAAGGGCAACCATGCTCTGGCCGATCAGCGACGTGAAGTTGCCGTCCGGCACTTCCCCGTAAGGCATATGCAGCACATCCGGTATATGGCCGTACACACCGCCGAACAGTTCCAGAAAACTGACGCTGATATTTCCGATCCACATCTTTAACAGCAGAAAAAGCGCAAGGAGGCCAAATCCGTTGGCAATTTCCTTACTCTTTGCCACCTGCCCGTCTTTCCGGGCATCTTCCAGCTTTTTCTGTGTGGCCGGCTCGGTCTTTTCACCGCCGGGGCCTTCTTTTGCAAAAAACTGTAAATTATACTCCAGTATCACATCAGCGCCTCCACAAAAGCAACCGTCATACGCCTCGCCTCCGTAAAGATCAGATCCGCCGCGGTCGGAAGCAGAAAGAGCGTTAAAAAGATCACGCCGAGGCCCACGAAGATCTTCAGCTGCAGGCCCACCGCAAACATATTCATCTGGGGCGCCACCTTCGCCAGAATTCCCAGAACTGCATTTAACATTAAGATCGCCGCAAAGATCGGCAGACAGATCTGGAAGCCGATACTGATATATTCACTCATAAACCGGGCCGCCGCATTCAGTAGTTTTTCGGCATTCATATTCGCCCCGTATACCGGGATCAGCTCATAGGATTCCGCCAATGCCCTGATGATATATTCATACATCCCGCTGATGATCAGGATCAGCATGACAAGCTGCTGATACAGCGTGCTTGTGATCGTCGTCTGCTGTCTGGTGGCCGGATCCATCAGCGTCACCATGGAAAATCCCACTTCCATATCGGCTATCGTTCCGGTCAGCGCCAGGATCGTCGTACACAGGTTGACGCCCATGCCGATCAGGATCCCCGTCACAAACTCTTTTGCAGCGATAACGGCATACTCATACACCGTATCATACAGAACTTCCTGTCTGGGCAGCACACCGTACAGCACCACCGATATCATCACGCTCAGCACCACCCTGTATCTTCTGGGTACCTGGTTCATGCTGAAAAAAGGCACCACGAAGACAAAGGCCGCCACCCGCATCAATATCATCAGAAAAAATTCGATATCTGCATAATTTAACTCTACATTGACCATGACATCCCGCTACTTTACATAGGCGCTGAAGTCCGCCCACAGGTTTGTCATCAGAGTCACCATCTCCATGAGCATCCAGTGCCCGATCATCATGAGCGTTAAAAAGATAGCGAGCACCTTCGGCACAAAAGTAAGCGTCTGTTCCTGAATGGAAGTGACCGTCTGAAAAATACTGACGATCAGTCCCACTGCCATGGATACCAAAAGTACCGGCGCTGCCACCTTGATCACGGTAAAAAGCGCCTGATCCGCGATCGCAACGACCTCATCTATTGTCATACTATACCTCCTGCCAATTTGCAATATCAACTATTTTCCATCTCCGCCGGGATCCTGCCCGGCCCTGTCAGCCGTAGATATAGAAAGATCTCACCAGATTTATGATCACCAGGTTCCATCCGCCCGCCACCACAAAGAGCAGTATCTTAAAGGGCATGGAGATGGTCGTAGGCGGCAGCATCATCATACCCATACTCATCAGTGTGGAAGCCACTACCATGTCGATCACGATAAACGGGATATAGATGATAAAACCGATCGAAAACGCCAGTCTCAGCTCACTGATCATATAGGCGGGTATCAGCACCGATGTGGGGATATCCTCCAGCGTCTGGCCGTCCCATTCCGTTCTGGAAATCTCCATGAACACTCTGACATCCTCGGTCTGTGTGGAACGGTACATAAATTTCCGAAACGGCTCTACCCCTCTCTCCAGCGCCTCCTCCTGATCGATCAGGCCGCTCTCAAAAGGCACGATCGCATCATTATACACTTCCGTCAGCGTGGGCTGCATGATAAAAAAAGTAAGGATCAGGGACAACCCTATCAGGATCTGGTTCGGCGGCACTGTCTGCGTGCTGAGGGCCGCCCTTGTAAAATGGAGTACGATAATGATCCTCGTAAAAGAGGTCATCATCAAAATGATCGTCGGCAGGACCGCTATCAGCGTCAGTGTCAGCAGGATCCTTAATTCTCCGGCTATCGTGCCGTTATTGTTGCTGACCGTGATCGTCGCCGTATTGGCGATATTCATTTCCGTCAGCTCCTCCGGCGTCTCCGCCTCGCCCGGATCCTGCAGCGTCGTACTGCTGGCCGTATCCCCGGTCTCACCCCGGTCAATGTCCAGCGCCGTCGCATGCACAGTCTGTGTATTGCAAATACAGAATATGCCCACCGTAAACAGCAGGCATATCAGTTTCCTAATCCGTAGTCCGGAAAATTTTTCTTTCATTCTTTTTTCTTTTCCCTGACTTTCTCTAATAATTCCTGAAAACTCATCTTCACGCCTGCCGTATCTTTTTTCAGCATCAGCTCCGATTCGTCCAGCTCTGTCAGAAAGGTAACCGTATCTTTCGCCACTGCTACAGCCAGATATTTATCCGCCACCCGTATTATCTGGACATACTTATCAGGGGCAATACGGAAACTTTCCAGCATTTCGATATTTCCGCCTGCCCACTTTCCCTTCTGATATCCTGCAGTCCACTTTGTCACGGCCCAGGTCACCCAGAGGACCACAACAAAAAGGATCAGCACGGTAATAAACCGCGCATAACCGTTAAACGGCTCCGCCGCAGTCAACAGGATCATTATCCGATAACCTTCTTCACAGCTTCCAGCACACGGTCAGCCTGGAACGGCTTTACGATAAAGTCTTTTGCACCGGCCTGAATCGATTCGATTACCATTGCCTGCTGTCCCATCGCGGAACACATAATGATCTTCGCGCCGGGATCGGATCCCTTGATTGCTTTCAGTGCCTGAATACCATCCATCTCGGGCATGGTAATATCCATCAGTACCAGATCCGGTTTCAGCTCTGCATACTTCTCCACTGCCCTTGCACCGTTTTCCGCCTCCCCAGCAACGTTATAACCATTCTTGGAAAGAATGTCCTTGATCATCATCCTCATAAACGCTGCATCGTCACAAATTAACACGTTCTTAGCCATTTTTACACTCCTATCGCTTTTTTATATGTGATCTACTTAATGATCTCCGTTATCCTGACACCAAAGCTTTCTTCGATGACAACAACCTCGCCTCTTGCTACAAGTTTCCCGTTCACCATAACTTCCACCGGCTCACCGGCCACCTTATCCAGCTCGATGATCGTACCCGGTGCAAAATCCAGCACCTCCGAGATGGACTTCTTCGTGCGTCCCAGTTCCACGGTGACTTCCAGCGCCACATCCATGATCAGATCGATGTTTGCAGGCGCCCCTGCTCCCGGCACACCGCCTGTAAAGCTCTGGAACTGTGCCGGCTGGATATTCATCTGCGGCGCTGCAGGCTGCTGCATCGGCATTCCGTAAGGCGGCATTCCGTAATTTTGCGGCACCATCCCCGCATTTCCGTAGGGCTGCTGATACATGCCCGCCATATTCATATCCTGCATGGGCATTCCCATCATCGGATTCCCCATGCCTGCCATGCCGGTATCCTGTGCGGGCATCGGCATCTGGGGCATCGGCGCGGGCGCAGGTTCCGGTGCTGCCGGTGCGGGCGCCGCTTCCGGTTCCACATTCATACCGCCGCTTAAGAATGTCGAACACAGGAATCTTGCAAAATCACAGGGGTACAGCTGCATGATCGTGCTGTCCACCAGATCCCCGATCTGCATCCTGAAGGATATCTTAACGAAAGTCCCGCCGAGGAACGGCGCTATCTCCTGTCCTCCGTCTATTGTCATAAGATCTACCAGGGTAGCCTCCGGCGGGCTGATATCTATCATCTTCCCGAGCATTGTCGCAAGGGACGTCGCGGAAGCCCCCATCATCTGGTTCATCGCTTCGGAAATAGCGCTCAGATGAATCTCCGAGAGTTCCCCGTCTGTATTCGTACCATCACCGCCCATCATCAGATCGGTGATGACCTTTACGTCATGTTCTTTCAATATCAGAATATTATGGCCGTCCAGTCCCGCTGTATACTTGATCTGAATAAATACACAGGGTCTCTCGTAATCCCCGACCATCGTCTCCCACTGAGACAGTGACACTACCGGCGTAGTAATATTCACTTTCCGGTTCACCAGTGAATACAGGGTGGTTGCTGCCGAACCCATGCTGATATTGGCGATCTCCCCGATAGCATCTTTTTCCGTATCACTGAGCAAAGCTTCTTCTTCACTGAGTGCACCGGTATTTTCAAAAGAAGACATCCCTGTGCTTTCAGGCGCAGACGCCGCAGTTTCCGTCTGCGTACCGCCTGCATCACCGGAACCGTCAGACATTCCGTTCAGCAGAGCATTTATCTCATCCTGTGATAACATTCCACCATCCACTTATCTATTCCTCCTCTCCCAGAACCGATGTGACCTGTACAGCATACTTCTCTTTGCTGGATCCCGGCACTGCGGTAAATTTTTTAATATTTCCGACATAGACTGTCAGATCGCTTCCCACCTCAGAATCCAAGCGGATGATATCCCCGATCTGCAGGTTCATAAAGTCATTCACCGATACACTGCTTCTGCCAAGGATCGCTCTGAGTGGAACGCTGACTCTCTTTATCAGAGACTCTAAATGCTGCTGATAATCCTCATCAGAATTATCCTGCATTGTGGAGTACCAGAACTTGGTGTTCAGGTTATCCATAATGCTCTCCAGTGTAAAATAGGGCAGGCAGATATTCATCAGCCCGTCTACCTCTCCTATTCTGATATTCAATGTCACAATGGCGATCATATCACTGGGAGCTATGATCTGGGCGAACTGTGGATTCGTCTCGATCCGGTCCAATACCGGATTGATCTCCACCACATTCTTCCATGGTTCCCTGAGCAGCTGCATGCAGACAACCAGTATTTTCTCCAGTATTGCCATTTCTATTTCCGAAAATTCTCTCGGCCGCTCCAGAGCGGTCCCCTGCCCGCCCAGCATCCTGTCGATGATCGCAAATCCCACATTCAGGGAAAGCTCCATGATAATGTTCCCTGAGAGCGGCGCAAAATTCACAATGGACAATATGACCGGATTGGACAGCGCATTCGAGAATTCCGAAAAGGTCACAGTTTCCGAACTGGTAACGGAAATCTGTACGTTCTTCCGCAGATATACCGGAAGATTGGTTGAAAGCAGCCGTCCGTAATGTTCAAATATAATTTCCAGTGTACGCAGGTGCTCTTTGGAAAATTTAACAGGCCGTTTAAAGTCGTAATCCTTTACCTGTTTTTCCTCAGTCTCCTGCATATCGTTTGCATCCAGTTCACCGGTACTGAGAGCCGCCAGGAGGTTATCTATCTCCTGTTGCGATAATACCTCACTCATCCGGGTCCACCTCCTTTACCCGGAATATTTTACATCTCTGAAATCTACCCTGAAAATAAAGTCAGATCCAAACATATTCTGGATCCTCTCCAGGATCGCCTGTTTTAACGCTTCCTCATCCGCCTGTGCCTCAACCATCGTATACTGGCCGACCACGCTGATGATCTCGCTCTTGATCAGGCTCTCCCTGTCCGCCAGGCTGGCGCTGTATGTAGCATAGTCGTCATGCCGGTTATCCATGGAGAGGGTGACCGCGATCATAATATAGTGTTCCGTGCCGTCCTCATCCTGTTTTAAGCGGATCGTCATGGTATCAGCGATATCATAGGTCGCCACATTTTCAATCGGTACCGCCGGCTTAAACGCCGTACCGTCCGCCGAGGAAAGCTCCATATCCATAGCCCCGCTGATCCGCATCACCATTTCTGCCGTCGCCTTGTTGGTACTCGTCACACTGAACAGCATCACCGACGTCAGGGCAATATTTACGATCAGCAGCGCCAGTATAATTACCGATATCATATTCTTCTTCATACCTGTCTCCCATCTTCCTATTCATAACTCGATATTTCATTGTATATCCGGATCTCCACCCGTCTGTTTTTTGCCCTTCCCTCTTCTGTGGCGTTATCCGCGATCGGCACATACTCGCCTCTGCCGGAATTTTTAATACGGGCAGGATCCAGATTCGTGGTTTCCATCATATAATCAAAAACCGAAAGAGCCCTCGCGGCACTCAGTTCGTTATTGCTCGCAAAACGCCGTCCCGATATGGGGACATTGTCCGTATGCCCCTCGATCTCGATCGTGCCTGCCGCATATCTCTCGAGGATCAGTCCCACCTTATCCAGCACGGGCTTTGACTCCTCCTTCAGCTCGCTGCTTCCCGAATTGAAAAGGAGCGAGCCCTTCATCGTGAGCTGCACATACTGGGCGGTCACCTGCATCTCGATGTCCCCGGTCAGGTTCTTTTCCGCCACGGCTTCCTCGATCTTCTCCGCCATCTCCTCGGACTGTCTTAAGCCCTCCTCCTGCACTTCGCTCTGCAGGTCGTCAAGCTGTTCCATCTCCGGCGTATTTTCCGCCATCCGCCCGACACTGTTGATATAGTCGTCCAGTTCCGGCAGCTGGCTGATGCCGTTTCCGATCATCGCCCCGTCCCCGATCATCGTGGAACCGGCAGTAAAGATACTGAAAGTCTGTGAAAAAGAAGCCGCTATCAGTTCAAACTTCTGCGCATCCACCGTGGACATGGAAAACAAAAGCACGAAGAAGCAGAGCAGAAGGTTCATCAGGTCAGCAAAGGTACTTTGCCACGCCGGCGCGCCTTTCGGCGGTTCATCTTCCCGTCTCTTAGCCATCCGATTCACCGCCTTCTGTTGATGTTCTGTCCTTAGGTGCAAGGAACGACTTCAGCTTTTCCTCGATCACACGGGGATTTTCTCCTGCCTGGATCGACAAAAGGCCTTCGATCATGATCTCCTTCAGCTGGTATTCTTCACTGTTATTCATTTTCAGCTTCATTGCGATTGGCGTACAGATCCAGTTGGCAAGAAGCGAACCGTAGAGTGTGGTGATCAACGCAACAGCCATCTGGGGGCCGATGGAGTTCGGGTCGGACATGTTGTTCAGCATGTTTACCAGACCGACCAGCGTACCGATCATACCCCATGCAGGTCCCATGGAACCGACGTCCTCCCAGAAAGTTATTTTCTTCTTATGACGATCCTCCATGCTGACCAGTTCTGTCTCCATGATCGCCCTGACCAGTTCGGGATCGGTACCGTCTACCACGAGGAGGATTCCCTTTTTCAGGAATGCATCATCGATATCACCCGCAGCTTCCTCCAGAGAAAGAAGGCCTTCTTTTCTCGCCACGTTGGACAGGTCTATGATCTTCTGGATCATCTCCGGGATATTGAAATTAGGCCGTTTCAGCGCAAGTCCGAAACTCTTCAACCCTCCCACGAAGCTCTCGATCGTATTACCCGCAAGTATGGCGCAGAATGCACCGCCGAAAGTGATCAGTGCGGACTGCAGATCCATAAAGTCACGGTAGATCGCGGCGACACCGTTACCTACTATGATCGCCATAAGGGTTAACGAAATACAAACTACTAATCCTATGATTGACGCTATATCCATTGCTCTTGCCTTTCTTACGTTTTTACATCAATCTGCAAAAACACCCTTTCTCTACGATTTTACTAAATTTTATCAGAAATGTCTACTTACAATTACAAGAATTTTTATACAATCTTTCCCAAAGTACAAAACAAAACAGGAGACTTGTCGTATTTTACCGACAAATCCCCTCTTTTGCTCTTATTTTTCTGAATTGCTCTGAAAAAAATACTAACGTTTCAGATTAACCAATTCTTCAAGCATCGTGTCGGATACTGTGATGATACGGCTGTTCGCCTGGAAACCACGCTGTGTGACGATCATGCCTGTCAGCTCGCTGGACAGATCCACATTGGACATTTCCAGTTCACCCGGCGTCATATAGCCGCCATCCGAAGTGATATCAACACCGATACCGTCAAAATCACCGGAGTTCTGGGTAGATGTATATAAGTTATCACCCGCTTTTTCAAGACCCGCCGCATTCGCGAACCTTGCCACCGCGATCTGCGCGATCAGCTTGCTCTGGCCGTTGTCGTATGTGGCGTAGATCTTACCGTCGTTCTGGATCGAAAGGCCGGACATGTTGCCCAGCATACGCCCCGCGCCGATGCTGGCGTTAGCTAAAGAGCCGTTGGTCGCCGATGCGGTCGTCACCTTCTCGTTGCCCTGGTTGCTGAGGGCGGAGAAGTCGATGGTAATCTCCCGGAAGCTTGCCGCATCGGGCACATCAGCGACATCCGCAAAACTCAGTACAGAAGTTTTTGAATCTGCCACACCGTTGATACCCACGAAAGAACCATCGTCTTTACTGAAATCAACCACACAGCCATCCACAAATTTACCGTTGAAAGTGAAATCCTTTTTCGGCGGATTTCCTTGGGTTACACCCTGCGCATTTAAAATATCTACCAGGCGGTCTTCCACCTTGATAGCCGGAGTGATTGCCGGTGTTGCATCAGGATCCTCAAATGTCATATTCTTAAAATCTTCGGCATTATTATATCCGAAAATCTTTGCCACTTCCGCCCACGCATCTATAGTAGGTTGAGGATTAACCTGAGTTCCCGCCGGGCTTTCAAACTGTGTTGCCGCTATATCGCCATTTGTAATAGTATATACTGTATATTTTCCGTCGACAGTTGGCGTCTGGAGCGTATATTGAGTATCGTTCTGTTTAACTAATTGATATCCATCCGGTACTGATTTTGTCTCCGCATTCAACAGGGAAGTCTGTATTCCCATCATCTTCGCACCAACATCGTCTGTCACATCTTTTCCGGTACCATCCAGCAATTTTACCAATTCGCAGGAATAGGAATTTACATTGTCATTGCTACCCGCTACTCTCTTCAGCGCCAGCTTCGCCGTATAACTGTAACCTCTCGCATCATAGAAGTTCAGGTTCATGATCTTTCCATCCTCGGAGTTCACCTCCGGGCTCTCCGCATCCACGATGCCGGACACATATGCCTGTGTGGTCGCTTCCGCCGGGTAAGTCATGTTCGCCGCGTTCATGATCTGCAGCGCGGTTACGGTGTCGGGCTTGATCGTTGTCGGGTTATCCGGATCGGGCAGCCAGCCCATGACCCTGTAACCGTTGGATGACATGACCAGATTGCCCGCCGCATCCACTTTAAAAGAACCGTCCCTTGTAAACATGTTGTCTCTGCCGTTATTCACCACAAAAAAGGACTCTCCGGTGATACGGATATCAAACGGGTTGTTTGTTGTCTCTGCCGAGCCGGGCAGTGTGATATTGGTGGAGATAGACGCCATCTTAACGCCGAGACCTACCTGCTTTGCGTTGATACCGCCGAGCCCCGTAGCGGCGTTCGGACCTGAAGCGTTGCTGGAATTCTGATATAACAATTCAGAAAACAGCGCCGCCTGCGCCTTATATCCCACCGTATTTACGTTGGCGATATTGTTACCAATTACGTCCATCCTTGTCTGGTGTGTCTTAAGGCCTGCCACACCTGAATACATTGCTCTGTTCATATATTAATTCAACCTCCAACTCTTTGAAAGAGGGGTCCGTCCGTTCCTTCTGTCATTCCGGAACATTCATAGCTTCCATAAGGTCCAGCTATCTATTTATATGATCACGGCCCCGTCAATATTTGTAAAAATGTTTTCCTGTGCTTCACTCTGTTCCATGGCTGTCACCACGGTGCTGCTCGGTACATTTACGATAAATGCCAGCGAGTCCACAAGTACCAGCGAATCCTTGATGCCTTTCGCCTGGGCTTTTTTCGTGCCCTCCTGCAGTCTCTCCATCTGTCCGTCCGTCAGCTCGATATTTCTGGTATTCAGCCTTCCCATCGCATGTTTGGAAAATCTGACTTCCCTGCTGACTCCCGACGCCTGTTCCAGAATATCCTGAAAGGATAAGCCGCCCTGCTCTTTCACCGCAGATGCTGCGGGCTTCCGGTTTAAATACTCGTTCTGTACCTGTTCCAGAGAGTGAAAACCATTTGTCTGTACTTTCATGTTTTTCACCAGCTTCCCTGCTTTCTTTCACATTTTGTGAACGTTTATGCTCCCGTTTCGGTTCCTTCCTCATCGGTGTTCCCAGAGTCTGACTCTGCCTGATCTTCTCCCGGTGTCACCGCACCGCCCTCTGCCGGCTTTGTATCGCCGCTTTCCTCAGGTTTCGTCCCTTCGCTGCCTTCTGTCTCATCCGGCTCCTCCGGCTTGTTGTCCTCCTCATGATTCTTTCTCAGTTCCTCGATCCTGTCATGATACTTCGTGATCTTATCGGAATTTTCCTTTGCGATAAAGGTCTTTTCATAATCGGACATTTTACTGTACTCATCCCAGAGTTTATCCACATCCTCCGCATCATTCAGCGTCAGATTCTCGTAGGACGGAAGCTTATTCAGCCCCACCGACCACTCATATACCTTGTCAAACGCAGTCATGTAATCCGTATCGATCACATCATGCAGATCGTCCATGGAGTAAGTGGAACCGTTTACAGAAAGATACGCCTTTCCTCCCTCGTATGTGACATAATCCACTTTTCCCTGCACCGTCGTCACTCTTCCGGTCTCGCTGGTGGTCTGCAGCACTACCGTCTTGCCTACCAGTGAGGATGCCCTCGAGAGGTCAAATGCCGAACTCATATTCTGCATCGCTTCCAACTCCGAGAAGGTTGCGTACTGGGAGATCCACTCCGTATTGGATGTGGGTTCCAGCGGATCCTGATTCTGCACTTCCGCCACCAGAAGTCTCAGAAAGGTATCTTTGCTGTATCCCGAAGTTTTCTCTCTCTCATTTTTCAGCGAAGTCTGGGCCTGAGTCTCTTCTATCTTGCCGTCTTTTACCGGCGCTATTAAAGTTCCAGCCATGCCTTTTCTCCTTTCTCAAATATTTTTATGCCATATAATGCACACTCGCTTTGCCCGGCGCTTCTACGCCATATAGTTTACTGTACTTCCTGAGGACTGCATCATCTCTGCCGTCAGTCTCTCTTCCTCCGTCAGATCTTCTTCCTCGTCCAGATTCAGTTCTCTCAGATTCAGGTTCCTGCTGCTCCTTTTGCTCTGCTTTCCCTGCTCCGACGAAGCCTCGTTTCCGTCCGGATTCCTGTCAAGAGAATACTCTGCGATCGTCACTTCCACCGCTTCCACTTTGACGCCCTGCTGTTCCAGGTTTTCTTTCAGTTCCATTACCTGGCTTTCCAGCGCCGCCTTCACGGATTCGTTCTGTGCGATAAACTGTGCGGTCACCGCACCCTCTCTGTTGGATATCTGGATATGTAAGGTT
Source organism: [Clostridium] symbiosum (assembly GCA_021769625.1). Classification (GTDB taxonomy): domain Bacteria; phylum Bacillota; class Clostridia; order Lachnospirales; family Lachnospiraceae; genus 1XD8-76. Next base: position 9,181 of record JAETSN010000047.1, on the reverse strand, counting down.
CCCAGTGATTCAGGATGAAGCTGCATTTCCAGATTTGTCAGTCCCGGCTTTACCGACACTTTCATATAATCCAGTATCTGGTCCATGATCTCCTGCGTATCAGTCATCGAAAATGCTTTTTCAGCCTCCGCCGCCCTTAAGGCCTGCGCATGCTGTTCCACGTCCTGTGCCTGATAGCTGTTTCCCATAAACGGACCCTCACTGTCTTTTCCGGTGTTCTCCTGCTTCGGTGCTTCCTTCCCCGCCACAGTCTCTGTTCTGGCGTTCTCTGTCAGTTCCGGTTTCTGCATGTTGAACTTCACTGCTTCAGCGTCCGCATTTTCACCTTCCTGCAGATCCTGTGCAGATACTTCCTGCACTTCTTCAGGCACCTTAGCCGCCGCAAGCCTCTTTTGTGCTTCCAGCACTGCCGCGTTGAACTCCTCCTGGTTCATACCAGTTTCTTTCTGTACTTCTCCGGCGATATCTTCCAGCGTATGAAGCGCCTCTGTCACGGAACTGTAAAAATCTTCATCCGTCAGAAGAGACATATCATCCGCGCCTTCCGTGAGTTCCACCATCAGGCTCTTTAAGTTTTTGGCATCCAACAATGACACATCTGTCATTCCCAGTTCATCCATAGCCGCACGCACGGCATCTTCACTGAGCCCCATCTGCGCCGCCAGCGCCGCGACCATTTCGCCGCCTGCCTTTTCCAGAACTTCCGCATCATCCGTGATCTCTTCCGTTCCTTCCGCTTCCGCCGTCTCCTGCGTTTTCGGCTCCTTCGCTTCCGCCTCTTTTGTCTTTGCCTTTTCTTCCGCCCTGCCGTTCCCGTTCACCTTATCCTTCGCCGCAGCATCTTCGGTCTTATTCTTTGTCTCCGAAGTTTTCGCCGCTTCCGCTTTCCTCTCAGGACCCGCATCCTGTCTGCCTGCCTGTGTGGTCTGCTTCAGGACCGTGTTGAAACTCCCGCTGTCGGAAGATCCCGCCGGTTTTGTTCCTTTTGCCGATAAGATGTTCTGCATTCCAGAACTCTTATCAAGTCCGGGCATATTCGTCACGTTTTTACCTCCTTTTCTTCTATTTTCAATGTTCTCATCGGGCATCGCCCGACTCTATAAAATTGTCCCTCCCGGCCTCCATGCCTGAAAGTACACAATTTCCATTAATTATATCGGCTATTTGCGCCTTTTTCTTTATAAACAAACTCCGGTGATTTTCCATTTTACCAGCAACCAGTTCTGGCGGAAATATATTCCAAAAGGAACCTCTGGAAAACGTCAGTACTTAGCGAGGTATTTTCGAGCTTAGTACTGCTACGTTTTCCCCGAAGCGAGAGCGGGGTTCCGTTGGAATATATTTCCGCCAGAACGTCCGCTTCATCAACAGGAAAAATCACCCCGGATCCATCATCTTTGTCAGCCGCGCCGCATTCTCCTCATTCATCTGCTCCAGTATCTTGGCGCGGTCCTCCGCGGACATCGCCCCCAATATCTTCGCCACAAGATCCAGATCGCTGGTCATCGTGTCAAAGATCGCCGCCGCATCCTTCGCCTTCATGGAAGAATAGGCCGCAACGTAATCCTCGATCTCTCTGCTGCTGGAAGTCTCCTGGATCGTCTGCTGGTACAGATATTCCGCCGTTGCCGGATCCATCGCCTCATAATACTTCTGATACTCTTCCACACCGGGGCCGTTCTCCGCATACACGACCTCTTCATAAAACTCATTCTTTAACCTTTCGAACTCCAGCTGGTCGTTCTCAAAATTCTGGAGCCGGCTGTTCTCCTCTTTCAACTCACTGATCTCGTTTGCATAAGCCAGATTCTGTTCCTGAGCCATCTGAAGTTCCTGCTCAAGCTGTCTGATCTGCGCCACCGCATCTCCCAGATCGCTGTAGCCGCTGTATTCATCTTCCTCCTCGTCACGCCTCTGTTCATTCGGAAGGATCTTATTGACCACCGGCACATCCTTCAGCAGGGGTTTTAACACGTTCGTCCCGACACCGCCCACATCCAGTTTCACAAGGACGCAGAGGATCGCGATCCAGACCGCCACGATAAAAGCCGTTACCAAAAATACCGGAAGCCCTCCCGGTTCGCCGTCCAGTTCTTCCTCCTGGTCGGAGATTTCCCTGGCTTTCTGTTTTGCCTCTTTTCTCTGTGCCTTCTGTTCCGCTTTTAAACGTTTTTTCTCTTCCTTTAACCTTTGACGTTCCGATTCCCGGTCTTCAAACTCCTCTTCCGGCCGCTCGTCCTCTCTCGGTTTTTTTGCCATACTTTATCGTCTCCTCTGACCATAGGTATAACTTACCAGTTCATCTACTTCCTTGCTCTCTTCTTTCGCAAGTTCTGTCTTAAATTCCTCAAAAGCCGCCTCCCGCAGCTGCTCATGGGTTTTTCTCTCTATCATATACTCCTGCAGGATCTGACGCGCTCTCTCCACGGCCTCCCCTGCTTTTCTCACCCGTATCCTCTGATCGATGATCGCTTCCTTAATAAAATCCAGCGCCGCCACATTTTCCTGCAGCTTAAGCGGATCGAGCACCTGCTGTCTGAGCACGGCTCCCTCCGCCAGATACTGGATCCTGCGCTGCTGCAGCCGCTCAAGCCGCTGCTCCTCGACCATAAGCTGGTGGTTTGCCGCCGCAAAGACCTGCTTCGCCTGCTCTTCCATCTTTTCTTTGATATTCAGGATGCTCTGCATCCTGTATACAAATTTCGCCATAACTTCTTTCCAGCCCCGCCGCTGTCCGGCGTCCATTGTCATTTATGTGGCAAATATCTCACTCATCTCGGCCACGGTCTCTTCAAATCCTGTTTTTGTATCCACATCCTGCATCAAAAAGTCATTTACCTGCCCGATCTTTGAGATGGCATAATCGATATCCGGGTTACTGCCCGCTTTATAGGCGCCGATATTGATCAGATCCTCCGCCTCCTGATAGGTGGCCAGCACATTTTTCAGTTTTCCCGCCACAGCCTTGTGTTCCCTTGTGGCAATGCTGCTCATGCACCTTGAGATACTCTGCAGTACATCGATCGCAGGATAATGGTTTTTATGGGCCAGCTTTCTGTTTAACATGATATGCCCGTCTAAAATACTCCTCGCCGTATCCGTGATCGGCTCGTTAAAATCGTCGCCGTCCACAAGCACCGTATATAATCCGGTAATAGAACCTTTCCCGGAACGGCCCGCTCTCTCAAGGAGTTTGGGCATCTCCGCGTATACGCTGGGAGGATATCCCCTCGACACCGGCGGCTCCCCGCTGGCAAGGCCGATCTCCCGCTGCGCCATGGAAAAACGGGTCAGGGAATCCATCATCAAAAGAACATCCTTCCCCTCATCCCGGAAATATTCCGCGATGGCCGTGGCCGTTTTCGCCGCCTTATTTCTCTCCAGGGCCGGCTTATCCGAAGTGGATACCACCACCACCGAACGCGCCATGCCTTCCGGCCCCAGGTCTCTTTCTATAAACTCACGGACTTCCCTGCCGCGCTCCCCGATCAGGGCAATGACATTGATCTCAGCCGTAGTGTTCCTCGCAAACATACCCATCAAAGTGGATTTTCCCACACCGGAACCCGCAAAGATTCCGATCCTCTGTCCTTTTCCCACCGTCAGAAGGCCATCCACCGCTTTTACCCCGAGAGGCAGAACTTCATCGATGATCTCTCTCTCAAGCGGATCCGGCGGCGCCGCTTCTACCGGGTATCTGGCAGTCGCCTCAAAAAGACTGCCGTCCACGGGCCTGCCCAGTCCGTCCAGCGTCCTTCCCAGAATGTCATCGGTGATCTCCACCATCAGCGGTGAATCCGTATTTTCCACGATGCTGCCCGAGCCGATGCCGTCCGTCACCTCATAGGGCATAAGCTGCGTCATACCTCCCTTAAAGCCCACCACTTCAGCCATAATGGACGCGCCCTCTCCGCCGGCCGGAAATATCCGGCAGATATCCCCGAGCCTTGCATCAGGCCCTGCCGACTCGATCGTCAGTCCGATGACATTCACAACTTTCCCCATCTTTTTAAACAACGGTTCTTCTATACATTTTTGATATTTTTTCAGATCAATAGATGCTGCTTCCAATATTCCCATCCTTTACTGCAGCCGGAATCATTCTTTGCAGTAAGCCAGCATATGTATCCGGCGCTTCAGCTCCTGCAGTTCCACATCGATGCCGCAGTCAAAGAGACCGCCGCCGGTCTCGATCATTCCTTCCCCGCGCTTCATCATCACATCCGCCACCAGATCCATTCTGACCCCGGGCATTCCGTTCAAAAGCTCATCCTTCCGGGCGCCGATATATTCGTAATCCGCCTGGGATACCCGGACGATAAACTCTCTTCCGCTGTCGATCCGGTGCAATGTGGTATCCAGCAGATGAAATATGATCTCACTCTGCTCTTTTAAACCTGCCGCAAAAACATGGTCATAGATACCTGTCAGTTCATCTATCACCATGGGTTCGAGCTCCTGCACTTTCTGCTCATATTCCCGGTACAGTTTATCCCGCACCGCCTCTGTTTCCTGTATTGCTGCCTGAGCCTTTTTCTCCGCTTTATCTATCTCCGTAAGAGCCTCGCCATGTCCCTGCCTGAAACCGTCATCGTAGCCTGCCCTCTGCCCTTCATCAAACGCCTGCTGCTTCAGGTTTTCTATTTCCCGGGCAGCTGAAGCCTTCATTTCTTCTATCTCCTGTCTGGCCTTCTCGAGAAGTTCTTCCGGGGAAGGTCCGTCATAAACCGGCTGTTCCCGGTATATATTACCGGATTCCTCGCCGAAGAGCGCCTTTCTTGCCTCTTCATCCATCTCCTCAAAATCCGCATCCTGAGAACCTCCCTCGAGAGAAGACGGGGCATCCTGTCCCGAAGAAACATTTTCGACAACCCTGCCGAGACGTTTTGCCACGATCTTATTGGAATCTATGACCCTCGCTTCCCCCTGCTGATAGTTCACAAAACCGGACTTAAATAAATTAGACAACGACCTCGTCACCTCCGCCCCTGGAAATAACGATCTCGCCCGAATCTTCCAGTTTTCTGATAATATTTACGATCTTCTGCTGTGCTTCCTCCACATCCTTCATTCTTACAGGTCCCATGAATTCCATATCCTCCTGGATCATAGATGCAAGACGCTTTGAGAGGTTGTTGAAGATCGCTGCCTTCACTTCCTCGTTGGAGCTCTTCAGAGAAACGGCCAGATCGTTATTATCCACATCTCTGAGCACACGCTGGATAGATCTGTCGTCCAGAAGCAGGATATCTTCGAATACGAACATCTTCTTCCTGATCTCGTCCGCCAGTTCCGGCTCTTCGATCTCCAGTGTTTCCATAATATGTTTTTCCGTTCCCCGGTCCACCGTGTTTAAGATGTCCACCACGGCATCCACGCCGCCGATGACCGTATAATCCTGATTCACAAGGGAAGCCACCTTTGATTCCAATATATTTTCCACCTCTTTGATCACATCCGGGCTGGTTCTGTCCATCACCGCGATACGCTTCGTCACGTCAGACTGTCTGTCAGGCGGAAGTGCGGAAATGATAAGCGCCGCCTGCGAAGGCGCCAGATAAGACAGGATGAGCGCTATCGTCTGAGGATGTTCATCCTGAATAAAGTTAAGCAGCTGGGATGCATCCGTCTTTCTCACAAATTCGAAAGGTTTTACCTGCAGCGAAGCGGTCAGCCTGCTGATCACAGCCACGGCCTGATCCTCTCCCAAAGCCTTCTCCAGCACTTCCTTCGCATAATTGATACCGCCCTCCGCGATATACTGCTGTGCGAGGCAGAGCTGATAGAACTCGTTTGTAACCGCCTCCTTCATCTGGGGCGTGATGCTTCTGGTATTTGCGATCTCCAGAGTCAGTTCTTCGATCTCTTCTTCTTTTAAATGCTTAAATATCTGGGAGGACATCTCCGGTCCCAGTGAAATCAGCAGGATAGCGGCTTTCTGCAGACCCCCCAAACTCTCTATACTCATCTCATTTGCCATACCGTATTACCCCCAGCCTTCTTCCTCGTTCAACCAGTTACGCAGCAGATTTGCCGCAGCCTCCGGATTCTCCATCACGAATTTCTCCAGTACCAGCCTTTCCTCGGACTTCGGTTCCACCTCGATATCCTCCAGCGGTTCCGGTGTGGACTGAAGCAGTTCGTCCACAGGGAGCGGCTCTTCCGGCTCTTCCGGCACCCTCTCCCTCATCATGCTCCGCAGGATCACGAACGCAAGCAGTCCCAGGATCAGAAGGATCAGCACAAAGGCAACCACATCTGTCGCCTCCACATCCAGCCCTTCCCTGTCCACGAACCAGTTCTCCTCATAGGCGACAATGGAAATATTCTCTGCCGGGATACCGGTCGCCTTGGATACCACATTGATATAGTCTTCATCTATCTCAATTTTTCGTCTGCCGCTGTTCTGTGCCTTGTATTCCTCCCAGCTGATGCCGTCCAGAAGCCCCTGGCTCCTCGCTATGCTCTCCTGCACGATGATATAATCTATCGCGGTGATGCCGGCGGAGGAATTGTTGTAGTTGATCACGCCCACGCTGTTGCGCTCGGTGATCCGCTCGCTGGGCACATATTTATAGTCCTCCTCGGAACTGCTGGTGCTCTGCGCCCCGTCCGTATCCAGCACATAGGTGGGCGGCTCGTCATTGGAGTCCGTCCCGGGGATATCGCCCCCGTTGGCCGTGGAATCCGAATTGTAGATATGGGCTTCCGCCAGAAGTCCCTGGGTGGAATTTTCCGGCGCGTAATAATTATGATCCACAACTTTTTCGGACGAAAAATCAATATCCAGATTCACTGCCACCTCGATATTATCAAAGCCGTTCGTCCCTTTTAACGCATTCTTAACCTTGTTTCCTACCACCTGTTCCGACTGCTGCTTTACTTCCATCTGGGAATTTGCACTCTCCGAGACGGAATAGTTTTCCTCCCCGCTGTAGAGCATCTTCCCAGTGGAATCGATGATGGAGATATTGTCCGTCGTATCATTTCCCAGGGCCGTCGCTACGGCTCTTGCTAGAAATGCCGCGTTATCGTTTGTAAAATCTCCGTCGATCGTCAATACGATGGACGCATAGGACGGCTGTTCCTGAGCGATCAGCGTCCCGTTTTCCTCGGGTATATGCAGCATGACAGTCGCTTCCTTGATGGAATCGAACATGCCGATAAAATCATGCTCCAGTTCATCCTGCAGCATGACTACATAACGTTTCCTCTTATCCGCTTCGGTGACTCCGAGACCCCCCTCGGTCACTTTATCGATGCCGTACTGATCGGACACAATGCTGTTCGCTGCCAGCAGAAGATTGGCATTCCCGATCTGGGACGTCGCCACTTCCACCCTGAGCCCGTCGTCCGATATGCGATATGTATAACCGCCCTCTTCGTCCAGTATTTCTTTGATCTGGGCGCCCTCGCTGGCCGATTCACACTCTTTCAGCAGGGTATACTGAGGTTTCGAAAGAACCGTTACCACCACCACAAGGGCGAGTATGATGCCCGCACTGATACATACGATCATCGTGCGCTGCTTCACTGTCAGGCTCTTCCACCAGTCAATGATCTTTTTTAATAATTCCTTTACTCTTTCCTGCATCTGGACATTTCTCCCACCTGTACTTTATCTCCTCCGCTTTCCAGAATCCGGACAGCAAAAAGGTGCAGAATCAAATCTGCATCTGCATGATTTCTCTGTAGGCCTCAAGCAGCCGGTCCCTGATCGCCACCGTATAATTGATGGCCTGGGAAGCCTTGCTCAGCGCAATAGTCAGGTCATGTGGATTATCCACTTCTCCCATCGCCCACTTCAATTCCATATCCTCTTTATCGGAGATATAAGAATTTGTCAGGTTGAAATTTTTGATCGCCGTATCCAACAGGGAGTCAAACCCTCCCACTTCTTCCTCTGTCTTTCTCGGATTTGTTATCGCAGAAGTTGCCTTTGCAGCTGTTTCCACCAGATCCGCCGAGCTCACACTGAATAAAGATGTAATATCCATTTCCCGTCACTGCTTCCTTTCCTACTCATTTAGTTAAGTGCGCCCATCAGGCCTGCCCGATGGACAACCCCCTCTGTGCCATGCTCTTGCTGGCCTCAAAAGCAGTCGCATTCACTTCATAGCCGCGGCTTGCATCGATCAGATTGACAAACTCCGTCACAGCGTCCACATTCGGATACAGCACATAGCCGTTCTCATCTGCATCGGGATGACCGGGATCGTAGACCATCTTCATCTCTGTCCAGGTATCTTCGTATACCCCGTTCACCTTTACGCCGTTTCCGGAGTATTTCCCGGTCTTATTGGAGTATCTGTCTCTTTTTTCATCGAGGATATGATGAAAAGGCGTCTTCTCCCCCCTCTCCTGAAAGGTAACAACTTTCCTGCGGTAAGGTGTCCCGTCCTCTGTTCTCGTTGTATTCATATTTGCCAGGTTTTCCGAAATAATATCCATACGGTAACGCTCTGCAGTCATGCCTGACGCATTGATATCAAAAGCCGTAAAAAGTCCCATACTCTGCTCCTTATCTTAACCCGCTGTTTTTTTACCTGCTGTTTTTATACTGCTTTTATTTTGTCACTGCGGCTAAATTCTGAAAATCCGATGTGATAGCTGTGATAAGGCCGTTATAATAGATCTGGTTTTCCGCCTCATACACATTTTCCACATCAATATCCACATTGTTTTCATCTTTCCTGTAGGAAAACCCGGCATAATCTATGTAGGACAACGGTTTCAAGTCTTCATTCCGCAAATTATGTACTTTCTCATCGGTAGTCATATAGCGGAACTGGCCCATCGCCTCCTTTAACTGCCCCTTAAAGTCCACATCCTGTCTTTTATAGCCCGGTGTATTCACGTTGGCCATATTATTCGAAATACAGTCATTGCGGATCCACGACGCATCCGCCGCCTTATCCAGTACTCTTATATAATCATAGATATTGGTATTTAACAGGGTGCTCATCGCATCCTCCTTTCTTTCCTCCCGGAAATTTCCCATACATTCCTATTATACTTTAATGATAAAAAAATACAAGTGCTTTTTCCGATACAATAAAATGAATTAGGGCAATCGCAAAGTCGTTCTCTTAAAATTCGTCTTCTTCCCGTGCTACATTTTTAAAAAGCAGCTTTTCAATCCTCTTTGGATCATGTTCATTTGCCATCAAGAATCTTTTCA
>JAETSN010000046.1 GCA_021769625.1 [Clostridium] symbiosum | reverse complement strand
TCATACATTAGTATTATCATAATACACAATACAAATCAAGTAAAAAATATACAGGCATTAAAAAATCCCTTTTTTCCAATGCCTGTATTACTATTTATGACTTTGCGATTGCCCTAAAAATGAATTTTTTCCTTTCGCCTTCCAATAATGCCAAAAGGAATCTACTGCACCCAATAAATTCCTTTTTTCTCCTGCGTCGATCCATGACTGTTTCTTTATAATCTTCTTAAATTACCTTTTCCCATCTCGGCCTTGAGAGACTCGATCTCTTCATAGACCGCATCATTGAGCACTTTGATGGAAGTCCCTTTCATACCGGAAGAACGGGATTCTATCACGCCCGCACTCTCAAACTTCCTCAGTGCGTTGACGATCACCGAGCGGGTGATCCCAACCCTGTCCGCGATCTTGCTCGCCACAAGGATACCCTCCCTGCCGTTTAATTCATCAAAAATGCAGATGATAGCCTCCATCTCGGAATAGGAAAGTGTGCTGATTGCGGACTTTACGACAGCCAGCTTCCTGTTCTCCGCCGCCGTCTCTTCACTGACGGCACGCAGCATCTCCAGTCCCACCACAGTACTGCCATATTCACACAGAATGATATCATCTATATCGTATGTCTCATTTTCTTTATAGATGAACAGTGTACCGAGCCGCTCTCCGGCTATCTCGATCGGGGAAACAAGCGCTTCATACTTTCTGGCTGTCTGCTCCTCAAAACCCAGCGTCTCCAGATTCACATTCTCTTTTGTGGAGAGCACCCCCAGAAGCCGCTCGTTCAGCAGGCTGTCCACAAACTTTCCGACATCATCCGACAGCAGCACATCAAGCGGTCTGATACCCGCAAGTTCTCCGACTCCGAGAACTTTCCCTTTCCTGCTGATCACAAGAACATTGGAATTTAAAATATCCTTCATCACTTTACAGATATCATTAAAAACCACTTTGCTGGAATTATTATTATGCAATAATTTTCCGATCTTTCTCGTTTTATCCAATAATTGTACGCTGCTGCTCACAAGGGCCCCCTATTTTTATGACATTTATTCCTATGAAAACGAAATTAACATCAATTCTAGCACAAAAATTTATATATTGCAAATATTTTTATGAAACCGGACGCCGGGAGGAGAATTGGAGATTTACACCGCAGAAGCAGTTTTTTTATCGATCACGTGTCCGCATCCTTCCCCTGAGCAAACAAGCTTATTTCCTTTCTCCACCATCATGCTGCCGCATTTTTCACAGAGCACTCCCGACGGCTTCTGCCATACCATGAAATCACAGTCCGGATTATCGATACATCCGTAATACTTTCTTCCTTTCCGCGTCTTTTTCATCACGATATCCTTGCCGCACTTGGGACAGCTGATACCGATCTTCTCAAAATAAGGCTTTGTATTTTTACATTCCGGAAAGCCGGGGCAGGCGAGAAATCTGCCGTGGGGGCCGTATTTGATGACCATCTGTCTGCCGCAGACATCACAGAACTCCTCGGAAAGTTCGTCCTTGATCTCCACTTCCTCCAGCTGCTTTTCCGCTTCTTTTACAGCCTCATCCAGATCCGGATAGAAATTCCTGATGATCGTCTTCCAGTCCACATCGCCCAATTCCACGCCGTCCAGCAGAGTTTCCATATTTGCGGTAAAACTTACATCCACGATCGTCGGGAAAGCCTCCCGCATCATTTTATCCACTACCTCGCCGATCTCCGTCACATAAATATTTTTATTCTCTTTTACGATATACCTTCTGGCGAGAAGCGTTGTCAGCGTAGGCGCATAGGTACTCGGTCTGCCGATCCCCTGTTCTTCCAGCGCCCTGACCAAAGAAGCTTCCGTATAATGAGCCGGCGGCTGGGTGAAATGCTGCTTATGCTGCAGCTCTTTCAGGTTCAGTTTCGTATCTTTATCCAGATTCTGCGAGATGACCGCCGTTTCTTCTTTGTCGTCTTCCTGCACATATACGCTTAAGAACCCGTCAAATTTTAATTTGCTGGCAGATACCGTAAAGCGTTCCCCCGCCGCGTCGATCTTCACGGAAGTCGTCTCATATAAAGCGGCGCTCATACGACTTGCGGTAAACCGCTTCCAGATCAGCTGATATAAGCGGAACTGATCCCTGCTCAGGGAATCCTTCAGATCGGCAGGCGTTCTCGCGATGTCCGTGGGACGGATCGCCTCATGGGCATCCTGTATCTTCCGCCCGTTTTTCTTTTCCGCCGTCTGCCCTCCCACATAGGCTGTACCATACTTTTCTTCAATATAGGCAGCCGCCGTTTTGGAGGCCTCCTCGGATATTCTGGTGGAATCCGTACGCAGATATGTGATGATACCCACCGTGCCGTTCCCTTTAATGTCCACACCTTCATACAGCTGCTGTGCGATCCGCATGGTTTTCTGCGTGGAAAAATTCAGTACCTTGCTGGCCTCCTGCTGAAGCGTGGAAGTGGTAAAAGGCAGGGGGGCTTTTTTGGTCCGCTCTCCCGACTTTTTATCCACGATCTGCCAGTCGGCGCCCTCCAGTGTCTTCAGGATCTCCTGCAGCTGCTTCTCGTTTTTGATCTCCGCCTTTTTCTCTTCGCAGCCATGGTATTTTGCCACAAGAGGTTTCTTCTCCCCCGCTATATCAAGCACCGCGTCCAATGTCCAGTATTCTTCCGGCACAAAGGCAGCTATCTCCTCTTCCCTGTCACAGATCATGCGGAGCGCAGCCGACTGCACCCTTCCGGCCGAAAGACCGCGTTTCACCTTCGCCCAGAGCACCGGGGAGATCCGGTACCCCACCATTCTGTCCAGCACACGCCTTGCCTGCTGGGCATCCACCAGATTCATATCGATCTCGCGGGGATTTTTCAAAGCTTCCTTCACCGCGGTCTTCGTGATCTCATTAAAAGTAATACGGTATACTTTTTTATCTTCCAGCTTTAACGCATAGTAGAGATGCCAGGAGATCGCTTCCCCCTCCCGGTCCGGGTCGGTTGCCAGATATATTTTCTCGGCTTTTTTCACTTCTTTTCTGAGCGCCGCCAATATATCCCCTTTTCCGCGGATCGTAATATACTTCGGTTCAAAATCATTTTCCGGTGAAAATCCCAGCTGGCTTTTCGGCAGATCCCTGACATGTCCGTTGCTCGCCATCACCTCGTAATTTGCCCCTAAAAATTTCTTGATCGTCTTTACCTTGGCGGGAGATTCCACAATTACCAGATACTTTGCCATACTATTCTCCATTCCAGTTCCGCAGCTATCCTGCAATTTTTATCAATTGTCAATCACTATACACTAAATTATTTTATGTTGCAAGGCTTTTTTGACAATAGCCCTCAGGGCGTGCCTCTGCAAATCCTTTTATGCACAGCTCCACAAGAGTTCCCATCACTTCCTGTATCGGAAGAGTCATCCCCGCCTTTTGCCAGAGTTCATCCGGCGTTTTCGGCAGGATTTCCAGCAGCTCATATATCCGCCTCTCCTGTACCGACAGTTCTTTTATCAGGATATTTTCCGCATCGGAAATTCCTTTCTTCCCGTTTTCTTTCGCCGTTTCTTCTATATTAATACAGTACCTGAGACCGGAAAGAGCCTCCAGAATATCAGACGGACTTACCGCCACCCCCGCCCCCTGCCTGAAAAGGCTGTTGCATCCTCTGCTCAGGGAATCTGTGATCCTGCCCGGCACTGCCAGAATCTCCCTCCCCTGCTCCAGCGCCATATCCACTGTGATCAGCGTGCCGCTTTTTTCTCTTGCCTCTATGACCACAATGAGATCGGAAAGTCCGCTGATGATCCGGTTGCGGGGCGGAAAAAGCATTGCTTTCGGCTCTGTTCCCGGCGGATATTCCGAAAGGACTCCGCCCTGCTGCCTGCACTTCTCATACAGACACCGGTTGCTTTTCGGATAGCAGATATCCACACCGCAGCCCAGTACGCCGAAACTTTCTCCCCCTGCCGCAAGCGCCGCCTCCTGGGAGATCCCATCGATCCCCATGGCCAGTCCACTGATAATCTGTATGCCTGTTTTTGCCAGTTTAGAACCGAATTCTTTCGCCACACAGATGCCATACTCGGAACAGGCTCTCGCACCGATAAGGGCCACCGCCGGTATCCGGTCTGAAGGAAGATGCCCCTGATAATAAAGCGCAAAAGGCGCATCCGGAATTTCCGCAAGCCGCTCCGGATAATCCGCATCTCCATAACAGGTAAATTTTATTTTCTGCCTGCACAGCTTTTCATATTCCTCCAAAATATTCCAGTCCTTTTTGGACTCCTGGATTTTCCCTGCAGTCCCCTCCCCTGCAGCCGCGCGCAGTATTTCCGGTTTCGCCCTGTATATCTCTTCCGCACTGCCCAGTTTCTGCAATAAGGAAATCTTTCTTTTTCTCCCTGCCCCCTTTATATTCATCAGCCAGTACTGATAGGGTTTATCTTCTTTTCTGTTCATCTGTGCCTCCCCCAGTATTTGCTGTCAGTTCTGCGATAACAGGCAGCCTCCGCCAGATGGCGTCTTTCGATCTTTTCGCTCTCCTCCAGATCCGCTATGGTCCTGGCCACCTTGATGATCTTGTGGTAGGCCCTTGCGCTGAGATTCATGGAAGAAAAGAGCTGCTGCATCATCTGCTGCTGCTCTGCTCCCAACGGACAAAACCTGCGCACCTGGGCGGGCCCCATATCCGCATTAAAGGAAAGTCCCGTTCCCTGAAAACGTTTCTGCTGCATGCCTCTCGCTCTCATGATCCTCCTTCTCATCTCTTCACTGCTCTCCCCGGCACTCTCCCTGCAAAGTTCGGCGATATCCACTTTCTTTGTCTCCGCCACAAGATCCATCCGGTCCAACACAGGTCCCGAAATTTTATGCAGATACCGGTCAATTTCCCATGGAGAGCAGCTGCAATGATTTCTGTCCGGATAATATCCGCAGGGACAGGGATTCATTGCCCCCACGATGAGACAGGACGCCGGATAGGTAAAAGTACCGCTGCTTCTGGCGATCTGCACTTCTTTATCTTCCATGGGCTGACGCAGTATTTCCAGCGTTGTCCTCTTAAACTCCGTCAGTTCGTCCAAAAACAGAACGCCGCGGTGGGAAAGGCTTAAAACGCCCGGACGCGGTATTTTACCGCCTCCTGCCAGAGCATGTTCCGAGATCGTATGATGGGGGCTTAGAAAAGGCCGCCTGCACACAAGGGACTGTTTTTCCTTCAAAAGGCCCGCCACCGAATAGATCGTGGATACTTCCAGGCTCTCCTCCATACTCATGGGCGGCAGGATGGACGGTATCCGCTTTGCTATCATGGTCTTTCCACTGCCCGGAGGCCCGATCATCAAAAGGTGATGAAATCCTGCCGCCGCGATCTCCGCCGCCCTGCGCACTTCCTTCTGCCCCTGGATATCCGCAAAATCCGGTCCCTTCTCTTTCTGCTGCAAAAAAATATTTTCCAGATCCACATGTGCCGGCTCAAAAGGCGGCGCTTCATACCGCCGCAAAAAGTCTGCCACCTCCTGCAGGCAGCAAAGTCCGTACACATCTATTCCCTCCACCACCGCGCCTTCCCTCTCATTTTCTTTCGGCACGATGCAGCTTTTAAATCCAGCGGCCTTCGCCTCCCTGACAACGGGAAGCACGCCCCTCACCGGCCGCAGTTCCCCGTTCAGCCCCAGTTCCCCGATCACCAGAAGATCCGTGAGGGCTTCCTTCGGTACGATCTCCATGGAACTTAAAATGGCCACCGCCACCGGCAGGTCATACGCTGTTCCCTCCTTGGGAATATCCGCCGGAGAGATATTCACGGTGATCCGCTCCGCCGGGATCGCAAAGCCCGCATTCTTCAGTGCTACACGCACGCGCTCTTTTGCCTCCTTTACTTCGCTGCCGAGATATCCCACCATCTCAAACCCCGGCAGCCCCTGTGCCGTATCCACCTCCACCTGCACGAGATAACTGTAGATGCCCCGGATACCGCCCGAAATTACCGTACTGTACATTATTTCACCTCTTTTCCGCGCCGCGTCCGCGGACATACCTGCCGAAAAGTCCACGGATACGGCGCAGACATGGATTTTCCCCAAATACAGGTATGCCTCTCTGTTTCTGTAGAGGTTTTTGAAATTCTGACTGTGAATTTTTCGGATGCTGCTGTAAAACTTTAAGGTATTTCACGTAAAAGATTTAAAATGTTTTTGGAAATATTTAAGATATTTTGAAAAGATATAAGATTTCCAGATATCAGATCATTAACAGATAGTCAGATTATACAGGACATACGCCCAATATGCAAGCAATTTTTGAACGGAAAATAAATTTTCTTTCCTACCGAAAGGTCTTAAAATAATTTTCCATCTCCCCGAGTTTTTCACTGTATATCCTCAGTTCCTCCTTGATCTTTTCCCTGTCCTTTTTCTGCGCGTTCTTATATAAGATCCTGTGTTCCATGCTTGCCCACAGATCCATCTCCATGGTACGGAACTGCACTTCCACCGGAAAGATCTCCATGATATCCGCACAGTAAACCGGCACGCCAACGATCAGATGATAGCTTCTGTACCCGTTTTCCTTCGGCGTGCTGATATAATCCTTTTCGTTGATGAAGACCAGGTCGGACTGCCTTGTGAGTAGTTCCACCAGCCTGTAGATATCGTCGCGGAACAGACAGATCACCCGGATGCCCGCAATGTCCCTCAGATAATCCTTCGCGTTTTTGACCGAAGCCTCCAGATTTTTCTTGATCAGTTTATTTTCTATACTGTCCTTCCCCTTGATCCTGCTCTGGATCGTATGGTAAAGCTGCTCCTCTTCCTTATTATATAGAGAGTGCCCGACTACCCTGACTCTGATCAGCAGCATATTCATGGCATCCTCATAGGGACGGACCAGCTTATAGTATTCCGTATCGTTCATATTTATCGTTCCTGTTTCTTTTTCTCTTCCGGCATAAGTCCAGTATATTTTACTACACAAATATGTCTAAGCTGTGATGAAATTGTTAAAAATATATTATTTCTCCCCTATTTTATATCCTGTCTTTTCACCTTCTGTTCCACCAACGATTCCCGGTAATCCCCTGCGGGTGTTCCGGTATATTTTTTAAACACCTTACAAAAATAATTTGGGCTGTTAAAACCGCATTTTTCTGCGATATCGGCAATGTCCATCTCCTCATGCAGCATCCTTTTCGCCTCATCGATCCGAACGTCGTTCAAATATTTCGTGAAGGTACTACCAAACTGTTCTTTAAATATCTTGCTCAGATAGGCCGCACTGATTCCAAGATTATCCGCCGCTCTGCTCAGGGAATAGAAACCGTCCGAATAATTATTTTCGATATCACATATCACACTGTTCAACATATCCGACATTTTCTGCGTCTGGCTTTCCATTACATCCTTACATCTTCTGTCGATATACGAGTGTATTGCCGTTTTCAGCTTATCAAACTCATCGTATATCTCAAAAGATTTTACCGGAGAAAGGGAAACAGCTCCCACTGTCATTTTTAAGTAATGATCTATTACGATCCTTTTGGATTCCATCCCCGCTCCCGCGGATTCTTCCAGACCGCCCGAATGCCTCCGGCATAAAAGCATCTCTTCCATCATCGCAGCTGCACTCTCCGCCTCCTGCGTCGCAATTTTGATTGCAATGCCCTTTTCATCACAAAAAAACGAATCCGATATCTTCCCCGCGTCAGCCGATATATCCTCCATATTCATTTTCCGAAACAGGATTGCGCATTCCCCGGCATCTTCGACGGGAGAGATCTTTATCTTTTCTTTCTCTGTCATGCACTTTTCCAACAATTCCGGGAATCCTTCCTCCTCCTGCCATGGCTGCTGCGCGAGTAATATGATCTGTCTTCCCAGATGAGAACCGATCGCTTTGATGTGGTTTTTATAAAAATAGTGCCTGATCTCCTCATATTTTTTGTTCATATCCGTTTCCATTTTTTCATACTCCGCCACTATCATCCACAGTTTCATGTTTTCCGGAAAAATCCTTCCGAGAATATTTTTCACCTTTTCCTGCGGATAAGAGTCCATGACTATCGCGGAAATAATACTGTCCTCAATATAAGGTGTAAAAAAATCAAATTGACGCTTCCATTCATTATCATCTTTGGACCGGCGCATATTCCGCTTTTTCTCAACTTTATGAACGGCATCCAAAAGTTTTTCCCTTCTGACAGGTTTCAGGATATAGTCCTCCACCCCCAGTTTGATCGCCTGCACCGCATATTCGAACTCGTCATGTGCCGTCAGAATGATCGAGGAAACACCGGGAACAATATCAAAAATTTCCTTCAGTGCTGCCAGCCCGTTCATCAGAGGCATGCGGATATCCATGATAACGATATGAGGCTGATATTTTCCGGCCAGATCGATCGCCTCCATCCCATCGGATGCCTCCACGACGCTGTAGACAGAACTCATCTCATTTTTTAAGATATACACTATCATTTTTCGCTCGATTTCCTCGTCGTCCACTACTAAAATAACTGATTTTGAATCCATAGCGTTCTCCTTATATCACAGGCAGGATGATCGTCACTATCGTTCCGCAGTCTTTCTCACTCGATATCGTGATATCTGCCTGTTTTCCAAAATACAGATGGAGCCTTTTTAAAACATTGCTCACACCGATATGTCCCTCCCTCTCTGTTTCACTGGCCATGATCTCTTCTATATTTTCATAATTCATCCCCTCGCCGTTGTCTTCTGTCGTGATATAAATATTTTTTGTATCACAGAAAAAACTGACCGTTACCTCTCCATCGCTTCTGCAGTTTGCCAGCCCATGCAGCACTGCATTTTCTACGATAGGCTGAAGCAGCATGCCCGGTAGCCGAATATTCGGAATGTCCCCCTGCTGTTTTATCTTAAAATGAATCTTGTTTTCATATCGGACACGGCAGATATAAAAATAATTTTTCAGAAATTCGATCTCACTTTTCAGATCCGTGATATTGTTGGCTGCGCGGGTAATATATTGAAATGTGTCAATCACACACTCTAGCATTCTTCCCGCTTTTTCCGCCCTCTCCAAGTAGCACAACTGTGATACGATTCCCAGCGTATTATACAGAAAATGGGGATTGATCTGGCTGTTTAACGCTTTGATCTGGGCGTCCCGCATGGTTCCGTATAATTTCAGATATTCATTTTCCGCCTTCATTAACTGCAGTGCCTGCCTGTCTTTTTCCTCAATGATCGCCACATACCGTTGAATACTTTCCGCCATTTTAGCCATTGTTACCCCAAGCTTATCCAGTTCATTTCTGCTCTCTGCTCTTCCCTGCACCGGTTTTTCATCATACTGCTGTCTGGAAACATTATCTGCATAGGCATCCAGTCCCGCAATTTTTTTCTTGATCTCCCGCATCTCATGTGTCAGGATTCCTATAATAAGTATCATCGCCAGAAGTTGGCTTATCAGGATCACCCTCGTCGATATCCGTGATTTTTCTCTCTCCGCTTCCAGATAAGAATGCATGTCTTTCGTATTCAGAGAATGCATCGGTCCGAATACATCGCTGATCAGCCCGGCATTTTTTACAAGCTCCCTGTACTGCGCGTAAGCCCTTTCTGCCTCCCCCTGATCCCTGCATAAAATTGCAGCATCCGCATACTCAAAACTGTGCAGATACATATTCTTCAGCCCGAGAAACATGACCCGCGTCCTTTGCAGTGAAATATCTTCCATCAGCTCATCAAATTCTTCCATGCAGGATGCCTTCTGCCGTTCATATTCTGCCTTCATCTCCTCATCCGGCCTCTGCACATACTGATAGATCGTACTGTTAAAGCCGGAATTATAATCAAAAATATTGCTCAACACCTCATTTTTATTTGCTGTTGTTTCCATTACCGCATGAAACCTGTTTATCATCCATATATTCGTTATCAATATGGCTGCCACCGAAAATATAACGATACTCTGTATCAGCAGAAAAATACTTTTAATGCTCTGACGGTCAATATGCTGCATATGTCACCTCCCAGGTATTTTACAGTATAACAGAAAGATAGGGAAATTCCCTATCTTTCCGTATGACTGAAAATATGTTATCAGGCCTAATATTCCTCTCTTGAAAAATCGCCATCCGGATATAATGACGGAATCGGTTCATAGTTTGTCCAGGTGGATCTATCATTTGCGATCTCTTTATAACTATCCACATTTTCTGCGTTGATCATCATCGTCCCCACGTCGTTATACACATATTCCGGTACCGTTCCGTCCTGAATATAATCCATGATCCACATGCAGCTCTGATAAGCCTGTTTATAGAAAGAGCCATAAGTAACACCGTAAAGTTTTCCATCCCTGATCATATCGATCTGTTCATCCGTATCATCGATCCCGACGATAAATACATCCTCGGCCAGATCATGTTCTTCCAGTACAGCATAGGCCGCCGGAGCCGCGATACCGTCTATACAGAAAATACAGTTTATCGTATCATCCGCCAGAATACAGGTTTCCACAACCTCCATACATTTCAGGCTGTCCCCCTGCGTCGCCTGCTGCTGGATCTTGAAATGATCACCATAGTATTCTTCCAGATATTCGCAATAATAGTCATACGCGGTCGTTGCCGCCGTATAATCAATATTGGTCGTTAAAAACAGTGCGTTGATCTCCGCGTCTGCACCAAAATGTTCATAGGCCGCTTCCACACCGATCTTGGCCCCTGCCTCCAGGTCAAAACCGATATACCCGAGCTGCGGCGCGTCTTCGATCGGAGAATCGATCACACAGACGGGAATTCCCGCTTCATAAGCTTTTGTGAGTACGCTGACCATCGCTTCCGGGTTCTGTCCCTGCGTGATGATACCACTGACATTCTGGGAGATCGCGATCTCAAGATAATTGATCATCTCATCCACATTTCCGTCTGCAGGTCCTACCCATTCCGCCTCAAACCCCAGATCTTCTCCCGCCTCAAACAGCGCGTCCTTTGCCTGAAGCCAACTGTCATGCCCGATGAGCGGTGTCACGAAAGTAATATGATAATCGCCCCCATCGTCCGTTTTCTCCGTCTCTGCCGTCTCCCCGGTATTTTCCGCGCCCGATTCCTCCGCCGCTCCCTCCGTACCGGTCGCCGCGGGCTCCTGCGTCTTGTCGGAACCACATCCCACAAGAAGTGCCAATACAAGAACCATACTGATCAGTAACATAAAACTTTTTCTTTTTTTCGTCATTTCATCCTCTCCTTTTCTGCTTTTTTATATAAAGTCTTCCGACTTTATTTCACTTTTCCATCGCCGTACCATTTATTTTGGCCAGTAGCTCTGCTTCCGATACAGGACTTTTTCCTGCATCCACAATCTCACTGACCGTTCCGCCGGACAATATGACAAATCTGTCACATACTTTCACCAGTTCCGGCAGTTCCGAGGATACGATAATGATACTGGCACCGTTTTTTGTGAGATCCGACATCAGATTATAGATCTCTTCCCTGGCGCCCACATCCACCCCCCGCGTAGGTTCATCCAGAAACAGTACTTTGGAATCATTCATCAGCCATTTTGCCACCAGTACTTTCTGCTGGTTCCCCCCGGAAAGAGACAAGATCGGCGTCGATGCGGAAGGCGCTTTGATATGAATGTAACTGAAAAACTTATCGATCAGGCTTCTTTCCTTTTTTCTGTTCAAAAACAGTCCCTCCTGCAGTTTTTTCAAAATGACCAGAGACATGTTTTCGCCCACCGACATGGTCTTCACATAACCATCCAATCCCCTCGCTTCTGTCAGAAGGCCTATCCCGTGATCGATCGCCCCGGCCGGATCATTTACCACGATCTCCTTGCCGTCCATCCACAGCTCCCCGCTCCGTTTCGGCATTGCCCCGAAGGCCGCCCTCAGCAGTTCACTCCTTCCGCTCCCCAAAAGTCCCGCAATGCCGAGGATCTCCCCTTTGTGCAGATCAAAAGAAACATTGTCCAGGATACGCTTCCCGCTCACATAGGCATGGTCCACAGAAAAATTCCGAAAAGAGAGCCTTACCTCCTCAGACATGTGGCACTCGTGTACATATTCCCTTTCCTTTTTCTCCCCTACGATGTCCCGAATGATCTGCGCCTGATCCATCTCCTCTCTCCCATACTGGCTGATCAGGGAACCGTCCCGAAACACAATGCTCCTGTCCGCGATCTTAAACACCTCGTCGAGTTTATGGGTGATATACAGGCTGCATATTCCCTCACTGCGCAGATCGATCAGTTTTTTCAATAATGCTTCCGTTTCTTTGTTTGTCAGTGCGGAAGTCGGCTCGTCCAGGATCAGTACGGAGGGTTCGAACATCAATGCCCGGGCGATGGCCATCATCTGATGGATGCCGGAGGTGACCTGTCTCGCTTTCTGTGTCACGTCAATATCCAGATCCAGTTTTTTCAGTGCTTTTTCAGCCAGTTCATTCATTTTAGGCACATCGATAAACACACCTTTTTGAGGCCAGTTTCCAAGCATGATATTCTCCGCCACTGTCAGATCCGGCTGTATGCTGATCTCCTGCGGGATCATCGCTATCCCTCTATCCGCCGCATCCTTTGTACCGAAACATTTCAGTTCTGTCCCGCCGCAATAAATACTGCCCTCATATTCCCCATGAGGGATCACACCGCACAGGATTTTGACAAGAGTTGACTTCCCCGCACCGTTTTCCCCCAGAAGCGCCACGATCTCTCCCTGATCCAGACTGAAACTTACGCCTTTCAATGCAGTTACACCCGGATAATGTTTGTAAATATTTTCAAATACCAGTAATTCTCTGTGATTAGTCATGCAAGCACCCACTTTCCCTGTCGCTATACTACATCTTCTTCATCTGCAGCCGTGTTCTGTATTTGTCCCAGATCACCGCCAGCACCACAAAGATGCCGATCACAAGCTGCTGCCAGTATACATTCACATGCAGCATGAGCAGCCCGTTCTGGAGAGCCATCACAAACAGCGCTCCCAGCATGGTTCCCGCAATACCGCCGGAACCGCCCTCAATACTTGTTCCGCCGATCAGACAGGCCACGATCGAATTTAATTCATAACCCGACCCTGTGGCAGATTGCGCCGAACCTACTCTGGCTGCCATGGCTATCCCTCCGAACATGGCGAGCACAGCGCTGATCACATAAACCGCTATGAAATTCTTCCGCACATTGATCCCGCTCAGCCTCGCGGATTCCCGATTGCCGCCTACCGCATATACCTCCCTCCCAAATCGCGTACTCTTTATGACGATCCAGCCGGTCACCGCGATCAAAACGGCTATGACTGCGATCAGCGGAATGCCCGCAATACTGATCGCATCCAGACCCGTGAAGGCTTCCGGCAGAGGATAGACCGGTTTTCCCTCTGTAATGATATTGATCACCCCTTTTGCGACATACTGCATGCCCAGCGTCATGATCATCGGCGGAATCTCAAAAGTGTATGTAAGGTACCCCGTGACAAGTCCGATAGCACCTGCGATACACATCGTAAGAAGCAGCGCGAAGATCATCGGCATTCCACCGGTCATAAATTTACAGAAAAGAATGCCTCCAAGTCCCATCACTGTACATACGGACAGATCGATATTGCCGGATATCAAAACAAATGTCATACCGCATGCCGTGATCAACAGATACGACGTTGAACGCAGCAGGTTTGTGATGTTGCTCGGACTGAGAAAAGCGCTGTTAACAATCTGGACAAACAGGAAAAACGCTATCGTCATGATGATGATGCTGCTTTCCTTCAAATTCCAGAAACGCGCCAATGCTTTTGATGCAGATTTCTTTTCTTTACTTTCTCTCATAAAAACTCCCCCTTTTCCTCTCTGTTTTCCATTTCATTTATCTTCCTTTCCACTTCCTTCAAGGGCAGATAGCCGGGAATCGTTCCTGAATAGCCTACGGATACGGCAGCATAAGCATTTGCCCATTTACAGGCCTCTTTCAGATCATTTCCCTGATGCAGCCGGTACGCCAGAGCCGCCAGAAAGCCGTCCCCTGCCCCGCTCGTATCCACCGCATTTACCGCCATTCCCTTCCCTTTGCTTATCTTTCCGTTCTCATCCAGCACATATCCTTCCTCCCCAAGTGTGAGAACTACATTTTTACAATGACAACTTATACGCAGAAGTTTTACTGTCTCTTCCCAGTCCATGCTTTTCCCCGGCTTTTTACCCGCCTGTTCCAGCATCTGCTGGGCTTCCACTTCATTGACAATAATGATATCTGCCGCCTCCAGATCCAGACTTTTTCCCACCGGTGAAGGATTGAGTATGGTGAACATTCCGTAATTTTTTGCCTTTTTCAGTGCATACAGTGCATCCTCCTCCTCTATCTCAAATCCTGTGATAAAAAGCCTGCTGTTCTTCTCTTTTTCCAATCCTTCCTCGATCAGCTCATGAGGCACGGACATATCGCCGTCTCCCAGTATAATGCTGTTTCTTCCCCGACTGTCGATAAAGACGATTCCGGTTGTGGTTTCCACGCGGTCATCGCGCAAAACATAAGAAATATCTGTCCCCGCTTCCCTCAGCCAGCCTGTACACAGATCAGCCCATACGTCATTGCCTACTCTCGTGATCAATGTATTTTTTACGCCCAATCTCCCCAATGCCACGGCGATATTGGTTCCCTTACAGCCGTCGCAATCGAGTTTCCAACTCAGCGCCTTTCTTGTCTCTCCTATTTCCGGCAATCTGTCCACACGCACATTCTGCCCCGCGCCATGACTGTATACAAGCACAATTCCTTCCCGTTCCATCGTACCCTCCGTTAATATGTCAAATACCCCGCATCTTCTCCATTGCTGATCACATGGTCCGCTGTTTTTGTATCACAGCAGAGCAACAATTCAGGAAGCCTGTCCGCCAGGATCGTAACCGGAAATTCCGTTGTCGGCTCACTGAAGAGTGCAACCCGCACTACGGTCTGTTTCCACTCTCCTGTCGTCACAAGAAAAATCCCTTTCCTGGCAGTCAATATGGATTTCATCCCAATTGTGATCCCCATCGGCGGAACCGCTTCATAACAGCCTCCGAACTCCCGCTGCGCATAGGCGACTATCGTATCTTCATTGATCATGGCCGGCCTTGTCCTGGAATTCGCATATTCTTCCAGCGTAATTTTGTAATATCGGGATCTCGGCGGTTCATCAAAGGCGACCATGCCTCTGCAGCCCACGCCTCCCTGTACCGTATCTATCCCTCCCATCTGCTCGATCAGCGTATCTATCGCATCTATGTCATATATATTTGGCCAATGCCTGTTTTCTTTCGGTATCTGCAGATCCTCATCTATCAGAGAATAGAATCCCCTTTCCATAATGCTTCTTGCGCTGACGAAGGAATTTTCGGCTGTCATGGGGCGGAACTGCCAGTCCAGCCATTCATCCATATGGAATATATGAAGCCTTTTACAATCGATACGTTCCTGATTCACCCGGCCGGCAAAATACCGATATTGGTCCAGATGCCCGCTGGGCAGTATCCATTTTGTCAACTCCCCCTTCCGGTTATGTTCCTTCAGTTCATCCGCCATCATATTGCCGATCGCCTGAAAAAGCGCATCTTTTTTCTCTTTTATCAGAATATTGCATTTTCTGTCCGGATGCTGTTCCAGTTCCCGCATGGGAATCCGACACCATTTCAAAAGTTCTTTTTTCCCGATCACATATTCCTGCATAATGCTCCTTTCCGGCTTTCCACACCCACTGTATAATTTACTGTCGTCTCTGCACATTCCGACGGCTTCAGCCTGTATGCGCGATCTTCCTCTATTGCCTTATCCAGACTTGCCGGCCATGTTGTAAAGGCTTCCGTCATCACACAAGTATGTCCTCTCCAGCCTCCATATATCGGCCACAGGCTTAAACACTTAAAAAATCGTCTGTCAAATTCAATCTTAAGTCCCGTCTTTTGGGAAGGGTGCTCTACTCCATAACAGCCATCAGCAACCGGAAAAGTCAGAAAATTAAAAAATCCTGTATTCTCTTTCGCGCATGCATCCGACATATCCCGTTCCCCGTAATACGGCCACGTAAACTGTTCTGTTTTTCCCTCCTCAAGCTGTTCTGCCACATACATTTCATATATTCCCTTTGGTGCATAAAGCCGGGAACTTTCATAAATGCAAAGAGACGGATGAATGCCAAAGAGAAACTCAAACTTTTCTTTCCCGGTATTTCTTATTTCATATGTCATTGACAGACTGTTTTCGAACAGGGAAATTTTTTTTCTTATCTTTGCAGTCCATATTGGACTGTTGCATGTAAATACATATCCCTCCTCATGCTTTTCATACTCCCACGGAATTGTCCATATTTCTCCAAAAAACGGAATGCCTGCACCTTCCACCATACAAGGCTGTACTGTCGGAAATGCCTCTTCTATTCCTGACGCCGACAGATCATCATAATTACAGCCATAATATCTGGACACATTTTTTGTTCTGGGATTGGACCATATCAATTCACAGTCATGTTTTTTATCATAAATACGGCTGATCCTCCCTCCGTCCCACGGCAGTATTTCTGCCAATATCCAATTATTTTCCAGAAAGATCTTTTCATTACAGTTCGGCATTTTTTCACCTCACTTCTTTTTCTTTAGTATAATACGTACAATCTTCGTATTTCAATTTCACATTTTTTGTACAATTAAACATTTTTATTATTTTCATATCTCAAATCCAATTGTCAATATTGCCAAAAAGAGAACCCTCTTTCAAATTCTTCATTTGAAATAGAGTTCTCTTCCTAATTAAAACCTCTTATATTTCCACTTTCTCTTCCAGTGCCCTACGCAGTTTATGCAGCGCCCGTTTTTCGATCCTGCTCACATAGCTTCTGGAGATTCCCATCATCTCGCCGACTTCCCGCTGGGTCACCTCGTCCCCTGTCTTGAGTCCGTAGCGGTAGGCAATGATCTCCCGCTCCCGCCCGCTCAGCGCCTCACCTAAAACGCCTCTGAGCTGTTCTATGCTCTCCCGGTTTTCCAGCTGCTCCAGCGCGCCTGGCTGCTCATATTCTATAATATCAAGAAGGCTCACTTCATTTCCCTCTTTATCCGTTCCCATCGGTTCATAAAGAGAGACCTCCCTGGATATCTTTTTGTGCCCTCTCAGCATCATCAAAATCTCATTTTCAATGCATCTTGCCGCATAAGTGGCAAGCCTTGTTCCCTTTCCCGGCGCATAGGTATTGACCGCTTTGATCAATCCAATCGTGCCGCAGGAGATCATGTCTTCCATATCCTCCGGTGCGCCCGCATACTTTTTCAGCACATAGGCAACCAGCCGCAGATTCCGTTCAATCAGAACATCCTTCGCCTCCAGCCTTGCTCTTTCGCTGCCGGAATGATACTCCTTTAAATAATATGTTTCTTCTTCTGTGGTCAGTGGTTTGCTGAACGTCTTCATGAAAAGCCTCCGGAACCGCTTTCTATATCTTATGATTCCATGCTTTTCCAAAGTGCCTGTTCCACTGAAAGCTTATGATTCTTTTTTGTGATGCTCTTCCCGCCCGATCAATTTCCCATTAACCCTAATGCCCTCCAACGTTCCGAAACAGGGCGATATCTCCCATCTGACCTCCTCATTTTCCCTCCATTGGTGATATATACCCCAACTGTTTTCGTTAGAATAAAAGCACCTGAAATCATCTTTAAAAACAACAGGGGAAAAAGAAATTTCTTTTTTTACCATATCGAAAGAATAACCGCTCAAAGCGATCAACAGCCCCCAGGAAGCCATAGACCTCACATAATGATACCCACACTCCACCTCATCAAAAGGATTACGCGCAATTCCGTCATACCGTCTTCTTACCGCTTTTATCAGTTCCATCGCTTTTTCTGTCATTCCTTCATAGATCAGGTGAACCGCCACCTGTTCCTCAATCCCTGTCCATACCTCATCCGCATAGACAAAGGGCTGTTCCGGCCTGCCGCCATGAGGCCATGAACACAGCACAAGTCCCGCTTCATCCGGCAGTGCATAACAGCGCTGAACACTCCTGTGATCTTTCAGGGATCTCTTAAAATTATACTGAAAGACAGATGACACCGCTTTTTTCACATGCTCTTTGTCAAAAAGATATCCCAGTCCGTATAGGTGGGCAAGTTGTTGGCCGAAAAGCTGATCGGAAAGGCAGCCGTCCCCATATTGATGATCATGTACTTCCAGTTCTTCTTTGCTGATCTTTTGCCTGTAATATTCCCCGTTCCACAACAATGCCTCCATCTTTTCAGCCCCCTGCTGTGCCTTCTTCAGCCAACATTCCGCCAGTTCCCTCTCCCCAAGATAATCCGCCATCCGCGCCGCCGCCCGAAGCGCCGCGTAGAAAACAGAATTTGTCATGGATGTATTTCCATAAAATTCTATATCATATGTATTATGCTGCATAGCCTCCATCACCCCGTCCCCGTCCGGATCCCAATTGCGGCATGCATACTCCAAAACCAACTTTACTTTCGGCCAGAGTTCCCTTAAAAAATCATCCTTACCAGAAAGTTTCCATTCCCGATATACCCGCAGCACACAGCCAAGCTGTCCGTCTGCCGCCGGATACATTTCCCAAGGTTTTCCCTCCAATTTCCGTTTTGCCCGAAAAGCCATACAGCCATCCTCATCCGTTTCCATCAGGAATTCCATCCGCCGCATGTCCCGCTCCAACTCCGGAAAAAGGAATGCCAGTGTCTGTGCATAATTCCATACATGGGTACAATTCCCCGCGCAGCTTCCGCTCTTTTCAAAGCATCCCTCCCAGCCGAAAAATGTTCCGTCCTCTATCCGAAAACAGGTACAGGAGCGAAGAACTGTAATCGAAGAGACGAGCGATTCCAACACTTCCTCATCCACTGTAGAGTTATAAAGCGCATCCGAAAATGCCAGACTTTTCTCCTCCAGATATTCTCTTTTTTTGTAAGCGCACAGTACTACCTCCCAGGCATCTTTCCACAAACCTGCATAATAATTGCGAAAGATTCTTTTCTCTTTTACCTCATCTTCTGCCATATGCCCATCCGGCAGCCAGCCATATCTGTTGGGAAAATGCCATGCCGTATAAAATATAAATTTTTCACTCTCTCCGGGCGCGATCCTCCGTTTTACAGCCAGCGAAGCTACGCATCTCTCCCGGGGTGCCAGCTCTTTACTCACCTTCGGCTCCTGCAATAAGCCGTCCTCCGAAAAATCCCTCCAGAACTCTTCCGCGCCGTCCCACCAGCCCCCATACTGCCAGTGTGTCTTGCAGGATACCTCTCCCTGCGCTGCCAGCGCCATACTGCCAAAGGTGATATCTCCCTCTTCTATCCCTTCGCTGTGCAGAAATATGCCGTTTAACCCATCCGCCTCCCTCTTTTCATTGATTCGTTTTCCTTTCTCCTCCAGCCTGTCAAACCCATCGTACCCGATAAAACCCGCCGCATTCATCACACTGCCCGCCACCGAAACCTCCGCCTCCCGGGCTGAACAGTTGGTAATCTCATATTGTATTTCATAATAAGGCATTCCTGAACTGTCGGCATCCAGAGGAATAAAGGGCGTATATGCCCTGCAATTTACCTGAAAGGGAAAACCTTCCTCCGTCAATTCGATCTCGTAGAAGGGATATCTGCACTGGAACCTGCTCCTGGAAAATCTGGGCAGTCCCATCAGTTCTCCGGCATGGTACATGGGTTTTCGGGCAGTCCTTTCAGGGACTGCCTCCAAAATCCTCACATCCGCCTCCTTCCCCTCCTGCTTTGTCCGGAGGGCAAAAAAATAATACGGAAGCTTCAGCCCTTTATCCGGATGATTAAAAATCTCAAAATCCTGAAAAGCCCCGCAGGCATCCAATGAGATGTTTCCTGTGCCGATTCCTCCTAACAGCCCCCGCAGTGCAGTGTGTTTTCCGGTATATATTTTTGATCCCTTATTTTCTTTCATACGGATTTTTCCTTTGTCAAGAATTTTTCTTTCAGAAGCGGCATAAAAAGCCCACCCTGCACTGTTCTGTTTTGGAAAGACATCTCCTTCGCCGAACAACTGTCATACCAGTCCGAAAAAGGTACACGGCTCGGTGTCTCTTCCAGATAATTTTTTAACGGCATTATCAACTGCCGCATTTTCTCTTTTGTTTTCGCGAAAGAAGCCACCCAGAGTATCCAGTCTGATTTTGTATAGGTTTCCCTGCTGCTTAACGGTACACCATACCTGTTCTGTTTTTTCAGATACCAATCCAATTCTTTCTCAAACAATTCCTCCGAAAACAGTCCGCTCTCAAACAGAATATCCCAGATCAGGTTATATTTCAGACTCCAGCTCTCCCTGCTGCCGAAAGCCAGCATCGTATGGTCCCCGGCATCTGCTTTCATCTCCCATTTTTCCGCCAGTTCTTTTGCCTTCTTCTGATAGACAGCCGCTTCTTCCTTTTGTCCGTCTGTCAAAAGCAGCAGGCCGTAAGACCAGACACCCATGATGGCTTTTACCGCAAGATTTGTATTATGTGCCAGATGCCCCGCAAAATCATCTGTACAGAGCTGATTGCCGGGGTCTTCCCCATACTCCAAAAGATAATTTGTCCACTTCTCAAGAAGCTCCATCTCTCCCTTTACAAAATCTATATTTCCTTCTATTTTTGAGAGGGCTGCAGACATGATCAGCATATTGCCGCACTCCTCCACCGGCATCTGTTCCTCCAGCCGGTATATATCCGATCCTTCCGGATAAATATAGTACATCGGATATACCTTTCCTTTATGCTGCTCCCCAAAGCTGTACTCCTGCTTCACACCGTACACCTGCCCTGTCACATACGGATATCTGCCCACATCATGAGGTGCAAAATCATACTGCCACACCGGCATTTTGGAAAACCGGAACACAGGGCGCAGCATTCCCTTCACCAATTCCGGATTGTACAAAAGATACAACGGCATCGACGGATAACTGATATCCACCGTGCCGATACATCCGTTAGAAAGGCACTCCTTTGATAAAAAGAGCAGATTCCCCTCCTTATCTTCTATCAGCTTGTGCGCCGCCACAGTCTGCCGGTAAGCCAGAGAACAGATATGCGCATATTCCGTCCCCCCCACACGTTCCATCCACTCCGTCAACTCCCTGTCAAAAATCTTGCAGGCTTCAAAAAGAGTTTCTTTTTGGCAGACGGAATCTCCGATCGCATCCAAAATATTTTTTCCATCCTTCGCCCAGTATCCTTTGCATGCCTCGCCAAAATACATAATGGACATGATATCATCATAAGCCGCCACCAGATAACCGGATCTCTCCTCCTTTTCCGCCTCAACAGATACCTTTGCCGTCAGATAACAGCCGCCGTCCCGCTTTTCATAGCTGAGAACCGCCTTGTCTTTTGGCGCCGCCAGATAAAGATACCCCCAGTCGATCGTAATATCATCTCCGCTGTGGGAAAGCGGTGCCTGCTTCTGCTGTCCCATCCATGCTGCGGTAAATTGTTCCATGCGGTGAACGCCCCCTATCATTTCCCTCTGCACCGGACCGTCGTAGCAATGTCCTTCCTCCATAGATAATTCCAGTTCTACCGCATGCGTTTTACCATCCTCTGAAGAAATATCGTATGCTATGTAACTGCAGGGCCTTGCTATCAATTCAGGATCTGTCAAAAGAAGCGGCGTCAAAAAAGTCAGCCTCAGGTTTACGTTTCCGCCGCGAAAGGTATAACACGAACTGGTTGGTGTGATATGCAGTCCGGACTGCTCCATCTCTTTTTCCTCTTTAGCCGGCCCCATAAATCGATAGCTCACACCATCCACTTTCATAATACCTTCCATGGCCTTTTTTGCTCCCGTCCAACTGCAGGTATCCGCTCCAAAGAGCGTATCCGACGGCGACCACACAGAAAAATACGGATCGCAGGTGATCAGGGGCACACTTGGTACTCGTTCATTTTTCATTATTTTAATCCTCACTTCATTGTATTTTATATTTCTTCAGGTTTATTCATTCCAAAGATGCCGCATGCCATACGCCCGCATCCGGCGCCCTTCACTTCCTTATCTATACTACATCAGATACAGGATATCTCCCGCCCTCAATACCACTTCCTCTTTGAAGAAAATCCCGTCCTCTTTCTTTACCGCTTCCAGCGTCTCCTCATTTTTTGACGCTTCCACTTCCTGTTTCTTATAATCTTCCAGATAGAGTCCATGAATACGCTGTTCTCCATACAGTACTTCAATGGAATATTTTAAAGGACTCTGCCGATACAATCCCCAGCCCAGCGCATTGCTGAAAAAACCCGTAAATTTTTCTTTATCGGCCTTAGGCGCGAACCGCAGCACCCCTCTGTACAGATCACAGGTATAACCGCTGATACTGGGAATCAGGGCATAACTTGCCAGCGATCTGGCATAATTGCTGCCGCACTCAAACTCATTCCACGGATTTCTCCTTTCTCCGTCAAATCTCTCTCTCACTGCCGAAACCAATTTTAACCCTTCTTCTACCATGCCCTCCTGTAGCATATGGCTGGCAGCCTGATACTCCATACCGCAGAATACTTCATTGGCATAAGTGATCGGGATTTTCGGTTTTGCAGCCTGCTCCGGCCAGGCACATATCACACTGCCGCTCTCCCCATTCATGCAGTAGATCCGTGCCGCATTAAAGCAGTTCCGTATAGGATCCTTAAAGTTGTAGCGATAGATGGACTGCAGCGCCTTTTTCACTTTTTCCCTGTCAAACACATCTCCCAATCCGATCAGGTTCGCATGCCATTGTCCGATCACCTGATCTATGGAAGAACCGTTCCCTATCTGATATTTTATCTCCCCCGCCTCTTCGTTCCAGTAGGCAGCCACCGTGTCTGCGCCATCCAGTGTTGTTCCCGCATTATATTTTTCCAGCAGGCTCTTATCCGCAAGATCCACTTTCTGCTGATAATAGCTGCCGTTAAACAAATGCTGATCCACCCAGTCCCTGCCTCTTTCAAACAGGTCCTGATACTCCTTCCTTTCCTTTTCATGTCCCAGGATTTCTGCCATCTCTGCGCCCGCCTTCAAAGCCGCCTGATAAAATCCATTCAGCCAGGCACTCGGCCCGAAGAGCTCCATATCCAGCGTATGATGCTGTCGCCCTTCCAGTACGCCGTCTTTATTCGCATCCCACCCGTCTTCATTGGTCTTTGCCCAGGCGAACTCGATGGATTTTTTCACCGCCTCCCATTTCTCTTCGAGCCATTTCACATCGCCGCTAAGCAGAAATTCCCGGTATGTTTTTATAACGCCTCCCATATGTCCGTCCACGCATGCCCTGAAATTATAGCGTTCCCTTCCAAGCGGCAGCATCAGCCGAAACGCCATGGATCCATCCTCCCGCTGGCTGTAGCGATATTCCAGATCCCGCATGGACCGCTCCAGATTCGGAAACAGATAGGGGAGCGCATAGGCATAATTCCATACATGCGTGCAGGAGCCTTCGCAACAGCCTTCCGTTGGCGCGCACCCCTCAAAACCATAAAACGATCCGTCCTCCAGCCGCAGACAGGTGGCGCTCTTCAGGATCGAGAGATTCGCCGACACCGCTTCCAGCGCTTCCGGCGGCAGACTGGTCTGATACAATGCCTCCTTAAACAGCTTTGTCTCCGCATACAACCGATCCCACTCTTTTAAACCGTACAACGCACAATCTTTTGCATCCGCAAACAACGAAGCGTAATAATTCTTCCATCGTACCTGATGTTTTTTATCTTTTTCCGGATTCCAGTAATTTTCACAGTTCGGGAAATACCACGCCA
Organism: [Clostridium] symbiosum; assembly: GCA_021769625.1. Classification (GTDB taxonomy): domain Bacteria; phylum Bacillota; class Clostridia; order Lachnospirales; family Lachnospiraceae; genus 1XD8-76. The sequence continues at coordinate 12,564 of JAETSN010000046.1, read as the reverse complement.
GCACAAACCGCACCGCCTTTGTCTCCCCCGGCTGCAAAACCACTTTCGTCCCCAGCGTCCCCATGTCCTCACCGTCCAGATCTATGGGATTTTCTTTTCTCTTATCCTCCGCATAGGTCCGGTTCTTTAAATCGCCCGGTTCATTTATCTCGTTCCAGAAAGTCTGCAGAGGATCAAACCAGTCCGCCCGGTACCAGTATTCCTGATAATCTCCTTCCGGAACATCCGTTGCCACGCAAAAACCTCCGTATAAAAGGTCTTCTTTTTTCAAACGCCCGGAGGACATAACCAGTCCACGAATATTATCTTCCGAAAAATACCTGTTTTCCGTACTTCCGTAAGGCAACAGATTATTTAAAGAAAAATAAGCGCGGTAAGTAAGTTCCTCCTCCCCCGTATTGGTAAAAACAATCTCATAAAACGCAGCGGGAATGGATGAATCTCTATCATTCAGGGGAATAAAAGGGTTAAATGCCTTAAGTTCCACCTTTCCCGGAAAATGCGGATCCGCAAAATGCAACCTCGCAAAAGGATATTCTCCGTCAAATACACATTCCTCAAAATGAGGCACGCCCGCCATGGTTCCCCTATAACTTCCGAAGCCAAAACCGTAACCGCCGTTCCCCCGTTTAATATTGACAGTCTCCCCGCCTATTGCACTGCCCTGATAATCTCCCTGCAGTACTCTGACGTCCCGGACGCCTCCGGCATCTTCCGCCCTGACTGACAGATGCGTAAATCCGTTGCGGGAGCCTTTGAAAGGACGGTTAAAAATTTCCCAGTCTATAAACGCCCCGTTCCCAGCCAACCCTATACTGCCGCTGCCGATACCTCCCAGCGGAAAAGAGATCAGCCTGCTTTTTTCTCCTTTATAAAGCGCCATTTTTATTATTTCTCCTTTCCTCCCATCATCCCTTTACGCCGGAACTAAGGGACATGGACTGCAGAAAATATTTCTGAGCAAATAAATACAACACGAAAGTGGGGAAGATTGCGATACATGCTGCCGCCAGAATAGGCCCGAGCTGAAAGCCGCCATATGCCCCATTTAAAAGTTTTAAGCCCGCTGTCAGCGGCATCTTCTCCACATCGTTAAACACAATAGTCGGCCAGAGAAAATCATTCCATGAACCGGTAAAGGAAAACAGTGCCACCACTGTCAGCACCGGTTTTAACATCGGCAGGATGATCCTGAAAAAAACAGCAAATTCTCCGGCACCGTCTATCTTTGCCGCCTCGTCAAACTCTCTGGGAATACTCAGCGAAAACTGACGCACCAGAAAAATATTTGTCACAGCCCCCAGCCCCGGTATGATCATAGCCATATTGGTGTTCACCCACTTTAGCCATGTCATCATCTGATAAAGCGGAATGATATTGATGATATTGGGAAACAGGGAGATTCCCATCAACACATAAAACAAGGTATCACGATATTTAAAATCCAGTCTGGAATACCCATAGGCCGTAAGCGACACAAGGATCACCGCCAATATGGCAACGGTAACGGAAATGATCATCGAATTCCCAAACCATCTTACAATAGGGGCGTTATCCGTATTGCCGAAAATATTGATATAGTTTTCAAAAGTCCACTCTTTCGGTAAAAAGCCGAATCCTTTAGTCTTGATCTCCGTTTCCGTCTTGAAGGAAGTAAAAAACGCCCAGACAATCGGCACGATCCATATAAGAGCCACAATGCCTGTCCCAACCGAGACCATCGCTTTCATCGCCCTTTCTTTTCGTCTCATCACACCCTCCTAATCTTCTTTCGTCGTAAGCCTGAACTGGATCAGGGAAACCACTAAAATGAAAGCTCCCAAAATGACTGCCATAGCCGATGCCATCCCCGCAATAGACTGCCCAGAACCAAAAGCAAGATTGGTGATGGTCATGATCAACACCGTGATCTTCGGCGCACCACCGGTCCCCTGCTGTGTCAGCATAAGAGGCTGCCCATATACATTGAAACTTCCTGCCACTGTGATGACCAGCGTATAGAGAAGCTGAAAACGGATAGAGGGGAGCGCAATATACCGTATTCTCTGAAATCCGTTCGCTCCGTCCAGCGCCGCCGACTCATACAGATCTTTTGAAACACCTCCGAGTGCCGCCTGATAGATCACCATATTGGTTCCCATTGTCCACCAGACAGACATAATGATCAGCATGATCCACATCCAGGGATTCGTAATAGTCAACGCTTTCTTTACTCCAAAAATGCTGACCAGACCAAAACGTTTATTCAGCATCTGCATCCACATAATACCCACCGCCGAAATGGAGAACAGTGTGGGAAGATAATAAACGGACTGAAAAACTTTGCTTCCTTTTGCCTTTATGTGCAAAAGGAGCGCAAACCCAAGAGGCACCAGAATACTTACCGGTACATTCAACACAACAAACATTACGGTATTTTTCAATCCCGTCACAAAGTCTTTATGATATGTGGATTCCATATTAAACAGGATCTCTTTATAATTGGCAAGCCCTACCCATTCCGGCGTTCCGATCAGATCCCATTTGGTAAAAGAAATCACAAGTCCGTATAAAATAGGAAACAAAACAAATACAGCAAACAGGATCAGGTGGGGGCCAATGAAGACCAGGGGCAGCAATCTGCCCCTTGCCTTCCCGGGCCGTCTGCCTGACTTTTTGTTGTCAGCGACCATATCTTTTCCTCCGTTTTACCTTATCTTATTGATTCTGTGCAATATTATCCTCCGCCTGCTTCTGTGCCTGCGTGAGCCCTTCTTCCAGATCAATATGGCCAAACAGAATATCCCCGAACACTTTTCCGATCGCATCATTTGCATAGCCGGAATATTTATAGTTATTGAAACGGATGGATTCCTCCATCTCAGGCGCCGAGACAAAGAAGTGCTGATTCATTGCCACATATTCCGCTTCGTCATCTGCCGCGCTGCTGGCGGGAACCTGTCCGGAACGAGCCCACTCCAGTGCATTTACACGCACATATTCCAAAAAGTCCGCAATTACTTTTTCTTTCTCATCACTTCTTTTGTCATTCTTCAGCATAACGAACTGATTGGAGTTGGAAAAATTATAAAATGTATCCGTATTATAACAGAGGGAATTTGTAATACCCCAGTTGAGTCCTTCAATGGCATTCAACGCATTAGCATCCCACACACCATCCGGACAGAAAATCACTTCGCCCGCCATGAACAACTGTAAATTTTCTTCGCCCTCTTCGCTGCATCCGCCGAGGTCTACAATATCCTTTAATGTCTGCACCGCTTTTGTAAATTCAGGACCGTTGATGTTCGGTGTATTTTCATCCTTGAACAGATCGCCGCCTTCCTGTTTCGCCAGTGCCAATGCCTGCTCGTATCCAAAGAAAGATACGGGGACCGTTACAATGCCGTCTGCGGATGCTTTCGGAATGATCTCTTTTATTTCATCAATTGTAATCAGATTGTCATCCAGAACACCCGGCGCATACTGTTCGACCAGGTCCTTATTGTAAGCCACCCCGATCACACCCATGTCCAGAGGCACCGCATACTGCTCTCCGTCGAAAGTACCGGTATCCCATACCAGTGCATTATAATTTTCCTTTTTAACTTCCGGTGCATTTTCCATAACAGACACCATGGATTCCAACAGTCCCTGTTCATAAAACATCGGTATTCTTGCCACATCAACAATGGTCAGATCCGGAATACCTTCGCCGGAATTTACTACGGTAGGAATCTTTGTATACAAATCGCCGGAAGCCATTGTAACGTTTTTAATACGATATGCCGGATTTGTCGCATTAAATCCGTCTACCAAAACTTTCATGTTATCTCCATCCGGACCGGTAAAAAAGTTCCAGAACTCAATTTCATCTCCTGATGCTGTCTCTGTTCCCTCTTCAGCTGCATTCTCTGTCGTATCTTCCGCCACAACATTTTCAGGCGTTTGTGCCTCATCCCCTGTACTGCTGCTCCCTCCGCAACCAGTCACTGTACCTGCCACAAATATTGCAGCCATACACAACGATAGCCCGGTTTTTCTGATTTTCTTTCTCATCATGATTTCATCCTCCTTTGGCATTTGATTAACCTATTTGTTAATCAAACTATTTTGATGTAAATTTTCCCAAAAAACATGCACAATTTATTTATTTGATATTTTTATTTTTTGTGCATGTTCTCCTTGCATTTTAATATTATAATACCTTTTTCCTCTTGTCAATACATTTTTAACTTTTTTATAAACGATTAACTTTCTAATTAACTAAATGTCACAATACTCACTGATTGTTTATTTTTCAGGATTCCTTTTATATAAAATTTCACATCAGACAATATTTTTCAATTTTCCATCAGAGTATTTTAAAATTATTCACTTTACAATTAACCTTATTATGTTATACTTAAAGCAATCACTTTTCAGGGAGGTTTTCCATGCAGCTCGATATCACCCCAAATTCTTTACCTGTATATGAGGCCCTTGCCAGCAGCGTAAGATTACAGATCCTGCAATTAATATCTGAACGGGATTATAATATTACCGAACTATCGGAAGCCCTCGGCCTGAGTAAAGCCATCACTACGAAACATATTCAGAAATTGGAAGAGACCCGTCTTATCCACTGCAAAAAACGTCCCGGTAAATCAGGGGTCCAAAAAATCCCCCGTCTTGCCGTGGATACGATCGACATTACTTTTCCCACAAAGATTTACCGTTCCCTTTCTAAATATACTTCCCAGATTCCGTTAGGACATTACACAAATTTTGAAGTAATGCCAACTTGCGGGCTGGCTACCAACACGGAGATCGTGGGAAAACTGGATGATCCTCTCTCCTTTGTGCAGCCAGAGCGGGTAAATGCATCCCTTTTATGGTTTTCGGAAGGTTTTGTGGAATACAAAATCCCCAATGCCCTCTCCGACAACCAGACACTCCGGATGATTGAAATCAGCATGGAAATCGCTTCCGAATTTCCCTATTCCAACAATATCTGGCCCAGCGATATCACGTTTCTTCTGAACCAGATTCCCGTCGGAACATGGACCTGTCCCGGCAATTTTTCCGATGTCCGCGGTTTCTACACGCCGGACTGGTGGGATGATAATTTAAGTCAGTATGGTCTTTTAAAACATCTTCGCATCAATGAAAATAACTGTACAATAGATGGAGAAGCCCTTTCCAGAGTTTCTTTATCAGATTTGCATATAGAAAATCGTCAGTTTATTGATTTTAGAATTCAGGTGACGGAAAATGCGCAGAATAAAGGCGGCGTTACACTGTTCGGGAACGGGTTTGGGAATCATGCACAGGATATCATAGTTAATTTATATTATTCCTGAACCTTATCATACCGTTCCCATTAATTAAAGTAAAAATTCAGCAAGTATAATGTTGCTGACATCGATTCCCTGCTTCGTCAGGGATATCCTGTCCCCCGCCCCTGCAAGAAAGTTCTGCTCTTCCAGTTTCTTTAAAACCTCCCCATAAATACACTCGATCGGGACATGGAAATAATCCTGAAATTCTCTGCGGGATATCCCCTTTGCAAGCCGCAGGCCCAAAAACATAAATTCTTCCATCTGCTCCTGCAGGGACAACTGCTGCTGGTCCCGATGAAGATACTCCGCAGTAAAAGGTTCTTTTCCCTCCGACGCCGGGACAACCTTCTTCCCATTTTTATATCTCTCCTTATATTTTTCAGCCTCTTTACTCCCGCCGATTCCTCCGCATTCCTGCAGCTGCTCTTCATACTCCTTTAAATCCCTGCTCTTCGTAAAGCGGCAGTTATCCATCAAAGATGCCGCCCCCAGGCCAAACCCCAGATAATTCCCCCTCTCCCAGTAAGTGATATTATGCCGGCACTCATATCCCGGCAGGGCATAATTGGAAATCTCATACCTGTGATAGCCCCTCTGCTCCAATATCTCTTCCGTCACCTCATACATCTGTCGCTCTTCCTCTTCCGTTGGCAACAAATGCTCTCTATCCTCTCCTTCTCTCTGTCTCTGCCTTTCCGCCTCGCCATACCGCTCATAAAATAAAGTCCCCTCCTCTATGATAAGGCTGTATGCGGAAATATGCTCAGGGTGCAAAGCCGCCGCCTCCCGAAGCGTTTTCGCATAACTTTCCACACTCTGACCCGGCAGGGCCGACATCAGATCCACATTGATATTCCGAAAACCGGCTTTCCTCGCCAGATGAAACGTCTCCAGAAAATCCTCCCGGGTGTGTATCCTTCCGAGCCGTTCAAGTTCCTCATTCCGCATGGACTGCAGGCCGATGCTGAGCCTGTTGAAGCCCGCCTCCCGCAGTTTTTTCAGATCCGACCCGTCTACTGTGCCCGGATTGCACTCCAGCGTGATCTCCGGCTCCTGTGTTTTCTCAGGGATCACAAAGCATTCCATTAGTTTACATAATATCCTTCCAAGCTGTTCCACCCTCAGAGTCGTCGGCGTACCGCCGCCAAAAAAAACTGTCTGCCCCCGGTAATCCGGATAGCAGTCAGCCTCCCTCTCGATCTCCCTGCACAACAGGTTTACATAATTTTCTTTATCTTTCTCCGACGCAGGCGCCGAAAGAAAATCGCAGTATGCGCATTTTCTGACACAGAACGGAATATGGACATACAGGGCAAGCGCCTTTCTCCTTTCATTGCTTTTCATCGATCTCATTCTCCTGTCACTGTGCATATCGCACCCGCCTGATACAGTGTTCTCTCATAAATGCAATGATCTGCACATCATCTCCGGTCTCGTAAAACCGGATCAGCATTCCTTTAAACTCTTCCAACTTTTCAATCGGTATCTGAAAAATTCCGATATTATTCTCGATCAGTACCTTATTTGCCATAAGCTGGGCCACTCTTTTATTCCCGTCAATAAACATCTGTGTCCGGGCAATATAACAGAAATATTTTAATGCCCTCAGCTCAATGTCCTCAATTTTTTCAATTTCTGTTATGGAATCCATTATGATCCCCGTGTGCGGCAGCTCAGGTTCCCATGATGTTCCCCCGATCTGCACCGGTATCGTTCTTATCTCACCTGCATCATGAAACAATAATTCACCGACAATTTTATCATATTCCCGCAACAGCATGATACAATTACTGTATTCAAGATTATCCAATAAAAACTGCCATGCGCGCTTCATATTTATAACGAACAATACTTCCTCTGTTTTTGTCGTAGTAGGAGCATTTGCAAGGATCGCTTCCGTTTTGGGAAAAGTAGTTCCAAGCCCCTCAAGATTGGCGCTTTTCCATATACTGTCCACCAACAGTCTTTTTGCCATCTGTACAGCTGTATCTCTCACCGCCTTACCCTCCAACGCTTCTTCAATCCCTCGTATCCAGCTTCAATACGCTCATAAACGCACTCTGCGGGATCTCCACATTTCCAACCTGGCGCATCCGCTTCTTGCCCTCCTTCTGTTTCTCCAGCAGTTTCTTCTTCCGGGTGATGTCGCCGCCGTAGCACTTCGCCAGCACATCCTTGCGCATCGCCTTCACGGTCTCTCTGGCGATGACTTTGCCGCCCACCGCCGCCTGGATCGGGATCTCGAACAGATGCCTCGGTATCTCCTCCTTCAGTTTTTCGCACATCTTCCGCCCTCTCTCATAGGCGCTGTCCGCATGCACGATAAAGGAGAGGGCATCCACCTCTTCCTTGTTGATCAGGATATCCAGCTTCACCAGTTTTGATGTCTCGTAACCCTTCAGGTCATAGTCGAAAGACGCATAGCCTCTCGAGCGGGACTTCAGCGCATCGAAAAAGTCATAGATGATCTCATTTAAGGGCAGTTCATATTTTAAAAGCGCCCTCGTCGTCTCGATATATTCCGTGCTGATATACCGCCCCCGCCGCTCCTGACAGAGCTGCATGATCGGCCCGATAAATTCCGTCGTCACCATGATCTCCGCGCTGACGATGGGCTCCTCCATGTAGTCGATCTCCGAGGGGTCCGGCAGGTTGGAGGGGTTGGTCAGCTCGATCATCTCTCCGTTTGTCTTATATACCTTATAGATAACGCCCGGCGCTGTCGTCACCAGATCCAGATTGTACTCCCGCTCCAGCCGCTCCTGAATGATATCCAGATGCAAAAGCCCCAGAAAACCGCATCGGAACCCGAAGCCCAGCGCCAGCGAAGTCTCCGGCTCATAGAACAGCGCCGCATCGTTCAGCTGCAGCTTCTCCAGCGCGTCCCGCAGATCCGGATATTTGTTGGTATCCGCCGGATAGATGCCGCAGTAAACCATAGGATTTACTTTTTTGTAACCGGGCAGCGGTTCCGCGCAGGGGTTGTCCAGATCCGTCACCGTATCACCCACCCGGGTATCTTTTACATTTTTAATAGAAGCGGTCAGATAGCCCACCATCCCCGCCAGCAGCTCCTCGCAGGGAATAAACTGTCCCGCGCCGAAATATCCCACTTCCACCACTTCCGCCGTGGCGCCCGTCGCCATCATCTTAATGCGGGTTCCCTTTTTCACCCTGCCCTCCCTAAGGCGGCAAAAAACGATAACCCCCTTGTAGGAATCATAGACCGAGTCAAAGATCAGCGCTTTTAAGGGCGCATCCGGGCTGCCTTCCGGCGCCGGCACCTTCGCCACCACCTGCTCCAGCACATCCTCGATGCCGATCCCGTTTTTCGCCGAGATCAGCGGAGCATCCTGCGCTTCCAGCCCGATCACATCCTCGATCTCCTCTATCACATGCTCCGGATCCGCGCTGGGCAGATCGATCTTGTTGATCACCGGAAACACATCCAGATCATGATCCAGCGCAAGATAGACGTTCGCCAATGTCTGCGCCTCGATCCCCTGCGCCGCATCCACAACCAGGATCGCGCCGTCACATGCCGCCAGCGCCCGGCTCACCTCATAGTTGAAATCCACATGTCCCGGGGTATCGATCAGATTAAAGATATACTCATTTCCGTCCTTCGCCCTGTACACCAGCCGCACGGTCTGGGCCTTGATCGTAATGCCCCTCTCCCGCTCCAGATCCATATTGTCAAGCACCTGATCCTGCATCTCCCTGTCCGTGAGGAGCCCGGTCTTTTCGATGATCCGGTCCGCCAGCGTGGATTTGCCGTGATCGATATGTGCGATGATACAAAAATTCCTGATCCTGCTTAAGTCTGTCTGAGACATGTTTTCCTCCTGATCTGTGTCATTATCTTTTTTCTGCGCTTTCCATTATAATCTACAATCACAAAATTTACAACGCCCGTTTCTTTTGAGTTTTCTATTGCGAAACTGTTTCAGGCATGTTAAAATAAGCTCCAACAGTAAAGCAGGCTTATTCATTTCCTGAACAAAAAATATTACATCAAAAATAAAGGAGGCTTATCTTATGGAATCGTCTGTCAATTTTTCCGGAGACGAAATTACAAAAATGGAAATCCGCAGCTTCATCAGCGAAGGTTTACAAGATGTCTATCATAACCGGCTCATAGATTCTGACACGGTTTTCGATGAGTTGGAGGAAAGGTACAATATCAATGAATGAATATCGCATCACCCTTACCAAACGGGCTGCAGACGATATTACAGACATTGGTGACTATATAGCTTTTACATTATCAGAACCAGATACTTCAAGAAATTTCATCAAAGGTCTCAGAACTTCTCTTTCACATTTAAAACTTTTTCCTTATAGATTTCCGTTATTCCCCCCGCCCAGCACCATATCGATCACCCTTGCCAGCGGCCCGCAGGCATTCATCGCCTCCTGCACCGTATTGTTCTGGGCGCCCAGTTCCACGAGTACCGTCCGCGGCTTTAAGTGCATATTGTAACGGTACCCCTTTAGATAGATCTTCCTTGTCAGCCCCGGATAATACTCCTCGCAGGCCTTCTGCAGCTGAAACGAAAACGCCAGATTCCCCTGCAGATTTTCATTCGGAAGATAGCTGATCTCCCCCAGTTCGCGCACTCTCGAGAGCCCGTTAAAGAACATAAAACGAGCCGTCTGCTGCCCCTCTATCTCGGTCACAAGCCTTGTGCTCTCCGCCACCGAATCCCTGTGCAGATCGATCACCACCTCTATGGAAGGATTCTCCGCGAGAACCTGCTCAAGCGCCGGCAGGGCATAGGAGTAGGCATAATCCCTGTTTTCGTCGTACACTCCCGTATGATGGAGCACCTGATAGCCGTACTCTTTCCGCAAAATCTCCGCCAACTGCTCTCCCACGCCCACCACCGTGGTGGATGCGTCACCCTCCACAGAATCCGCGTAGCCTTCATGGGAATGGGTATGATAGATCAGGATCTGGGGAGCTGTCCCCCCCTTTGCTATTTTCAGGTCTGCCGCCGCCAGCTTTTTCGCATTCAATTCTTCCGCCGAAATATAGGTATTGGCATCCACCGTATAAAATTTTCCAACAAGCGCCTCAAACTCCTGATAATCTTCTATGGAAATATTCTGCGCCTTTTCCGTATGTATCAGTTCTTTATAAATACCGGTATCCGCCGGGTCCGTGCTGCCGTCCGTGATCAGAAAGTTGGAACCCTCCTCATTCAGGCGCTCTCCCTCTTCTTCCGTTTCTTCTATGATAATATCGTTCCCCTCCTGATCGTCCCCCGGTTCTTTGCCGCTTTCAGCATCTTTCTCTCCGGCGTCCTGTCCCGTCCCGTCTGTTTCATTCTCCGCCCTGCCGCCTTCTCCGGTTCCGTCTGTACCACTCTGTCCGTTCTCCGTCTCACCCCCGTCCTCCCGGACGCCTTTCTCTTCCCCCGCCTGTCCCTCCGTCATGCCCTCCCCGGTTCCTTCCTCGGCCTCCTGCATCAGGATCTCCACATACTCCTTATAATACTGATTCATCATACCGTCCCCGAAATAGGAGATGCTGTAACTGTAAAGCGGCAGTTCTTTCGATATCATATCCATCACCCTTCCCTCTGTCGTCGCACTCTTGTCCCCGTAGGCAAGGGTGTCCATACAAAAGGCAGCGGTAGGGATAAGCTGCCCGTATACTCTCTTCACAAGTTCCCCCGCAGGGCACAGCAGGATCAAAAGCGCCGCCGCAGAAAGTGAGATAAGAAAAACAGCCTTCCGCCTGCTCTCTCTATATTTCCAATGCAATATTGATTGCCTCCGATACCGTATAACTTAGTCTGTTCACCACATCATCGATATCTTTTGTCGTCACATACATATTCTGCAGCTCCGCCATCTTCAGGGCATGCACATCCGAGCAGAACAGCATCTCCCGCTCCACCTGCTCCACCGCGTCCCCGACAATGGTCCCCGCATCCACCACCGTCGGAATGCCGATGCCGATCACCGGAATCCCCAACGCTTCCTCCGTCAGCGCATGCCTGTGGTTTCCCACGCCGGATCCGGGCTGCACGCCGGTATCCGTGATCTGGATCGTCCGGTTTAAGCGCTTTGTGCTCCTCGCCGCCAGCGCATCAATGGCGATGATCACGTCCGGCGCAGTCTGTTCCACCACCCCGCGGATGATCTCGCAGGTTTCCATGCCCGTCTTTGCCATCACGCCGGGCACAATGGCGCTGATCATATGCATCTTGTTCTTATTGTATGCCGCTTTGCCGAACTCCCGCACCACATGTCTCGTGATATGAAGCTGATCCGCCGCATTCGGTCCCAAGGCATCCGCCGTCACATCCCGGTTTCCGAGTCCCACCACCAGCACGGAGAGTTCCTCCTTCTCATCGGGCAGAAGTTCCCGTATCTGGTCCGCCACCTTTTCCGATATCTCCCGGTGGTAGTCCTCGTCCGCCGTCGCCATTTTCGGCGCTTCCAGCGTGATGTAGGTTCCCATCGGTTTTCCCATGGTCTTCGCGCCGTTCTTCGTCTCAATGATCACCCTCGTAATGTAGATCTCGTTTTCCTCATCCTTTTCTTCTTCCACACGGACGCCCCGGATCTCCTCATCCGGTTTCTGCACCGTTTCCTTTGCCTCTAACGCAAGGTCTGTTCTTACCTGGATTCCCATAAGTAACCCCACCTTATCTTTCCTCTTACATTTTTATTCAGATAAATACCCGAATAGTAATATTTTAGGCAAATAATACGAAAATATGTATTGACAGAAATGCTTTCTGATCTTAAAATAGATGCGTATGTTTACGTTAGTTGTCCGTGTCTCGCTAAAGTAACATCATAAAAAATACGAACGAACAGTAGAAATCATTGGAGGTATCATCTTGGCTAACATTAAATCCGCAAAGAAGCGCATTCTGGTAAACCGGACAAAAGCTGCGAGAAATAAATCCATCAAGTCCGCTACCAAGACTGCAATCAAAAAAGTTTATGCTGCTATCGAGGCTAAGGATAAGGAAGCTGCAAAGGCTGCGTTGCTTGCTGCCACATCCACGATCGATAAAGCTGCCAGCAAAGGCATCTATCATAAAAATAATGCATCCAGAAAAATTTCCCGCCTGAATCTGGCGGTCAACAAGATGGAATAAGCATCAAGCCATGCAAAAAAAGACATTGCTATGCGGAATGCGTGTTTACACGCAATGACGTATAGTAATGTCTTTTTTTATGTGGCGACAGCCACACATCCGGGGAAATGCGCAGCATTTTCACGGATGCCGCATGGCGCAGC
>JAETSN010000045.1 GCA_021769625.1 [Clostridium] symbiosum | reverse complement strand
GACCAGGAAGTTCTGTTCTTCATCCGGACCTGCCAGGCGCAGAAGTTGAATCCTTTGGTGTATGGCGAGGTTTACCTGATTAAGTTCGGGAATGAACCGGCACAGTTGGTAATCGGGAAAGAAACGTACATGAAGAGAGCGTTCAAAAACCCGAATTATAACGGGATGAAGTCGGGCATTGTGGTGCAGAGGGGAGAAGATATTGTACAGAAGGAGGGAACATGCCTGTATCCTTCTGAAGTCCTTCTCGGAGGATGGTGCAGAGTATATCATGAGCTGAATGGAAAAGAGACGGAGACTTTCAAAGAAGTATCCCTTCAGGAATACCAGAAGTTCAAAGACGGAAAGCCGATGGCAAACTGGGGAAGCAAGCCGTGTACGATGATAGAGAAGGTGGCAGTGTCCCAGGCGGTTCGGGCGGCGTTCCCGGATGATTACCAGGGATTGTACACAGCGGAAGAATTTGGATATACAGACCGGGATGCTGAAAAAGGTCAGGTTCTTGATACCGGCGCTACCGGTTCAGCATCGACAGAAGTTCATGACGAAGTGGTTTACATTTCTCAGGAGCAGAGACAGGAGTTCTTTGATCTGGCAACAGGATTTTACGGGAAGAGAAAAGGAAATGCGGTTGTAAAGTATATCTGCAATAACATGGGGCTGGAATCTACCACGAATATGACGGTTGAGCAGTTTGAAGAGGCGATGGCAACGCTAAAAAACGGCATTGAAGCTGATAAGAAAAATGCGGCTCAGGAGGAAACCGAAAGCGAAGCCGAACATGAGTAACAGAAAATGGCGGCGGGGGAAACCCTACCGCCATAATGAAGGTGGTGATGAGGTTGGCATGGATAAGCGTTCATGACCATGTGGCGGGTGGAAAACTCCGGGAATTAGCAAAAGTTATTGGCTGTTCGCAGAAAGAAGCACTCGGAATCCTCGTATCCCTGTGGCTGTGGGGGCTGAACAATGCAGACAGAACCGGAAAGCTGAGAAGCTGCGACAGAACTGACATTGCGGAAGAGGTATTATCAAAAGGGATCAGCGATGGGCTGGATAAGAACAGCATCGTAGAAAGCCTGATTACTCACCGGTGGATAGACGAAAGCGAAGATGGAGCTCTTTATCTGCACGATTGGGATACCTGGCAGGAGCAGTGGTACAAATTTCTAAAAACCAAAGAATATGATGCAAAAAGAAAAAGGCAGGAACGGGCAAGAAAGAGAGCAGAATCCGAAGGAGAAGAAGAATCTCAGGTAGAAAAAAATCCAGAGGACAATCCGAAGGATAATCCTACGGACAGTCCGCCGGACAGTCCTACGGACAAAGCAAAAAAGCCTAAGAAAACTGTAAAGAAGAAAACGGAGAAAAAGGTTGAGAAGAAGCAATATGCAGAGTTCGTATCGCTGAAGGAAGAGGAATACCAGAAGCTGGTGTATGGGTATGGACAGGAAGCCGCAGATAAGTTCATTGAAGAATTGAATCTTTATAAAGGCTCTACGGGAAGAACATACAAGAGCGATTACATGACTATCCTGAATTGGGTAACAGACAAAGTGGACAAGAAATATCCAGGGCTGATACAAAGACCGGCTCCGGCTACAGTACAGAAAAGTGAGCAGAAAGAAGTGCCGGGAAATCCATTCGGGCAGTGGAAGGAGTAGATGATTTATGATGGCGGGAATTGCTGAAAAAGTTCTTGATAATATAGCCTCTACAGGCGTTGCTCAGCGCAACGGAGATTACATCGGGGAAGACGGGATGCTGTATTGCGGGAAATGCCACACAAGGAAAGAACGGGAAATTGATTGGTTCGGACAGGGAACCAGGAAAGTTCCCGTTATGTGCAAATGCCAGGTGGAAGAGCATAGACTGCGGGAAGAACAGATGAAGCGGGAGGAGGAGATGCGGAGTATCCGCAGAGCCAAGATCAGCAGCATGATGGATGATACATTCCAGGCAGCGACTTTTGAAAATTTCCAGACAAGGAAAGAAAACGAGAACCATCTGAAGATTGCGAAAAACTACTGCGAGAAATTCCAGACTATGTATGAGCGGAACCAGGGTCTGCTCTTTTACGGGACAGTGGGGACAGGTAAAAGCTATACAGCGGCGTGCATTGCAAACTATCTTCTGGAAAAGAACACATCGGTGGTAATGACATCGTTTGTCCGGATACTTCAGGAGATGCAGGGATTTGACAGGGAGAGGGAGGAATCCTTCTCCAATCGCCTGAATAATGTGCGGCTGCTGATAATAGATGACCTGGGAGCGGAAAGAAGTACAGATTATGCGCTGGAAAAGGTTTATGGAATCATTGACAGCAGATACCGGGCGAAAAAGCCGCTGATTCTCACAACGAACCTCACGCTTCAGCAGATGCAGAATACCACGGACATTCGGTATGAAAGAATCTATGACCGGATATTCGAGATGTGCTATCCGATGGAGTTTACCGGGACATCCTGGAGGAAGAGACAGGCGTTCCAGAGATTTGAGGAGACAAGAAAGATACTGGAGGGATGATATGGACAGTAAGGACGTAGGAAAGTATATCAAGGCTATCCGTGAGGAGAAAAAGATTTCTCAGCGGAAGCTGGCAGAGATGATTGGGAGAGGAGAAAGTACCATCGGGAATTATGAAACAGGAGCGACAGACATTCCATGTTCGGCTCTTCTGGACATAGCACAGGCGATGGAGATTGGACCGGAAGAACTGTTTGGAGTAAAGCGGGATAAGTTCAACCCGGTGGCGGAACTCAGAATTTATACACAGGAAGATCGGCAGATGGTTTCTGGGATTCTGGTAAAGAACGGGTACACGGTGCGGCAGATCAAGGTTCCAAGGGAAAAGGGAAAGAGTAATTATCTCTGTCTTCAGGCGAAGCTGGAGGAGTCCAGCTTGGAGAGCCAGTGAGGAGGTAACACATGGATGAAAGAGTGCTGAAGTGGGCGGAAGAGCATGACGGAGATGAATGGTGCCAGTATTGCAGATTCAGTGATGACTGTGATGGGGGAGTAAGAGGAGGACCAAACGGACCAATCTTTCCACCTTGCGCAGACGGAGAAGCGGAGATGTGCCTGTATGAAAATGCGATATTGGAGGCGATAGAAAGTGAAAACAGTTAAATTTACTGTATATGGAGAACCGAAAGCAAAGGGAAGACCACGGGTATCTGTCAGAAAATCCGGAGATGGAGAGAAGACATTTGCCAGAGCGTACACACCGAAGCAGACGGTTATCTATGAAAATCAGGTAAAGCTGGAGTATGAGAACCAGTGCGGAAGCTACAGATTCCCGGATGATGCCATGCTGGACATCCGGATATTCGCATACTACGGTATTCCGAAAAGCACATCGAAGAAGAAGCGGGAATTGATGCTGGCAGGAAAGATCAGACCGACAAAGAAACCTGATTTTGATAATATCGCAAAAATCATCTGCGACAGCTTGAATGGTATTGCATACCAGGATGATAAGCTGATCGTAGATGGAATGTTCAGGAAATTCTATTCGGAGCAGCCACGAGTGGAGGTGAAGATTTTGCAGATTGGAGGAGAAGCTGTTGAGAAAATGTAAAGGCAGATACATGGAATACGACAAGCAAGAAAGAAGATACCGGGAGCAAGAGTTTCAAGAAGGGTTATTCCACCAGTGGGGAAACGCTTATGAAGAGTTCGAAGATGGTCCGGGAAATTACACAGTTGCCATAGTGGAACTGCCGGACGGAAAAGTAGTAACACCAGAAGCAAAGGATATTCAATTTATTGACCGAGAGGAGAAAACAGAATGAATGATTGCAAAGAATTGAGAATTGAAGCAGAAACATTTGACAAGCTGAGAAGAGATGCAGACATTGTATTGCAGAGAGCGCTGGGAACCATGAAGGAAAAAGAGAGCATGGACGGAAAGGTAACGATTACGATTGATATTAAGCTGGTTCCAGAGTTTATTCCGAACTTTGACCCGGAGGTGCAGGGGGAGACAAGAAAAATCCTCAAACCGAAGTTCGACCACAAGGTCACGTCAGCAATCAATATCAAGAATGAGGAAAAAGGCAGCGTCAACCCGGAAATGGCGATGGTATGGGATGAAGATAAGCAGGAATATGTTTTGACCTATGTGAACAATACAGAGCAGAGAAGCATTTTTGATTCGGATTTCCAAGAAGCCATGAACGCACCAGAGGATAAGGAGCCGAGAGTGCCGCTCCTGGAAGGAGAGGTTGTTGACGAAGGCGCCCTTCCTGGACCGGTTGATGGAGAAGTCGAGATAGACGATTTCCACGATGATGACGGATACGGGTATGAGGATGCTGTTTAATACGGACCGGCGGGGAGGATATTCCAAACCGCCGGGAAAAGGAGGGATTATATGCGGCTTTTAGAGTTTTTAAAGACCATCCGTAATAAATTTATCCGTAAGAATCCTCAAACGCAGCCAGAGGACACTCAGAGAGTACCAGAGGAAAGAGAAGAACCAGAGAAGGAGAAAATCACAGAAAAGGAAGAGAAGCAGCCAAGCAAGAAAGAAGATGAAAGAGAGAAGCTGATCCGAAGATATAGAGCGTATGCTTATTGCCATAAGAAGCGGAGAATCCGAAAAAAGTACCTGAAAAAGCTGTTTGAAGCGTCTCCAGTAGACAGATTATTTTATATCATGAGAGAAACGGGGTACACGGCAGAGGAATTGTCAAATACCATGAATAAGTTGGCTAAAATGGCACTTTTGAAACAGGAGTGCGGATGGGAGAAAGACCACACGGACAGCAGAACAAGAGGAGGAGTTCGATGAAGAACAGAATGCAGAGTTTCGTAAACCGAGGAAACAATCTTATCCAGAAGGGTAAAACAGAATCGGCTATCAAGCTGATGATGCAGGGATTTGATTACTATTCCAACAGAATTATCAAAGCCATACAGCCGTATGCTTCATCGGATGCCGGGATGCTGGTGATTATCCTTCGTCATCTGGCGGATCAGATAGAGAAGAAGAATCCGGGAGCAAAAGAGTTTGCGGAGGGAATGTCGAAGGTGCTGGTGTTCCCAGAACTGGAGGAGATCGAAAGGATAGAAAAACCAAATCGGAACTGAGGAGGACGGGATGTATGAATATGCAGACATAACGGCTTACAAACCGGACAGTGGAGGAACCCATCTGAAGATATTCATTCCTGACCGGCATCTGGAAGAAGCCATCGTAAAGAAAAGAATCAAGGACTGCATGGTCTGGCTGGATGATGGTAGGCATATCAGTGCGGAGCAGAGGAAGAAAGCATACGCAACAATCAGGGACATAGCGGATTTTACGGGATATGCGCCGGAGGAGATGAAGGAGAGGCTGAAGCTGGAACACATTATCCGGACCGGCTGTGACGAGTTCTCTCTTTCGGATTGCACGATGGACACCGCCAGGGAGTTCATCAATACGATGCTGGACCTGGCGCTGGAGATGGGAGTTCCGCTGTTGGATTTCGGCAGCAACAGGACGGATGACATAGATCATTACCTGTGGGCTTGCCTGAAAAACCGGAAATGTGCGATTTGCGGAAGACCAGGAGAGATTCATCACTGCGATGCTATCGGTATGGGAAATGATCGGACAGAGGTAGATGATTCAAACCATAAGAAGATATGCCTGTGCAGAATCCACCACACGGAAGCCCACACAGTAGGGATGGCAGTATTTGAGGAAAGATACAGAGTGTATGGAATCAAGTTCAAGGAGGAAAGGAATGAAGAGAGCGGAGGTCGTAGCGACAAACGGAAATGATGTTATGACAGTAGAAGAATTTCTGAATTGGGAACTGGACGGCGGCAGAGGGACGTATGAATCAGACCTCAAGGCGAATGATCCCAAGCGGGAAGATCTACCAATGGAGGATAAAGTGGCATATATGGCAGGAAGTATCATCGGCGATGTCCTGTCGGAAAATTGGAGATTTGAAACAAGAGAAATCCCGTGTGATAAAAGATAGCGTTTACGAAAATTCGGGAGAGATGGTTTAAGGAGGAGACGAAGGATGACAGTGTATGAACTGATTCAGGAACTTGCACGATTTGATGCAGATACGGAGGTTGAAGTTAGCATATTAGCTAACAGTTTTAGGACGGAGGTTGTAGCAAAAGAAGATGCTGAATATGGAGATTCCATTGATGCGGAGGTAGATATAGATGAATATACAGATGATTTTAGTGTGGAAGACTACCAAAAATATACCGGAAAGCACGTTGTCAGAATTAACGTAACTCTGTAGTAGGAGGCGATTGGAAATAATGTGGAAAATTAAGGGTTGGACACCAACACCAGAAGAAAAGCCTTGCGAAACAATTATGAAAGCAAGGACATCTATAGGGTTGATGATTAAAGTCACATGGCTGAGAATTTTGCACGACTATGTGGAGATCGAGGAGGTGACCGGGAATGGCGAGAGGATATGAACCCTTCAGTAATTGCCGGAGATGCGGGAATAGAATCCTGTGGGTAAAGACACCTGCCGGGAAGAATATGCCGGTTGATCCGAACCTGATAAATTACCGGGCGGTTCCGGGCGGAAAGGAAAGGATTGTTACGCCGAGTGGCGCAGTAATAGCGGGAGAACGGTGCAATCCGGAAGATGCAGACGGGGTGGGATATATTTCCCACTTCGCTACCTGCGGAAAATAAAAAGAGAGCAGCCCATCGGTGAGCCGCCCTCAGTATGTGTCGCAAGCATATTGTAGCAGATATGCAGGAAAAAGGCAATCAGCAAAAAGGAGGACTTACCGATGGGAAAAGCAAGGACGGGCGTAACGATCAGTCAGGAAATGGTAGACCGGATTACGGAGAAAGCGGCGGCGGTGGCTGCGGAGCGGGCGGTAGAGATGTACCAGAAACAGGCGGCGGAAGAAGAGAAAGCCAAATTTGATAAGAGGTACAGAAACACGAAGCTGCTGCTGGAGCATTACCGGGATTTTTCAGACTACGGAGAGAAAGCTATCTACAGAATATACGAGGAATTGGATGAAGACATTATAGACATCATCGAATTGATGGAAGGGAGGAAGTCGGATAATGACGGAAGGATACAGAGCATAGAGAGAGGGGTAATGAGGACCAGGGTAATCATGAATCATGTAAATACTATGCTGGAAGTCTACAGAAAAAGCTGCGAATCCTCCCCGTATCAGGAAGAAAAGCGCCGGTGGCGGGTGATTGAGGGGTTGTATTTGAATAAGGCTCCGAAATCAGTGCAGGAAATCGCAGAGGAAGAGTTCATCAATGAGCGCACGGTCTACAAGGACGTAAAAGCGGCTTGTAAGCGGCTCACAGCCCTTATCTTTGGGATTGATGGCTTTGAACGATAGAATGGAACCACGGGGCTGTCACGGGGGCAAAACGAGGGCATTGACAGTTCAACATACCAAATGGTAATATGTAAGCCGTGAACAACTCATATGTCACTCCTAAAAATAAGACGTATCCGATTGACACCAGACGGTAAAGGGCTAGAATGAAGATAAGGGAACTTACCAAACGGTATCAGAAGGAGGGATGCGGATTGATTCGTAAGAGTGATGTGGTAAGAAGCCTGGTAGCGGATCGGCAGTACAAGAAAGCGCTGCGGATCGCAAAAGACTTCCGGCTCGGTATAACGCCAGAACAGTCGATGCGTATGAAGAAAGCGTATGAATGTATGGTCCATGAGCGGTTCTACATATCCCTGGGTGAAGACACGAAAGCCAGAATAGCTGAAGGCATTGATACGATAGTCAGCATCTACGGAAGGGAGAATGATAAGAATGGCGAAGTTATACACCAGCAGATTCAGTAACAAAGAGTTGGAAACAGGGAAATACACGGTGGTCGGAGTTGTCCGGAGTATGCCGAAGTTTCCCGTGAAGTACAGAATAGCAGGAGACATTATCCAGATTGCTCCGCCGGGATATCTCTGGAATGAAAATAACAGAGAGAGGTTCCGGGAACCGTACTTCAGACATCTGGAAAAGAGTGGATACCCAGTCATCGGGGCAATCATCAACGAGTACCTGGAAGCGGGGAAAGACGTAGTCCTTTGTTGCTACGAAGATGTAAGAAAACCTGGTGAGTGGTGCCATAGATTGGTATTTGCAGAATGGTGGTATGAAAAGACAGGACAGAAGATTGAGGAATTGCCTGACCCGTCTCCAGTACCGGGAGCCAGAAAAGCAAAGCAGGAGGAACAGAAACGGAGAGAACAGGAATCAGGATATGAACAGCTTTCGTTCATGAGTGATCTGTACCGGCAGATGTATCCTCATTACAATACCTAACCGCTGATAGCTTAGTGTTAGAGCACCCGGCTCTTTACCGGGAGGGCGCAGTGTTTGATTCCTGCTCGGCGGACCAAAAACAATGCCTCGCTCAGAAATGGGCGGGGCTTTCTTAATGCTGCCGATTGTGCAATATGCCAGTAGCAGTGCCTCCGATCACGGGGCTTATAAAATTGCCGATTGGTAAGAATGTACAAGAAACATATAAAAGCGTAAAGCGTATAGTTGATGAAAGCGGCTCGGGAATACTACCGGGGCTTTTTCCATGCCTGGGCTGTTTTATAGAGCAATCCAGAGGCTTTACTGGTTCAGGCAATAAAATATACAGAAAGAAGGAGGGAGAGCCTATGGCGATGTTTCAGAATCCAGGGGCATTTTTCCTGGGAACGCTTGTCCCATCGGAGCAGAAGTTCCTGAAGGTGCTGCTGGAAAGCGCCAGAAAGAGCGGTTATACAAAGTTCGTAGAGCCATGTGCCGGCGCTTTTGCCATGTCACACCTGGCAGTTCAGTCCGGATTCAAACCCAGCGAGATAGAATCATCCGATGTGTCCATGTTTACGTCTATTATGGGATACGCAGTGACCGGGAAACCGCTGGACGAACTGGAGATTCACGCAAAGGGATTCACGGATGAAGAATTGCTGGACCCGGCAGTGGCGATGTATGCATGGAAATATCTCAGCACGGTAAAGAACGCCGGAAAAGAATACTTCTACAATTTCATGCTTGATCTGGCTGGCAGACGGGAAGAACACATAGCGAATATCCGGGAACAGTTGGAGAGGGCGAAAGGCATCCTGAACGGCATGAATTACCGGGCGCTGGACATGTGGAAGCATATGGACGAGGTGCTGGATGATGAGCACTGTGTTGTCATCGCAAATCCTCCCACGTATACTGCCGGGTTTGAAAAGTATTATGACACTGGCGGGATGATGACCTGGAAGGAGCCGGAGTATGGAATCTTTGATCCGAAGACGGGGCTGAAAGAATTCATGGACATGTGTAAGGATGCAAAGTGCCTGGTTCTCTGCTATGAGGAGAATGAACCAGGAAAGACGGCGGGAGAGCCAGTGTTCGCACGATACGGGGTACGGAGCGGCATCAATGTGTATCTAACAGCGAACAGACCGGACGAAGCAACGGCTCTTGCGCAAGGAAAGAAGATAGCAAGACCAGGGGAGAGTAAGCTGGCGTGCCTGGAATGTAGTATGCTGCCGAGAGACTACGAGATTACAGAAAAGACGAAAGTACAGCTTTGCCAGATCGAAAGAGCAGAAGCGCAGTATTACCGTCAACTCTGGACGCACAATTTTGTAGGCTCTTCCGCTCCGATCAACATTGCGGTTCTGATTGATGGGAAAATAGCCGGTGTGTTCGGCGTAGATAAGTCGGCATTGACGATGGGAGCATTTGGTACTCAGGTATCAGACGCTCTTTTTCTTATGTATGGAATGACCGTCCCGCACAAGAAGTATCGGTTGGGAAGACTGCTGACAATGCTGGCGCAGAACCGGGAATTTGTTTTCAAGATATGCAACGACCTGGAGAAAGAAAAGGTTGGACACCTGAAAACGGTTCAGATGACAAAGTATCCGGAAGCAAAGGAAATGCGTGGCATCATGAAACTGACAAAGCGCATCCCGGATCAGAAGATGGGCTTTCGTCTGACCTACGAATCAGAATTGAAAGACCGGACAGAGAAGCAGACGCTTCAGGAATGGTTAAGGAGGGAAGAAAAGTGGCAGAAGGAAAGAGCGAAAGCCAAAGCAAAATCCGATATGAGCAAATAGCTGATATGGGTTCCGGGCTGATCATTGCGAAAGTTCCTGCTGAGTGTATCAGAGAGCAGGACATCAACGCTCGGATTATGAAAAATGAAATGCAGCGCCAGTTGACCGATAATATCAAGAAAAGAGGTCAGCTTGAATCGCTGCCTTTTTGCGCCCTCACTGAAGAGGGGACCAGAATAGAAATCATTTCCGGTCATCACAGAATCCGATCCGGGAAGGATGCGGGAATCAAAGAGTTCTTTGTCATTCTGGATGTGAGCGGGCTAAACAGATCAAAGATTGTGGCAAAGCAGATTGCTCACAATGCTATCTCCGGGTTTGACGATCAGTCCACCCTGAAAGAACTGGCGAAGATGCTGGAGGATGTGGACGATATGATAGAAAGCTATGCCGGAAAGGATATTCTGGCGGAGCCGGAGGCGGAACTGGAAAAGTATCTCTCTCCGACAGTGGAATTTGACTGGAAGAACCTGACGTTTACATTTCTGCCGCATCAGATCGCAGACTTGCAGAAACTCATTGACGCTTTGGAGAGTACGAAGCCTGATTTTCTTGGAGTGGCAGATATTGAACAGTATAAACCGTTCATGGAGACACTGGCGAAGTATCAGCAGTTCGCCAATGTCAAGAACACCGGAGCCGCCATCCATGCCATGATTAAATGCACGGAGCAGATGTTTGAGGACATCGGCTATGCAGAAGACAGCGAGTGGGTGCAGCTTACCGGTATCTTCGGAAGCAGCGCAGTCCCGGCTGAATCTGCTGAGATCATACAGGAGGCGGTAAAGAAAATGTTGGAAGAGGGCGTGGTTGGACCTAAGAATAAGTGGCAAGCCATAGAATACTTAGCGGCTGACTATTTAGCCGGAAAGTAGGTGTAACGCATGGCAGCACCGTTGAAATATAACCAGGCATACCACGATGACTGGGCATGGTCCTTGGCTATAAAGGGTGCTACCGATGCAGAGATAGCGGAAGCCTTTGGAATATCAGTCAGAACACTGAACAGATGGAAAAAGGATCATGACAGCTTCATGGCTGCGCTCACAGCCGGGAAAGACCAGGCAGATGCCAAAGTGGAGAGGATGCTGTATGAACGTGCTGTTGGATATAAGTACACGGAGAAAGAGACAGTTTTGGAGATGGACGCAGACGGAAACCGGAAACCCCTGAAGGTAAGAACGGTTGAAAAACAATGCCCTCCGGATGTGCTGGCTCAGATGTACTGGCTGAACAACCGGAAGTCCTCATACTACAAGCGGAATCCGGAAAACTTCATTAAGCAGGAAACCATAGAAGCGGAAGACGATGTAGTATTCTATCTGCCAGATAACGGAAGGGACAGAGAACAGAATGAGTAAAGGGAAAATCATCATAAAGCCGCAGCCCGGACCGCAGGAAAAGTTTCTTTCCACATCTGCTGATGTTTGCATATATGGTGGCGCCGCCGGGGGAGGAAAGACATACGGATTGCTGATGGAGGCGATGCGGCACAAGTCGGACCCGAACTTTGGTGCAGTGATATTCCGAAGAAATTATACTCAGGTTACGGCACAGGGAGGTCTGTGGGATTCCAGCAGAAGCCTTTACCGGTATATCCGTGGAGCAATACCACGAAAGACACCTAAGCTACACTGGGAGTTCTCCAGCGGAGCGAGAGTGAATTTCGCACATCTCGGAAGCGATGATGACTGCGAAAGCTGGCAGGGTTCGCAGATAGCGATGGTCGGCTTTGATGAACTTACGCACTTTACCAGATACCAGTTCTTCTATATGCTCTCCAGAAACAGAACTGACGCAGACGTTAAGCCGTATGTACGAGCCACATGCAACCCGGATGCAGACAGTTGGGTAGCGGATTTTATATCTTGGTGGATTGATCCGGATACCGGGTATCCTATCCCGGAAAGAAGCGGGAAGATACGCTACATGGTCCGGCTCAATGATGAAATTATATGGGGAGATACCAGACAGGAACTTGTCGGAAAAGGCGTAGAGGAAGGCGACATAAAAAGTGTCACATTCATAGCCAGTACGCTTCAGGATAACCAAATCCTCATGAAGAGGGACCCTGGATACCTTGCAAACCTGAAAGCGCTGCCATTGGTTGAACGAGAGCGCCTTCTGTACGGGAACTGGAAAATCAAACCGGCAGCCGGGCTGTTCTTCAAGAGAAGCCAGATTGGAGAGTTTCTGGAGACGATTCCGGACGATGTGGTTCTCTGGGCGAGAGGATGGGACCTTGCGGCTACCAGTGAAGATGAAGACGGCGATCCGGCATACACAGCCGGAGTTCTTATCGGAAAGAGAAAGAATGGTCGGTATGTGGTAGCAAACGTCACGAATGTACGTCTGGATGCTGGAGATGTTCGTAAGCACATCAAGAACACCTGCATGATGGATAAGAAAAAGTACCGCCGTGTTGTGGAAAGACTTCCGCAGGATCCTGGACAGGCGGGAAAAGACCAGGCACAGAGTTACATCAAATTCCTTGCTGGATTCATAGTAAAGGCAATTCCGGAGACTGGGAGCAAAGAGTCCAGGGCAGAACCTTTTGCGGCGCAGTGGCAAGCCGGGAATGTAGATATAATCATAGGGGAGTGGAATGAAAGCTATCTGACACAGCTTGAATCCTTCCCGGAAAGTAAATTTAAGGACATGGTGGATGCGAGCAGTTCAGCATTTGCAGAGATTGAAACCAGAAATGCGGCAACACCGCCGCCGGGAGTCCTTGGAAAAGAAAGTTATTGGAGGAGGTGATAGACAATGGCACGAACAGACGAAATTGGTCGGATAGGTCAGAAGCGGTTCGGCGGTACATTCTACGAAGAGTTTCTGCGGGACCTGCGAGGGAAGAAGGGCATAGAAACCTACAGAGAGATGGCGGAGAACGATGATACAATCGGAGCCATCCTTTTTGCTATTGAAATGCTTATCCGGCAAGCCTCCTGGACAGTAGAACCGGCGGGAGACACGCCGAAGGACAAAGAAGCGGCGGAGTTCGTAGAACAGTGTATGCACGACATGCAGGATACCTGGACGGACACAATTTCAGAGATTCTGTCATTTCTGACATATGGCTGGTCCTTCCATGAAATCGTCTATAAGCGAAGGATGGGGAAGACTTCAAATCCCAAGACACGGAGCAAATACAACGATGGACTGATCGGATGGAGAAAACTTCCTATCAGGGCGCAGGAGACGCTGTATCAGTGGGAATATGACGATCAGGACAACCTGATTGCTATGACGCAGCTCCCGCCGCCGGATTATGGTCTGATAACGATTCCGATTGAAAAGGCTATGCTCTTTCGTACCAAAAGCAGGAAAGGAAATCCGGAGGGCAGGAGTATCCTAAGAAATGCTTACCGCTCATGGTACTTTAAGCGCAGGATTCAGGAATATGAGGGAATAGGCATAGAGAGGGACCTTGCAGGGCTGCCGGTATTCACAGCGCCGGAGGATACCCCGATATGGGATGACACTGATCCGGATATGGTAAAGCTGAGAACCGGAATGGAGGATATGGCAAGGAAAGTCAGGGTAGATGAACTGGCTGGAATTGTAAAGCCTTCCGGATTTGAATTTGAACTTCTCAGTTCCGCCGGGAATAAGCAGTTTGACACCAACGCAATCATCCAGAGATATGATACGGGAATGGCTATGACGGTGCTTGCCGACTTCATCTTTTTGGGACATCAGCAGGTCGGCAGCTTCGCTCTCAGTTCGGATAAGACAGAATTGTTCGCTATGGCAATCGGGGCATATCTGGACATTATCTGCGAGACTTTCAACAGCCAGGGAATCCCACCGCTCATTGATATTAACGGTAGCCACTTTGAGGGAATCACGGACTATCCAAAGTTGGCACATGGAGATATTGAGAATGTGGATATTCAGAAGATGGGAGCCTACATCAAGGATATGGCTGGAGTAGGCATCCTTGTTCCGGATGATGCTCTGGAAGACTACGTGAGGGAGGCGGCGAATCTGCCAGAAAGAACTACGGATACCCGTGTGGTAAATCCTCAGAGGGAGAAGCAGAAGAATCAGAACGAACCTCCGGCGGTATCTCCGGAAGAGAATATGGAAGAGGAGACCGGAGAAATACCGGAAGAAAAGGTAAAGGCAGCTAAGAAGCGCCTGGGAAGGAGCGGATAATGTTTCTTTTCAAGCAGAAAAAGGGGAGAAAACTCCTGAAGACCCAGGCGAGCATAGAAATTTTGGACCGGCTGAATGGTTATCTGGAGGATAACACAGCAGAGCCGGTAGAATTTTTGGTTAGCTTCTGGAAGGACCAGGAAGATGCCTTTACCTACAAAGAAATCCGTCAGGCAATCCTAGACGGGACAATATCAGAATCCACGCTTCGGGACTGGATGCAGGACTATTCCATTATGGTATCTGAAAAGATGTATCCGGTATGGCAAAAAGCGATGGTCGGCGGCTCTCACGGGCAGCCGATTATGGATGCCTTTGCCGAAGAATTTGTATTCGACCTGAATACCCCGTCCGTTATGGCATGGATCAATGAGAGAGGTGCTGAGTTTGTTACGTCAGTTACCACAGAACAGAAAAATGCCATAAAAGCGATGTTGAGCCAGCATGTAAATGGGACCTACACAGTGGACGAATTGTCCAGAGTTATCCGTCCGTGCATAGGCTTGACGGAATCCCAGGCAAAGGCAAATCTCCGGTATTACAACACTGTGAAGAACAAGATGCTGGAGCAGCACCCAAAGATGAAGCCTGAAATCGCCAGAAAGAAAGCCAGGGAAGCTGCTGTAAAGTATGCGGAAAGACAGCACAGGCAAAGAGCATTTGATATTGCTCAGACAGAAATGGCTTTTGCATATAATAAAGGCGCTGACGAAGGGATACGGCAGGCGCAGGCGCAGAATCTCCTGGGTGTCATGGAAAAGAGGTGGAGTACATCAGGAGATTCCAATGTGTGCAGTATATGTAGAGCGCTGGACGGCATGCAGATCGGAATGGACGCAGAGTTTGACTTCAAAGGGAAAGTCCTATTCGCAGGGCAAAAGCTGACACCACCGGCGCATCCAAGATGTGCATGTGCAGTTCAGTACATTGAAGTATCTCCACCGGTTATCAAAGAGTGAAGGGAGTGGTTAAAATGCTTGTATTCAGCGATATGGTCCACACGGTAACAAAACCACCGGACAATAGTTCAAAAGGAACCAGAGGTGAATCAGAAGTTCACAAGAGTGCTATTAAGGGACGCTTCAAAATACACAAGTCTGACGATGATGAAATGCTTGCTTTTGGGTGGGCGAATGTGGCGATTACCACGGAGGGAGAGACGGTCACAGACTTGCAGGAAGATATTGTAGAACCGGAGGTACTGGAACAGGCAGCTTACAATTTCGTGGAATTATACCGGGAAGGCGGGGAGATGCACGAAAGAGGAGGCTGCGGCGTACTTGTGGAAAGCATCGTCTTCACGAAAGAAAAGATGGCAGCGATGGGGATTCCGGAAGGGATTGTCCCGGAAGGATGGTGGATAGGATTCAGGGTTACTGATCCGGATGTATGGGAGAAAGTAAAGTCTGGCGAGTACCCGATGTTCTCCATCGAAGGAGAAGCCGTCAGAGAAGAGGTGGAAGAAGATGGTTGATGTATTAGTTGGGATTGCTATATTTATGATTGGCGTAATGGCTGGAGTAGGCATAATGAGCCTGATGGCGGCCGCCAAAAATAACGATGCAGAATATGATAATCCGGAGGAGCGTCAGTGATGGCGTTCTTTTTGATTATAAAAATCTCAGGAAAGGAGGAAGCGGAGAAATGGCTACAAAGCTGAAAGACCTGAAGGTTACGAAGGTCGATTTTGTGGATGTCGGGGCGAATCCAAAAGCACATATCAAGCTGTACAAGAATGAAAGTGGTACGGCAGGGGAGCCAAAAGCAGAGACAGAGCAGAAACACGAGAGTGTCCTGAAAAGATTCTTTTCTGCTATAGGAAAAGCTGTAGGAATGAAGCCTGAAGAGATAGATGCTACTGTAGAAGAAATTGAGAAAGGCGGGGCAGAAACCTTTGGTACGAAGCTGGCAGAACGTAAAATGCGCCAGATCAACGATGAAATATGGGATATGTGCTACGCTTTACAATCTTCTCTATGCTCGATTGTCTGCGATGAAGAAGTGGACAATAAGCAGGAGTTGATGCAGGAAAGTCTGACTCAGTTTGATGCTACCATGTCACAGGCTATCGCTCAGTGGGCGTCCGGAAGTACGGCAAGCGTAATCAAAAAATCATCGGAACCGGTATCGGAGGAGGCACTGAACTTCATGTGGTACAGCAAGGAACGCATAGAGGATATGATTGCCAAAGCTGATACAGGGAGTGGTGAGTTACCTGTAAACGCCGGAGACGGCAGCACAATAAACAATGAACCGAAAGGAGAAGAAGAAACCATGATTGACAAGAGTTTACTGACACCGGCAGAGCTGGCATTTTTTGAAGACATCGAAAAGAGATGCAGCGTTGACCCGTCTACTGTCGGAAAAGCAAATACCGGGGGAGGAAAGACGAATACTTCCGGAAATGCGAACGATGATGATGACGAAGAAGAGGAGGAAACCGCAAAAGGCGGAGCCGGATGCGGAAGCGGCGGTAAGAAAAAGCCTGGAGTAAAGAAGTCTGCATCCGAGGAAGACATCTACGCAGGGCTTCATCCTGCTGTGGCGGCGGAGTTACAGCGGCTCCAGAAGAGAGCAGATGAAGCTGACGAGAAGGAACTGACCGAGATTGCAAAGAAGTATGAAATCATCGGTAAGAAACCGGAGGAACTGGTTCCTGTTCTGAAGAGCCTGAAAAATGCTGGAGGAACCGCATACGCAGACATGATTAGTGTGCTGGATGCTTCTGTGGAGGCAGTAAGCAAATCCAGTATGTTCACAGAGATCGGCAAGAGCGGCGGATATGGCGGAAGTGAGCCGGATGCTTGGACAAAGATCGAAAAGAAAGCCGATGAAATCCAGACGGCAAACCCGAATATGAGCAGAGCGGCGGCGATTGATGCTGCCTGCCAGCAGAATCCGCAGTTAGTTCATGAGTATGAGAACGGAAGATAGGAGGTAAAAGTGATATGGCAACTTATTTAGGCACAACGATCAATGAAAGTCCCACTATTACGTTACCGGCAGGGGCGAAAATAGAAGCGGCGCAGGGAAAAGCAGTTATCATCTCCGGAGGAACTGCAAAACTGGCTACAGCCGGAGCAAATGCCATCGGTGTGATTCCCCTTTCTGAAGATGAAGTGATCGAGCAGGGGGAGGACGTTACGATCCAGGTAAAGGACATCGGAGCATGGGTAGCTGGAGAGGCTATTGCTATTGGAGATGAACTGACATCCAATGCCACCGGACAGGCGGTAAAGGCAACAGATGGTTCCTTTATCACAGCAGTTGCCCTGACCGCAGCCGCAAAAGCAGGAACCATCATCAGGGCACAGATCATCAAAGCTGGTTACAAACCGTCAGCTTCTGGCGGAGCGGACTAAACTATTGGTCAGTAAAAGAAGGAGGTAAAGACACATGGGTAACAGAGTAACCACAAATGGAGACATTCAGGCGAGGATCATGAAAGGCTGGAAACCGAACAGATACCTTACCAATATGAGTCAGGCGTATTTTGCAAATCCTGGAGACTGGGTAGCGACCAGAATCTTTCCGATTTGCCCGGTGCAGCTTACGACCAGTTTCTACTACACATTCCTGAAGGGCGATC
Organism: [Clostridium] symbiosum; assembly: GCA_021769625.1. Lineage (GTDB taxonomy): Bacteria > Bacillota > Clostridia > Lachnospirales > Lachnospiraceae > 1XD8-76. The sequence continues at coordinate 32,855 of JAETSN010000045.1, read as the reverse complement.
TGGCAAGAGATAACGTGCGGAGAAAGCCTGCATACGGTAAAGTGGACCCGGCAGTAATGGGACACACCGATGACACCTATAAGTGCGAGGTGGACCAGATTATTACCGGTATCGACCAGATCGGCACGCTGGATTATCAGAGGAGTAATTCTCCTGCATCCATTGATCCCCGCCGGTCCAAGGTTCGATTTGTAGCAGAGCAGATGAATCTGCATCTGGATGTGCAGTTCGCAAAGAATTTCTTCCAGCCGGGCGTATGGGCGAATGAGATGGAGGGTGTTGACAGCACTCCGAGCGGAAACCAGTTCCTGAAATTCAGCGATGCGAACTTTGATCCGGTGCATTTCTTCAATGCCCGCCGCAGAGAAATCAAGCTGAGTGGACGCAGGGAGCCGAACAAGCTGGCGCTCGGCTATGACGCATATATCGCACTGACAGAGCATCCGGACATTCTGGAAAGAGTGAAGTACACTGGTTCCACTGCAAACCCGGCAGTTGTAACCAGACAGGTGCTTGCACAGATTCTTCAGATCGAGGAAGTTGCAGTCCTGGAAAGCACCTACAATGTGGCGGAGCCTGGACAGGAAGACGATATGCAGTTCATCTGCGACAGCACAGGCGCACTGCTCTGCTACGCTACGCCGACACCGGCGATTGACGAGCCGTCTGCTGGATATATCTTCACATGGGATATGTTAGGCAACGGAAGCTGGATGGCAACCGATCAGTTTGAAGGAGAAGGCGGAACGCATACAGAGTTCATCGAAGGTCTGATGTCTACGGATATGAAAAAGACTGCGGATGACCTGGCTTGCTACATGAAGAACTGCGTGTAGGAGGTGCTGTATGAGCGAATTTGTTTGCAAGAAACCAATTACACTGTCCGGAAGGTTCTTTTCGTATGGAGAGGTAATTCCGGACGGATTTGTTTTACCGGGAAGGGCGCTGGCGCTGATCCGCAGCAACTATATTGCGGAGATTGGCGGAGATATTCCCGTGGCGGAATTATCAGAAATGGCTACACGCCCATTCCAGAGCGAAAATGGCTCCACCCTTATCACAATACCGATTGAGGCAAAAGAGGGCACCCTGGAGGTAATCACGAGTTCTCAGACGGTAATATCTATCTTCAAAACCTTGCAGAAAAAGGTAGAGGATGCGAAGAAAGATATTGCGGAGATGGATGATCTGGATGAACTGCTGATTCTGAGAACTGTAGATTCCAGAAGCGGTGTTCAGAAAGCTGCGGAGGAAAGAGCCGCACAGATTACCGCCGGTCAGGAGACGGAGGAAACAGAAAAGGGTGATGCCTGATGGGAAGGACGTACACTTACGAGCCTGAAAAGATAAGCGAGAACGGAAAAGACCGTATGCGCTTTGAGTTGGGCGATACTATGGTTGAGGGCGGCTCTGATACATCCGCCCTTACAGATGAAGAGATTACGGCTGCCATAGAAATGTTTCCAAAGAAGTGGAAACGGGCAAAGCTGGCTCTCCTGGAAAGTATATGCCGTAGATTCGCCTATGAGCCAGACACAAAGACGGGTCCGCTGTCCTTTACTTTCGGAGAAAGGGCGAAGCTGTGGCGGGAAGACTATGAGAAGCTGAAGAAAGAGGTGGAAAATGGTTCCCTCACAGTTCCGAGATATGGGGCTGATCCAGACGGAAGGTCAAAACCGCCGTATTTCTACACAGGAATGATGGAAAACAGGGAGGCGAAGGGATGATAAGGTCGATGATGTATCTGCGTCCCGGAAACCTCCTGAAAGATTTTATCGTAGAAGAAAGCAAGACTGACGTAAGCCCTACAGGAAGACCGGCTTTGACTTATAAAGATGATGGCGTGAAGATGCTGAGAGGAGTGCTGGCAGAAGCCGATCCACGACAGAAAAGACGATGGGAGCAGCTTCAACATCCTATCACTCATACCATCGTCCAGACAGGAAGACCACGGGCAAAAGGAGAGGATAAGCTGGTTATGGGGAACCGGGTATTTCTGGTTCAAGGGCTGGATGATGCCGGGGACCTTGGAATCTGCACAATCTATTATGTGGAAGAAAGGATGGATGTGAAATGAGTTATGGATCATCGCTGAAAATCGCTGTGGATAAGGTTGTGGAGAGTGTGGGTAAGCAGGTGGTGTCCAGAGGAACCAGAGCGGTAAACGCCATCCGAAATGCAGAACTGGATGTTTTGAAAGGACAGCGAAGCGGAAGGGTTTACAGAAAACCGCACAGCAAAGCCACCTATACGGCATCGGCTCCGGGAGAGCCACCGGCACGAAGAAGCGGTGCGCTGCGGTTAAATTGGCACGGGGAAGTAAAAGGCGGGAGTGCTGCCGGAGGAACCAAGATTGTTGCGGCGCTGGAAAGCGAACAGCGATATGCTGGGTATCTGGAGAATGGTACAAGCCGGATGGCTCCACGTCCCTACAAAGACCGAATCACAGAAAAAGCACTTCCGGAAATCCTGTCAATCTACAGCGAGCCGTATGATTAAGGAGGGCTGAGATGGGACTGATAGTAGATTCAGTATCAAAAGTATTTGATACCGCACAGATAGAAAAAGGGTATCTGGTCTATGCGAAGCATCGCACATGGACTGAGGGGAAAGCTGGATTCGTAACAGCCATTACAGATAAGCAGATTACGGTCCAGTATCATCCCGGAATTGCGAATGTCACGAATCATTTCTTCCTGCTGGCAGACGAAGTTGCATCCGGAGAGTGGGAAGTGAGATGGTCCAAAGATATGAGTACCGTGGAAGAATATAAAGCAGAGGACGGTGAGGAGAATGACGCTGGAGGAACTGATTCATAAGTGGTTCACGGAAGACAAAGACCTTGCCGGGCTGCTGACAACTTTTGCGGGAAGACCGGCGGTATTCTTCCAGTCTGCACCGGCGGACAATCAGAAAGGATGGGGACCTGCAGGGCAGTACCCAAGAATCGCATATGCCATTGATATGCAGGCAGACCAGGAAAGAAAGAGCGCCGGGACAATGGAAATTAGCCTGCTCTGCGATGAAGCAGGAACGCCGCCGGAAGAGATTGAGCCGACAGTGAAAAGGTGTCTGAAGGATTTGCTCATTTTGCCGGACGGGGGATTCCCCTACTGCTTTGCATGGGCGAGGACAGATTCGTTTGAAATTTCTTCCAGAGAAACCGGGACTGACACCAGAGTGATAGGCATGGAAATCAGGTTTGACATTCTGGAATATGTCAGCCAGGAAACGACTGATCCGGACCCAGTAGTGGCGCTGAACCAGTACATAAGGGCAGAAATGCCGGAAGTATTCGTGCTGGGGGCAGACCACATGGAGCATTTCAGGGTAGCGGAGACGAAGAACCCGGTCTTCTATTGCAGACTTGATAGCGTGGAGAAGAGCAGAGAAACCAATACAGTAGCATGGATGGACGGTAAGATTGCCGTCCATGTTTTATGCCCGGCGGCAGACATACGGTTAAAGTGGCTGATGGCTCTGGCGAACAGCCTATCTCTTACGGGAGAAGTTGTTATGCTGGATAAATCTCCTATGAAGATAAACCGGCTGCAAGTAAACACGAAAGCGGATTATTTGAAAGAAGGGCAGCTTCTTGTGACGGTCCATTACGGATTGCTTAGATACAAGAATAAGCCCCACATTATTACAGAAGTCAACACAGACTTCAGTTAGGAGGAGCGCATGGAAAAAAAGACGACTGCATCTGAAAAGCAGACTCCAAAAAAGAAAGGCTCTGAATCTGTTTACACAGTTCAGGAGTTGGTAGATAACGCAGAGTCTGTCTTTGGAACTGGAGCAAAAAGAGAGTGTGTAAAGGCAGCCTTCCGGTTTGCCGGGAAAACGCAGGCAACACGGGAGGAAGCAAAGAAAATCGTTGAGAGTTTTTTGAAGAAGGAGGTTAAGTAGATGGCGGGAACATTTATGATTGGAGAAACCAAAGTCAGACCGGGAGCGTACTTCAACCTGAACAAAAAAGGCGATGGTGCGCTGGCTGGCGCTATTAACGGAATCGTCGGCGTTCTGTTTAAATCTGACTGGGGACCGCTGAATGAAGCAGTGGAGATCAGCGCTGACGATGGCTATTATTCCACCTACGGAAACGGCGGAAGTACAGACGCAATCGGTCTTGCCTTTGAGGGAGGAGCAGTTACAGCGGTATGCTGCCGTGTAGGAAACGGGGGAACCCAGGGAAATGTAAAACTGAACCTGGAGGAAGGAGATACAGAAGCGGTATCCATTACCGCAAAATATGTCGGCTCTAAGAAGTTTAACGTTTCTATCAAAGATAAGTTGTCCGATGACACTCAGAGAGAGTGCATTATCTATGACGGAACGAAAGAATTTGAGAAAGTGACCTTTGCAAAAGGCGATGACGAAGTAGCGGCTCTGGTAGCTGCTTTTTCTAATTCCAAAAATTTCACAGTGGCGAAGGTCGGAAGTGCGAGTGGAGAATTGGCAGCAGTGACACAGACAGCAATGACAGCCGGAACTGATCCGACAACTCAGGTGCAGGATTATAGCAACGGGTTTGAAGCCCTGGAGCCGTACTTCCTGAATACAGTCTGCGTAGATACAGAGGATCAGGCGGTTCATGGCTTGCTGGATTCTTTCCTGGATCGCATTTTTGATGTAGGACAGTTGGCGATGGGCGTTGTCGGAGAGAAGAGTACCGTAGACCTGGAAGACAGGATTGCTCATGCGGCGGCGTACAATTCTGAGAAAATCATCTATGTACTGAATGGTTCTGTATCAAGCACTTCCTACGGGGAGATTGACGGATACCAGACAGCAGCAAAGATCGCCGGGATGATTGCCGCTTGCGCAGCGAACACGTCACTGACGCACACCGTTCTGGATAAAGTTACGGGGCTGAATGAGCGTCTGACACCAACTCAGATGACAAAAGCCGAGCAGTCCGGATGCCTTGTCCTTAGTGTGAACAAGAATAAGCAGGTATGGATTGACAATGCCATCAACACCCTTGTTACACCGGCAGATAACCAGGATGACGGATGGAAGAAAATCCGGAGAACTAAGACCAGGTATGAAATGATTACCAGAATGAACGATCAGGCAGATTCCCTGGTTGGAAAAGTAGACAACGACAAGAATGGACGAGCAACCATCATCAGCCAGCTTCAGGGTATCGGAGATACGATGATTGAAGAAGGAAAGCTGACTGCCTGCTCAGTTACGGAGAGTACCGTATATCAGGCGGATGGAGACAGTGCATGGTTCGAGATTGACTGCATCGACAAAGATTCCGCAGAACATATCTATCTGATGTACTATTTCAGATTCAGCACCAACGAAGAGTAAAGGAGGAGTGAGTTATGGCTATTAACGTAAGAGCAGCCGGGGACTCCAGACATGCGAGAACCGGAAAAGACGGAGCGTTCTACAACAAAGACGGCGTGATGCTGGCAAGCGTAGAAACCTTCACGTCCAATGTTACCTGGAACAATGCGAAGTATAATGTTTTGGGCGATCCGCAGGAGCATGAGACTTCTGCATCCTACGCAGTGAACCTCACAATGACACAGGTTGTCGTAGAGGATGACGCATTTATCCAGGAACTGTTTGAGGCGATGGAGTCTGGAATCACACCTTGCTGGGATTTTCAGGGAACGCTTACCGGGTTGAACGGTTCTGAGGAGCGTGTTGTTTACAGAGATTGCCTGCCTTCTGGACAGGTTGATTTGCAGAATATTGCAGTAGGCGATGTCATCAAGAGAGCATGGAATTTCTTTGTGAACAGACCGCCGAAACTTCAGAGCCTGCTTTCTATCGGCTGATAATGATAACGAACAGGGTATTGCACACGCAGTACCCTGAAATTTTTATTTCAGGAGGAAAACCAGAATGGAAAAAGAGAAAGTAACCGCACAGGTGGAAGAAAGAGAGTTTACGGAAGAACAGAACAAGGTGCAGACCAGAATGTTTGAAGGGGACTTCATTCAGGGACTTCTTGCGGCGGCGGACTATAAGACGGATGAAACTCAGAGAATTGAGATTGTCAGAAACGGCACACTGTATTTCGCTTTCAGCATCCGTGCCCTCGGAGAAGAGGAATACAACAGATGCAAGACGAAGCATACAAAGTATGTTCGGAATAAGCAGCTTGGCATTAAGCTGCCGGAAGACACCAATACAGTGAAATACAGATCAGCCCTTATCTATGAAGCAACTGTCCAGTCCGACAGAGAGAATCTGTGGGACAACAAGAAAATTTGGGATGCTCTGAACCAGAAGGGATTCCAGATCATGAATGGTTTGGATGTTATTGAGTACACGCTGAAGAGCGGCGAGAAAGACCGCATCATTGAAGCGATTGATAAGCTCAGCGGATATGACAGCGACAACCTGGAGGAAGTGGCAAAAAACTCATAAAAGCCGGAGGAAAGGCTACGTTACTGCACCACATCTTCCAGAAAACAGGTATCACACCTGATGAATTTTACCAGAAGCCTGCCGGGGTACGGGCTTTTTTGTTTGCCTCGATGGAGGTGACACTGGAATCCTACAAGGAAGGAGGGGAATAAAGTGGCAGAGACAGTAAGGATAGAAATCCCTATAGAAGTCACGGATGGGACCGAACCGGAGTTGTCGAACATTACAGATAACCTGGAAAATATGGAGCGGGCGGCTAAGAACGCAAAGAGTTCCGTAGAGAAAGCCGGGAAAGAGGTTTCTAAGTTCGACAAATCATCAAATAAAATGCAGAAAAGTCTGTCTAGTTGGGCGAAGCAGAAATATCAGCTTCTTCTCGAAGCGAAAGATAAAGTTTCTCCGATTCTGGATAAGCTAAAAACCGGATTGAAGACCATAGGCGGGAAGACATGGAATGTTACCATGAAAGCAATTGACCTGGCAACGTCTCCGATCCGTGGAGTTATCAATCTGCTAAAGAATCCCGTCTTTCAAGTAGGGGCTGTCCTTGGGGTAAGTATAAGCCTGAAGGACACGGTAGATACCTACGCAGATTTTGAAGCGACCATGAGCCGGATAAAGGCGCTGGCAAATGCGAATAACCAGGAGATGGAAGCACTCACGGCAAAGGCAAAGGAGATGGGAGCGCAGACGAAATTCTCCGGAACGGAGTCGGCTGAAGCCTTTACCTATATGGCACAGGCTGGCTGGCAAGTACAGGATATGATAGACGGTATCGGTGGAATCATGAGCCTTGCTGCGGCTGACGGGCTGGACCTCGCCTCTACCACCGATATTGTTTCCAATGCACTGACGGCTTTCGGTATGACGGCGAAGGATACTGCGGAATTTGCAGATGTTCTGGCTGTGGCTTCATCCGCCACGAATACAGATGTATCCGACCTGGGTGAAGCATTTAAGTATATTGCACCTGTAGCGGGGGCGATGGGGTATTCCATCCAGGATGCCTCAGTTGCCCTCGGTCTTATGTCAAACAATGCGGTAAAGGGAAGTATGGCTGGAACCGCATTGAAGACTGCCCTAGCAAATATGGCCGCCCCGACAGACAACATGGCGGCTGCCATGAAGAAATATGGAATCAGCCTCACTGACAGCGAAGGAAACATGAAAACCCTGAAGGGTGTCATGGATAACCTGAGAAGCAGTCTCGGCGGGCTGTCAGAGACAGAGCAGACGGCAGCAGCGAGTACCATTTTCGGGAAAGAAGCGATGGCTGGAATGTTAGCGATTATCAATACCTCCGAAGAGGACTATAAGAAGCTGACAGAGGCTATCAATGATTCTCAGGGTGCGGCAGACCGGATGGCAGGGACGATGCAGGATAACCTGAAAGGCTCGCTTGAACAGCTTGGCGGTGCGATTGAAACGGTGCAGCTTAGTTGGGGAGAACGACTGAAGCCCTACATCATTGCCCTGTCCGATATGCTCCAAGAAAATATGCCGGCAATAGAAGAATTTGGTTTGAAGGTATTTGATGCGATTGATAAGAAAATCGCTGAAACGAAGGATAAGATTGACGAGTTCACTAACACAGACGAATGGGCTAATGCTGACATTTTCGGAAAAATCGGAATCGCCTGGGATGAACTGATCGCCCAGCCATTCGCTGAATGGTGGGATACGAAAGGTCATGACTTCTTTATAGGAAAAGCTGGATCGTTCGGTCGTGGACTGGGGACGGCTCTTTCCGGAGGAATCCTGACCTTGCTCGGTGTAGATACAGATGGAATCCTGGATGAAGGACAGAACATCGGAAGCGCTTTTGCAAAGGGATTTGCTGACGGGTTCGACACGAAGGTAATCATGAGCAAACTGTCGGAGGCTATCAAAGGAATCTTCTCCAACGCAGCAAAGATACTTCCGGGCGGAGAGGAAGCAGACCTGTCTTCCTGGCTGTCTGCGGCGCTGATTGCGAAAATTGGTATGCCACTACTCAGTACTGGATTTAACGTAGGCAAGGGAGCGTTCAAGGTTGGAAAAACTTTGTTTGGAAGCACAACTACCACGACCGCAGGCGGAGGAACTACGGTTGTTCCCGGTCTGGGAAGTAGAATTATCGGAAGCGCCGGTGCCGGGACGGGAATACTTGGCTTCGGTGCAAATACGGCAATCAAGTTAGGAGCCGGAAATCTGGCTGGAGGGGCATCCTTGTCTGCCGGAGCGTTGTCGGCTCTGGGACTCGGCGCAACTGCCGGAGGTGCGGTCGGAGGAGCCACACTTATTAGCGGCGGTATGGACCTGTATAAAGGTTTCACATCGGACAACAAAGAAGAAGCGTCTGCGTACAAAGAATCCGGCGCATGGAAAGTCGGAGGTGTGGCTGCCGGAGCGGCTACTGGCGCAGCGTTGGGAAGTGTTATCCCTGGACTGGGAACTGCGGTTGGCGCTCTGATTGGAGCCGGAGTTGGCGGTATCGCTGGCTGGATTAAAGGAGACAGCGCCAAAAAGGAGTACGAAGAGAACCTGAAAGCTGCACAGGAAGAGGCGGAAGCCCTTGCCCTGGCAGAAGAACAGGCAAAGTATGAATCCCAGGATTTGAAGGATGCGCTGGCTGATACGAGCATGACGGCAGAAGAGTTCGGTCAGTTATTCCAGAAAGCTGTAGGGACGAACCTGAAGGACCATTTCGGAGACATCAAACTCTCCATGCAGGAAATTCAGGATATTGCGAAGCAGATGACTTTCGGAGAGAACATCGAAGCGGTCACAAAATTTGCGGATGCGTCAGAACAGACAGAACAGGCGTACAGCAATATGGAGTCGGCTATTTCCAATATGGATAAGCTGAACTGGAAGGCAAGTCTGGGGCTGGAGTTTGACGATACCGACATTCAGGAATACGTGAACGGTATTGATGCCCTTATCCAGAACACAGCCGATTATGTGGAAAGCAAGCACTATGAGGCGAAAGCAGCGATTGACCTTCTGATTGAACCGGATTCTGATGTGGATATGACTTCCGGGCTTAATGCGGCTTACGCAGGATTGCAGGAGCAGATTGACTCTCTCGGCTCACAGTTGACAGCGAAGGTAAATGTGGCGCTGGAGGACGGAGTTATTACGCTGGACGAACAGGCAGAGATTACCAATCTCCAGAACCAGATTACGGAAATCACGCAGAAGGTTGCAGACATTCAGACAGAAGCGGAGTTCAAGGCACTGAAGATTAAGTACAGCGGCGCTGCCCTGGATGCAGATTCTTTCGCAGAACTTCAGGCGGAGTTGCAGGAGCAAGTGGAGAGCGCTACGTCAAGCTATGATGAATCCCTGAAGGTTGGCATTGCCAGCCTTGAATTGCAGTTGGATGAAGGTGCTATTACGCAGGAGCAGTACGACGAACAGCTACAGGCACTGGCAGACGGATACGAAGCCAAAATCTCCGATATGTCAGTCACTGTGGAAAATTTCCAGCTGGAGGCGATTGCGGAAGCATACTCTGAAGAACTAGACGGGATTCTTCCAGAACTGTCCGGAACCACGGCAGAAAAGCTGCAACAGGCTTTGCATGAAGCGATGGCAAGCGGTGTGGATGTGACATCATGGGATACGGAAACGGCATCTCAGTGGCTCGGACTGGACAGCCTCAGCATGGAAGCGCAGGCAGCGATTACAGAAATGATGAGCAGTGTGGCAGAGACGATTCCTCAGAGTATGCAGGAGCAGATTACGGCGGCTTTCAGCAGCGTAGATATGAGCAGCGCATATTCAGGAATTGATTTTGTCGGTCCATTCTCCAATGAGTATTATGAGCAAATGGCGGCGGCTGATCTGTCCGGTGCGTATGCACCGCTGGTAGAGAATATCAGCACAGGTCTTCCGTCACAGCTTTCGCTTATTGATTATTCCGGTATAGGGACAGCGGTAGGCAGCGGAGTAGGCAACTCCATTCAGAATACGGATATGGGACCGATCAACTCAGCCATTACTACGCTGAAGGGAAATACCGGTACAGCGATTGACACGGCTTTTGCTCCGGGATTCAATACGACTACGCCGGTTACAATTACGGCAAACTATAAGCTGGCGAATCCGTCAGCTACAATCAGCTTCTCAGGCGGCGGCTCCGGAACGGCAACGGTCAGTGCGAGCATCGCATCCAACGCAGAGGGTGACATCATAGACAGCCCGATTCTTTCATGGGTTGGAGAAGATGGACCAGAAGCAATCATTCCCCTTGGAGGGAAAAGGAGAAGTAGAGGACTTAGCCTGTGGGAAAAAGCAGGAGAATTACTGGGAGTCAGAAAATATGCAGACGGAGGGCTGATTGGAAATCCGAGATATAGCCCAAATCCGTTGCAAAATAACGATGACCTAAATTATATCAATGATACTCTTTCAAAAGCACCACGGGGCAATAACGAGTTCTCAGAGGATACTACAGAGGATACACCTATCACGGGAGAGGTCCCGGTAAAGGCGGAGCAGGATGACGGCGGAAGAAAGACAGAGGTATCTGTAAATGTAACCCTGAATCCTACCTTCCAGATTAACGGAAGCGGCGGAAACGAGGCAGATATTGTCAGAGTCTTCCGGGCGCACATGAAGGAACTTGCAGATGAAATCGGCGGTGAACTTGCAGAAAGGCTGGAGATGGTATTCTCTAATATGCCGGTAAGAGGGGAGGCGTGAAGATGGATATTTACCTGAATGAAGTGGAGAACAAAAGTTCCAGCTTCACGTTTCCGGTTCTTCCGGAAAAGATAAAGACGAAGTTTGGGACGAATTACCAAAGCTATGACATTATCGGAAAAGGCGCAGTGAAAATTCCAAGAGGGACAGAAGCGGAAAGCGTCTCCTGGGACGGTGTGTTTTTCGGTAAGGCAAAAAGAAATGAGGTGCTGTGCCGGGAATGGACAGCACCTTCTGAATGTGTAAAGAAACTCCGGGACTGGATGAAAAATGGTACAGTTTTGCGGCTCATGGTTACGGAAACCACAATCAACTACGATGTGACAATCAGTGAGTTTGAACCGGTGGAGACAGGAGCGTTTGGAAACATAGATTACTCCATCAGCTTTGTTATCAACAAAGAACTGAAAATCTACACCACATCTGAACTGAAGATTGCAGCATTTGTGAAGAAGACGGTTCCACGACCTACGCCAGCGCCAAAGAGTACCTATACTGTCGTAAGCGGAGACACCCTATGGGGGATTGCATCCAGAAAACTCGGCGGAGGAAGTAACTGGACAAAGCTGTATGATGCTAATGCCTCGACCATAGAGTCTGTGGCGAACAGCCGCAGGGGAGGAAGAGGTAGCGACCACGGGCACTGGATTTATCCCGGAACTGTTCTGACAATACCATAATGGAGGTGCGGCATGATTGATATATCGAAAATCAAGTACCGCCTGGTGGTAATGACGGAAAGCAAGAAGCAGTACAACATCAAGGAATTTGTAGAAGACCTTGGGTGGGAAGAGAATGACGGTGAATTGGCTACCAGAATTTCCTTCACAGCAAAAAATGAAAAGACAAGCGCCGGTCTTATATCATCCCTGGCAAAGCCGGGATGTTTGGTCGGCGTTTTTGCTACTGACGGCTCCATAGATGAAGAAGTAGCCAGAGGGTATGTCACAGATTGGAAACCGCTTCTGTCCGGAAGTAAAGACAAGGTGGACATTACATGCTATGACGAACTCTATAACCTGGAAGAAAGCCAGGACCTTATCTATTATTCTTCCGGAATCGGCACAAAGTCGGCGATTACTCAGATATTTGATAACTGGCAGATACCGACAGAGAAGTATGACGGTCCGGATGTGACACATGGAAAACTGGCATACAAGACAGAATCCTTGGCGGATGTGCTGCTGGATATTCTGGATGATGCAAAGAAGAAGGGCGGCGGCGATGCTTTTATCCGGGCGGCAAAAGGAAAGGTAAGCGTTCTCCAGTGGGGGAGCAATAAGACTGTGTATCATTTCGAGGCGGATAACACGAAACAGGTTTCTCACAAAATGAGTACAGCCGGAATGATTACCAGGGTAAAGGTTATCGGTCAGGAAGACGATGACGGTCGCTCCAGCGTAGAAGCCGTTGTAAACGGACAGACGAAGTTTGGCATCCGGCAAAAGATATACGTCCGTGGAAAAGATGACAGCGTAAGCGATGCTCAGTCGGCAGCGCAGGACATCATCAATGATAAAGGACAGGTCGATGAAGAAATCACTGTACAGTCTCCAGATGTACCTTTTGTGAGAAAAGGGGATCTGGTTCATATCACTGCTGGAACACTGAATGATTATTATTTCGTGAAGGGAATCCGGCACAATGCAGACAGCATGTCAATGACAATGGATTTGAAGAAAGCGGTTGCGGAGCCTGTGGTGCAGAACCATCAGTCAGCGCCGAAGTCCTATAATGTCGGAGACATCGTGAACTTCAAGGGAGGAACGCATTATGTTTCTTCCTATCCGGGAGCAAAAGGATACAATGCCAGGGCTGGAAAGGCGAAGATAACCATAAAGAATGGCTCTGGAAAAGCACATCCGTGGCACCTGATCCACGTAGACAGCGGAAGCAATGTGTACGGCTGGGTGGATGACGGCACGTTTGAATAACAGGAGGTGGGACTATATGCCATATCAAGGAAATCCGGGAGCAAGCAAACTCGGTAAGGTTCTAGCGCAAAGGATGTCAAAGCAAAGCGAATCTTCACTGGTTCTGGATTATGGGAGCATTGAAGCAGACTACAGCCTGAAGACGAATACGTTCCCGTTGCCAATACCTAAGTCGGATTATACGGTATGCAGACATGTCGGAGGTTTGTCACTCAGTACAAATGGTGGCGAACATAGCGGGCATGAATCCGGGAATGGCTATCATAGTCATACAATCCCTGTGCCATCGGTAAAGCCGGGGGATCGTGTGTTGGTGGCATGGGTCCAGAATGAGGTAACTGTCATTGATGTCATTGTACCTGCGAGCAGACTGTAGGGAGGTGCGGGATGGCAGAAAATAATTTGTTTCCTACTGTGGAAGTTCCGGAGTTGATTCAGGAATCGGAGCAGTACGATGAAAAATATAAGCCGAGTGTTGCGTGGGACCTGGAAGCTGGAGATTTTGTCCGGAACGGAGCGAACCAGCTTATGGAGTGTGATGGACGTGATGCCTACCGTGTCTGGTGCGTGAAGGTAGTAAACACAGAACGATGGGCTTGTCTTGCTTATCCGGATTCTATCGGGACAGAGATGGAGTCGGCTTTGAAGGAAAAGACAAACGCTGCGGTGGAATCTGCTGTGGAGCGGACCATCACGGAAGCGTTGCTTGTAAATCCCCGGACAGAATACGTCCGGGAATTTGAATTTACCTGGAACGGGGATGAACTGTTTTGCAGTTTTACCGTAAAGGGGATTGATTGGGAAGAATTTCCCTTATCAGTAACCATAGGAAATCGTGCAAGGAGGTGAGAGAAGTGGTAACAGAACAGTATGAATTTGTAGCGCCGGATTTTGTGTCGGGAAGTACTCCGGAGGAAATACAGGAACGCATGATGGAGAATCTTCCTGCTGATATAGACGATATGCCAGGAGGGTTCCCGTATGACTTTACCATGCCTACAGCATATGAGAAATCAGAATTGATTCAGTTTCATTTGGTTCGGACACTTATGCTCATGTTCCCGCAATGGGCTTGGGATGAATGGCTGGACTACCACGGGAGGCAGAAGGGAATTTACCGGAAAGAAGCAAACAAAGCCAGTGGCAATGTTACGTTTGAGGGAGTTCCAGAAACAAGAATTGCTTCAGGGTTCATAGTATGCACTCCGGCAACGGATGTAGGGCCTTCCATTGAATTTGCCACAGACGAAGAAGTGACGATACCAGAGGGAGGAAAGGTCACAGTATCGGTCACGGCGGTAGTTGGCGGCATCGCATCGAACACAAAAGCGGATACAGTCATTCTGATGTCTACGCCGATTGAGGGGATCACCAAATTGTACAATGAGGAAGATATTACCGGAGGAACGGATGAAGAAGGTAATGAAGCATATCGTGAAAGAATCATGGAGGCGTATTCATCCGAGGGGACCTCCTACATCGGGAATGATTCTGATTATAGAAGGTGGGCGAAGGAAGTTACCGGCATCGGAGACTGCATTGTAGTGCCGACATGGAATGGACCGGGAACTGTGAAGTTGGTTCTGGTAGATTCTAACGGAAGACCAGCAAATGAACGGCTGGTTCAGGCGGTGTACGACCACATTGTTTCCCCAAACGACAGAGAAAAGAGACTCATGCCAACGGGAAGTGCTGACTTGACTGTGGTTGCGGCAGATACGAAGCTGATAAGCTATTCCTGTACTGGACTATCTTACGACAGCACTACGAATATTGAGCAAATTGAATCAGATTTCAAAGATGAAGTGATGAAATACTATTCATCGGCAAAGCTGGAAAATGTGGTTCGGTACAATCGGGTTCATGCCCTGCTTACAAATCTGCCGGGAGTTCTGGATTTTACAGACTTTAAGATAAACGGGGCAGAAAACAATATTACGCTGGATCAGGACGAATATCCGGAAACGGATGAAGTTACATTTTCGTAGAAGGGAAGTGAGTGCATGAATTTAGAAAACTTCCCAACCAGTGAATCTGCAAAGAGGATGCTTGAATCGGTAGATTCAGGCGGATTCTATGATAAGTCCTATGTTGGAAAATGGATTTTTCAAGTTATGGGCTTGGAAATGGATGAAGCCAGACAGTTCATAGAAGAATTGCCCTATCAGGCGTTTCCAGAAACAGCAACGTGGGGGCTGCGCTACCACGAACAGAAATACGGATTGCCGGTGCGTGAGGGGATGCCTTACGAAGAGCGCAGGAGAAACATCTACAGCAAGCGTGATGAACGCTCGCCAATGAACCCGTATCGCATGGAAGTTATTCTGGAGAACATCACAGGAAGGAAAGCACATGTAGACGATGAATCCGGACCAGTGAACACATTTACTGTGAAGCTGGAATCCGGAGATAATGTGGTCGATGTGGCTGCGGCTATCAAAAAGCTGAAAGAGATTAAGCAGTCGCATGTAGCTTTCACTCTCAGCTTTACCTCATTAGCCAGAATAGAAATATGCGGAAGGACTCAGAAGTGGAAAAACCAGTACACACAATGCGGAACAGTTCCGATGGTAAGCACAGGACTCCGGATTACAGAGGCAGAAGTACAGATCGTGCCGACAGCAGCAGGATACAAAACTGTATCTCCAATGGCGGGAAATTCAGGAGAAGTAGGTCAATACCCGAAGACCAGCACCGGGTTGAAAGTCATAGATGGCGCTGTTGTCATTGAAGGAAACACGGAAAGCTATCTGGCAGATTATCCGGAAACCAGCGAGAACATGGAAACCGGTACATATCCTGGAATCCAGAAACAGGCAGTATATTCGGCGGCGGAGGTTCAAATAGAGGCTGACGGAGAGGGACATAAATTTCAGAGCAAGCTGGCTGGAACAGAGCCGGTCGCGAACATCCGGATGAAAGAAGCGGCGGCAGACACAGAAATTCTTTCCGAAACAGAAGCAACGAAAGCTGTATATGGGATGACCGGAAACACAGAAACCGGAACCAGACCGGGAACATCTACCGGAGTATCGGAATCTGAAAAAGGTGTAGCTCCAGAGGTTACCACGGAATCGTATCAGGTAAGATACAGACTCTGCGGGGATACCTTTGAGATATAAAGAAGAGGAGGTAGGCATATGAAGCTACTGACAAGCAAGGCAATCCAGGGATACCGGGATTACACGAAACGCACGATTGCCTATGCGAAGTACAAGATTGGTTCGACCTATCATAAAGCGAAGATCGAATCTGTTGAAGTGAACGGAGACGGGCTTGTGGAAATCATGTTCAAGATTGAGACAGCAACCACAGGCACAGCTACCGTCACAGAAATCCAACTGTATGATACGAATAATGATTTATGGCTCTCCAAACAGGAATCTCTGAAAATGGATTCTGTAGCAGAGGGCTATTATTATATCTGCCAGTTGGAAATCAGTGAAAGGGAGGTCGAGGAATAATGCGAGAACTTGTGAACTGGAAAGACCATGTAGTCCAGTATCCGGGCAGATTCCAGGAAGAAGACTTGGGAGACGGGCTGATTCAGCATACTGCATCGCCCGGAAAAGTATTGCAGCAGGGAACACCTCAGAACGCCACAAATTTTAACTTGATGGACCTGGCAATCTTGGAAGCTATGCTCATGGCATCCGAAAACAGCCGGAATCTTCTTCAGGCAAACCGGGAACTGGAAAGCCTGATTGGAGAAAAGATTCAGGTTACGCTGACGAACTCTCAGCAGTACCCACATAACAACTCCAAGAAAACGGTACAGCTTACGACACCGAAAAACAACATGGATTATACAGTGGAGTGCGAGGTGGTAAGCGTGACCGGCGGGGCTGTAGGAGAATTTGAGTTCAGCGATAAGCTGCTCAACGGTTTCAAGATTGCTTTTACCGGATCAGCAAGCCAGGTGGTTGTGAACTGCTATGTGAGAGGAGGTATCTAAAGTGGCGAATGTGATTATCAAGAGTGAGGACCGCAGAAAAGATGAAGAGCATGTGATGAAAAGCTACGGCGTAGACCGGCAAGATCCGGCTATGCGGGAAGCTGCGGAGATTGCGGCGGCACGTACCAGAGAAGCGGTAAACATGGCTCAGAACAGAAGGAGGTATTTCTGATGAAAGTAACATATCTGCCGGAGGACGGCAAGAAATTTATTCCCTATGAGGTCATGGGGAAAATCGTGAGTTTCAATGATGGTGATCTGATGTTCGATGTGTCAAAGAAAGAAAGGGACTACGAGGTGGTTATTGACATCTGCCAGGACTACACAGGCGGCTTGGTAATGGGCGCTTCGCAGGGGGAACGCTATGTGGCTCAGTTGGTTGTCCCGGCAAGGGAGTACATCGAAACCACATCGGAGAATCCGGACTATGATCCGGAAGCGGAAGACGGTAGCATGGAATCTTCAACGATTACCACCAGAGAGCCGGTTCCGTTTGACATCGAAAAGTGTGAACTTAGATTATGGGAAATGGAGGTTTAAAAAGATATGCCGAATTTTGATGATTTTAAATTAGCGATTGAAGCGATGTCGGGCGGTAAGAATACCGTCCTTTTTGATGACATGGAAATGCCCTCTGTCATGGTTCCTTTTCCGAAGATGAATATTTCCGACATTATGGATGGAGGCAGCCAGAATGTACATCCGGGATTCAAAGTAGGCGGGGTGGACAAGGATAAGATTTATGTCGGGAAGTACCAGAGCATTGTTCTGAATGACCGTGCATACAGTCTCCCCATGCGTGATCCGAAGACTTATGTGAATTTCGACCAAGCTTTGACATTCTGCCGCAACAAAGGAAACGGATGGAGCCTGGTTCCGTATTCGTTGTGGTGCGCAATCGCCCTGTGGTGTCGTAAGAACGAAACCATGCCGAGAGGAAACAATAACTGGGGAAAGGATATTTCCTATCCTCACGAGAAGGGCATCCCGACATCTTATGAAAGCGCAGAAGCAGACAGCCATCCAGGAGAACCGGCGAGGTGCGCTACCGGCTCTGGACCGGCAACCTGGAACCATAACTGGATGCCGGATGGAATCGCAGACCTCAACGGAAACGTATGGGAGTGGTGCGCTGGCATGAGACTGAAAGACGCTGAGATTCAGATTATCCCGTATGCGAACAGTATGCTGGCAGAAACCAACATGGGAGCGCAGTCTACGGAGTGGAAAGCTATCAAAGCAGACGGAACCCTGGTCGATCCGGGATCGGCAGATACCCTGAAGTGGGATTGGGTATCCAGTAAAATCCAGCTTACGAAAGGAGCAATCACATACACCACTGACACAGGTGTTGGAGGTCAGTACAAAGATATGACGCTTGCCTCCGGACTGAGCGCAGCGCCGGAACTGGCAAAAGCGCTCCTGCTGTATCCGGATGAACCGGGTGGAGACTATGGCGGAGATTACCACTGGTTCAATCCTGTAGGAGAGCGCTTGCCGCTTTGCGGTGGCCGCTGGTCCGGCGCTTCCAGCGCCGGTGTGTTCAGCGTGAACCTGCACTACCCTCGGTCGGACTCGTACAGCCTCCTCGGCTTCCGCTCCGCTTTCTGTGAACTGTAACACTGAGACACTGATTGCTCTGCGGTAGCAGAGCATTTGCAGCTTTTGAAGGAGGAATACCGTGGCGCTTACAGAAAAGAATGAAACGGCAACAGGGGAGCAGCAAGTAGAAAACCTGAAAATCCGGATGAAAATTATTGACATGATAGAGTACGCACTCCCCCTCATAGAGAAATGGTCGGTTCCACACCAGAAATTGCTGGGAGACAAGATGGCGCTCTGCATGGAAGAAATGTTGGAACTGGCAAACGAGTTGGAGTGGGCGTACTCAAAGAAAACGCCGCATAAAAATCTGGACATGAAGAACAAAGCGCTTCAGGATTTTATAACACTTGCGTACCGAATGAAATATCTGAAAGGCTCCTCGTCTTTTAGTGAGTGGACACGGCGTTCCAAAGAGATCGGGAGTATGCTCGGAGGTTACAAGAAGTGGCTGTATGAAGATGCTCCGGTCAAGAACAAGAAAGGTTATCAGCCCCGCTGAAATGGCGGGGCGTTTCCTTTGGGAATAGGCTATTGCGCTTGCCGATTTGCGGTGGCAGCTGGAACAACACTTCCAACGCCGGTGTGTTCAACGTGAACCTGAACAACCCTCGGTCGAACTCGAACAGCAACATCGGCTTCCGCTCCGCTTTACTCGACAGTGCGAGAGGATAAAGGAGTCTATTTCCGCTCCGGGCTGAAAGGCAGGAGAAAAAGGGCTCTGCTCCTGAAAGTGGGTAGAGTCGTTTCCGGGGAGACACACAAACCGGAAACAACTATGGAAGCTGCAAGTAGCCACGGCGAAAGCTGCAACACATAGACTTTTGACAAAGAGGTATTGATGAAAATTAAGAACGTTTTCGATACCATATTTTCGATGGACAATCTGTACCTTGCCTTAGAGGATGCCTCCAATGGACGCAGATACAATAAGGATGTATTGATTTATAATTTGGATTCCTGGGCGCTGCTGAATGAGTTGAGGCAGGAAATCCTGAATGGCACTTACAAGATAGACAAATATTTTATATTTTACATCTACGAGCCGAAGAAAAGAATGATTATGTCAATATCGTTCAGGCATCGTATCATTCAATGGGCGATATACCGGGTAATCAATCCGATACTGGTAAAAGGATACATAGAGGATTCCTATGGTTGCATACCTGGTCGTGGTTCTCTTAGTGCTATGAACCGGCTGAAATACTGGCTGGAGCAAGTGAGTCGTAAAGACGGACAGTGGTTTTATTTGAAACTGGACATCAGCAAATATTTTTACAGAGTATCCCACCGGGTATTGAAGAAGATTCTGGCAAATAAGATTAAGGACCAGAGGTTGCTGGATGTGCTGTACGGAATTATAGATTGCGACCATACGCCGTTCGGATTGCCACCGGGATGCTCTCCTGGAGATGTGCCGCTGGAGGAGCGCCTGTATGATGTCGGAATGCCGATTGGAAATTTACTGTCTCAGGTATTTGCGAATTTATATCTGGATGCGCTGGATCAATTTTGCAAGAGAGTTCTGTGTATCCATTTTTATATTCGCTATATGGACGACGTGATTATCCTTGGCAATGACAAAATGCAGCTTCGTTTCTGGAAAGACCAGATTGAGAAATTTCTTCTGGAAGAACTGGAACTGAATCTGAATAAGAAAACGTGTATCCGCCCCATCAGCCAAGGGATTGAATTTGTTGGATACCGTCTGTGGGCGGATCATGTAGTAATCCGAAAAAGCACAAGTCTCAGGATAAAAAGAGCGCTGAGGGGATTGTCTGTAAAATATTCAAATTACGAGGTTACGATGCAGGACGTTACAGATACATTGCAAAGTTATCTCGGTATGCTGGAGCATTGCGATAGTGATGCCCTGATAAAAAGTATTCTGGATAATCTGGTCCTTACTCACGATAAGAACCAGGAGGAGGTAACTTATGAGCAGTCAAGAATTGCTTGAATTGCAAAATCATATTATTGAGTCCCAGAATGAAGTAATCCGTAAGTTGATTACCGAGATCGGACACTATGAAAATTTCATCATAAGCAACGAGGCGAGGGAATCTATCGTGGAGATGGATTCCCTTTTGAGTAAGCTGGAAGGAGAGTGAGGATCATGAACCGGATCAGAGAAGAGCCGCAGCGCCGGGCAGGACGGGGCAAAAATACAAAGAAAGGGAAAGAAACGTGGACGCTGTTATTGAAGTATTTGGAGAACTGACGGTTGCGAGCGTAATTGTTTGTGCCGCCGCAATTATCTACATGAAGAAGCTGTACAACAAGTGGAAAAAAGAGGTAATTGAGCAGCATGATACGGAAAGGGAGAGGGATGAAAAAATCCAGACCTGCCTCGACCAGATCAGCCTTTATCCGAAATGGAGAGAGCAAAGCATAGATATACAGCAGAAGTTCACAGAAGCTATCAACGATCTGAAAGAAGTGCAAAAAAAGAACATAGACCGGTTGGAAGAAATCGAAGCCGCAAATCAAAAGAGAGAGAGGAATAAGCTGCGGGACAGGCTCTTGCAGTCATACCGCTACTTTACCAGCAAGGAAAAGAATCCTATGCTGGCGTGGTCTGAGATGGAAGCAGAAGCGTTCTGGAAGATCTTTAAGGATTATGAGGAGCTGGACGGAAACGGGCATGTTCACTCTGAGGTCCAGCCAGCTATGCGGAATCTGGAGGTCATACCGATGCACGAAGTAGAAAAAATCAGTGAACTGATGCACAGCCGGAGGTAAGGGCTAAACGTCTTAATTTCCTGCTTTTATCATGCAGGCAAACAAATCCTTATTGACGGGGATAAAACGCAACCAGACAACAATCAGAGGCTCACAGAGCCTAAAAAGGAAAATTATACAGGAGGTAAGTTTTCATGAAGAACATTAACTGGGCGAAGAAGCTGACAAGCCGTAAGTTTTGGGCGGCAGTGGTTGGATTCGTAACACCGATTATGATTGCGGCAGGAGCGACTGACAATTCGGTTACTCAGGTTACGGCAATCATCATGGGCGGAGCAACCCTGATCGCCTATATCATCGGAGAAGGCATGACGGATGCGGCGAATATCGGCGCAGAAACCGAAGTTACCATTGAAGAAAATACGGATGAACAGTAAGCGCAGCCCCGGAGAAATCCGGGGCGCCTTTTATGGAGGCGAACATGACAGAAAAAGAATTTGTTGAGAAGATCGGTCCTCTTGCGGCGCAGGACATGAAGACAAGCGGAGTGCTGGCATCTATTACAGCGGCGCAGGCGTGTCTGGAGTCCGGGTATGGCAGTACGGAACTTGCAGTCAACGCAAATAACCTTTTCGGAATGAAATGCTCTCTTTCCGGGAACACATGGGATTCCGTATGGGACGGGGTAAGCAAGTACACCAAGAAGACCAACGAGCAGAAGCCGGATGGAACTGTCTACACCATTACGGCAGACTTTCGGAAATATCCGGACATTCTGACAAGCATCAAAGACCATTCATGCTACCTGAATGGTGCCATGAATGGCAGCAAGAGAAGATACGAAGGGCTTTCCGGGGAGAAAGATTACCGGAGAGCGGCAGAACTGATTAAGGCTGGAGGATATGCCACAGACATCGCCTATGTGGACAAACTTTGCAGCCTGATTGAGAGATGGGATTTAACCCAGTATGACAAGGAGGACACAGGTATGAGTAACAGTAGCTTAGTAAATTGTACAGTGAAAAGCCCTAACCACAGCGGCACAAGAACACACGCTATCGACCGGATCACGCCGCACTGTGTAGTAGGACAGCTTTCGGCGGAGTCTATCGGCGGATGCTTCGATACTTCTAATGTTCAGGCTTCTTGCAACTACGGGATTGGCAGCGATGGAAGAGTGGTTCTGTGCGTAGACGAAGGAAATAGAAGCTGGTGTTCTTCCAGCAACGCAAACGATCAGAGGGCGGTAACAATCGAGTGCGCCAGCGATAAGACACATCCGTATGCTATGACAAATGCGGTATATGAGAAGCTGATTGCGCTGTGCGTTGACATCTGCCGGAGGAATGGGAAGACCAAGCTGCTCTGGTTCGGAGATAAGAACACTGCCCTGAATTACAGCCCGAAATCAAACGAGATGGTTCTTACCGTACACCGCTGGTTTGCAAATAAATCCTGCCCTGGCGATTGGCTTTACTCCAGGCTCGGAGATGTGGCAAACCGGGTAACAGCACAGTTAAGTGGGAGTTCCGGCGGAGGAACAACCGGCGGTGGAAGTACAGGCGGCGGCTCAGGAAACTACAAGACCGGTATGTACAAAGTCAATGTCGCAGACCTCAACATCCGCAAAGGACCTGGAACAAACTACGGAATCAACGGTGTTATTACCGACAAAGGAACTTACACAATTACTGAAATCCAGAATGGCTCCTGGGGTAAACTCAAATCAGGCGCTGGTTGGATTAACGTCAGCACAGCCTACTGCTCCTATGCTGGAGCCGCATCAGGGGGATCAAATTCTTCTGGCGGCAGTGCTTCTTCTGGCGCTGCTTACAAGACCGGAACGTACAAGGTCGATGTGGATGAACTCAATATTCGGAAAGGTCCTGGAACCAATTACGGGACGAATGGCTCCATCAAAGACAAGGGCATGTACACGATCACGGAGATTCAGAATGGCTCATGGGGAAAACTGAAGAGCGGAGCAGGCTGGATCAATGTGGATAAAGCCTACTGCACCTACAGAGGCGCAGCTTCTTCCGGCGGAAGCACAGCGGCATCTTCTGGAAGTTTCCAGGTACAGGTCAGCATCTCTGATCTGTATATCCGTAAAGGACCCGGTACGAACTACGGGAATAACGGATTCTGCCCGAAAGGAGTCTACACTATCGTTGAGACGCAGAGCGCTGGAGGATATACCTGGGGACGCTTAAAGAGCGGAGCGGGTTGGATTGCCCTGGAGCACACGAAGAGACTGTAAAATAATAAAAAGATACCCCTCTGTCTGGACTGACCAGCGGAGGGGATTTTTTTGTTGCTAAAGTTGTGGAAAGCATCGAAACGATGTGATATGATATTTTTGCTGTCGCGCCTCCAGCAGAAAGGAGGTGAGGTTATGGAATACATACTCCGATTTCTTGTTTCGGTTGTGGCGAGTGCAACTGGCTATTACATCCGCAAGTGGTTAGACCGAAATGATAAAGACAGCTAGCCCAAAAAAGAAACCCCAGAGACTGGCCTCTCTGGGGTTTCGCTTTGGCTACGGAATACTCTCCGATTTCTTAGCTAAGATTATAATATGCCCGATCTCTGAAAAAGTCAACAGTTTTCTGCGTCCATAGGACAATCCTACGGACAGTCCGTTGGAAAATCCACTGTAACCAGTACCAGTACCATTACCAGTACCATAACCATAAAAAGAAAAGAATATATACGCAAACCGATGTCGGCGGTTATGCTCTCACACGCATATCAGAATGTACAATCTGCATAAATTCCAGAATGATTTTTTGACGTATCGAGTCCCAGCCAATCCTACAGAATTTTTCAATATCTCCTTCGGTAAAAGGATAAAATGAATCCAGAGGCATTTCAGAGGCTCTCAGAAGTTCATTCATTCAGCAGTTTCTTCATTATATAAAGCATATCGTTTAGTTTCCCAAAAATCAAGAAAAAATAAATTTAATGATTGACACTTACCATTTGGTAAGATAAGATAATGACAAGATAAAAATTACCAGTTGGTAAGGAGGATGACAGTATGAAATATGGATACAGAGAAGTCAGAAAAATCAGGGAAGATGACCTTAGAAATCTTTGCATCGCAAAGCGTTGGTACACCAGAGGAGACAACGCTGCCTACAATCATCTGCTGAATGACCTGGCAGGGGACAAAGAGAATATTACTACAGATGACATTGTGGAGATTGCGCTGGACATCATGGAGCACAGTAATACAGACCAGGAACTGACAAGTATTTGCTTCGATATAGCGAGAATTGCAGTTACTTTCTTCGAGGAGGTGTAAAACATGGAGGTAAGCGTGTTTGAGGTAAGAAAATTAAGAAAGATTCGAGATGAACTGGAAGGAATTGCAGAACAGGAAGCGACCAAACTGTACCGACTTGCTTGGAGAGCAAAAGATCATGGATGCAGCAATGAGACGGTGGAAGCAATCAGAAACGAAGCCAGAGAACTTCATATGACAGGGTATCCGGAGAGGTTGCTTGATCCGTTTAAGACATGGAAATATGCTTTTCGATAGGGAGGATAAGACATGGCATTATTCGCAGTATATTATTACACTTCCGAGAAATGTTTTGGCTCCAGAATTTTCACGGAAGACATGGTAACGCAATCGAGAAAGGAAGCGCAGAGAAGGGTGAAAGAACTGGAAACATCCAATGTAGAAGCGTGGTATGAGCAGATACAGTGAGGAGGAGCGAGAGTAATGACTTTGAAAAGAAAATTCATTAACGAGGTGTATGAGGGTAACTACAAAAAGTATCTGCGGGAGCGCCGGGATGATTATTGCAGAGTGCAGTACATCTGGTCCTGCTGGATTGATAGTCTCTGCAAGAACGGGGAAATCAGTCAGAGACAATACGACAGAGCAACATTTTAGGGAGGATTAGAGAAATGACAAGATATTACAGCACACAGCGCCCGATTCTTCCGGGTGGATTTCCGAACAGGGGGAAAGTTGAACAGATTAAGAATTTTGATACAAAGATTTTCTGTGAGGAAATCGGAGAAGAAGCATGGGGATTTGTAGATTACATAGAGCCGCTTAAAAAAGAACAGGCGGATGCCTACGAATTGATTCTTGCCGGAATGAAGACGTACTGGTGCGTTACCTCTTCGGTATATGACGATGGCAGAGTTATCGCAGCTATCACGAATAGCATCCAGGCGGTAAAGGCTCCGAAAAATGAGTCAAAGTCACTGAGACGTAAAGATATTTACCATGACTGGTTCAGCAGCAAGGAAGAAGCGGAGCAGTTCGTAGAAGACGCAAAGAACGCATGAGAGGAGGATACCTATGGTAACAATTATTAATGAGGCTCATACAGAGGTTCTGGAAGAAACGTATTTGGAGTACATATACCGTGAATATCCGGATGCCGGATTTTCGTTCCCCTGGAAAAATGGGGAGGTGCAGTTGAATCCTTGCTCAGAAAAAAATTACAAGTGGTGCCAGGAGCATCCGGAAGAGGTTGAGTGCCTGGGAGTTATCGAAAGAAAGACTTCGGATAGAGTACCGGCGCTGGCAAGATGTGAGTGTGGCGAAGAGTTTTATCTTACCGGAACATATTACGGATGCTGTCAATGTCCGGGGTGCGGCAGATGGTATGCGGAGGGAGGATACGAAGTGAAACCGCCGGAAGAGTGGGAAGAGGATTTGGAGGAGGACGAATGGTAACGTGGACTATGAGAGATACGACAGGCTGCATCCAGAGAGGACAGATGCCAGCATCGGAGATTCAGAAAGAGCTGCTGAAGTTTGAGAGAGATGCAGCCAAAATGATGAAAGAAACCGGAGCAGATCATGTTCTGTATGGAACGAAAATATATGACAGCAATGATCGGTTGGTTACGGTCCAGTTCTGCGTTCAGCCAATGACAGATGAAGAATTTTACCGGCTGACCGGCAAGGCAAGAAATGTCATGATCTACGCACTTCACAATCACTGCAAAATTAGATATTCCCTGTAAAAATACTGAAATCTATAAACTTTTCGATTGACACCAGAGACGGGTGCGATAAGATATGATTACAGATAAAATTACCAAATGGTAAGATGAAAGGAGAAGATGTTATGGAAAAGCAAAACACTATTACAGAAGAACAGTTCAGAGCATTTTGCGGAGCGACTTTACCACATCTGAATGACTTGATCGGAGAGTTAAGAAAGCTGGGGCATCACGGAATGGCAAGTTTTTCCATTGCTGATGACGGATATTTTTCATTCAGCATTCACAACAGCGAGTGGAGCATGAACCGGCTGGACGGATGCCATGATGCTCACATGCGCAGAGAGTACGGGGAACCAGTGAGCGTTATCCATAAATCTTGACGGGAAGGAGCATGTACGGCATGGAAAAGAGAGGAGAAATTATAGAGGTCAGTTTTAATGTGCTTGTCACAGACGAAGATATTGACGATATTATGGTTTCGGCGCTGGAAGGTGGCATCAACCACTGGTGCGCAGAAGCAAAGGTGCAGGGGGAATATCTCGGAGAGTTCGCCAGCGATCAGATCAGCCGGGGAGGAACGCTTCTCCTGTATGATGTGGAGGAAAGAAAGTATGAGGAACTGACAAAAGAGAAGTTTCTGGCAGGGATGAAGAGATACCTGGAGCATCCGATTTACGAGGATACCATTTATCCGGGAACGCATGAGGGAAGATATTTGCTGGACTGTACTTTGATTGATGCACCGGTATCTGACATGATTATCCAGTACGCTTTGTTCGGGGAGATTGTTTATGACTGAAGAGAAGAAAGAATATATGAAAATCGGAGAATACATTCCGGCGGACGAAGAGAACGGAACACCAGAAGTAATCAGCAGGGATTACTACAGACAGGGATGGATTTTCAAAGACGAGGAGGCTTACCTGGACGAAGAGCATCCGGGGCGCATTTGCTATATTCCGGAACTGAGTGATTCCTTATATAGCAGACAGGACTTTTTGGATATGTGCAATGGACAGCCTGAGATTGCGGATTGGGTTTTTGAAGCCGTAGATTGGCAGCATCCGGAAAGCTACCTGGACGAACAGGACGAAGAGGAGCTTTGGATGTGCAAATGCGGGAAGTGGTATTGGTGCTACGGCGTGGATCAGTGCCCGTATTGTGGGGCTGATAAGAAAGAAGAAAATTATGCTGGATGATTTATTAAAGCGCCATACGTACCTGCAAATATGGCAAAGAAGAGAGGAGATGAGTCAAATGGCTTACCATAGCGAAGATGAAACATACTCATGCGACTTGTGCGGATTCCGGAATGGGTGGGATGAATCAGATGAACTTCATGGAGAATTATGGGGGTGTGAAAAATGCGGCAGGGTGTTCTGCTCGAAGTGCTTTACAGATAGGCATGGACACAAGCAGTATATGGATATGATGCAAGGAAACGATTTAATTTTATGCCCGGATTGCTGGGAGAAAGTGAGGAAAACACATGGGAAAGGCGAATAAGATAGGTTGCGGTTCGGTTGAACAGCCCTGGTACACGGAAAACTGGTATATGGAGGATCTGGAAAATGCCTTGGAGAGCGCTGGGATTGAAGTGACAGAGGAAAACCTGAATAAGTTGCTTCTGGGATGCCGGAGCATTTTCAATGATAAGACCATGAGGAACGAAATGCTGACAGATAAAGCAAGAGAATTGTTTGGGGAGGAATGAACATGTCGATTGAAGATGCTTTTAAGAGCGAGTTGGGAAAAGAAGTTATCAGGCTGCGGAAAGAAAATCAGGAAGTTCACGCTGCTGTGATTCGCAAGCAAAAAGAACTGCTGAAGATTAGAGGAAGCCTCGTTACAGAGCAGTGCCCGGAATGTGGCGAGGAGAGTACGATTGCATGGAATGTAGCTAAGCAAGGCTACCATGTTTTCTGCCCGAATTGCGGTTTCCCCATGATGTTATGCGGAGAGTGTATGGTTGATTCCGGATTATGCGACTGGAATGGAGAAACATTACTCTGTTATAGAATGGTGGAGGGATTCTGGAAAAATCTATCAGATGTGCCGTTTACTGAAGATGAAGACGGAAGGCTCATACTGGAGAAAGAATATAAGCTGATGTTCGGTAGCAGAGAGATCGCTGTATTTCCAGCCGGTACAGACCGTGAAGAAATCTGGCACTGGTTTGACGAAAGGCATCCTAAAGGCGTGGTTTATCTGATGAATGGGATAGAAGCAGAGACGAGCGAGAAATACTATTCTATCGAAAACGGGCATGATGTCCAGATAGATACCGCATATACCGAAGAAGACGGAATCAGGAAGTGCCTGGAGAACCAGGATGCAAAAGAGGTTTTCGCCTATAAAAAAGCAGGGGATGATTATGAACTCTTGGGATGCGTTTTTAGCAAAGAAGACGAGGATGAAGAGTGAATGGCAGCCTGGAATTATTATGAAAATGGAAAATCAGAAAGATATACTCTGAGCGACCTGGAAGATTATTTTGAAAATAACGCTGGATTGCAAGAGCAGAAGGACCAAGGCACTGACTTTGAGTCCTGGTTAAATGAAATGGAATGTATGCAGATTTTTATACCGGAGGTGAAGAGGGACAATGGTAAATTTAGAATTAGGGACTGTAGATAATGGAAAAAGCATGTCAGAAATCCTGAGAGATGCCCTGGAAGCAAAGGGGTATTCTCAGAGAGAGTTTGCAAAGAAAATGGGCTGGACACCGCAGAACTTCAGCCAGCGTCTGAAAAAGAACTCTTTCAGCGCAGAAGAGTGGAGAAAGATGGCATATATGCTTGGGTACGAAGTGCGCCTGGTAGAACTGGAAAGCGGGATTGAATTTGAGAGCAGAAGAAAAGGACATGGGCGCAGGGTGCGGCAGGTCATTAAAGGAGTATTGTACGACACGCATAAGGCAGATATGCTCTGCGGTAATTTTTACCATGATGGAGAGCATGAATATACGGACGGCATGGCTTTTGAACTGTATGTAGATTCTTTTGGCAGATTCTTTGTTGCACGATATACGGAGTGGGAGGATGGATCAGACAGCATTACGACAATCGGAAAAGAAGATGCGGGGAAATTATATCAGAAGTACGGAGATGGAACTTTGAAGGGCAGCATCTTTATTTAGTTTTGCCATTAAATTACCAAATGGTAACATGAATTGTATTTTAGGTAACATCCTGAAAAACGATGGAAATTACCAGACGGTAAGTTAGAATGATGATGTAACAAAAACAACCCCTTCTGACGGGCATCAAAAGGGGCTGCAAAACGAGCTGGAAGCTACGGTTTTAGTAATAGCAAATTTAGTATAGCATAACCGTGGCTCCGGCGCAAGAAGCAAAGGAGTGTGAAGATATGCAGAATTTGGAGAGTTGCATCATCAAAATGAGCGAAGTATCAGCCCTGATCCGCATGATTGATGATACGTTTGTGGATGGACGTGTCGGATTCACGGATGACGAAGATGGAAAGCAGTTGGAGTTGTCATTTAATCTGCTGAGAGAAGAGTTCGGAAGAAATCTTGCTGGTCTGAGAGCAGCGTATTATGGAGGTGCGGTATGAGTGGATATGAGTTTGAAGGAAAGAATTGTTTCGTTTACACAGATGAAAGATTCGGGGAAATCCGGACGGTTATTGACTCTGACGGAGAACGCAGATTTGTCGGGATTGATATTGCGGAGTGCATGGGATTTGAAGCCCCGACAAAAGCAGTAAAAAGGAGTAACATCCCTGGGAAAATGGTAAAAGTTCCGTGGGTATCAGGAAATCGAAAAGGTGAGACAAATGCCCGGTGTTTCAACAAGAGAGAGGCAGAGCGGTTTATCAAAAACGGGCTGATGCCGCCGAAAGGATTTAAAGACTGGTTCGATATGGTAGTCGCTGCGGAGGAAGAGCCTGTAGAAAAACCGGCTCCTATCCAGAAGCGGGAGAGTGATATTCCGAAGAAGTCGGTTACTTCCGGAAATGTAAATATCGCAGGAGTTTTCGACCGGCTGGATGAAATTGTTTTGGAAATCATGATGCTGAAGAAAGAACTGTCTGCATCGCTGGATAAAAGCATGTGAAATGATCCGGAGGGTAACGCCTCCGGATTTTCTATGTAAAGCTAATGATTGATTATAGATAATTTACCAAAATAATAAATTTTATGATTGACAATTACCGATTGGAAAGTTAAGATGATACCAAGATAAAAATTACCAGTTGGTAAGAAAAGAGGTAAAGGCTATGATGAAATCAGAATTTATAGAAAGAGTCGGATTTGAACCTACAGAAGACGAATACCGGGAAATTGAGCAGGAATACATGGGATGCGACATAGACAAAGACCAGTTCTGCAAGGAATGGAAAAAGAACGGGGGAATCCAGAGATTGATGCGGCTGAGAGCCAGAAAGATTGAAGAATTGGAGCATAAGCTGAATATGGCTGAAAAACAGTACGAAGAAATGGATTCTCGGCACTGCCGCAGCTTCAATGAAATGAAAGACAACATGAAGAGAAAGTTGGATGATATGACATCCAGATACAATCAGTGCTGCGAAGCTAACGAAAATTTAGACAGATTGCTCCAGAAAGCTAAAGCGGCTCAAAAAGAAGCTGAGGAAAAACTGGAAACTGTCAGGAAAGCGTTTGAAATTCTTGGATTTGGAAGGGAGGTGCAATAATTGGCAGATAGAAGCAACCTGCGGCTGAACGCAGAGATCGAAAGACAGATTGATGCGTGGGACGGAACCATCCACGGTCGCACAATCAAGAATATGTACGAAAATGGATGCGACTATGCAGATATTTGCGAGGTAATGCAGATTGACTATACAGATTACGAGGAATGAAGGGAGAAGATCAGGTGGAAAGAAAGTGGAGACTCGGAGAAGACTTGGACAGAGGGGATAACCTGCTTGATGGGATAACTTTTTCGGAAGTAATAACCACTGTCCATTGTAACTGCAAAATAGTGACAGCAGATGCTATCAGGAATGAGGTGAAGCATATTTTAGAAATTCGTATGCAGGATATGAAATATCTGCTGGAAAATAATATTGATGTTATTGCGGAAGAAGCTATGAAAGGAAGGTATTAAACCATGAGAAAAATCATAAACCCTTGCACATGCGATACATACGAAGGAAAAGCGAAAGGTTTTTGTAAGATTGAATTTGAGGATGGAAGACTTAGCATTTCCGGTGTTATCGGACCGAAAAGAAATGGAAATGCAAAAGGCTCGTGCGGGCAGTGCGTTGATGAAATCAGGAATGGGACACCCTCTCCTGAATGGAATCAGGAAATGTTAAATCAGTTTTGTGATATTTGGAGCGAATGGCACTTGAACGATATGCGACCATATTGCCAGCATCAAAAATCGCTTGGATGGGATAGACTTGCCAGAAAGGAAGTTGTGTTATACAACTATACACTTAGCAGAGAAGCTATGGACAAGAAGAAAGATGCAGAAAAAGCAGCGATAGAAGCGCTGAAAAACGGCACGGTTTTTGTTCCTTCGGATGAACAGATTAGATATGCAAATCTTCCGTACTCCATTACAACACACGAGAAATTGACAGGAGAGATGGAGAAATTATATAAACCGAGGAAACCAATCTATACAGGGGATAAGGGCGCAACTGAAATAAAAACTCTTGGATGGTTAAAGCCGGAGGAGCATCCGGATGGAATACTGTGTAAACCTTGCCCGGTCTGCGGATACAAATACGGTACATCGTGGAAGGAAGAGGATGTACCTAAAGATGTTATTGGGTGGTTGTTTAGTTTGCCAGAAGCAACAGAAAAACCGGCATGGGTGTAAAGGAGGATACTATGAATAGACAGAGAAGAAAAAGACTCACAGAAGCATTTGAAAAAGTATCAGAAGCTATGGAAATTTTGGAAGCCGTAAAGGAAGAAGAGAATGAAAGTTATGAGAACCTTCCGGATAATTTCAGGGATGGTGACAGAGGCGAAGAAATGCAGGGCTATATCGAAATGCTGGAAGAGGCATACGGTTATCTTGATGATGCAAATTCGGTCATAGAGCAAATTTGATGGAGGGACTATGAAAAAGACAGCAAGAGTAATTGTTACATTCCGGTGCAACAGGAAGTGTCCGGGATGTTGTAATTTGAATCTTCCGGAATACCAGAAAGTACATACAGATGAAGAACTGATGGAGTATCAGGAAATCGTGATTACCGGAGGGGAGCCAATGCTGATTCCAGGAAAGACGCTGGAGTTCATCAACCGCATGTGGGATAAGGGATACCGTGGAAAGATGTATTTGTACACTTCACTTTGGAATAATAAGGGAATCAGCAAAGAGATTCTGAAGGAACTGGACGGATTTACGTTCACACTCCATGCAGAATGTTCGGATACGGATATTATGGCTCTGAAGAACCTGTCGAATAGCGGAATCCTCCAGAACAAGGATTTCAGCAGCAGATTGGTTATTGATAAGAGAGTGTATGACAGATATGATCTGTCGAATATCAATTTTTCCAGGTGGAGCGTAATCCGGAAACTAGAATGGAAAGAAAAGTGCGATCCAGCGGCGAATGAAGATTTGCTGGTCTATGAATTGTAAATCGGCTTAAATACGGCTGATTTTTATTTA
>JAETSN010000044.1 GCA_021769625.1 [Clostridium] symbiosum | reverse complement strand
GCTCCCCCTGGAGTCGCTGCACAGCACCACGATATCCTTATCCTCTTTTGCCTGCTCCATTAACACTTCGCAGATCGCCTGCCTGTTCGGTATCTTGTTCATGACAGCGCCTCCTTTCTCTCAGCAAAGTCTTTGATGATCTGTTCATACTCTTCCGCTGTAGGCACTTTGTGGTGCCATGCCGCCTTATCCTCCATCACGGCGGAGCCGCAGCCCTTGACCGTGTTGGCGATCACCACGGTGGGTTTCCCCTTCACCGTCTTCGCCTCCTCGTAGGCCGCCACGAGCTGGCCGATGTCGTTGCCGTCCTTCACATCGATCACATGCCAGCCAAAGCTCCGAAACCTCTCGTGCAGGTCGTCGTGCGCCATCACATCTTCCGTATTCCCGGAGATCTGCAGGCGGTTCCTGTCCACCGTGGCGCAGAGGTTATCCAGCTTGTAGTGGGCCGCCGCCATAGCGCCTTCCCACACGGAGCCCTCCGCCAGCTCCCCGTCGCCCATCACCGTATAGACGCGGTAGTCTCTTTTATCCATCTTTCCTGCCAGCGCCATTCCCACGCTCACCGGCAGCCCGTGCCCCAGGGATCCCGAATTCATCTCGATGCCCGGCAGCTTGTTGTTCGGGTGCCCGATATACTGGGAGCCAAACTTGCTGAATTTCTCAATGACCTCCTCAATTGGGAAGAAGCCCTTCGCCGCCAGCACCGCATAGAGCGCTTCCACACAGTGCCCCTTGCTCATCACGAACAGGTCCCTGTCCGGATCGTCCTGATTCTCCGGGCTGATGTTCATCACCTTAAAATACAGGGCGATCAGCGCATCGATGACGCTCATATCCCCCCCGATATGTCCGCCCTTTCCCTCCACGATCATATCAACCACATTTTTCCTCAGATCATA
This sequence comes from [Clostridium] symbiosum, assembly GCA_021769625.1. Lineage (GTDB taxonomy): Bacteria > Bacillota > Clostridia > Lachnospirales > Lachnospiraceae > 1XD8-76. Next base: position 36,629 of record JAETSN010000044.1, on the reverse strand, counting down.
GGATAATGCTTTCAAATCTTCCATTGTCTTTTCCTCCAAATAATCTTCACTCCCCGCGCAGGTAAGCCTTCACATCCTCCTCGATCGGATCATACAAGTCAGGTTTGATGCCTATATACTTACATGCTTCATACAGCACCGGCACTACATTCTTGTGGATGCCGACACAGTGGTGGATGTAAGGCCCTTCCACGATCTTCGCCTCCAGACGTTTGATGTTATCCACTTCCACCCAGAGATAGGTTCCCATGCCCTTCGGTCCTTCCACGCCCTTCGCATTTCCGAGCAGCATGGAGTATTCCCCGTTGTCGCCGTCGAACCTTGCCAGCGTCACTTCCCCGTATTTTGCCTCCGCCGTGATGCTGCCCGGATGATCAAAGGCAAGGGGATAGGTCAGTTTCGGCTTCTCCTGTGCCACGGAGATCGGCCACGGGCCGCAGTGCTGCAGCAGTTCGCCGTTCTCGATATCCGGATGTCTGATGGTCCAATCCGCAAAGAAGCCCCTTGTGCCGTCCAGCGCAGCAGCTTCCACCAAAAGCGCCGTGATCGCGCCGTGGATATCCGTCTCGCAGACAACCGGGATGCCTTCCTCGTTCAGCAGGGAGTTCGCCGCGCAGGGCATGATCCCCAGCTCGCACTGCAGCTGGTTCCAGCACTGGATCGCGATAGCCTTGCAGCCGTACTTCTCCGCCAGATTTTTCATTGCCACTTTCAGCGCAGCCACATTCTCCAGCTCGTTATCCTTGATCATGATCTCCATGTTCTCACGGCAGTAGGCGATCACCTTCTCCACTTCCGTCTTTTCTTCTTTTACCTTTTTCACCTCGTCCGTCAGTTCCGGCATCGGAATCGGGGAAAGCTGAATATTGAATTTCTCAAGCAGCTCTCCCTCATTGCACATGGTCGTCCAGAAATCGAAAGGCCTTGTGGAAATCTGGAGAATACGGATGCTGCGGAACGTCTTTACCACGTTGCAGACCGCCATAAAATCCCTCACGCCCCGTTCAAACACAGGGTCGCTTAGGCGGCAGTTAGTCATATAGGTGAACGGCACGCGGAATCTCCGTAGCACCTTGCCTGTCGCAAACAACCCGCACTGGGTATCCCGAAGCCTCACGCCGTTCTCATCCGGCCGTTCATCCAGCGGCCCCCACAGCAGTACCGGCACGTTCAGTTCCTTCGCCAACCTCGCGCACTCATACTCCGTGCCGAAGTTGCAGTGCGGCAGAAACAGTCCGTCTATCTTTTCCGCCTTGAATTTCTCCGCTATTTTGATCCTGTCATCGTCATTATAGAGAAGCCCCTCTTCATTGATATCCGTGATATCGACGAAATCGACTCCCATCTCCCGCAGCTTATCCGCTGTCAGCCCCCTGTATTTTATAGCGTCCGGTGCGCTGAAAATGCTTCTTCTCGTGGGCGCATAACCAAGTTTAATGTGTGCCATGATAAACCTCCTAATGAATGATTTTTATACCGGGAAGGCAACGCCTGCCCTTAAGATAATATTGGGATAGGGTGTAAATTCCCCTGTCCTCACCGCAAACTTCACCTGTGCGGACATCTGTTTTAATGCCGTGTGGGAGATCATCTCCTCCTCCGTTCCCGCCAGTTTTTCCCTGATATATCCGAGCAGTTCCGGATTATATTCTTTGATCTCCTCCGCTATCGTATAGCCTTCCACCGCGGTCTCCGCAAGTACCGCATCCATCACCTGCTTAAAGGTGGGTACGCCGCCGCAGAGGACCAGATCCACGATGGGGATCCCCTTCGGGATCGGCATGCCGGCATCTCCGATCATAAAAGTATCTTTGTGGCCGAGGGCCGCTATATGGCCGATCAGCTGTGCGTTTAAAATACCTGTTTTCTTCATCTCTACCTCCTGCCTGATCTCTTATTTATTTTCGTTGCGTGCCTGAAGCGCCATCTTTGCCTGCAGATTTCTCTGTGTCTGGTCGATGACAACCGCAAGGATGATAACAAGACCTCTGATCACCTTCTGCCAGAACTCGGAAACGCCGCACATCGTCATACCGTCGTTGATCACGCCGATCACGAAGGCTCCCACCACCGTGCCGAGGATCGTGCCGGAACCGCCCGCCATGGAAGTGCCGCCGAGGACGGTCGCCGCGATGGCGTTCATCTCCCAGCCGTCGCCGGAAGCCGGATGCGCCGCGGAAAGCTGTGCTGTGTTGATCATGCCTACCCATGCCGCGCAGAATCCGGAAATAATGTATACAAGGATCTTGATCTGATCCGCCTTGATGCCGGAAAGGCGCGCCGACTTTTCATTGCCGCCCACGCCCAGCACATACCAGCCGAAAGGCATCTTTTTCAAAAGAACAACGGAAATGATCGCCAGAACCGCGAAAACATATACGCCCGCGGGGATGCCCGCGATATTGCTTCCCAGTGTCTTGAAACCTGTGTTGCCCAGTCCTTCATACCCCGCAATATCAGAGAATGTCGCGCCGCCGGAACGCAGGTTCGCAAAACCGCGGCAGATATACATGGTGCCCAGTGTGGCGATAAAGGGCGCCACATTTAATTTTGTGATGATCAGGCCGTTTATGGCGCCGATCAGCGCTCCTACGACCAGCATGAACAGCACGATCATCGGCACGCTGAAATACAGCGTTACGCCCGCGAATTTCAGTGTCAGCCCGTACTGGATCAGGCCGCCGGCAAGCATACCGATCAGGCCCACCACAGAACCTACCGACAGGTCGATGCCGCCCGTGATGATGACAAACGTCATGCCCAGCGCCAGAATGCCATAGAGCGCCACATGCTTCGCGATCATCGTCAGTGTGGTCGGATCCAGAAAATTATCTTTTACAATGCTGAAGAACACGACCAGAATGACCAGCACGATAAAAGTACGTCCCTTTAACAGTGTCATTAATAACTGATTTGAATTTGTTTTCTTTGTTTTCATCTTTATTCTTTGCTCCTTCCCCTGTCCTACGCACCGGCTCCGGTTCCCAGCCCGGCATAAGATGCACGCACAAGCGTATCCTCATTGATCTCATCACCCGAAAGTTCCCCTGTGCATTTCCCGTTTGACAACACATAAATCCTGTCTGCGATCGCCATGATCTCTTTTAATTCGGAAGAGATCACGATAATGGAGAGCCCCCGCTCCGCATAGTCATGGATGATCTCAAACACTTCCGTCTTCGCGCCGATATCGATCCCCCTGGACGGCTCATCCAGGAGAAGCACCGCGGGATGGGTTAAAATACCTTTTCCGATAACGACTTTCTGCTGATTACCGCCCGACAATGACAGGATAGGGAGTTTTTTATCAGCCACTTTAATATGTATATCTTTTATCTGTTCATCCACCGCGTTCTCCTCTTCCCTGCTGTTTAAGAAGATTCCCTTTACATAGTTGCGCATGGATGCGATCGATGTGTTTTTGCAGATATCCAGCGTCTGGATCAGCCCCTGCCTCTGCCGGTCTTCAGGCACGATCGCAAAACCGTTTTTGATCTGGTCGGAGATGCTCTTTATCTTCAGGTTCTCCCCGTTGTAGACCACCTCGCCGGTGTGTTCCGGGCGCATCCCCATGAGGCATTCGAACAGTTCGCTCCTGCCCGCCCCCAACAGGCCGTAGATCCCCAGCACTTCGCCCTTTTTCAGATACATGCTGACGTCGTCCAGCAGATATCCGCCGCCCTTCTTCGGCAGGCTCAAATGCTTTACTTCCAGGATCTTCTCCGCTTTATTCAGATCGATGGAACGCTCAAATCTATGGTACTGCGTATTTTTTCCGACCATGTTTTCCACGATCCAGCTCAGCTCGATATCCCTGACATCGGCGTCCGCCACGTACTTGCCGTCCCGCAGGATCGTCACATGATCCCCGATCTCCATGATCTCCTCCAGACGGTGAGAAATATAGACGATGGAGATATCCTCCGCCAGAAGCTCCCGCATGATCTTGAAAAGAACTTTCACTTCCGCCGCGGAGAGGGAGGATGTGGGCTCATCCATGATCAGCACCCGCAGGTCATCCTGGATCAGGTTTCTGGCGATCTCTACCATCTGCTGCTGGCCGACCCTCAGATCCCCCACCAGCGTATCGGGCGGTATCTCGTGCTCCAGCCTCTTCAGGATCTTCTCCGCCCCCGCGATGTGCTCTTTGTCATTCAGGAACAGTCCTTTTTTATGTTCATGTCCCATAAAAATATTCTGGTACACCGTAAGGTTCGGAAACAGGCTCAGCTCCTGATGGATGATGCCGATGCCCTTTGCCCTTGCAGCCGTAGTATCCTTGAAATATACTTCTTCCCCATCCATATACATCTTCCCGGCAGAGGGCTGCTCAATGCCGGCTATCATCTTCATCAGCGTCGATTTACCGGCGCCGTTTTCCCCGATCAGCACATTGACTTTTCCTCTGAGCAGATCAAAGGAAACACCGTCAAGAGCCTTTGTGCCCGGATAGATCTTATCGATCTTTTCACAATGGAGAACAACATTTGCTTTATCAGACATTATGCCCCTCCTTATTCTATCGTCATCTCAACCGGTGTGATCGTCACCGCCCCGCCGCCTTCTGCAGCCGCGCCTGTAAATGTCACGGTCTTTCCCGCAACGCTCTCATCGATGGAGAGCGGCGCCACAACCTGGGCATCGGCCTCCTGATTCAACGCTTTTGCGTACTGGGACCATTCCGTCTGGTTTGCAAAGTCTTCAAATCCTTTGATGCTCTGCGCATCGCGGATAGCCGTCCCCGAATATACGCCGCCCGCCTGAATGCGGACTTCCCCGCCGGAATACCCCTCCACTTCCACAACAAGATAGTGCTTGGGTGTTTCCGTATTAAATTCTATGATCTTTGCAGATCCCGAAACCGCCGTTCCGTCGGCTCCGTTTGCCAGCACTTCAGAGACATCTGCCGCTTTTCCCCTGATATCCTCCACCACAGCCGCCCAGTCGTCACTGGACTGCGCGCCGGAATCAAATTCCTCTTTCCCCGTAAAGGAAGCTTCCTGGCCGATCGGCACCACCGTGACAATGCCGCACCCGGCAAGGCTCGCTGCCAGCAATATTGACACCATAATAAGAGATACTCTTTTTTTCATTTTCCTTCTCCTGATATTCTGTTGATGGAAAAGGACGATGCAGTCGTTCATCGTCCTTTATCGTCCCTTTCCTTGTGTTTTATTTCCTTTCCGGCTTATTCGCTGTATACGAAACCGGATAATTTATCAACGTTGTCAGATGTGATAGCTACGCAGGGGATGAGCTGTTTTTCCTGTTCGGGAGCTGTTCCCTTTAAGTATTCGTCAGCCTGGCGCACTGCCGTTTCCGTGATCAGAGCGATCTGCTGAAGAGCCGTACCTACCATGTGGCCGTCTTTGATGTAAGCTGCCGCATCGTCAGAACCGTCAACGCCGATGATCTTGATATCGTCGCGTCCCGCATCGAGACAAGCCTGAACAGCGCCGCATGCCATTGTGTCGTTGCCGCAGATGATGCCTGTGATATCAGGGTTGGACTGCAGGATAGCTTCCGCTTTTTCATAAGCCTGTGTCTGATCCCAGTTAGCGGACTGCTGAGCCACCATCTCCATGTCGGGATACTCATCGATCACAGAGTGGAAATTCTCGGAACGGACCTGACAGTTTGTATCGGATTCCAGACCAAGAAGCTCCGCATATTTGCCTTCGTAATTCATTGCTTCCACCCATGCTTCCGCGATTGCCGCCGCACCCTGTGCGTTGTCTGCAACGAGCTGTGCTGCCGCAAGGCCTGTCTGGTTGATCTCACGGTCTACCAGGAATGTCGGGATACCCGCATCGTATGCTTTCTGAACCGCTTCGATGGAAGCGTCTGCGCCTGCATTGTCACAGATGATCGCTGCAGCGCCGTCTGCAATTGCAGCTTCGAACATCTCAAGCTGAGTAGCCGCATCATCGTCATGTGAGAAACATTTTACTTCGTAGCCCAGTTCTTCGCCCGTTGCCGTTGCGATATCCTGAACAGTCTTAAAATAAATATTGGATGTGGAAGGTGTGATACAGTAAATGATGTTGCTTCCGCCGCCCGGCAGTAATTCGCCTGATGCTTCTTCAGCAGGTGCTTCCTCTTCAGCGGGCGCTTCCTCTGCAGGAGCCTCCTCCTCAGCGGGTGCCTCTTCAGCAGGCGCTTCCGTCTCTGCCGGAGCCGCCGTCTCATCAGCCGCACTACCGCAGCCTACAAGTGCCGCAGCAACCATTGCCGTACTTAATAACATTGCTAAAACTTTCTTCTTCATAATTCCCTTTTCCTCCTTATGAGAATAATTTGTGCAGTCTTCCGACTGCTTGTTTGTAAATATCATTATAAATATTTATATATATATTTCAATACTTTTTTCTTCAAAAATTTAATTTTGTCATTTTTAACATTTTAAACTCCCTATTTTTATACATATTGCATAAAAATCATTTATATTCCCCCGCCAACTCCCCCTCTCTCCATTATTTCTCTTTAATTTTAAATAAATATTCATCTAAATTTTTATACATTTATTAAGTCCCAATTCAAATCGTCGCTTTCCCTCCAGATATAAAAATAACCGGCCCCCGGAGAATTCCATACAATTTCTCCGAAAACCGGTATCTTCAAAGCAAGCCTCCTCACAGCAAACTGCAAGGCATCCGCCCAAATTTCCCATAGCCTGTCACACAGCGAGTCCCAGAACATCAGCTCCTATCTTCTATTAAATCACATACATATCCTCCCAGACATTACACCCCCGCATAATGCCCTGTCCCAAGCTTTCATCATCCGCATCCGTTCCCACACCAATGACCAGTTTACACCACAGCCAGCCGGTAAGAACATAAAATACTTAAGGAGCCCTTTGAAAAACGCCGGCACTTAGCGAGGTATTTCACGAGCTTAGTGTCCGCTGCGTTTTTCACAGAGCGCAAGCGTGGCGACGAAGTATTTTATGTTCTTACCGGCGTCCGGTACTAATTAACCTCATCCTACAACTTCTTCGACAGCATATCCGGATTCGTCGCATACCCCACTGCCGTCTCCGCCGTGATCCTCTTCTCCCGATACAACCGCAAAAGGCTCGAATCCATGGAAATCATCTCCGGCTTGCTGGAAGAATACAAAATACCGTCGATCTGGGGCACCTTGTTGTCCCTGATCATATTTCTAATCGCCGGATTTACCGTCATGATCTCAAATGCCGGCACAAGTTTTCCATCCGTGTCCGGCACGAGCTGCTGGGACACTACCGCCTGCAGCACCATGGAGAGCTGCACTGCGATCTGTCTCTGCTGATTCGCCGGAAATACGTCAATGATCCTGTCGATGGTATTGGCCGCCCCTATCGTATGCAGCGTGGAGATCACCAGATGCCCTGTCTCCGCCGCCGTCATCGCCACTTCTATCGTTTCATAATCCCTCATCTCCCCGAGAAGTATCACATCAGGGCTCTGCCTGAGGGACGCCCTGAGCGCCGTCACATAACTCTCCGTATCCAGATTGATCTCACGCTGGCTGACGATGCTCCTGTTGTGCCTGTGCAGATATTCGATCGGATCTTCCAGTGTGATGATATGTTTTTCCTGTGTGTTATTGATCTCATTCACAACGCAGGCAAGCGTTGTAGACTTGCCGGAACCTGCAGGCCCCGTTACCAGCACCAGACCTTTCGACAATTTTCCGAATTCAATAATCCGGGAAGGGATATCAATATCCTCCGGATCCGGCAGATCGAAGGTGATCACACGCACCACCGCCGACAGAGAGCCCCTCTGCTTGTAGGCATTTACACGAAAACGCGAAAGACCGCCTACCGCAAAAGAAAAGTCATCGTCGCCATATTTCTGCAGCCTTTCCATACTGCGCTCCCCGGCCAGAGCATATATTTCCCGCACATAGCTTTCCGTCTGGGCCGGCATCAGTTTATCACCGTCTATATGATGGATCTTACCATTAGCCCTCCATGTGACAGGCAGACCTGCCACGATAAAAATATCAGAAGCACTTTCCTTCACCGCCACTTCCAGTATTCCCCTAATATCTTTTCCCAAAATATCCATTCCACGAACCAGACCTTTCCCGCTTATTTAATACATGTATTTTGTGATATATCCGCTTTCTTCTTCCAGCCTTAAGACTTCTTTGGAACCGCCGCTGGATGCCATAGTCGGATCCATCATCGTCCAGCCGCTCCCGTCAAACTCAATGATATCGTCCACCCAGCCGCTTTCATCTATATAGCAGCTGAGCCATGCATGGTAAAGATCTCCCACATACCCTACCTCCAGCCTTGTCGGTATCTGCTGGGAGCGCAGCATGGCGGACATCAGGGACGCATAGTCAAAACATATCCCCGTCCCGGCGGCCAGCGTATCATCCGGATAAGGCGAATACCCCGCCTGCACTGTTTCCGCCTTGTCGTAATCATAAGTAATGTTTTCCGTCACATAGCCATATACCGAAGCCACCACATCCAGATCGGTATCGCAGCCCTTTGCCAGCTCCTCCCCCTTTTTTACACAGGCAGAGGAGGCATCAAACTCCACGTAACAGTTCGGATACAAAAATGTCTTAAGTTTATCCGGTATGCTTATCGTGATCTCCTGTGACAGAGCCACCGCATACAGATTTTTTTCTTCGGAGGCCGCCTCATAGACGGTCAGTCCGTACTTCCCGTCACCGCCGGGCAGCGGATACGCTTTATAGCTGCCATACTCCGCCACCGTGTAAGTGTATGTCACTTCCTCCGGTGTTGTGATCTGAAATTTTACTTTTGAATTGCTGCCGTTATAATTCAGCATAACATAGCCTTCCGAGGCATTGGAGACATCCAGCAGGATCTCCCCCTCTCCGTAAACCTCCGTACCTGCCGCTTCCGGCACGAGTACCTTTGCTTCCCAGGCTCTGCTGCCCTCTTTATCTGCGGATGTCTCCGTCTTTTCGGAAACATCATCCTCTGTTTTGCCGTTTTCTTCCGTGGACTCCATTCCGGGCTGTGCGGAAGACGGTTTTTCCCCCGCTGTCTGTGAACACCCCGTGCACAGCACCAGAAAAAGACAGATCACACCAAAACTGACTACCCGCTTTCTCACGATCCCTTTATTCCTCATCAAACTGGAGAACCGGCAATGTCCCTTCTTCTTCCCAGACAACTTCGGAATCCTCCTGCCATTTTATGATCTTATAATTCCCTTCTCCCTTTTCGGGATCCAGCACCTCAACTTCTACAAAAAGAGACTGGCTCTCCGTAACCGGTATCTTATATGACAGCACAGCCCGTTCTCCGTCTCTCATATACGCGACACCGTCCAGCCCCGAAATTATCATACCCACATCTTCCAGATATATCCCGTAACCGCCGGTCTTATCGATCCCCGAAAGAGCCTTGTCGATCTCTCCCAGTTTATGCTGGGCCTCAGACACAGCCGTATAGTAAAGTCCTGTCTTCTCCGCCACTTTATCACTGTATCCTTTATCCCGCAGCGCTCCGGAGAGAGACAGCACCCCCAGAAGGACCAGACAGATGATCACAAAGATCACCAGCAAAAAAGAGGTTCCCACCTGGAATCCGGGATAGCCTTTTTCTTTTCCTGTACTCATTGTACTCATAGAGCCGCCTCCCCGCCCGTATATTTCTCCACATCCAGCAGATAGATCGTTTCTTCTCCTTCCACCCGCCTGAAGCTGAAAGAACATTTCTCGAAATCTCCATGCCCTGTGACCACTGTCTCAAAGTAGTAGGCCGCGCCTTCCTCCTCACAGACATTCCAGTCCCCGTCATACCAGAATTGATAGAGACGCCCTCCCGCAGTCTCCTCCTTCTTTGCGCCCTCCCCTAAAAGGAATGCATCAAAGTCCTCAGAAGCCAGAAACAGCTCCGCATAACCGGCTGCCAGATTCTGTGCCCTGTTCTGTTCCTCTGTCTCCCCCACCACCGATCTGGCTGTTACAAACAGGCGGACGCACCAGGCCGACGCCACACTGAACATCAGGATCGATATCATAAGCTCCAGCAGAAAAAGACTGGAGCGCCTTGCTGATTTTCCGTACATATCTTCAACCTTTCTATGCTTTACTCTTCACCGCCGCATATGTGACCGACTCTTTTCCGTTTTCATCTGTACAGGAAATCCTGAATATTCCTTCCTCCTGCTCCTCTACGGCAAAATGATCCACATCGAGGATCGCCTGTCCGTCGGAGGCCTTCATCGAAACGCCTTCCTGCACAAAAAGCTCCCGCAGCTGCCCTTCGTAACTATAGAGATAAGTAATATACGACTGTTCCCCGAAAGTCTGATGCAACATCAGGCAGGGCACCCCGTCAAAAGTGCCGACAGTAATGCCGCCGTTTTCATCGCTCTGGCGGATCTTCTCCGTCACATAGGACAGACAGGTCCTGCTCTCATAATTGCTCTCTTCCCATGCCACGCTCTTCTGATAGACATTCGCCGCCAGGATCACCAGAAACAGCGAAGACGCCGCAAGCACCAGAAACAGCGCGATCGGAAACAGCAGATCTATCACATGCCTTCTTTTTATTTTTTCCGCCCTGCGGGCATCTCTCCGCGCCTCTCCCATGGCTCATTCCTTTCTGATCATGTGCGTTCAAGTACCGTAACATCCGGCATCAGATTCGCCCCAAACACCTGATAATCCACAAAAAACTCTTCATAATCCGTCTGCAGGCCGTATTCTTCCCTCAAAACATCAAGGCTCTCCGGATATCTGCCCTCTATCGCATAATACTGGGTGATACTCCGCCATACGGATGTCTCCAGCGAAGCCTTCTGTTCTCTTTTCGCCTTCTCCGAAGCCCCGTCAAGCCCTGCCAGAAACAGCAGCAGCACGACAAAGAAGATAACCAGACTCACCATAGCGCCCCGTATACCCGTCTGTGTCCTGCCATAATAAAACCTCTTCATGTTCAACCTCGTTTCTGCCGCCATTTTTCACAGCAACCATAAAGAAAAGTACCAAAACCGCCTAAACGGATCACAGTCCCGCCAGAATTCCCAGAAGCGGCAGCATCACCGAGAGCAGGATGGTGCCTACGATCACGGAAAGCAAGATGACCAGCGTGGGTTCCAGCATCGAAATAAAGGAACCGATCTTTTCATCTATCTCATCCTCTATCTGATCCGAAAGTTTTCCCATCACTTCATCCATCACACCGGTACGTCCCGCAATCTCAGCCATCCTTGCATAGACGCCGGGGAATATCTTTGTCTGCTGAAATGCCTCGGACAGGCTGCTTCCTTCCTCCAGCATTTTTCTGCAGGAAGATATCTTTTCTCCGAAAAATCTGTTTTCGTTCAGTTCATCCGCCAGTTCCAGTCCCCGCTCCGGCGTAAGTCCACTCTTTAAAGTGAGGGACAGGCCGCCCGCAAACCGGCACACCGCCATCTTATCCGATATCTCTCTGGAAAATTTAAAATGCTGTCCGAGACTTTCCAGTTTTACTCTTCCGCTCTTTGTTTTCACAAGCCAGACAAAGACCACCGCCAGCACAACGATGATCCCCACAAAGACCACCGCGTATCTGGAAAGCGCATTTCCGAGAAGCAGCGCCCCTCTGGAAAACCCGCTCATCTCCATGCCGAGCTGACGGAATACCTGCTGGAACACCGGCATGACTCTTGTCAGGAGGACAGCGATCACAAGCGCCATCATACCGATCATGATAAGCGGATAAGTGAGCGCGCTGCGGATGCTTCTCGAGATAGCTTCCTGTCTTTCGTAGTATCTTTCAAGAGAACCGAGTACATCATCCAGCGTCCCTGTCTCCTCGCCGATCTGGGTCATTTTACAGATATATTCCGGAAATACCCCCGTCTCCGCAATGGCCGGCGCAAGCGTCCCTGTCTCCTGCACTTTATCATAGATCATACCAAGAAGTTCTTTCTCTGCCGGTGTCTGCGCGTCCTCCTTCATAATGGAAATTCCTTCCATCACCGAAATCCCCGCTTTCAGCACCATCGCCATCTGTTCGCAAAAAGCTGAGAGCTCCAGATTCGATAGCATATCCTGTCTGGTCTTATTTCCCATTTTCTCTTCCCTCCTGTTGATACTCAGTACAGATATTTCACTGAATATGTATTGCCTGCCAAAAATTTCTTAAAATTCGCCGGGCTCTGGCCCGCCGCCATCGTCGGGTCCATCATCGTCCAGCTGCTGCCGTTAAACTGTATGATACCGTCCACCCAGCCGATATCGCTTATATAACAGCTTATCCACGCATGATAAAGACTTCCCACATATCCCACTTCCAGCCTGGTCGGGATTCCCTGCGAGCGCAGCATCGCGGACATTAAAGAAGCATAATCAAAGCAGATCCCCGTCCCGGAAGCCAGCGTGGAATCCGGAAACGGCGCGTAACCCGACTGCACAGTCCTTGCCTTATTATTATCGTATGTGATATTGTCCGTGGCGTAATGATATACCGCCGTGACAACATCCAGATCGGAATCACACCCTTCCGCCAGCTCCTGCGCCTTCTTCACACAGGCGGAGCCCGCGTTAAAGCTCACATAATAATTCGGATATAAAAACGGCGAAAAACCGTTGGTGATCGTCACCGGGGCGCTCTGCGAAAGCGCCGTCGAATACAGGTTGTCCTTGGCCGAAACCGCTTCGTAAACGGCAAACGTATAATTTCCGTTTCCGCCGGAAAGCGGATAAGCCGTATAGTTTCCGTATCCCGTCACCAGATATGTATAGGTTACGCCCCCGGGGGACGTGATCCTGAATTTCACCTTGGGGTTGCTGCCGGTATAGTTTAACATCACGTATCCCTGGGAACAATTGGAAATATCCAGAACCGCGCTGCCTGAGGAATAAACCTGTTTTCCCGACGCGGCAGGCGCAAGCACCTTTGCCGCAGCATCTCTGGCTTCCACCCTGGCCATACCGCTTCCCCATATCCCGGATGCCATCAGAAATCCTGCACATAACACCGCAAACCGCCCACCGTGTTTTTTCATTTTATGCAACATTCTGTTTACCTCCTGATGCCTTTGTAGTATAACATCATCTTTTCCGATTTGCAATCTATTCCAGACTTGCGGCATACCTTAAGATCCCCAGATGGATCGCCCATGCAACCCTGTCCTGATAGGATTCTTTTGTCAACAGCCCTGCCTCCTCAGAGTTTGATAAAAAGCCGCATTCCGTAATAATGATCGGCGTCTGTGTCTTTTTTAATAAGTAATAACTGTCATTTGCTTTCGCTTCCCGCCTGTTTTCCCTATCCAGCACTTCCGCCATGGTCTTTTGCATTGTCTCCGCCATGGCCTTCCCTTGCAGGCTGGTTGCATAATAAAATACCTGGGCGCCCTTCACATACTCCTCCGAGTAAGAATTCTGATGAATGCTCACCGCCAGATCAGCCCCGGAAGAATCGATCAGCGCCACCCTGTTTTTCATATCCTGTACTTTTTTATTGGCATCTCCCGGCTGATAAAGTCCCTCTTCCCCTTCCCGTGTCATGATCACTTTCACATCCGAAAGTTCCAGATACCTCTTTACTTTTCCGGCGATCACCAGATTGATATCCTTTTCCAGCGCCTGATTGATCCCCACCTTTCCGGGATCGATCCCGCCGTGCCCCGCATCGATCACGACCACCAGCTTTTCCTCTTTTTCATCGGAAGTGTCCACTTTATCTTCCGATAATCCAATCGTATCGCGGTGTATGATGATACCTCCGCTGCCTGTTGCCATATATTCCGCTGTCCGGCGGGAAAGAAGCAGCATCGCGCCGACCAGCACCGCCCCCATGCCTATCCTTATTTTTTTTAACTGTTCCTCTGTCATAAACCTGCCTGCCTGTTCCTCTTTAACACATATTATGAGAAACAGGCAAGGCTTATGTTATGGAAACAACCTGTTAATTTGCACAATAATCCGCGATCAGATCCCAGACATCCGATGTCTCCAGCCCGAGTTTCCATTCCGCCACGCCTGCCAGGTCGTAGGTCTTCATCACATCCAGTTTTACTTTGATGGAGTCATAGTCTTCCAGCCATACCTGATACAGCGTGTCCCCTTTCTGGATCTCGCCGTAATGCTGGCATTCTGCATCCTGCCACTGGGTCTGTATCCCGTTGCCTGCCACAAAATCCACCGCAGCCTGCATTCCCACGGAATCCCCGATGACTTCCGTGCCTGTCGTCTTCCAGATCCTCGTATAGAACGGGATTCCGTTGATCAGCTTTTCGGCAGGAACGTATTCCAGCGTATCGGCAATTCCGCTCTCCACATAATCGATGCTGGACACGGATCCCGCCGTACCTCCGGTTCCCCAGTGCTCGTCATAGCCCATGACGATCACATAGTCCGCATAGACGCCCTGCTCCCTGCGGTTATACCAGATCGCCCCGCCGGAGACCGGATAGTTGTCCACCGAGAGCACAATACCGTTTTTTCTGCACTCAATGGAGAGTTCCCGGATAAATTCCACAAAATGTTTTCCGGTTTTCTCATCTATCTTTTCGAAGTCTATATTCAGCCCGTCAATGCCATAGTTCTGCACTTCCTGCATCAGGTTCCGGATCAGGTTCTCCCTTGCCGCGGAAGAAGAAAAGATGGCATACCTGTCCACTTCCTCTGTGAAATCATCCGCCAATGCCCACACTTCCAGTCCCATGGCATGGGCGCTGTTCACATAATCGGCTGAAGCATAACTCACGATATTCCCTTCATTCCCCGTCAGGTGGAACCAGGTGGGAGCTATGGTGTTCAGCCCCTTTGTGTTCGCCGTCACTTCCCCCAGCGTCGCGTTTCCGCCCGGACCCGACACCTGATGCCAGCCCATATTGATCTTATAATCTTTTGAGATACCCGTAAATTCCAGATCCCCGTACATGGAGGAATTATTCACAAACGCCGGTGTCCGGATTTCCGTCTCTCCGAGCTTCTTATTCTCCACATAGCCGATAAATCCGTCTGCTGTCTTTACTTTGGACCAGGTTTCCATCTGGTCTAACACGATCACCTGATCCCCCGCTGCAACCTCTCTTAATATTTCGCTTTTTACACCGCCCTGGTATCTGACCTGCGTGTCTTTCTCTATCGCCGCAAACTGTCTTTCCCCGTAGGTCGTATAGATCTGGATACGGTTCGGCTCCCTGAACGTTTCGAAGTCAAACACCGTAAACAGCCTGATAAAGTCTATCGCGATATACAGCGTATCCCCTTCATAAAAAGCGATCTGGTAGTCGCAGAGGTTTTCATTCTCCCCGTCCATATAGCTGCTCTCGCCTATATTATAGGAAATGATACGATCCGGCAGCACATAACGTATCGTATTTTCCGTTTCATTTACATAAAGTCTTGTATAGATAAAATAATCGCTGACCGTATCATAGGTGATGTAAAAAGTCCCGTCCGATCCCACACGGGCTTTATCCTCTATGATCTCATCCTGCATGATAATAGCCCCCTCATCTCCCGAGACCCCGAAATATTCATTCAGATCAGCCTGATCTTTGGAATAGGAATATTTCTCCACGATCCCCTTGCCGAAACTGACGCCCACTATAATGATAATAAGGACGACCGCAATTAATACCGGAATTATTTTTTTCATGCCTGTACTCCTTTCAATCGTCCCTATTATACCAAACTATTTCCGTATCGTCATTATGATTTTCTGTGAAAGAACCAATTTTCTTTTCTGACATATAATATCACCATGAGGGGCTTCTCTTCCGCAATATTTTCTGTCAGTTACTGTTGCATTCAAATGGCGCCTCAAATGACTAACCTTCTTTGACTTTGTCGTAACGTACCTGTGTCAGGATGCCTTCTTCGTTGATCACAAAATCCGGCATATACACTGCATCTTCCCTGACAAACCGTTCCGCGATCCTTGAAGGTGACGCGGGCAGGCCGTCCAGATACAGCTCGATCCCCTGGTTCAGAATATCTTCCAGCCTGTCTTTCATGGTCATCATTTCTTTTTTATTTTTTAGCATAGTCCCTCCTTTCCGTATATTTCTGCTTTTCCAAAAGGAGTATTGCTATATCGTGATATATATAAAGAGATGTTTTGATAGAAATTTAAATTTTGAAATTGCAGATTATATTTTTTTTAGTTGACGATACTAAGTAAAGATTCCTTTCCTTTAAAGGTTAAGATAATATTTACTGCAGAAACAGTTTCCGGAATGCCTGAACGCGTAAAAATGTTTTGAACATAAAATGGGAATATCTTGTTATCGTTTTGGATTATTATTTTAGGAAATCATTTGGAAAATTTTAAACTCTGAATCGGCACATAAGCCTATAAGACATCTCCAATACTAATTTTAAACTTTAGAACATGAGATGAAGTCATTGTTTAGAAAATTCTGGATTACTTTCGGCAGACCAGATAAAACTCTGCCGAATGAAATAAAATTCGTTCTGCCTCCTTCCGTTACAGATTGTCCAAAGGCACTCCGGAGTTATATAATACCAAAAAAATTGGCAAATTTCAACTATTTTATTAATTTTTTTTAAACTGTTTTCTCAAACTATTGACTTGTCCGCCGTCAAAGTATAAAATCGCCTAAAGGATGTGATTATTATGAAAATAGAAAAAGTAAATGACCATCAGATACGCTGTACGCTGACCCGCGAGGATCTGCTCAGCAGAGAACTGAAAATAAGCGAACTTGCCTACGGTACGGATAAGGCCAAAGACCTGTTCCGTGATATGATGCAGCAGGCTGCCTGTGAATTCGGTTTTGAAGCCGAGGACATACCTCTTATGATAGAGGCCATCCCCTTAAACGCCGAATGCATCGTGCTGATCGTAACGAAAGTGGAAGATCCCGAGGAACTCGACACCCGGTTTGCACGTTTTGCGCCTTCCGTGAATGAGGACGCAGGAGAAGGGGAGGCAGATTATTCGGAGATCGCCGACGAGGTGATGGATCTGTTTGAGCGGATCCACAAAAATGCCTCCTCCGAAAAAACGGCCGTCAAAGAGACCAGTTCTGCCGCAGATGCGAAATCCGAAAAAGAGGAAGAAGTATACCGTATCTTTACTTTCTCCTCCATGAACGAGCTGACCAGTCTGGCGCACATTTTCGGTCCGGAGCTTGTGTGTGAGAACCGCCTCTATAAAAACGGACAGATGAATCAGTATCTTCTGGTCGTAAACCAGCGCACTCTCTCTGCGGAAGCTTTCGGAAAAGTCTGCAACACCATTTCCGAATACGGCATCACCACAAAAGCAATGCAGGCCGGCATCGCCTATATGGATGAACACTTTGACTGCATCATCCCCGAAAATGCGCTGCAGAAGCTCGCGAAGATTTAATATTTTCATTGATCGAGTAGGAGGGAGCGACTAACTCCCGTCCTCTCACAGCACCGTACGTACCGTTCGGTATACGGCGCTTTCAATAGTTGACGTACACGGACTGATAAGCTATGGCTAAATCGTAAAAGCCATTGTTTATCAGTCTTTCTTTTGTCATTGCCATATTTACGGCAACTGTATGCGTCGTGAACCAATAGCCTCGGCGGCTGTTTCCTGCCTGCCACGCCAAATCTTTTGGCACTCCCATCTTCATTAGGTTGTTTACCTTTGTTTTTGGCTTCTTCCATTGTTTCCATATACACATACGTATTCTGTGATAGAGCCAGCCATTGATGGCTTCTATATTGTTCTTCATGCTTGCTATTCCATAGTAGTTCAGCCACCCTCTTGCGTACACCTTGTTAGGCGGATTCAGGACTTGCACCTGTTGGAAACGTGCGCCGCCAGGCGCACTGCAATAAATGCCGGAGAATATTCCCCGGCATTTGCTGTGACAGATACTGTCATTATCGTGATTTAATTGTTTGCATCTTCTGTTTCAATTTCTAAACGCTGAAGTATATCTGAAATAATTCTTATATCTTCTATCCGACTTATTCCAAAACATTTTTTACCTGCATCTTTAATTGATGCACCGATATGATATGCTGTTTCTTCATCTACAATCAGAAATCTGTCATGAAAACCCCCTGTATAGTTCACAGTTAATGTTGGATACTGGCTGTTAAAATTTGCAATGTCCTGACTTGCCAGACGGGTTCTGCGAACAGTATAAATTGTCACATCAACACCATCTTTCTTTTTTGCAAGAATGTTCAAAGTCCCCACATCAACATAATTGTCAATTAAGACTATTGATTTCTCCGCTTTTTCCACAAGGCTTACCAGAAAACTGAATGCATCATATATCTGACCTTCAAAGAATATTTTCTGCCCCACCTCTTCATGTCCAGAAATGTAAGCAAAAATCTGGTCAAATTTCCTATCAGACTCCTTCTGATATTCTAATTGCTTTAGTTCCAGATTGTTTAGCTTATCAAACATCAAAGCATTTTCAGCCAGAAAACGTCGCATTTTCACAAAAGTATTCATAATATTTACACTTACTTGAACAGCTTCGTCACTCCTTAAGACTGCTGACAACATTGCTATTCCCTGCTCTGTGAAGGCATATGGTAAATATCTGCGTCCTCCTTTTGAAGATGCATTTTCTGTTTCTACGTTTGCGGTCGCAATTTGCGACCTCAAATCAGCATATTCATCCTCGGTCAGTTGGAAACAAAAGCTTTCCGGAAAGCGTCTCGCATTTCTTTTTCACTTTCATTCAATCTTTTCGTTTCAACATGATAAAGCATCGCCAAATCACTATCTATCATAACCTGCTGTCCACGCACAAAGTGAATCAGATTCTCAATTCTTTCTTCTATACTATCAACTATTACTGGCACATTTACATATGTATTATCAGACAAACCAATATCTCCTATGTTTTTCATTTGAGGCCGCAATTTGCGACCTCAAATAAATTGTACCTTCTCTGTACTGCATAGTCAATCAATTCCGACCTTAATCGACAGATATTTTACTCTTTATGTCAACCTTGTCCCTGCATTTAGCCTCAAATGTAGTAAGCCAGAGTTTTGCCTGTTCCTTTCTTCAGATTCCACCTCACGATGGACACCCCTGGCTTCGGCTGTATCCTTCCCACTGCTAGGCGGATTGAGGCAGGGTCAGGTGATGGCACAATTTTCTCACCTCCATCACCTGCCACCCCAAACCGTGCATGAGGTTCTCCCTCACACGGCTTTCACCCGTTAGAACGTGTGCCCATCGGGCACACCATAATAAATGCCGGGGAATATTCTCCGGCATTTGCTGTAACGGATCCTGTCCGTTTTATTTCATTTTTTCCGGTCCTCTACGTTGTCTTTCGGACAATGAGTTCCACCGGGATATGCTGCCTTTGATTTTTGACGTCTTTTCCATTGATCATATCCGTAATGTAGAGGGCTGCCAAACGCCCGAATTCATCTACCGGCTGATGCACCGTGGTGAGTTTCGGATAGATGCTGTTGCTGATACTGATATCATCAAAGCCCACCAGTTTCACCTGTTCCGGAATATGTATATGCTTTTCAGCCAAATAACTTACCCCGCCTACCGCAAGCAGATCCGACATGTAAAAAATTCCGTCTACCCCTTCCATCTTTTCCATGATATATTCTGTCGCCCGCATTCCTTCATCCAACGACACTTCTTCCACGTATACGCCATTCGCCGCATCCAGTTCTATCCCTGCCTCCTGAAGCGCCAAATTGCATCCCTGAATACGTTTCTTGATCGTGGAAAGCTCTTTTCCGTAACACACATACGCAATCTTTCTGGCTCCCTTTTTTACCAGTTCCTGGCCCGCAAGATAGCCCCCCTGCATATTATCGCATTCGATCATAACATAATTATCATTTGCTTCCGTCTTTGTAATATGCGGGTCACGGTCAATATATACTGTGGGAATGGTGATCGTCTCCGCTATATCTTCTCCGCCTATGTAAATGATCCCGCTCACCTTCTGTGCCAATAGCATGCGCAGCTGCTCCTTAGCCTCCATTACATTTTCATTTGTACTGCAGATCAATGTTATGTAATTTTTTTCCAGAAGATGTCTCTGAACCTCCTTCGTAATGCTGGCAAAGAACTCATTTGTGATGTCGGGTACCAGAATTCCGATCACCTGCGTCCGGTTGACCCTGAGCCCCCGCGCCAGCTGATTCGGCTGATATCCGTACTCTTCGATGATATCTCTGACTCTCTTTTCTGTCGCTTTGGAAAATCTTCCGTTTTGATTAATTACTCTCGAAACAGTTGCTACAGACGTCCCCGCCATTTCCGCAATTTCTTTTACCGACATTTTTTTCTGTACCATATTACACCTTCATCAAACTGTTTTTATGAGTAATTATATCACAAAATCTGGCATTTATCGGAATACTTCAAATAAATATTTAAAAAACAGTTCCCGGTCAACGTTCATGGCTACCTGATGCCTCCCCTCCTTGTCCGGGCGCCAGTATGTGAAACCGCACAGAAGCCTGCTCTCCGTGTCGATCGTGAGATTCCCCCGCTCAAAATCGCAGACATCCTCATGAAAAAGTGAGACCGCTGTCAATGGATCATGAAAAGTCACCCGTTCTTCATCTTTAAACCATTCTTTCGCAATATCCAATACCGGTTCCAGCAGCGCATGATGAAATATTTTTTCCGCTTCCTCGGGTTTCATGATCAACCGGCTTGTCACATTCAGGCCGCAGGTGATATGTTCTTTCACCGGCGCTTCATACACCAGTTTTGTTGCATGGGGATCGATCAGCGCATTGTTTTCCAACACCCCTTTGCTTCCCAGTACAATATAATCACTATCCTGCATAGCGCTCATTTTTTCGGAAGTATTATCGTATCTGGTATAGGTCGGTGAACCGCACATAAGTACGATCCGCTTCAATAATTGCGGTATCTCCGGATCCATTGCAAAAAGAAGTCCTATATTAGTCAGCGGTGCGATACAGACCAGTGTGATCTCTCCCGGATATCTGTGTATCATCTCCTGCATGAACGTCACCGCTCTGTTTTTGATAAATTCCGTATCATGTTCCCATTTATGCAAAATCGCTTTTTGGGGTGCATATAATTCGATCTGCGGTACCAGTATCGGATTCTCACAGCCCGGGTAAATGGGAATATCTTTCTTTGCGATCCTGCAGAGCACACTTGCCAGTTTTGCTCTCTCCAGCGCTTCTCCGGTCACTGTTGTGATCCCAAGGATCTCGGCATCCGGATTAGCCAAAAGATACGCCAGGGTAATGGCATCATCCACTTCCGTCCCAATATCAGTATCCAGTATGATCTTCTCTTTCATCATGATCTCCTCTTTCCGCTTATTCTTTCATCTTCTTAAAATAGTCAATAAATACGGCGATCAGTACAACTACCCCTTTTACGACATACTGCCAGGACGAATCGATCCCCAAAATGTTCATGCCATTGTTCAAAACACCGATGACAACGCATCCAATGATCGTGCCGCTCAAGTAGCCAACACCTCCGCTCATGCTGGTTCCTCCGAGCACAACTGCCGAGATTGCATCCATTTCCGCGCCTTCTCCCACATTGAACTGTCCGGAAAATGTCCTTGCAGAACTTAAGATCCCGGCACACGCGGCGAAAAATCCCATAATGATAAACACAGTCAGCGTCACTTTCTTAGAATCTATCCCCGAATAGGATGCCGCCTGATTATTGTCTCCCACCGCATAAATATTCCTTCCAAGCCTTGTCCTGTTCAGGATCAGCCCTGACACTATGATCACTGCCAGCATATAAACAAAATGAATGGGAATCCCTCCAAATATCTTTCCGCTTCCTATAAATGTAAATAATTCATCATCCACCAGAATGGTAGTAGCCTTTGTGTAAATACGTGCAAATCCGCGCCCGATGTTCATGGTCGCCAGCGTTACGATAAAAGGCGGTATTGTTGTTCTTGAGACTACCAGGCCGTTGAATACGCCCACCAGAGTTCCTGCCAGAATAGAGATTGGAATCGCCGCGATGGAAGGCATTCCCACATTGGTGATCAGGCCGCAGCACAGACATCCGGAAACTGCAATAATGGAACCGACAGACAGATCGATCCCTCCGAGGATGATCACCATCGTCATCCCACATGCCAGTATTACATTTACCGTGATCTGTCTCATGATATTGGAAAAATTCTGCAGTTTCAAAAAGGAATCTGACATTATTGTCAGAATTATACAGATCACCAGAAGGCCGATAATGATCCCTCCGTTTCTTTTTATCACATCTGCCAGTCCTTTTCCCCAGGATTGTATCCTGCTTTCATTTTTTGTTTCCATAATATTCCTCCTTCGTCACATGCTCACGCTGTTATTTCCATCGTAGCGAGCTTCATAATGCTCTCCTGGCTCAGATCATCCCTGTACAGCATACCGGTGCTGCAGCCGTTTGACATGACCATGACCCGGTCGCTCATATTGATCAGTTCCGGTAATTCCGAAGATACCATAATGATCGAAAGCCCCTGTTCTGCCAGTTTATCGATCAACGCATAAATTTCTGCCTTGGTTTTTACGTCAACACCTCTTGTCGGCTCATCCAAAATCAATACCTCTTTCGTAGAACACAGCCATCTTCCGATCAGTACCTTTTGTTGATTACCGCCGCTCAGTTTGCCGACCACCTGTTCCGGTCCTGTCACTTTAATGTCCATATCATGTATTTTTCCCGCCACGATATCGTTTTCTTTTTTCCCGTTCCAGATAAGTTTTTTCAGAAATTCAGGGATCACGTTGATCGTCATATTGAACCGCACCGCCGACTGCAGAAAAAGCCCTTCCTTTTTTCGATCCTCCGGCACCAGCCCGAATCCCGCCGCCATGGCCTCCTTCGGACTCCGGAAGGCTGTTTCCTTCCCTTTATACCGGATGCTCCCGCTTTTTTTAGCTGTAATGCCAAACAGGCATTCGACCGCTTCACTCCGTCCCGCTCCTACCAGTCCGGCGATTCCGAGGATCTCCCCCTTTCTCAGATCGAAACTGACATTCTTTACTTTATGTCCGTCGGAAAGATTCTTTACCTCCAGCACAACTTCATCCTGTACATGGTCATTTTTTGTATAATAGCTCGCCAGATCACGCCCTACCATCATCGCGATCAGTCTGTCACGCTCCGTTTCTTTCGTTACTACGGTCGCTATGTATTCGCCGTCGCGCATTATCGTTGTCCTGTCAGTGATCTCATACAGCTCGTTCAAACGATGGGAAATATATATGATCGCCACATTTTCCTTTTTCAGGGTACGTATCATATCATACAGAATTTCTACTTCCGCATCTGATAAGGAAGAAGTAGGCTCATCCATTACAATGATCTTAGCCCCGAAAGACACAGCCTTGATGATCTCAATCATCTGCTGCTGCGCGATCGTCAGCTTTCCCAGCTGTGCATCTGCCCTGAGTCCCATCTCGTATTTGTCCAGAAATACCTGTGTTCTTTTCTCCTGTTCCTTCAGGTCGACCATACCCTTTTTCACGATCTCACGTCCCATGAAAATGTTTTCCGCTATGGTCAGATGCTGTGCCATCATCAATTCCTGATGGATGATGCTCACTCCATACTCCCTGGCACTCACTACATTATGTATATCAGCTTTCTGTCCTTCAATATAGATCTCTCCGCTGTCCTTTGAATAGATCCCGCCTAATATCTTCATCAATGTGGATTTCCCGGCTCCGTTCTCACCCAACAGGGCATGAACTTCTCCGGCCTCCACCGATAAATTCACCTGATTCAGCACCTTATTATCGGAGAAACTTTTTGATATATCTTTCATTTCCAACAGTATACTCACTGAAAATACCTCTCTTTCCTGCCGAAAAGCCAGGGGCAGCTTACGCCCCCCTGACCTCATATGTTTTTCCCGTCTTAGATTTACTGCCAGTCAGAGCCGTTATACTGGTCAATATTTTCCGGAGTCACTGCAAATGATGCGATCTGGATCTCGCTCTCATATGACTCGCCATTCAGGATCTGGTATGCAACCTCAGCGCTCTGTTTTCCAATTCCGATAGGACTCTGCGCTGCCGTACATTTCCATATTCCTTCCACGCCGTCTTTTGTCATTGCGGCTTTCGCTTCCGGTCCTGCATTGACACTGTAGATCTCAATGTCCTCTCCTGCCGCAGTGATCGCAGAGTATGCGCCCTGTGCACATTCATCGTTGATGCAGAAGATCGCAAGCAGATCAGAATGCGCCTGCATTAAATCTTCCATAACCGTAAGTCCCTTTTCCGGCTTAGCTCCCGCATCCATCTGTGCCACTATCTCAAATCCTGCCGCGGTCACAGTATCGACAAATCCGTTGGCACGGTCTGCTGCCGCTGCGGATGCCGGAAAGTCAAGAACTGCCACTTTTCCGCCTTCCGGATGATTTTTCACCAGTTCTTCTCCTGCGATCTGCCCGCAGGAATAGCTGTCGCTGACAACAAAGCAGTTTACTTTGGACAGATCGCTGACTGCCGAATCAAAGTTTACGATCGGAATCCCCGCATCATTTAATGCCTTTACTGCTGCTGCAGATGCCGCTGCGTCGGAAGGATTGTAAAATACAATATCGCATCCCTGCGCGATAAAATCTTCTACAACGCTCAGCTGATATGCACTGTCTGCTTTTCCTTCGGAATGAATGATCTCATCACCGTTTGCCTCAATGATCTCTGCCGCACCGTTATAGCATGCTTCAAAGAAGGAGCCCGCACTCATCTCTGTGAATCCGAATTTATAATGCTCCCCGTTTTTCGGTGCGATCACATTTCCCTCAGAAGTTTCCGCCTCCTCCGGTGCTGCTTCCTCTGTTTCCTCCGCTTCCGCTGCAGGTTCCTCTGTTTCTTCCACTGCAGGCTCCTCTGTCTGGGCTGTCTCACCCGAGTTTCCGCATCCCGCCAGCAGCATGCCTGTCATTGCCGCACATAATACAACACTCATCCATTTCTTTTTCATTTTCCTGTCCTCCTGATGTTTAAAAATCATTGATTTAATAACTGCCGTTTTCCGTCATTTTCAGGCGCCAAATACGTGCCGAAGAAATGCTGCCGCGCCCTTTGCGTCTGCATCCAGCAATTCCTCTGTCGCATTCGGGACCAGATCATGCCATACTCTTATCTCGCTTCCGATCGTTCCGCCGCTCATGACAAAAGGTTCCATCACGACCGCGCCCTGATAATTGATATCCCTGAGCGCCTGTCCGATCTCCGCCCACGGAAGAGTCCCTTTTCCCGGTACTCTGCGGTTCTGTTCCCCTACATGCAGATGTCCCAGCTGATCCCCTGCCCTGCGGATCGCCGCCGCCATATTGTCCTCTTCAATATTCATGTGGAATGTATCCAGCATCACTTTCACATGTGTACTGCCTACAGCCCTGACAAAGTCCAGCGCTTCCTCACAGGTATTCAGCATATACCCCTCATAGCGGTTCAATACTTCCATACCTAATGTCACATCACATTCTTCCGCCGTTTTCGAAAGAATCCTCATATTTTTAACAGCCCTGTCCAGATCTGCTTCTTTATCCATTTTCATCCCCGGGTCCAAAGGCCAGTAGGAATACAGACCTCCTCCCAAAATCTTAATGTCCATGAGCTGCAGCTTGGGCAATAGCCCCTGGAAAAATTTCATGGCTTTTTCCACTATGGCCGGATCTTCCGAGCAAACATTCTGTTCTTTGGTCGGTCCATATCCCGCCGTCAATATGATGCCGTTGTCATCCGCAACCTTTTTTAATTCCAAAAGCTGGGCGTCCGTCACATATTTCTGAATAAGCGCCGCACATGAAATTTCCATAATATCAAATCCCAGCTTTTTCACTTTGGGGATAAAATATTCATAATCAGAAGTCCATTCATGCGTCCAGTAGGGGGCATAGATCCCGTATTTCATAACCAGTTCCTCCTTTCTTTTTATTTAAAGATTTCATCCAGCTGTTTGAGTAATCCTTTACCCAATTATATAATTACACAAAAATTTGTCAATAGAATTTTTTATTTTCAGCAATTTCAACGGGTAAACCTTTACTCATTTGTGCATATTTACCATATAATTTTATTGAAAGATAAAAAGAACCACCTCATAGCGGTTCTTTTTGACTTTGTTATGATCACTTTTTCTGTTATGCCTGTTCGATCCTTGTCATCAGCTCATCGATGTTGATGCCGTGTACCATAGCTGCTTCCTCTAAAGATTCCCCCTGTGCCGAAGGACATCCCAGACAATGCATGCCTGCCTCCATCAGTATCGGCGCCACATCGGGATTTGTTCTCAGGATCTCTCCGATCGTCATTTCTCTGGTGATACCACTCATATTTAAAACCTCCTGTTCCAGTTCCGCAGATGTTCTGACATCTGCAGTTATAGTTTAAATCCGAAAACATATACAGTATAATACTTTCCAGTTTTGTCTGTAAATACCCACACTTCTTTTAATTTGTAAAAATTCCATAAAAAGTCTGTAAATATGCGTCTTTTGTATAGAAAAAAGTACATCGCCGTCCTTGACTTAATTGTGTTTCGTACACTATAATAGCCATATAGAATCATTGATCTATAAAATTTCAATTCAAAATATTATTTAATAGGAGGCACACAAAATGAGACCAGAATGGACAGGTTTTGTAGGCAACAAATGGGACCGCGAAGTAAACACCCGCGATTTCATCCAGAAGAACTACACCCCTTACGAGGGCGATGATTCTTTCCTGGCGGGGCCTACACAGAACACAAAAGACTTATGGGAGATGGTACTGGAACTTTCCAGAAAAGAGCGTGAGGCAGGCGGTGTACTGGATATGGACACCAAAGTTGTTTCCACCATCACATCCCACGGCCCGGGCTACCTTGACAAGAGCAAAGAGACCATCGTAGGTTTCCAGACAGACGCTCCCTTCAAGAGATCCCTGCAGCCTTACGGCGGTATCCGTATGGCAGAGAAAGCTTGCGCAGACAACGGTTATGAAGTTGACCCCGAGATCTCCGAGTTCTTCTCCACACACAGGAAAACACATAATGCCGGCTGTTTCGACGCATACAATCAGGAGATGAGAGCTTGCCGTTCCTCCCACATCATCACAGGACTTCCTGATGCTTACGGCCGCGGCCGTATCATCGGCGACTACAGGCGTGTTGCCCTGTACGGTATCGACAGGCTGATCGAAGACAAGCAGGATCAGAAAAACTCCACAGGACGCGTGATGACTGACGACGTGATCCGTCTTCGCGAAGAGATCTCCGAGCAGATCACAGCTCTGAAGATGATGAAGGAAATGGCTGCTTCTTACGGCTGCGATATTTCCAAACCGGCTTCCAACGTACAGGAAGCTATCCAGGCTACTTACTTCGGTTATCTGTGTGCTGTTAAGGAGCAGAACGGTGCTGCTATGTCCCTCGGACGTACTTCCACCTTCCTTGACTGCTACGCTGAAAGAGACTTAAAGAACGGCACATTCACAGAGGAACAGATTCAGGAATTCGTTGACCACTTCATCATGAAGCTGCGCTGCGTGAAATTCGCTCGTACTCCTGAATACAACCAGATCTTCGCCGGCGATCCGGTATGGGTAACAGAGTCCCTCGGCGGTATGGGCGTTGACGGCCGTTCCCTTGTTACAAAGATGAGCTTCCGTTTCCTGCACACGCTGGAAAATCTGGGCGCTTCACCGGAACCCAACCTGACGGTTCTGTGGTCCACAAGGCTTCCTGAGAACTGGAAGAGATACTGTGCTAAGATGTCTATCCAGACTTCTTCCATCCAGTATGAGAACGACGATCTGATGAGAGTTACCCACGGTGACGACTATGGTATCGCATGCTGCGTATCCTCCATGGTGATCGGTAAGGAAATGCAGTTCTTCGGCGCTCGTGCTAACCTTGCTAAATGTCTGCTGTACGCTTTGAACGGCGGTGTTGACGAAGTTACCAAGAAACAGGTTGGTCCGAAGTATCGTCCTGTGACAGGCGACGTTCTGGATTACGATGATGTTGTAGATAAATTCATGGATATGATGGAATGGCAGGCGGATGTATATGTAAATACGCTGAACATCATCCACTATATGCATGACAAATACTGCTATGAGAGAGCTGAGATGGCTCTGCATGACAGAGATGTAAAACGTTACTTCGCAACAGGTGTTGCAGGCCTTTCCATCGTGGCTGACTCCCTGTCCGCTATCAAGTATGCGAAAGTTGAAGTTGTCCGCGATGAGGACGGCGTGATCGTAGACTTCAAGACAACCGGCGAGTTCCCGAAATACGGCAACGATGATGACCGTGTTGACGAGATCGCTCAGGAAGTCGTTCACAGATTTATGACAGCGATCAGAAGACACCACACCTACAGAAACGGTATCCCTACCACTTCCATCCTTACCATTACTTCCAACGTAACTTACGGTAAGGCTACAGGCAACACACCTGACGGACGTAAGAAAGGTCAGCCGTTTGCTCCCGGTGCTAACCCGATGCACGGCCGTGATACCCACGGTGCGGTTGCTTCCCTCTCTTCCGTATCCAAACTGCCGTTCAAGGATGCTCAGGATGGTATCTCCAATACCTTCACGATCATCCCCGGCGCTCTCGGCAAAGAGGATAAGGTATTCTCAGGTGATATCGAGCTTGAACTGAAATAAAGCATGATAATGCCTGAATAGCTCGATATCACCTTGGATATATGAGCTTGAGCTGAAATAAAAAAACAAGTAAAACCGCAGCCGCCAGCCGGTCCTCCGGCAGCGCGGCTGCAGAACTGGAGTAAAAAATGGATGATAAAGCTTTGATCGACGATCTTGTTAAAATGCTGGATTCCGGCATGGCAGGCGGTGTTGGACATGTAAACATCGATTATGATGAAAAGAGTAAGCAGGATAAGTCCGTTCAGACCATGGGCTGTACTGATTGTTCCAGGACCCCGCTGGCATGCAGCGTTCCGACTCTGGAGCAGGGTCTGGATGATTACTCGGGTTCTGGTATATAATTTTAGATAATGTAAATACTATGGAGGTAAAAACAATGGCAGCAAACACAGTGCAGGTTGATAACCTGGTAAACTTACTGGATGGCTATGCAACAAAGGGCGGTCATCATTTAAATGTAAATGTATTAAACAGAGATATGTTACTGGACGCTCAGAAACATCCTGAGAATTATCCTCAGCTTACGATCCGTGTTTCCGGATATGCCGTAAACTTCATTAAGCTTACACCGGAACAGCAGGCTGACGTTATCTCCCGTACATTCCATGAAGCTATCTGATCAAAGGGTTTTCGGGAAACAAGTATTGCAGTATAAACCAATCCCCTGAGGCTTTGCTTCAGGGGACTTTTCAGAGGCGGATAAAATCCCGTCTGTAAAGGAGTTTTCTCTCTATGAAAGGACGTATTCATTCACTTGAAAGTTTCGGCACCGTAGATGGTCCCGGCACCAGATTTGTCGTTTTTGTACAGGGCTGTCCTATGAGATGCGCTTATTGCCACAACCCTGACACCTGGCCCATGGAGGGCGGCACCATGATGGAACCCGCCGAGATCATTGAGCAGTTCGAAAAGAACCGCCCCTTTTACAAAAATGACGGCGGTCTCACCGTCACCGGCGGCGAGCCCCTGATGCAGGTGGATTTTCTGATCGACCTGTTCACGCTTGCAAAAGAGCATGATATCCATACCTGTATCGACAGTTCCGGCATTGCCTACAAGGAGAACAACACCGCGTTTATCCGGAAGCTGGATAAGCTTATGCCGCTGACCGATCTTGTTATGCTGGATATCAAGCATATCGACCCTGAGAAACACAAAGAGCTGACAAGCCAGCCGAACGATGGTATTCTCGCTTTTGCAAAATATCTGGAGAAAAAACAGGTTCCCGTGTGGATCCGCCACGTGATCGTGCCCGGACTGACCGATGATGACAAATACTTGTATCAGCTCGGCTACTTTATCGGCCATCTTTCCAACTTAAAGGCTCTTGACGCTCTCCCTTATCACACAATGGGTGAGAAGAAGTATGAGAGTCTTGGCATGGAATATAAACTTCACGGCGTTCCTGCAATGGATCAGAAAACCCTTCTTGAGAAAAAGCAGGTTATTTTGGATGGGATAAAAGCTGCCCGCAAAGAGCAGGAAAATTCTTAAATTCATAAATTTTCCTGCTGTTTTTCATACTTTCAGGCTTGTATATCTCATAAGATTATATTAAAATAAAAAAGGTTAAATTTATACATAAGGAGGAATTATCTCATGGCATTTGTTATCAATGATGGTTGTATCGGTTGCGGTGCGTGTGCAGGCACCTGCCCTGTCGGCGCTATTTCTGAGGATGGCGGAAAATTCGTGATCAACGAAGATGTCTGCATCTCCTGCGGTGCGTGTGCAGGCGGCTGTCCTGTCGGCGCTATTGCCGAAGCTTAAACCGGAATACCTGAGAAGTTCAAGCAGATGCCGTAAGAGTACGGCATCTGCTTTTTTGCGGCCGTTTACGCCTTCTTCTTTCCGAATAACTTTCTTTTCCCTTCTTTTTTCGCCTTCCCCTGCTTTTTCTGATTGCTTCTGCCGCGAAGCAGTTCATCCAGCTTTTTATAATGTTCCTCCTCGAGCTGCAGCTGCCTGCTTTCCCGCGCCTCCTCCCTCTCTTCCTGCATCCTGAACTGATAGTCCAGTTCCTTTGTCAGCGTTTCCGAAAGATCTTCATAAAATTTTTGATTATTTTCCTGTACTGCCTCTGAGATGAGACGTTTCATCAGATATTCCAGCCGTTTTACCTTTTCATCCGCCCCTCTTTCCGGCGAGATATCTGTCACCCCGTCCGGCCGCATCGCCGGCATCATCCTCTCTCCCAGGCCATTTTCTTTTTCATTCTGCCACGGCTGGAAAAAAGTCCCCTGTTCCAGGCGCTGCATATCCTCACCCGTAAAACTTTCCGCATCCGGGATCCTTGTCAGCTTTCCGTTTTTCAGGATCATCCTGATCGCTTTCAACTGCAGTCCCTGCTCCTTTAATTTCTTGATCTCCCTGAATTCCATGATGTCCTCTTCCGTATAGTACCTGTGTCCTAATTCATTCCTCTTTACAGGAAGTTTCAATTCGTCCTCCCAGTAACGCAGCACATGGCTTTCCACCTCAACCTTTTTCGAAGCATCCGAAATAAGATAGATCTTTTCTTTTTCCATAGATTCCTCCTGCTTTTTCATTTTTCTTGCTATTCTGTATGCCCAATACAAATTTCCTGAAAATCTGCGCGCAAAAAGAGGGTCAGCCAGTCAAGCCAATCCTCTTTTGTATGATGTATATTCTTTTATTTTCCATTTTCAGACATGCCATCACCGGCAATACACGCGGTCCATAAAGAACACTGCTACTCTTGCACCGTTATCTCTGAATATTGGCAAATTTCGTGTAATCCGGCAGCCACGCCAGCTCTACCGTGCCGATCGGGCCGTTTCTCTGTTTTGCTATGATGATCTCCGCGATGCCCTTTTTCTCGCTGTCTTTATGATAGTAATCATCCCTGTAGATAAACATCACCACATCCGCATCCTGCTCGATGGCACCAGATTCACGCAGATCCGAAAGCATCGGCCTGTGGTCCGGCCTCTGCTCTACTGCACGGCTGAGCTGCGAGAGGGCGATCACCGGCACATTCAGTTCCCTTGCCAGCGCTTTCAGCGCTCTGGATATCTCCGAGACCTCCTGCTGTCTGGAATCCGACCGCCCGCTGCCCGACATAAGCTGCAGATAGTCGATGATCACCATCTGGATATCATGTTCCATTTTAAACTTTCTGCACTTGGAACGCAGTTCCGGTATGCTGATGCCCGGCGTATCGTCAATGATCAGCTTGGATCTTCCCACGATCCCTGCCCCGTCTATCAGATCCTCCCACTCCCGGTCAGAAAGATTTCCCGTTCGGATGTGCTGGGAATCCACTCTCGATTCCAGGGAAAACAGTCTGTTTACCAGCTGTTCCCTTGACATCTCCAGACTGAATACCGCCAACGGAAGATCGCTCTTAAACGCCACATACTGTGCTATATTGAGCACCAGCGCTGTCTTCCCCATGGAAGGCCTTGCCGCCACCAAAATGAGATCCGCAGGCTGCATCCCGGCCGTTTTGTAGTCCAGATCCAGAAAGCCGGTCGCCACGCCGGTGACGTTTCCCTTCGTCTTGGACGCCTTCTCGATCCGCTCCATTGCGCTTAAAACGACCTGACGGATCGGGACAAAGTCTCCGGTGTTCCTGCGCTGTACGATATTGAAAATACTTTTTTCCGTATCCTCCAAAATAATCTCAAGGCTGTCTTTTCCGGTATAACAGGCATTCGCGATCTCATCGCTGGCCCTGATCAGCCTGCGCAGTACAGCCTTCTCGGCAACGATCTCCGCATAGTCCCGGATATGCGCCGCGGTCGGTATGGAAAGCATCAGATCCTTTACAAATTCCAGACTGCTCACCTCGGGCGGAGCATCCTTCTCCCGCAGTTTATTCTGCAGCGTCACGATATCCACGGACCTCCCGGCATCGTTCAGTTCCACGATGGACTGAAAGACCAGAGCATACTGCCTGCTGTAAAAATCTTCCTCCTGCAGCATATCCGCCGCTATCGTAATGGCATCCCTCGCCAGCATCATACAGCCGATCACGGACTGTTCCGCCTCAATGCTATGGGGCAATACTCTTTTTAAGAGAGCTTCCTCTGCTGCCATTTACGCTTCCTCTACCTTTACCCTTAGTGTACCTGTTACCTGCGGATGAAGTTTGATACCCACCTCATGCACCCCGAAGCTCCTGATCGGCTCAGATAACTGGATCTTCTTTTTATCTATCTCCAGATCGCTCTGGGACTTGATCGCCGCCGCTATCTCTTTTGAGGAGACAGAGCCGAATACTTTCCCTCCCTCTCCCGCTTTCATGCTGACCACAACGGTCTGTTTCCCGATCTTCTCAGCCAGTGCCTGCGCTTCCTCCAACAGCCGCTGTGCCGTTTTTTCCTCATTGCTCTTCTGGAGTTTCAGATCATTCAGGTTTTTGCTGTTGGCTTCCACCCCCAGTTTCTGAGGCAGTATATAGTTCCTTGCGTAACCGTCGCTCGCCTCGATGATCTCTCCCTTTTTCCCGAGTTTCTTTACATCCTGTGTCAAAATTATCTTCATGAAATTGCCCCTTCCTGTATCATGGCATCCAGTGTATTTTTCACAATGGAGATCGCTTCCATCAGCGAAACATCTTCCATCTGGCAGCCTGCCATATTCATATGCCCGCCGCCGCCAAGCCTCTCCATGATGATCTGCACGTTCACTTCATCTATGGATCTCGCGCTGACATACACCTGGTTCTGGTAATCCGTCAGCACAAAACTTGCTTTCACGCCTTTGATATTCAGCAGCTCGTTTGCCGCCTGTGCCCCTACTATGGTGGGACTCTGAAGTTCTTCGCTGGTACAGATGGAGATCGCATAGGCATTCCGGTAGATCTCCGCCTGGCTGACAGTATCCGCTCTCGCCTTATATTCCGTTGCATCCTCCCTGAACAGCTTCCGGACCCTCGTCACATCCGCACCGTTCCTGCGCAAAAATGCCGCCGCCTCAAAAGTCCGCACGCCGGTCTTTGTCATAAAGTTATTGGTATCTATCATAATGCCGGAATACATACAGTCCGCTTCATCCGGCTTGATCTTGATGTTGTCCCCGATATACTGCAGGATCTCGGAAACCATCTCGCAGGCGGAGGACGCGTAGGCCTCCACATAGGACAGCGTCGCGTTCTCTATGGTCTCGGAGCCGCGCCTGTGGTGATCGAGCACCACGATGGACTTGCAGGACTTGAGGAGCTCCGGGCATTCCGTTATGCTCGGCTTGTCCACATCCACCACCACCAGCACGGAATTGCTGCCCGCCAGTTCCAGAGCCGTCGTACTGTTTACGATGATATCAGGCTCATAATCCGGGTTATCTTTAAAAAGGTGGACAAAAGGCTGGATCGATGTCGTCACATCGTCGATCACAATATGCGCCTTCTTTTCCAGTGTCAGCGCGATCCTGGCAATGCCTACCGCGGAGCCGAAACTGTCAACGTCCGCCAACCGGTGGCCCATGATGATGACGCGGTCTTTGCCCGTGATGATCTCCCGCAGCGCCTGTGCCTTCACGCGGGCCTTTACTCTGGTATTTTTCTCCACCTGCTGGCTCTTGCCGCCGTAATAGGAAACATTCTCCGGCGTCTTCACAACGGCCTGGTCGCCGCCCCGCCCCAGCGCCAGATCGATCGCATTCCTCGCAAACTCATAATTCTGCGCATAGGTCAACCCGTCAAGCCCCATGCCGATACTCAGCGTGACCGCCATCTCGTTGCCGATATTGACCGTCTTCACATCCTCCAACACATCAAACCGATCTTCCCTGAGCTGTGCCACCGCCTTCTTCCGCATGATCACCAGATATTTATCCTTCTCCATCTTCTTGGAGATGCCGTCCAGAGCGGAAATATATTTATTGACTTTTCTGTCTATGAGGGCAATCAGGAGGGAACGTCTGACCTCCTCCACGCTCTCTAACGCTTCATCATAGTTATCCAAATAGATAAGCCCCACCGCAAGGCTCTGGTCGTCGATCTCCCTGAGGGCGATCTTCAGCGCGGTATTGTCGAAGAAATAAACCGCGATCAGATATCCATCATAATCTTCCGCTTCGATGATATCGCTGTTCATCGCCATCTCCCTGAGGGAAATCTTGCGCGCCTTTACATGAAAATCCCGCCCTTCAAAATCGACGTCCATCTCCGTAAAGATCTCCCCGCCCCGCCCCGGCAGTTTATCCTTCGTCATAGCCGGAAACAATGTGACGATCGACTTTCTGTAGCCTTTCTCCTTATGTACCAGCTTTTCAAATTCCTTGTTGGTCCATATCACCTTTCCCTGATCATCCAGCAGTGCGTGCGGCAGATCCAGATCCCGCAGAAGCCTTCTCTGTATCTGTCCGTACTGTGTCGCAAAACTGACCAGTTCATTCATGATAACGGGTTTAATGTGGAAGTACAGCATTGCATAGGATATAAAATAAATAACGATAAATGCCGTCAGCAAAAATCCCGCTTTCACATCAAATGTGAACACACCGATATCGACGAGCAGCAGCAGAAACCCCATATAGAGCATGAAACTAAATTGGAATTTCAGTTTGCCTTTTAGTTTAACCTTACTTTTCATAGCCTGTCCTTCATATTATTCCTAAAACTCATATAGGATTAGTATACCATTTTTGCCCAAAAGATGCCATCACATTTTATAGTCTGTTTCTGTCTGAAAACACCATATTTTGTGCAAAACAGTCATTTTTTGTCTAAAGAAGCGAAAAATATTCATTAAAATAAGCCAACCGCCCCTGAAGGCAGCTGGCCCACTTTTTTCATGACTTTAGTCCTGTACATAAGGCATGAGCGCCAGATGTCTTGCTCTCTTAATAGCAGTGGTGAGCGCCCTCTGATGTCTTGCACAGTTTCCGGTGATCCTTCTCGGAAGGATCTTGCCTCTCTCGGATACGTATCTTTTTAACTTTGCCGTATCCTTATAATCGATCACATTGTCTTTTCCACAAAAAACACATACTTTTTTTCTTCTGCGAATGCCGCCTCTCCTTTTCATCGGAGAATCAGCTTTGTCTGTTTTATTATAAGCCATTTGAATGCCTCCTATCTCAAATAATCATAGCGATATGCTAGTTAAACGGCAGTTCCTCGTCTATCCCGTCGGGAATGTTCATAAATCCGTCCCCCGCTCCGGAAGGCGCAGGCCTGCTGTTCCCTGTATAGCCCCCTTCTGATCCGGAATTGCTGTTTTTGCTCTCTGCAAATTCCTGATCCTCCACTACAACTTCCGTAGTGTAGACAGTCTGTCCATCCCTGTTGGTATAGCTGCCGGTCTGGATCCTTCCTGTCACGGCGATCTTCGTTCCTTTGCGCAGGTATTTCTCCGCGAACTCCCCGCTTCTTCCAAAAGCCACGCAGCTGATGAAATCTGCGGTCTGCTGGTTATCGCCGCCGTTATTGCGGCTGAATCTGCGATCCACCGCAAGTGTGTATCTTGCAATTGCCAGAGGTGTCTCCCCCTGGGAATATCTTACTTCAGGGTCCCTTGTCAGACGTCCCATAAGTATTACTTTATTCATACGTTCTCCTATTCTATTTCTCGTCCTGTTTCACGCACAAATATCTGATCACTCCGTCCATAATGCGCATACGGCTTTCGATCTCCGCCGGCGCAGACGTTTCAGCGTCAAACTGAATGAAGTAATAGAAGCCTTCTTTCATCTTCTGGATCTCGTAAGCAAGCCTCTTCTTGCCCCAGTCGTCCACGTTTGTGATCTGGCCACCGAATCTTTCGATCAGAGCTTTTGCTTTTTCCACAACGGCTGCTCTGTCCTCTTCTTCGAGTTTTGCGCTAACAACAACGGCTAATTCATACTTTGTCATGTTAGTTACCTCCTTTTGGTCTCTGGCCCTCGCCTTGCGCGAGAGCAAGGAATATATATATCACGGACTAATATTTTAGCACGGATGTCTCTATAAATCAAGGGTTTTACAAATTTTTTTGTGGGAGGATAGGGCAATCGCAAAGTCGTTCTCTTAAAATTCGTCTTCTTCCCGTGCTACATTTTTAAAAAGCAGCTTTTCAATCCTCTTTGGATCATGTTCATTTGCCATCAAGAATCTTTTC
>JAETSN010000043.1 GCA_021769625.1 [Clostridium] symbiosum | reverse complement strand
CTTCAGATTCCATCTCACGATGGACACCCTTGCTGTTCAGCTATACACTTCCTCGTTGCCTAGGCGTGTTCGGGACTTTCACCCGTTAGAGCGCGCCCATGGCGCGCAAACTAAAATTTACTACCTAAAAAATATCATTTTTTAGGTAGTAAATCAACAAAAATATTATTTATTTACGCTGTCCTATATCTTCCGGCAGATTCTCCAGCATCTCCAGGCTCTTAAAATGATGTCCCCATATTTTCTCCCGGTATCCTGCCGCTACTTCCTGCAGTTCCGAAAGCACGCTTTCCGTCACCGTGAAAGTATAGAGTTTTTCCGGCGCCGTGGAGGCGATGAATTCCAGCGTGTAGGCTGCGGATCCTGAAAGTTCCTTATCTCCCGGCACCCCCGGGAACTCCCCGTTCACCGCCATCGCCTTGCATTCGTACACACACCGCACCAGCCGGTCATCCAGATTTTTATGTAACAGCGCCCGCAGAGACTGGTACAATAATTTCAGCATATCCGCCTCGTCATTGTTCTCCCTGGTATAAAAATCCGCCACCTCCAGAAAATACATCCCGTAGTAAACGCTTTCCAAGTCATTCCGCAGTTCATCAAAATAATTGCTTATCTCCGCCTCTGTGATGGTGTAAGAATTTCTGCCTGCATACAGCTTAAATTTTCCGAAACAGAAAGGGCTGACCGCCGCCATAAAGCGGTTATTCAGTTTTCTCGCGTTTCTGGCAAAGGCGGAAATCTTTCCTTTTCCCGTTGTCAGTATCGTCACAGCCCTGTCATATTCCCCCACAGGAATGGACTTTAATACGATTCCCGTCACATCCAATAAGTCCTGCATGAACGCCGCTTATCCTTTCTGGCTCCTGTTCCCTTCGCATCCGTCTTTCCTGCGCCGTCCTCTTCTGACCGGCTTACCTGTACCGCTTTTCCTGCCCGATACGATACGGCATCAGGTAAACTTCTCCCTATCCTCCGAAAACTTCCCGCTCCCGTCTCCACAGTATGCCTCTTTTCCGTCTTCTTCCCGGCGACAGTTTTTATAGCAAAGATAATCCTCCACGCTCCCGCTGAACCAGAATCTGTCCCACCGCTTTGTTTCTTCTTCATCCTGCCCGATCGACATACTGCAAGCCCTCCTCATCTGTCGAAAACACCCGAAAATGCTCCGGATGTCTTTTTATTTATGAAATATAGGGTTTGCATTTTTTCCGTTTCTTATTCTCTGTCGGAAAGATACCATATCTTCCCTGTATGTCCTGCTCGAGCCCGGCATGTTCTTTGCTGTTCTGTATTTCGCCGTATTTTTGTAATAATTCAGCCTCAATGTCATTTAGTTAACACCTTAGTCAGCTGGCAAAAACATAAAATACTTAAGGAGCCCTTTGAAAAACGCCGGCACTTAGGCGCTGCATTTTAGCGCCTTATGTGTCCGCTGCGTTTTTCACAGAGCGCGAGCGTGGCGACGTAGTATTTTATGTTCTTGCCAGCGTCCGGCACCTTTAACTAAATGACATTGATTCAGCCTTCTGATTCACTGTCACATATTTTTTATCTTTGCCTTACCATATTACCACATAACTGTCCGATTTCAAAGCAAAAGATAACACGGGCTTTTCAGGTATTTTACCTCTTTTTACAACAAATGGCGAAACGGGACCAACGCTATCCGCAGCACTCCGGAAGAAATGCGGCGAATGAGAGGCACGTCCACGATCTGAAAATCAGCTCCATACTTTTGCGTGCCATCCGGCATGACATGTCTGCTCATATCCATTTCCAATGCAGCATTTTCCCGCAGCATATGATTTAACTCAGGACTGTCAATCACCAGCATCAATTCTGTATCAATATATGTACTGCGAATATCCAGATTATAGGAGCCGACTATACTGATGTGATCATCCACCAGTATTGTCTTTGTATGCAGCGATTGGCCGTTTGACAGTTCAAAAACTTCACTCCCGGTATTCAGAATATTTTCTTTTTCATTCATATAATCTGCGCAGCCAAATGGATTGGCTCCGCCCTCTGGTGCATTGACGATCATTTGAATCTGTCTGCCATCCCCGCACAATTCTGTCAGTTCTCCATACATTCCGCCATTGCATATAACATATGGTGTTTCTATCACAATCTGTTCTCCCTGCTCCATAATCTGACAGAGCTGTTCCCATACTTGCGGTTCCTTATTTTCCGGTTCTGTTGGATTAGAAAGAAGCAGCACACTGTTTACTTTCAGCGTTTCTCCATACCAGTCAAACGCTCTATAGGCTTCCGGGTAAACATTTTCCAGATCATTATAGTGTTCCTGCAGTTCCACCAGCTCCTTCTCATATTTTCCATTGTGGTAAACAAGAAGTTTATTACAAGGCTGATTCCAGACTTCTCCAAAATATTCTTTGAGCTGCGTTACAGAACCGCCGCCCGCCTCTGACCAAACCAAAATATCCCTGTCAACATTGTATTTATCACTGTAACTCCCCAGAAAAAGATCATTCGTATTTCTTCCGCCAAGGATATAAACAGAATCATCCGCAATCAGGTACTTATCATGCATGCGGTAGTTCATCTTATACGGCAGCAAAAAATGAATCGGGTTGTAAAATTGTACCTGCACATTCGGATGGGAGACAAGCGCCTGAAAAACCCTGTTCCCACACAGGCAGAATGTGCCCGGAATTCCGTCAACCATAATCTTGACATCTACCCCCCGCTCCGCTGTATGATAAAGCGCTGACATAATATCCAGTCCGCTGTTATCTGCCCGGAAATCATAGGTAGAAAGCACCAGTTCTTCCCGTGCCCCCTCGATCACCCGCAGCCTCCAGATAAGAGCCGCCTGATTATCGTCAATACACAGTACCCTTTCCTGAATCTCCTGCATATCTTTCTCAGGAAATATTTTTTCCATATCCGCTTCTTTATGAAAAAGAGGCGGAATTATGCCGCAGGCCGCAAAATAGGCCACATATAACAAACTGAGAAAACCTATCCATTTCAATATCCGTACCTTTAACATGATCCAACCTCCTGTAACTCCTTGACCACTGCTTCGACAGCCATCTCAAATACTCTGTCACCGCATCACTCCCACTCATAATGCTCTCCTTAGTAACCGTACCTCTTCCTGTATTTTATAAACATAAAAACGGACAATGCAAGCGCCATCCATTCCGCCGCAGGAGTTGCCAGCCAGATTCCATTCACCCCGAAAATAAGCGGAAGCAGGATCATCGTGATCAGCATGAACACAAATGATCTCGAAAATGCCAGAACAGCCGAAACTGCTCCGTTGGATAATGCGGTAAACATCCCGCTGGCAAAAATATTAAAACCAATAAACAGAAGCGCTATGGTACATATCCTGTTTCCAGTCACTGCCAGATCATACACCGGATTTTCCGGGCGGGCAAAAACAGATACAAGCGGCCTTGTCAGAAGAAAGGAAACCGCAACCGTCACAAGGGAGATCCCTGCGATCACTCTCATGCTGACTGCAACCAGTTTCTTCAGCTTTTCATGGGTCTGGATGTCCCCTTCATTCAAGCCGCTTTCCCCATAATAATAACTGAGCATCGGAGCAACACCATAAGTATATCCTGTATAGAGGGAACTTGCAAACATCAGTACATACATGATGATGGTAACCGCAGCGACCCCATCCTCCCCCACATAATGCAGCATTGTCCAGTTAAACATCATTGTAATGATCCCTGTGACGAGTGCAGTCGCCATCTCCGAACATCCGTTTGCAGCCGCATTTATAAGAATTTTGAACCGGAACACAGGTTTCCTGAAATGCAGAAGACTCTTTTTCCGGCCGAAAACAAACAATCCCACGACCGCCGTCACGGAATATCCCAGCCCTGTCGCGATCGCTGCCCCGCCGATCCCCATATCAAATCCGGCGATCAGCACATAGTCAAGCGCCATATTCAATACGCCGCCTGTTACAGAACAGACGAGGGAAAGGTTGGCCTTTTCACTGGCGATCATGTAAAGCGTGAAATTATTCATCAGAAGGATCGGCACAGTAAATATCAGATAGCGGCTTAAATATTCCACACAATATCCTTCCACATCCGCCGAGAGATCCATCCCCGCAAAAATACGATCCACGGCGAGGTACCCTGCCGCACACATGACGATCCCCACCATGATATTCACCAAAATCAGAAAAGTAAAGTCCTCCCTGGCCTCCTCGGTCTTCTGCTCCCCCATCTTTTTCATGATGACCGCGCTGCCGCCGGTGGCAAGCATGGTTGAGATGGCTGTCACGAGCTGGATCACCGGCGCCGTCAGATTGATCGCAGAGAGCGCGTCTGTCCCGATCAGGTTCGACACAAACAGGCCGTCTACCATTGTGTAAAAAGACATAAACACTGTCATTGCAATAGTAGGCACGGCAAATTTCAGGACATTTTTCAGTGTTACAGGTTTTTCGTATACATTTACGCATTCCATAAATTTTTCCTCCGTTCACCTTGTATTTGCTTCCTGTGTATGATAGTATAAACCGTACAGTAACTGTCTGGTCAATACAAAATTAAAGTTAATGAGGTGAACATGAATAAGGGTGATAAACTTCTCACGATCGGCCGGTTTGCAGCCATGCACGGCATCAATAAGAAAACACTTATGTGGTATGATGAGATCGGACTGTTCAAACCCGCCGCCATCAACCCCGAAAACGGATACCGCCGTTACACTTACCATCAAAGCCCTATCCTTGAGACCATCCTGCTTTTGCGGGAGCTGGATGTTTCTGTCCGTGAAATACAGGATTTCATGAAAAACCGATCTGCGGAGAACTTAAAGCGCCTTCTGGAAGAAAAAATAACGGCTCTTGACACGCAGATCACCCATCTGCAGGCAGTCCGGACAACTTTATGGACACATCACCGGAATATGGACACCCTGCTCACCATGGATCTGTCCGAGATCAGCATCGTCGAAAAGGAGGAACGCTGTCTGGTCACTGTAGATATAGACCGGAATACCTCCTTTGAACAGGAAGTGGAGCTGATCACCGCCAACACCGAAAAATACCGGCTCGGACGTCTCCACAAAGCCTCCTACGGTTCCATGATCTCCGTTAACAGCCTGCTGAACGGCAACTTTGACAATTATTCCAAACTTTTTATCGAAATTCCCTTCCTTCCGTATCAGGCCGGCCTGCACATCATGCCTGCAGGAAAATATCTGCGGGCTTTTCATAAAGGGGAGTGGGACGGTATTCCAAAGCGGTATCAGGAAATTCTCGGTTATGCCAAAGAGCATAACCTGAACCTCCATAGATTTTCTTACGAGATGGGTATTAATGAAAATGTCATTGACAGGATTGAAGATTATATTGTACAGATTGAAATTCCTATTGACGGATAACCCGAAAACTGCCCGTATGGATCAGGTTTCTTTTATCACATTGCAGCTCCTTCAAATTTTTCCATATGATAATATTCAAATCCCGCACTCGACCTGCTGCTGTACATGATCCATACGGTGCCATTGTAATAGGTATATGAAAGGGTAAGTGCAGTCCCCTCCGCCGCCGCAAATTGATACACCCTGCCGTCACGCGCATCAAGATATATTCCGCCATAAGGACCGTTGATGATCAGTTCGTTTTCCCCGTCATTGTCAAGATCGGCCTTCTCCCCGACAGAATATGTATTCCATTCCTCGGCATCCGTATTCAGATCGGCAACAGAAAATGTCCATGTCGGATCTGTAGGATCAACTGCATTTATTCTGCCGTCGATAAAGGAATCTAACAGTTCGTCTGCCGCCGTTTCCGAACCTGTATCCGCAGCTTCCTGCATACTGCTTCCCTGCTGATCTGCAGGGAAACTGTCTATGTCGGGAACATCTGATGTTTTGTAAAATCTGT
The DNA here is from genome assembly GCA_021769625.1 of [Clostridium] symbiosum. GTDB lineage: Bacteria > Bacillota > Clostridia > Lachnospirales > Lachnospiraceae > 1XD8-76. Next base: position 31,664 of record JAETSN010000043.1, on the reverse strand, counting down.
ATTCACTTAGTCCTGCAAAATCAAGCCATTCCTGACCAAAAATAGTCACGGCTACGATATCCCCCTCCAGTTTTATAACTCCATTCATCTCATTTCCGCCAGGACCTGCTGCCGAAAATTCCAATCCTTCTTCTGTGATCTTTCCCGCATCATCATAAAAACCCCACAGCCTGAATAAATCTATCCGGATCTGATAAGTTCCGTCATCATTTTTCCTTATCTCCAACGCCGGCTCGTCTATATCATAACTGTTATATTCGCCCTCATACTCATATGCGCTTGTCCCCACTTCTGTTTTCTTTATGGCATGATATAAAAATTCAACTTCTTCAAATGAAGATTTTCCGTAGTACACATCGATCTCGTCCGTGCCATATTCTAAAACATAATAACCAAAGACAGCCGCGCCGTCAGAAGATACCTGCTCCGGATACTTCATGTATATCCTGTTATTTTCTATGGTTTCTATGTTAGATGAATCCGCTAAAAAACGATAGGAAGATTCTGATTCATGATCAGAAATGTCATATCCGTAAGATGTTTTTTCAATCGTCAATCTGCCGGTTCCGAGATCCGATAAATATTCATATTCCCCTGTCAGGTTTTCCAGTTCCGCCAGATCGGGATCGGATGAACCGGCAGTATCGTCATTTAACGTTTCCAAAGCCCCACCGACACCGCCTTCTGTTTCCGTGGTGCCGTCCGTCACGTCCGTCTGGGCGTCCTCCGACTCCTTTGCCTGCCCGCAGGACGAAAGCGCCAATAACATAACTCCTGTTATTATTGCCATTGCCGCTTTTTTCATCACTGTCTTTCCGGCTAAATGCCGGTCTTTAAAAGAAATATGTTTTCCCATTTCTGCTGTCCTCCTGTAAGATGTTCCACACCATAGTTATACCACAGCAGAAAAAACAATAAAATACCGCCCGCGCAAACGACACGATTTTTGCACAAACAACACAGATCAGTCATCGAACAACATTCTCCATTTGAAAAACTCTTTCTTAAACTCCCTGCCGTGCGCCCTGCCGATCGCTATCTTTAACCCGTTGCAGAGCGTGATCTCGCGGCTGCTTGCACTCTCAATATACTTTAGATTGACGATATATGAACGCTGTACATAGGAAAAGCCGAACGGGGACAGGCTTTGCGCCGTTTCAGATATCCTCCCTTCACAGATATGCTCACTGCTATCCAGCATGAGATATCTCAACTTTCTTCCGTTTGTCTCAACAAGCAAAAGATCTCTCAGGTTTATCCTGCACTGGATCCCCGCGGTATCCCTGCAATAAATGACCCGCTCCTGAATCCTGGTCTTAAAGAAGGCGTCGAGCGCCTCGTCCATCTCCTCCAGATATCTCTTATCGATGTACCTGAATGCATTGACCCTGTATCCGTATCTCGCCATCTCCGCATGCGAGGTCAAAAAGCATATCCTGCACTGGCTTCCGGAGTCCCTCAATTCTTCGGCTATCCTGAGACCATCTTCGCCTTCCGCAAGTTCAATATCCAGAAACAATAGATCCGCATCTGCATTTTCCATAAAAGCTCTTCCGCTCTCATATGCCTTGATTCGGGCGGAAATATTTTTATCCCTGCAGTATTTTTCGACAGATGCCCTGATCTTCTCCCGCCATACTTCCTCATCTTCCACAATCCCTATTTTCATATCCGTATCCCTCTGCGCGCTTTGACGTACCTACTGATCCATCGTTTAACCGAACTTCTCTCAATCCCCTGCCTTGAGAACAGCATCCTTTGGGATAGCAATACTGATCTTAAACATCGCCTCTCCATCTTCCGCTGCGGACTCCACATAGTATTCCCCATGGTATTTGCGTACCGCCGCGGCAATATTTTTCATGCCAAATCCGTGCTCCGACGTATCTGCCTTTGAGGTCTTGAGAAAACCTTTTGAGGTGTTCATTTTTTCAGCCGCACTGTTGCTGACAACAATAAAGATCTCTTTTTTATGTTCTACAAGTTCGACCCGGATCTTGGGCACGGCTGTCTGTACTGCCGCCTCCAGGGCATTCTGCAATATATTTCCCATCAGCGTTGTGATATCAAACATCTCGAGCCCCGTTTCCCCGGCCAATTTTCCCGTCACGGCGAAATCTACATTCTCCTTTTTAGCCAAATACAGATAATAATTCAGTATCACATCAAACAGCCCGTCTCCTGTGCGGATCTTCAGATCAAACCCCTCCTGCATATCCCAGATCGTGTCTATGTACGCTTTGACTTCTTCTGTCTTTTTCTGATCGGCAAGCTCCCTGATAACACCCATATGATTTGCCAGATCATGCTTAAAGCATTGAAGCGCAGCCGACTGCTGAAGCTGATAATCATACTGCTCCTTCTGCATATACATAAAAGACTGCAGTTCCCTGTTATGCCTGTCCGACAGTATGTTTTTGATCGCAAGTCCCAGCGTCAGAAAAATGGAATATATTGCCCCCGCTATGCTGATAAAAAATACCGCATAGGCATCAAACCCGTACACAGCATGATTTTCGTCAAAGAAAGTAAAAACAAAATTGTAGAACATCTGGAAAATGCCGCCCTGTATGAGGAGCGCAAATTTATACTTAAATTTTATATCGCACAGATATACGTCATTCTTCCTCAAGAGCCGCAGGTAAACCAGAAGGTACACCAAAAATGAGAGCAGATAGGCGGGTTCCATCCACCATGTTATATCCGTGCTGTCGATCCCGCCGCCTATCAACACAACCTGTATCAGCATGACGCTGAACGTATCCATGATTCCCGTGAAATACATAAGGGCGGCGCTCAATGCGAGCAGATGCCACAGCCTGTCCTCAAAAAACAGGCATATAGAAAGTACACTCCAGAATATATAGACGATCGGCGAGTTTATATCAAAATACGCGTTGTAAACACCGCCAGACAGCATGATCAAAACCGACACGCCGATAAAAAGCCTGTTTTTTCTCGGGTTTAACCTGAATCCGTAATGAATGATAAATAGATATATGAAATAGTTTAAAATGTTGTCCACAATATAGATCATAACAGCTCCCCTGCCGTATCCTGTCTGCCCAGGCAAGTTTTCCCGTTTCATATTTTGCGTTAATGTTAGGCAACATGACCTTAAAAGCATTTGGGGTTGTTTCAATCAAAGGCTTTTCTTCCATGCCTTCGTATGCTCTCATAATCTTTCCCATTCCAGTACCGTAAGCCTCAATCAGATGCAGCCGGTAGAATACATTCGCAAGATCCTGATTTCTGCATACGGAAATGTCTACCATGATATCTTCCAGTTCAATTCCCGGCATCAAGGGCATATTATATCAAATCGGGTCAATCGAGTTAATGTTCGTGACACGATTATGACCGGACATGAATCATATCCCCCAACCCATACATGGAACCTCTATCTATCTTCTCCAAAAATTTTTGTTCCTAATCCCTTATCCCCCATATTTCAACAGCATTTTTCTACAAACAGGCGAAACTCCAAACAAACACGGAAACCCTTATACTTTCACGCAAAACTCGGATACTATCACGGAAACTGCCGACTTTTGCCTGATAGTATAATTCCGCCCCAATCGCCCCTCTACCAGCGACATAAAAACACGAAAAAGTGGGGTTCACCAACCATTCCAGTGAACCCCACCAAGCCTAAAATCCCTTGATTTCAAGCCATTCTTCCATACTTTTGCCTGCGAGTATCCAAATTCCTATTGCATTATTTTTTTATCGCCGCCTGTACCGCTACGATACTTTGTAAATTTTTATCCCTTCCAATCTGCGATTCGATAAATTGTGCTTTTGCAAAACACACCATGTTATGTTAGAGCAGCCTTAAAAGCTGTACCAGCTCATGTGATTCGTCCGTATCTAATATGGTCTGTCTGGTGTCAAACTGTGAAAAACGATTGTCCCGATAAAATGATAACAACTTTTCTTCATTTTCCGCTTCCAGAAATGTCACCATGCCACCAAACATATACTGCGCTTTTTCAATCATCATCCAAGCAAGTTCAATGAGTGCATCCCCGAAATTTCCTTATCCCTGCCACCCGTGTAATTTTTCCCAAGCTGGGCAATAAAATATGCAGACATAGTATAAGTATCTGAACTCTCATCTAGCTCACTGACCCGCAGCAACTTTCTTTTTGTTGTTTTACTTACTGTCTCGCCACGAATCGTTAATGGCTTTAATGCAAGGGTAAAATAACCCAGCATTTCTCCATTATCTTTGGAAAAAACAAGATATGTAACTGACTGATTCTTTTTCGTGAACTCTATTGCACTTTTTTTCAAAAACCTCTCTACATCCGGATTCTTTGGACAGGAAAACCCGGAGAGCAGCTTAACAAGTGCAGGCTCCCCGGCTTCTTGATCATCTCCCAATGCCAAATACTTACGGATATTGATTGCAAAAAACTTATCCGTTATTGGCATTTAATTTCTCCCTTGCTTTCTTTTCCCTGAACCTCATAAATTCTCTCAGTTCATCCTCAGTTTCAATGAATTCTACACTTACCGGAGTACGAACAGGACGGTTTTTGGCAGATTCTTCAATCGCATTGACAAACATCTCCACCTGTTCCTTGCCGGAAATGACAAAATTCTTTGTGATACTTGAAGTTGCCATGATAAACACCTCCTTTGTCAGTACATGACCAAAGTCTGTTTACAGACTTTAGTATGGTTCTTCCGCTACAATTCATACTTTTCTATCTCTATTTTATTATCTTATATCAGTTAATGCAACAAAACTTTTATGAATTTTACATAACTTATTTCCCGCTTATCAGCCATAAACCAGATCAGAGTCTCTCCTCCTTCGCATTATACCCGAAATTTTTCAGCAAAATATCGCTGTCCCGCCAATCCTTGCGCACTTTTACCCAGAGCTGCAGGTTCACTTTGCACTCCAGCATCTTCTCGATATCCGCCCGCGCCGCCGCACCGATCCTTTTCAGCATGCTGCCCTGCTTTCCGATGATGATCCCTTTATGGGATTCTTTCTCACAGATGATGGTCGCCTCGATATCGCAGATCTTCCGGCGGTATTTCATGCTCTCTATCGTCACCGCGATACCGTGGGGGATCTCTTCCTCCAAAAGCCGTAAGCCCTTCTCACGGATCAGTTCCGCCACGATCTGCCGCTCGGGCTGGTCCGTCACCGTATCCTCGTCATAAAAGGGATCTCCATAGGGCAGATACTTAAAGATCGTCTGCAGCAGGTCTTCCGTATTCTCCGCTTTCAGGGCGGAAACCGGCACGATCTCCGCCTCCGAAAGTTCTTTATGATAACTGTCAATGACAGCCAGCAGTTCTTCCTTTTTCACCGTATCGATCTTATTGATGACAATGATGATCGGTATATTTACTTTCTTCAGTTGTTCGATAATATGCTGTTCGCCCGCTCCGATGTAAGTCGTCGGCTCCACCAGCCAGAGCACCACATCCACATCCTTCAGCGTGCGCTCCGCCGCCGCCACCATATAATCCCCCAGTCTGTTTTTCGCCTTGTGGATCCCCGGCGTATCTAAAAACACGATCTGCCCTCTCTCGTCGGTAAAGACCGTCTGGATCCTGTTCCGGGTAGTCTGGGGCTTATGGGATGTGATGGCGATCTTCATGCCGATCAACGTGTTCATCAATGTGGATTTTCCTACATTCGGCCTGCCGATCAGGGCGGCAAAACCGGCTTTTTTATCTGCTGCTGTCATCTTTTTCCTCATCCGTGCCTTGTCATACAAAGCTGTCTTTCTCTTTTTTCTCTTCTATTTTCTATAGTGTTCTCTCTTCCAACGCCCGTTCCTTATTCCTGCTTCGGCAGTTCTTCTCCCAGAACCGGCTTCTTATTCCTGCTTCGGCAGTTCTTCTCCCAGAACCGGCTTCTTATTCCTGCTTCGGCAGTTCTTCTTCCAGAACCGGCTTCTTATTCCTGCTTCGGCAATTTCCCCTCCGGCGCCTCCATGCCGTCAGAAGAGCTTCCTTTCTCATTCGCGTCCGCTGTCTCATCCGGCGCGTTTTCCTGCATCTTCTGCCTCATCAGCAGCCTCTTCTCCTTTTTCTTCTTCTCATGCCTTGCCAGCAAAAAGACGATCAGAAGCACCACCGCCAGTATCACGATCCAGATCAGGATATAAGGGATATGGATGATGATACCGATCAGGATATTCTGGATATCCTGTCCCGCCGCGTACATATTCTCGGAAAAGCCGCTTCTGATCCTTCCCCAGACCGTGGGCTCCTCCGCGGGGGTCAGACGCTGCACCTCCTGAAGGTCAAGGTTCACAGTGCTGTAGTTGATCTTATTGTCGTATGTACGGAGCTGGGATTCCATGCTCTCAAGCTGATACCTGACATTCGCCAGCTTATCTTCCACCGTGATCAGGTCTTCCACCGTCTCCACCATCTCCATCAGCTCAAGCAGCCTCTCCTGCTCCGCCAGCAGCGCCTTCTTATGGCTCTCCAGATCCACATAGGCAAGAGTCACATCCTCCACGCTCTGGGATTTGCTCGTGATATTGCTGTTCTCTTCCATCATCGTCACAAAGCTGCCCAGCTTTTCCGCCGGTATCCGGATCACCAGATAAACATTCCTGTTTTCCAGCCGGTTTCCGTAGGCGTCCATCCTGCCGTTCCACTGGTTGCTGCTCTCGATATAGCCGCCCATATCCGTGATCTGCTTCTCCAGATTTCCCATCAGGCTGTCAAAATTCTCCGTCTCCGCAGACAGGTTCATCGTGGTGATCAGCTTCCTGTCCGCCCGGGGATCCGCTGTTACTTCCTCGGCTTTACCCTCCGTCACGCTGCCGCTTTCAGGCATCGCCGCCATATCCTCCGCCGCCGCTTCTTCCGCCACCTCATACTCACCGTAACCGGCATCGTAGAGATATTCATTCGATATCTCTGCCGGCGCTTCCGCCACCGCCGCAGTATTCTGGGCAACACTTCCGCTTGCCATATCTTTCGAACTGCCGCACCCCGCAAGCAGGGATGCCGCGAGTGCTGCCGTGATCAGTAACTTAAAACCCTTCTTCATAACAATCCTCCTATTCTCGTGCGCCTTTGCGACTTTACCGTCCAGCTAAAAATCCCTATTATCGCCGTTGCGCGATGGTCCGGATCAGGAGAAAAGCTGCTCCTTCCTCCCGAATCCGTCCGCTTCCTTTATTTTTTCCTCTCTGCCGAGTACGCAGAGGCAATCGTCTGACATAAAGGCTCTGATATGCTTTGCAAGGGCGTGTATACTCTCCGCATCCACCGATAAGATCTCATCCCGCTCTTTCTGGAGTTCCGCCTCGTCAAGTCCGGTCAGATAGCCGCCCAAAGAGAAAGTCCCGATATCCTGGGGCGTCTTCGGCGTATCTAAATCGCTGATCGCGCCGATCAGGTACTGGGTCAGCTCCTCCTCGTCTCCCTGCCAGTTCTCCACATAATCCGCCGCCGCCTCGTAGACCGCCACGGTCTTCTCCAGATTGGGATCCCGGTAGGATACGAAATAACTCTCGCCGCTCTTGCCGAAGCTGCACATACAGCCGTAGGCGCCGCCCTTTACCCGGACATTGTTCCAGAGATAATCATACCCCATCATCACCCGCAGCACCCTGAGGGCGCCGGTATAAGGCAGTCCCTTCGTGATAAAGTTCCCGGCACGGCACACATACTGGACCTGGGAAGCCGTCAGAAATCCCTCGTTCTTCTTCTCTGTCTCCGGACGATATTTTTCCGGTGCTGCATCGCACTCTCCCACATACAGGTTCTCCTTGAACTGTGCCACAAGCTCCGGCAATTTTTCATACCCTTCCTTCGATGCCGTATAGTCCACCAGAAGATTCTCCGGCCGAAACAGGATCCTGACGAGCCTGTTCATATTGACCGACAGTTCCGTCTTCTTCTCCTCAAAATGCTCCGCCAGATCCGCCACAAGCCGATACTGTGTGATGCCGCCGATCTGCTCGTTGGAAGCCGCCGCCTCGGAGATATAGGACATGGCGCGCATCGCAGATACCGTATGCCCGCCGGATAACATTGCCGACTGCATCTTGGACTTGATCTCCTCGAGCAGTTCCTTCAGCCGCTTGTGATCGGACCACTTCGTCTCCGTCATCATGATCAGCGCGAGCCTGAATGCCTCCGGCAGCTTGTCAAAAAGCACCTTTGCCTTCACATCGAACCGCACCCTGTAATCCGACAGATCCGCTTTAGAATAGGTATTAGTCACGCTCGCCATGCCGCCTGTCTCGATATGCATCTCGTGGAACAGCTCGCCGTAACTGTAGCTCTCCGTATCCACCAGCCCCATCATGTTTTTCAGAAGTCCCAGATAAGGGAAAAGTTCCTCCGGCACATGGGAACAGTCAAAACTGAACCGCAGATATCCGATCCCGTTGGTAAACAGTTCATGGTACAGGACGGGCACGCCCGCCTCATGCCGCAGCTCGTTCACATACCCTTCCGCCTCTTTTTTGATATCCTCCCTTGTCAGATGGGGAATGCAGGAGAGCGCCTCCGGCGTATCTCCCTCTTCCTGATACGCCTGAAGTGCCTTTGTCTCCTCCACGATGTGCGTTATCTCCTGCGCGGAAAGGGTTTCCTTGTAAGCCTGCAGTTTCTCCGAGAGGGCTTTATCCCGCTTCGCGGTCAGCCCTTTCTCCGGTGTCAGCACTACGATACAGCCATGTTCGTTGTCCAGAAGATATCTCTGTATCAGCTCCTCAAAATAGCCCTCCTCGATCTTTTTCTTCAGTACGGCAAAGGTTTCATTCGCCTCCACATGGATAAACGGCTTATTATCGTCATACAGCCAGGAATCCAGCATCTGCAGTCCGTACATCAGCCCCTTGGGATAGGAACCGAAATCCGCCTCCCTGTGCTTGAACTCAAAATAGTTCAGCCCCGCATACAAAGACTTCTTATCCAAACCTTTCTTTGCCAGTTTTGTAAGTATCTGTCTGTAAGTGTCCAAAAACTCCTGCTTTTGTTGCAGGTCAGCATTTTTTGCAATAACAGAAAAATAAGTCTGTCTGATTCCCTCGTCAAAGATACTGTAGACATCCGTCCCGATCCCCGCTTCGATCAGCGCCTGTTTTAACGGCGCACCGGGCGCGGAGCAGAGGGCATAGTCCAGGATCTGGAATGCGATATACAGCTCGGGATCCAGAGAACTTCCCACAGCCTTGCTGATGGAAAGGTAGGTGTTGCCCTCCTCCGATTCCCCCTCGGAGATCGGATAGCTTTTCCGGATCTCCCTCACCTGTTCAAAGGGCTTTTGCACCCCTATTTCGGATTCCACCGCCAGATAGTCAAATTTCGAGAGATACTCCCTGTCCAGAAAATCCAGTTTTTCCGCCATATCCATGTTCCCGTACAGATAAATATAGCTGTTGGAGGGATGGTAATATCTCCTGTGGAAATCCAGAAACTTCTCATAGGTCAGCTCCGGGATCACCTCCGGGTCCCCGCCGGACTCAAAGCTGTACGTCGTATCCGGGAACAGGGCATTTAAGATCTCCCGCTCCAGCACATCATCCGGGGAGGAAAAAGCCCCTTTCATCTCGTTGTAGACCACGCCGTTTAACGTCAGTTCATCCTCGGGCGACTCCATCTCATAGTGCCACCCTTCCTGCCTGAAGATTTTTTCTTCTTTATATATATTCGGATAGAACACCGCGTCCAGATACACATGCATCAGGTTCTGAAAATCCTTGTCGTTGCAGCTCGCCACCGGATAGACCGTCTTATCCGGATAAGTCATGGCATTCAAAAACGTATTCAGGCTCCCCTTCGCCAGTTCAATAAAAGGATCCTTCACCGGGAAACGCTCCGAACCGCAGAGCACCGTGTGTTCCACAATATGGGGAGACCCCGTGGAATCCACAGGCGGCGTCCGAAATCCGATGTAGAACACCTTATTCTCCTCGTCGTTCTCCATCAGGATCACCCTCGCCCCGGTCTTTTCATGCCGCAGGAGCGTCCCCTTCGTATTCAGCTCCGCGATCTCTCTCTCCTCTATCGTCTCATAGCCCTTATAATTTTTCATCAAAATCCTCCACATCCTTTAAAACATCTTATTTTCCGATCCGCTTTATCTTCCCATAAAGCTATCTTTACTATCTTACCACAATTTCCCTCATTTTAAAAATATATTTTCCGGTTTCTGCATCGGATCATTAAAGGTCATTTTAACTGCTTCAGGAATTAATCTTACCGAACTTGACATTATCAAAGAGTAACCTTCAACGAATTTCCGGCGGGAATCATGCTTCCCGCCGGTTCTTTCATCATCTGTATTCCTGTATATTACATTATCATTTTCTCCCACGCATCCAACCCTTTCACCATGCGCACCCGGAAGCGGTAAGTCACTTCCTCCTCCGGCTTTAATATCTTCAGCGTGCCGTCCTCCCGCATCTTCTTTCTGCCGTCGGGATGGCAGTTGCCGGGCTCCAGCCCCAGCACGTAATCCCGCACGCCCATCATCTTCCACTCGGTAAAATAGTTCAGGTTTTCACTGTCAAACAGGATCATCAGCCCCAGTCCTTCCTCCGGCTGGAAGATCCCCGCTTTCCCCTCCCCGCTGAACTTATGGTAGTAGCATTGCTCCTCAAACCCCGCCTCGGGTTTTCTCATCTTATCCCATTCGCCGATGCCTTCCGCCGCCCGCTCGTTTCTGGGCACCACCTGGTCGGAGCCGATATGCACAAGGGACTTCTCCGACAGGAGCGGATAGCCCATATTCATATGGTAGAGCACCTCCACCGGATACTCGCCATCCCCCTCATTCCTGATCCTGTCCTCGATCCCAAACACATTCTCCGTCAGGGAGCAGCGGATCGTCCGGTACAATGCCAGCTTGTGGGAGAACAGCCTTGCGTCCGACACCTTCGCATGGATGCGGATCTCCTTCTCGTCCGACTCCCAGTAAATGTGTTCCGCCGGCGTATTGCCGATACTGCCGTGGAGAGGAAGCTCCTCCCCGGCATCCTCACAGGGGCTTCCCGCATTGGTCAGCCCGCAGGTCGTAAGGAACCCCGCCGTAAAGGATTTCAGGAACAGATCGCCCCTGTCGTCGTAATAAGCCGGCGCCACATACCCGCAGGACGCAAAATATCCCATGTTCATCCCGCAGAAAGTAAGCCGCGAGATATCCGCCGCCCGGTCCGCGGAAACCGTAAACTCCAGCCCCTTTCCATTCCGCACCTGCAAAAGCCGCATCCCGTCTCCCCTGCCGCCGCAGAGCCTGTGCTCCTCCACGCCGAAAAACTGACTCTCATGCCCGATATACTGGTTCATATTAAATTCCTCCTTCAATATATTTTTTATACTTTTTACATTTCATCCGCAGGCTGCTCTTTCATAAACGAATAGGTCATCTGGTGCTCCCTGATCTCTTCCCTCTCCTCCAAAATCCCCTGAAATCCCAGTTTCAGCGTCCGCTGCGCCACCAGCCAGGTATCCAGCGGATTCACCGAGAGAAGTACCAGCGCGATCCCCTTATCCAGAAGCTGCTCCAGCATCTCCCAGATAAAGCGTCTGTGCGGCATATCCGCCCCCATGAAGGGCTGGATCAGAAACGCCGCCCTGGGCTTTTGCAGCGCGATCCGCATATAGACGAGCTGATACTTCTGCCGCTCCGAAAGCGCCTCGACAGGTTGGTCGAAAACCTCCTCCCCCAGAACCTGCGCGTATTCCCGCCTGATGCTGGCACGGATCTTCCTGCCACCCCACACGTCCGGCATCCGTCTTGCCAGCCCCATGCAGAGATTGTCCATATAACTCATCTCCGGAAAGACCATGGTACTCGTCGGCTCAGCCGAGACCACGGCGATCTCCTTATCCATGCCGATCCGCAGCTTTTTCCCGTCCATAACGATCCGACTCTCCTCCCCCGTCAAAAACAGTACGCAGTCCTGCAGCACCTGATCGTTCTGCGCCTGCACGGTCAGACATTCCCCCTCCCTGACCGAAAAGGAAAACCGGTGCAGCCTTTTTCCGCTCCCAAGTTCCGCCTCCAGCAGGATCTCCGCCCCCGTTTTCCGGAGGTGCCTGTTTTCCGGGTAGCCCCACACCTGCCTGTCGTACCCCTCCAGACATTCCTGCAGGGTCTCCCTGCTCATATCCCGCTCCTGCACCACCTTCTGCAGCCGTCCGTTGCACAGAAAACCGGTCCTGTCGCAGATCCGCAGAATCTCCTCAAAATGGGAGCTGACATAAAGAAAGGAAAAGCCCTGCTCCGTATAATGGCGCATGATCCCGTACAGCTTATCCATCTCCTCGTGGCTGACAAAGGTGCTGATCTCATCCAGCACGATCAGATGATACCCCGCGACCACCGCCCTCAAAAGTTCCACCACCACCCGCTCAAAGGCGGACAGCTTTTCTATCCGGACATCCGCCGAGATATCCATGCCAATATCCTGCATAAACGGCAGGAGCTGCTTTTTTAAGACAGAAGTCTGCAGTACATACTGGCGAAAGCCCTGTCTCAGGACAAAAATATTATCCGCCACAGTCATCCCTTTTACAAGCCTGTTCTGTGCCTGAATGATACTTACCCGATTACTTTTTTTAATGGCTCCGCGCCAGGAATTGACAAGCTCACCGCTGTAATAAATATATCCGTCATAAAGCGGAAGATTATTCTGCAAAAGCTTCATCACGGCATTTTTTCCATGGGCATTTACCGGTATAAGCCCCATGACCTCACCGGCATAGATCTGCATGTTAAAATTTTCCAGTTTTTTTACGCCCTGTTCCGTATAAGTGACCCGCTCCATACGGAATATTTCCTGCTTCATGCTTATCTCCCCTGATGATCCCTGCTCCATCGTCACTCCGTCACGATCGGAAGCGTCACCTCCACATCCGTACCTTTTCCTTTGATGGAATAGATGTGCATCCCGTACTCTTCCCCGAACAGCAGATGGATCCTGTTGTTTACATTGACCAGCGCGATACCGCCCTTTTTCTCCTCCTGGTCGGTGAGGGCCCTGCCGCCCCTGCCGAGCTGCCGGTTCAGCTTCGCCAGCGTCTGCTCATCCATCCCCACACCGTCATCGGAAATGCGGATGATCAACCGCCTGTCCGTCTGTTCAAACTGGATCGTCAGATTCCCCGTCCCAATCTTCAATTCCGTTCCGTGGATGATACTGTTTTCCAGGATCGGCTGCAGCGTCAGTTTGGGGATCTTACAGTTCATGATGCTCTCCCTGCTCTCCTCCTCATACAGGATGTGGAGTTTAAGGCGATTGCCGAAACGATATTTCTGGATCAGAAAATATGTCTCGCAGTTGTCCAGCTCTTCCTCCACGGACACCAGATTTTCCACCTTTGTGATCGTGTAGCGGAAAAATTTTGCCAATGCCTCCGTCATATCCGCAATGTTGTCCATCCCCGCGATCAGCGCCTCGCCCCGGATGCTCTCCAGCGTATTGTACAGAAAATGGGGATTGATCTGGTTCTGCAGCGCCAGATACTGTGCCTGCCGCTTATTTAAGTCCATCATCTCCGGGGATTTCAGCACCTGCTCAAGCCTCTTGATCTCCTCCTCCATGCTGGGCGTCAGCAGCACCTTCTCAAACAGACTGCTGTCCGGCAGGATATAGCCGTCCAGGATCCGCTGCATCATCATCTGGATCCGCTGATAAGGCCGCACCACAAAAATCCAGAACGCTGCCAAAAAGCCCACCATAACGATCAGAAACAGCCCCGCATGCCAGAAGGGCGCTTCCTCCCGGAAAAACAAAATAAGCTGTGCCAGAGCCTCCAGCAGTAAAAACACCAGCAAAAGAGATACGAGAATGATCGTCCTGTCCGATATGTAATTCCAGCGGTTCTTTCCCTTCATGTATCCTCCTGCATATATAAACTATATGTTTATGTCCTTCTATCTCAAAATATGCCACGGGCATCTGCCATTCACCCGTATAATTTCCGGTAGGCCGCCGGCTTCAGCCCCGCCGCTCTCTCAAAGTTATGGATAAAATGCTTCAGGTCATTATACCCGACCCTGCGGCAGATCTCCGAGACAGAGAGATTGCTTTCCCGAAGCAGTATCTTCGCCTGCTCCATGCGCACGCCGGTCAGATATTTCGCAAATCCTTCCCCCTCTTCTTTTTTAAAGAGGGCGCTGAAATAAGTGCTGGAGAGTCCCACGATACTGCTGACTTCCTCCTGCGTGATGGGCTCGTTATAATGATTCTGGATATACTGCTTCGCCTGACGGATGGGCCGTACCATATCCCCCTCGTGCTGCTGCTGAAGTTCCCGAATATAGGCTCCCTGCAGATCCTCCAGCACCTGAAACAGCGCTTCCTGAGAACCGCACTGCCTGCATTTTCGGGAAAAATATTCCAGCCTTTCCCGCCTCTCCTTTGATTCCACCTGACTTAAAAACAGGGCGCCGCAGGAACTGATCAGCTCAAACAGTTCATGTCCCCGCACATCTTTCACCTCTGCCACGCCCTCCCGTATCTGCATAAGCGCCTTATTTGCCTCTTCCTCGCTCATGATCTCGATGGCATGGGTAATAGTCCGCAGATACTTCTCCAGCAGACTCTTTTCATGCAGCGCGGAATCCCCCTCCGGCATATAATCCAGAAACCTCCCGGTCCCCTTCACCAGCCGCTCCTCGATGATCAGCGAAGCCTCCCGCAGGGACCTTGCTATTTGTCCCGGCTCCTTCACGATACTGCCCACCGCCATGGAAAAACAGATCTCCCCGTACAGTTTCTTTCCGCTCTCGAGCTGGTTCAGGCAATCCTTCTGGATACGCCGGATCTCTTCCTGTTTTTCTTCCGCATAATTCAATATGCCGATATAATTTCCCTGCCCCTGCTCCTTGCAGAACATATCAAAACATTTCTGTTTCAGGCAGCTCTCCAGAAGCCTTCCGGAGCGTTCCATCACGATATTTTTGCCCTCTTCTCCCAGTTCCTCCTCCGGGCTGTCGATCTTCAGCCAGATCGCCTGAAAACAGCCGGGCTGCATCTCCAGATAATATTCTTCCCGCAATGCCTGAAGGGAAAGCCCTTCTGCTTTCTGCTCCAGAAGGCGGTCCAGCAGAAGTTCCCGAAGCCTCAACACATCATGCCTGCTCTTTTGCTCCATCTGCGCCAGATCTTCCTTCTCCCGCAGGCGTGCCTCGATCTTCCCCCGAAGCCGCTCCAGCGTCATAGTCAGTTCCGCTTTATTGATGGGCTTTAACAAGTACTCACCGACGCCGAATTTGATGGCGCTCTTTGCATATTCAAAATGCGCGTATCCGCTGATGATAATGATCTCCAGCTCCGGCATGCTCTTTTTTACCTTCTCGATCAGCTCAAGGCCGCTGCACCCCGGCATCCTGATATCCGTAATCAGAATATCGGGCCGGAACTTTTCCGCAAACTCCACCGCCTCAAGGCCGTTATGCGCGATGGCAACCACTTCCATACCCAGAGCCTTCCAGTCCACCAGCGCCTCTATCAGCCTGCAGATCCTCTCCTCGTCATCCGCGATCATCACCTTCTGCATGAATCTCTCCCCCTCTTTCCTGCTTTAGTCGCTCATTTTTCTCTGCGCCTATTTCCAAACTCGCTGCGCTCACACACTCCTTGCCCGAGCTCATAATATCAGGAAATAGCCGTACGCTCTCCGCCTACGGCTACTTCCCAGTATACACTATATTCCATTTTATGTCATCAAACTGCTGCCACTACTCTTTATTTTGTAAGTACGGAAACTCCCGTATCCGTCACTGCGCCGCCCAGGGATTCCCCTTCAAGCGCCTTCACGCATGCTTCCACACCCATGGAACCCATTACATCGGGATTCTGCGCCATGGTGCAGAGCAGATAACCGTCACTGATCAGATTCATGATCGCGTCGGATTTATCAAAACCTACGCCCACGATATCGGAATTACCGCTCGCCTTGATCGCATTGCCTGTACCGGTTGTGGAACCTTCGTTACATCCGAAGATACCTACTACATTCTGTGTGATGTAGTTTTCTGCGATGGTCTGGGATTTTGCCGCATCGCCCTCGCCGTACTGTGTCTCCAGCAGGTTAAAGCCCGTGCCTTCAAACGCTTTTCTGAAGCCGTTTTCCCTGTCCACTGTGGACTGGGTTGCCGCGTTTACGTTGACGATACCGATGTCGCCGCTTGTGATACCCTTTGCGTCAAGCGCTTTGATCATCTCTTCGCCTGCTGTCGTGCCTGCCGCCACATTGTCTGTGGAGAACGTAGCTTCCGCATCCACGTTTGCCGGAGAGTCTACATATACTACCTTGATGCCTGCGGAGATCGCTTCCTGTAATGCGGAAGAGATCGCATCGGGGCCGTTTGCCGCAACGATGATCGCTTCATATCCGCCTGCTACCGCGTTGTTCACGCATTCGATCTGCTGTGCGTCGTCTTTTGTGTTGGGTGACATGAATGTCACTTCTACGCCGAGTTCCTCTGCCTTTGCCTGTGCGCCCTCATTTAAGGTTACCCAGTGCTGGTCGATGGAATCCATCGTGATCAGTGCGATCTTCCACGCTTTGCTCGCTTTTACCGCATCGCCGGAAGCTGCCGGTGCCGCGCCGCCAAGTG
Organism: [Clostridium] symbiosum; assembly: GCA_021769625.1. Classification (GTDB taxonomy): domain Bacteria; phylum Bacillota; class Clostridia; order Lachnospirales; family Lachnospiraceae; genus 1XD8-76. The sequence continues at coordinate 15,091 of JAETSN010000043.1, read as the reverse complement.
CCGCCGCATCGATCACGGAAACACCTGTGTCGGTCACTTTGCCGCCGAGGGATTCGCCGCCGATCGCCGCTACTGCCGCTTTCACGCCTTCATAACCCATTACGTCCGGATTCTGTGCCATCGTGCAGAGCAGATAGCCGTCTGTGATCAGACCCTGGATCGCATCGGATTTATCGAAACCTACGCCCACGATGTCAGAATTGCCGCTCGCCTTGATCGCATTGCCTGTACCGGTTGTAGAACCCTCGTTACATCCGAAGATACCTACTACCTTCTGTGTGATGTAGTTTTCTGCGATGGTCTGGGATTTCGCCGCGTCGCCTTCACCGTACTGCGTCTCCAACAGGTTAAAGTCCGTTCCTTCGAACGCTTTCCTGAAGCCGTTCTCCCTGTCCACTGTAGACTGGGTTGCCGCGTTTACGTTGACGATACCGATATCGCCGCTTGTGATGCCCTTCGCCTCAAGCGCTTTGATCATCTCTTCGCCCGCCGTCGTACCTGCCGCCACATTGTCTGTGGAGAACGTAGCTTCCGCATCCACGTTTGCCGGAGAGTCCACATATACTACCTTGATGCCTGCGTCGATCGCTTCCTTCAGCGCGGAGGAGATCGCGTCGGGGCCGTTTGCCGCTACGATGATCGCCTGATAGCCGCCTGCCACCGCGTTGTTCACACATTCGATCTGCTGTGCGTCATCCTTTGTGTTAGGCGACATAAATGTCACTTCTACGCCGAGTTCCCCGGCTGCCTTCTGTGCGCCTTCATTTAAGCTGATCCAGTGCTGGTCAATGGAATCCATTGTGATCAGAGCGATCTTCGCTCCATCTGCGGAAGCGGGAGCCTCCGTTGTCTCACCCTCTGCTGCCGCAGGTGCCTCCTGGGAACCACAGCCGGTCAGCGCTGCCGCCAGCATGGTCACACCACAGAGCAAACTTAACAGTTTCTTTTTCATCTTATCTTTCCTCCTATTTTTAGTTCCGCAGATTCACTCCCGGCACACGATTCCTGAGCTTACGATGGCGGCTGTCTGAATTACGTCATCCGCCATCGAAGCTGTGCGCTGTCCGCTCATCTGCTGATTTTATATACTAAACGCAAAAGCTTTCAGCCCTGCGGTTAGTTTCCCTTTTTCTTTTTGAACTGGCCGCCTCTCACCACCACGTCCAAAAGTACTGCTGCCACAACGATCACGCCGATCACTACCCGCTGGATACCTACCTGCGCGCCGATCATGTTCAGGCCGTTCTCGAGTGTCTGCCAAACGGCTGCGCCCGCGAAAGTGCCGAGCAGAAGCCCTGTGCCGCCAAGGGGTGACACGCCGCCGATCACACCCGCCGCAACACCGTACATTTCATACATATTGCCGGCTTCCATGTTGCCCATGCCTGCCTGTGCACAGAGGATCAGGCCCACCATGCAGGAGCACACCGCGCTGACCACATAGGCTTTGGTCGTTGTCGCCACCACGTTCACACCGGAGAGCTTCGCCGCATCGATGTTGGAACCGATGGCGTATATATGTCTTCCCGTCCTTGTCTTGGAGATCAGGAAGAAGAAAATGATAAAGAAGATCAGGGCGATCCAGAACGTATTGTACACGCCTAAAGTGGTGCCGTAATAAAAGATACTCTGGAATTTATCTCCCGCCTCCTTGCCGATGCCCGTCGCGATGGCATCGGTATTTCTGTTGCTGTTTACCATGTAGGCTACGCCCCTTGTGATGAACATCGTGCCGAGTGTGGCGATAAAGGGCGGCAGTTTAAATTTGCCCACCAGAAAACCGTTCACCACGCCGCAGACCAGACAGCAGGCAAGCGCTACCAAAATAGCGATAACAGGGTGTACGCCTCTGCTCATCAGCGTCGCCGCCACCATGGCGCTCATACCTACCATGGAACCGATGGACAGGTCAATATTTCCGGTGATCAGTATGTAGCTCTGCGCAATACCGATCAACAGGTATTTTGACATGGAACGCAGCAGGTTCATGATATTCTGTCCGGAAAACACCGCCGGATTGATCAGGCCGAATGCCACATAGATGACGATCAGGCCGATAAATGCCGTTATGGCGGCGCCCATGCCCCGGATGCCCAATATTTTTTTCAGAAAACTTTGCTTCTCATTACTCATGCTCTTCGTTTCCTCCCTCACTCTTTCCTATCTTTTTATCTTCAAAGGTAGTTGCCAACGTCAGGATCTCGTTCTGGGTCGTCTCCCTCGCCATCACTTCGCCTGTGATCCTGCCGTCGCACATCACGATGATCCGGTCCGCAATGCCCATGACCTCCGGCATCTCCGAGGAGACAAAGACAACCGCGATCCCCTGCTTTTTCAGGTCATTCATCAGATGGTATATCTCCACTTTCGCCCCCACGTCGATACCCCTTGTGGGCTCGTCGAAGATCACCACCCTCGAATCCCTCGCCAGCCATTTCCCCACGACCACTTTCTGCTGGTTGCCGCCGGAAAGGTTGCCGGAATCGATCTCCACGTTGGGCGTCTTGATCTTCAGATCGACCACCGCCTTGTCGCAGAGTTTTTTCTCCGTAGCGCTGTTCACTACGCCCAGCTTATTGCAGACGATGTCCAGATTCGGCAGCGCCAGATTGTGGCGAATGGAAAGCTTTGTGCACAGGCCGTCCTTTTTCCGATCCTCCGGCGCAAGCACTACGCCGTTTCTGATGGCATCCATCGGACAGTTTATCTTGATCTCTTTTCCGTCCACATAGATCTCCCCGCTCTCCTTCGGGTCCACGCCGAAGATGGCCCTTGTGGTCTCCGTCCGTCCGGCACCCATCAGTCCGGCAAAACCTACAATTTCTCCCTCGTACGCTGAAAAATTGATATCCCGCACCATACGTCCGGCATTTAAATTCTTTACCTCAAATATCTTCTTTCCCTTTTTGCACTCCACCCTCGGGAATTTTTCTTTGATCTCACGCCCCACCATATGGGCGATGATCTGATCCATCGTGGTATCCGCAAAATTCATCGACGTGATATACTGGCCGTCGCGCATGATCGTCACCCGATCCACGATATGCTGCAGCTCTTCCAGACGATGGGATATGTAGACAATGCCTTTTCCCTCGCTGCGAAGCTTTTTGATGATCCGGAACAGATCCTCGATCTCCCTCGCCGTCAGGGAGGAAGTCGGCTCATCCATGATCAGGATCCTCGCATTGATGGAAAGCGCCTTCGCGATCTCCACCATCTGCTGCTTGGAGACCGGCAGCTCCCCCACGATCTGGTTCGGGCTGATATCGATCTTCAGATCGTCCAGTATCCGTTTCGCCTCCTGCTCCATGGAACTGTTGTCAAGGGCTATCTTCCCCCGCCTTTCCCTGCCAAGAAACATATTTTCCGTGACAGTCAGATGCTTACACATGTTCAGTTCCTGATGAATGATCGCAACGCCTGCCTCCTGCGCCTGCTTCGGCGTCAGATCCCCGTATTCTTTCCCAAAGATCGTGAGGGAACCCTCATCCCTCGTATAGACGCCGCTGAGCACCTTCATGAGCGTTGACTTGCCTGCGCCGTTTTCCCCGAGAAGCGCCAGCACTTCGCCCGAATGCAGCTCAAAATCCACCTTGTCGAGTGCCTTTACGCCCGGAAACGACTTACAGATATTTTTCATCGAGACAATTATCTCACCCATTCGTTCGTCCTTCCTTTTGTATATTTTGCTTTATATTTACATCATAGCAAAGACTTTTTTAGTAAAAAAGGGTGGTAGTTTTTGGATTTTGTGGGGTTTTTTATGCAATTTGCGAAATATCCGTACTTACATATATTTCTCATCTATAGTATAAAGACATGAAAAAAGCACCTCCGGATGAATTTGCTCATCCGTTAGTGCTTCAACAACATTTTTAATAATGATATCTGCAAGCTAAAATATATACATTATTTTCATCGATTTTATATATTAACCTATCCTTATCATTTATACGTCTGCTCCAAAATCCTGACAAATTTCCAGTCAAAGGTTCCGGTTTCCCTATACCCTCATTGCCATTCCGGGCGATGTCATTGATCAGCTGATTGATCTTTTTAAGTGTTTTTCGATCCTCTGTCTGCCAATAAATATAATCTTCCCAACCAGTATCCGTAAATACCTTATTCATTATCTTCTGCCTCAAGTAACTCATGAACGGCACATTGCCGGTTCTCCAATTGTGCCTTTCCTTTCATCAGCCAATCGTAATTGTTCTTGTTTCCCATTACATAAATATTCTCCATCAGGTTATTATAGGATTCCTCTGACAGCATCACGACATTTTTATTATTTTTCCTCGTGACTATCATCGTTTCATAGTCATCCGTCACCTTATCCATATAACTTTTCATATTATCCCGGAGATTAGTATAATTTACCGCTAACATGATATATCACCTCCAAAGCAAAAGTACGGTTTTCTGTACTTGTATTGTATCGTACAATTTTCTGTACGTCAAGTGTTTTTATTATTTCCACAATACTATATTTCATGCCAAATTTTCATTACATCAAAATAAGGTCATTCGCGTGTCCGCCTCAATCATCAAACCGAATACTGCTTATGATATCCACAAACAGAGAATCCGACTCCACCGCGTACTCCTCTAGCGCTATACACTCAAAATCTATATAACCGCCTTCCTTCTCAATGATCACATAGCGTTGGAAACGATTGATGCCATTATGATCCTCAAACCGCCCCAGAGCGTTTATAGCATCATGCCCGCCGACCCGCGCCTCATTCACCGTCAGCCCTATCTCCTGCATCTTCCTGCTCATCTCCTGCAGATCGTCCGACTCCTCACCGGAATATGGCGTGATAAAAATAACCGACATATCCCACGGATTATCGTAATCGTAACGGGAATATATCGTCAGGCCCCCTTCCTCATTCGCCTCGATATCCCACAGATAAGGACAGGAGAAAGTCATGCCCAGCTCTTCCAGACAGCGCTCGGTCATCACCGGAACCGGGGTCGGAGGCTCCTGCTTCATCGCCTCATCCAGTTCCTCCATCGTGATGGATATATTCGGCACATCGCCGGTATCTTCCAGGATCTTCTGCGCCACAAGCCTTGTGGCAGGCGCCAGCACGGAGAAATGATCCGCATTTTCCACGACAAAATAATGTACATTATCGCTTTGATAAGCCTGCTCCATCCGCTCCAGACATGCGGAATTCCCATCCCTCCCCTCGATCAGGAACGTCGGGCTCTCGATATTCTCCAGCCAGTAAATCGGGGAACGCATCGTGTATTCGTCCCTGTTGCCCGTGTCAAAAGTGAACTGATCGTTGTTGTGGTACTTGATCTCATCCACCGCGCCGAAACAGAATACCGCCCGGAATTTATCCGTGTACTCGGACGCCAAAAGCGCCCTTGTCCCGCCGGTGCTGTGGCCGCCGAGATAGATCCTCTCCGGGTCCACATAGGGCAGGGACGCGGCATATTCATAGGCGGATACGATATCGTCCACCTCTCCGAACAGCGTTTCATAATAGCCGGGATTGCCGCTACCGCCCCGGAAGGACGGATACATCGTCAAAATACCCGCCTGCCAGAAAGCGGAGCCCGTCTGGTCATCGTCCCACTCCGGATAGATCCACGGAAAATCATCGATGCCGTTGCCCCATCCGCCGACCACCCAGATGATCAGCGGATGCTTTTCACCGTCGCCGGGATCGCTGGACACATAGGCCGCCAGATCCCCCACTTTTGACGGATAGGAGACCAGATCAAAAACCCCCTCGGGAGGCTCCGGGATCGGATAATCATCGTTTTCCTCCCTGACCAGCGTGGTGGTGAATGCGTCATGCGCTTCGGCAAAGCTGCCGGAGATATCCGTATCGGATTTCCTTTCCGCCTTTCCGAATGATTTTTCGCTATCCTCCGCGCTCCCGGCATTTTCCGCTGCATTCTCCTCCGGCCCGGGGGACCCGCAGGAGACGGCAAAAACCGTCATCGCCACCATCAAAAGCGCCAAAAAATTTTTGGTGAATTTCCTCCTGTCCTGCATTCCAAATATCTCCTCTCCGATTCGATAATCGATGATTACCGGATCTATACATTTTAATTTATTTTCGGACGCTGCTTTCGCCCCCTTATTCTGTCACCGGCATGTACACATCGACGCCCCAGATAACACCACACCAGTCGATCACCGCCCAGGGCCTTCTCTCCTTCCCGTGATAAAAATAGAACTCATCATGACAGCCGGAAGTCACATAATAATATCTATGTACCATCCGCTCCTGCCGCCCTTTCATCCGGCACGCCTTCTCCCGGTCTTCCCGCCGAAAAACTTGACGCCGCTGTCACAAAACACAACAATATAAATACCGACAAAATCCGCTTTTTCCGTTCTCCTTTTTTCCAAATACCTCTTATCTTCATTTCCATATCTGACCTTTGCGGCAGTCGCCAATATGCCAAAGTCAACCCTCGTTTGGCTTTAAACAGTCACCTGGCTTATTGCCGCGGCAATTCATGTTTCTGCGGTATCCGTTCATCCTCCGGCTTCCCTGTCACACGCCCGCCCTCAAGATCTCCAGCCTCCTGCAGAACATCTCATAATACTGGGGCAATTCTTCAAACAGCTCTTCTTTCACATCTTTTATCTGATTTAACCCGACCTCGCCGACAGCCTGCCTCGCCGCTTCCCTCTGACTGACATGCTCTCCAAACATCGTCTGGCAGTTCGCCCCCTCCAGATCATCATAGGCGTGAAATGCCTGATTGAAATCCATCAGGTCATGAAGCCTTACCGGCCTATTGTTGCTGTTTTTCACAAGCACTCCCCAGTTCCCCCAGTGTCTGTCCGTGTTTCCGACAAGATAATCCACGATGTTCATCATATAATAATTATACTTGTCAAGCCGGAGGATATATTCTCTGATATCCTTGTCATGATTCACGGCATAGATCTGAAAAGCTTCCATTGAGGCGATGGAATATTCTTTTGAAGTCATATTACCGCTCACGCTTACTTTTTCCCCGTCAAAATATCCCTTCTCATACAGGACTTGGGCAACTGCAAAACACCTGCCGATCCGGCTTGCCAGCAGCTCTCTTTCCACCGCATCCTCCCCGCCGTCTTTCAGCAGGCGGAACCCCCCTTCCGTCCTCTGCCACGCTTTCGGAAAACAGCCGCCGGTCGAAAGATCCCTTGCCAGCATCTCATTCTGCACGCTGTACTGTCTGCCCCGAAGTGAAATATCCATAAACGTATTATCCAGATGGTTTTCATATAAATTGATCTCTGCGAACGAAACCATCTCTCCCACACGTCTCACCCAGAAAACATCCGTCAGCGATGCACATCTGTAAGATAAAGAGATCTCCGCCCTGTCCCTATCGGTCACAGCCTGCCGCATCCCGATACTGCCCAGTATTTCCTTTGCATACTGTCTGTCAAGTGTCAGCACCCTTGTAGCGCACCAGTAGTAAAAATTTGTGATATTATTTACCAGAGTATCTATGTCTTCCGCTTCTTCCAGATATAAATTGTAGGGCATAAACGACTTATAATATATTCTGCAATGGCCCCTCTCGCTGATCCTGGCAACCTTCCTGTCCTGATGCATGATCTCATATACTTTTCCGTCCGACATTTTGTTTCCCCTTTAACCAAGAGCCGTCTTACCGCTCATCATTTCTATTATAAATACAGTGTAAATTGTCCGCCGCGAAATAGCAACCGCTTTTCAGATACTTTATACGATCTGCAATGAAAAATCCCCTCCAGCATAAGCCGATGGGGATTTTTCATGCACTATACCATTTCTTTGTTTCAGTTTCTGTTTAAAGCGGAAATTACTGTTCTTCGTACAACCGGGATTTTAATCCGTAATACACTCTCAAAAAAGACACGCAGCCTGCAAAATAATATTTGCATAAGGAGTTGTCTCTCCCGTACGTATCACCGCTTTACATTCTCTGGTCTTTTCTTTCAGCCTCGCGTGTGACACATACTCAATCTCACATCCCTTTTCAAAAGTTTCCGCCAGACGCAGAATTTCACCGTGAACTGTCGGATTCTTTTCCTTGATTTCTTCCGCCAGGAAAATTTTTTCAATCTTCATATCCTGCGCGACGGTCTCCAGAACTTCCAAAAAAGACGGAACCCCTTTCTTCAACGCAAGATCTATCCGCTCTGTCTCATCCGGAATAGGCAATCCGCAGTCGCCAATGCCAATGGTATCCTGATGTCCCAGATAGGAAAGCACTCTCGAAATATCTCCGTTTAAAATTCCCTGTTTTTTCATAGTACTCTTACCTCCTTTGATTTTTCCAACACTGCTTCCACACCCTGCATATGTGGCATATCACCTTGTACGCCCATATTTTTCCGCCGCCTTTATCATAGCATAAATATTGGCATCAGGAATAGATGGAATCATCGTATTACATGTAGAAAGGATATAACCGCCGTTTTTTCCCGCACTCTGTATGGTCTCTTTTACGGCCCTTTCCACCTCCTCCGTACTTCCAAAGCACATCACATAATCCAGATCGATGTTTCCCCAAAGACAGAGCCTGTCTCCATATCTCTGCTTCACACTCCTGATATCCACCCCGGCGGATGGCTGCAGTGACTGGATCCCGTCAAATCCTGCTTTCACGACCTCATCCAAAACGGCGGTCACATTTCCATCGCTGTGCAGAAAAACCGGTACATCCCTGTAGGCTTTTATATCTTTCACTAATTGCCTCCAGAACGGAAACACGTTGGCTTCCATAATATCGGGCGGAAGAAATACTCCCGTGTTGAAAGCGACATCATCGCCGACCACGATTCCATCCGCACCGTTGTCCAGAAAGATTTTTGCTTTTTCCAGCTCATATTCCATGACTTTTTCTGCGATCAAATGCATCTCATCCGTATTCGTCAGACTATATATCATGAAATCTTCCATTGTAAACATTTCGTCTAACTGGGTTACCGGTCCTCCGATCTGCGCAAACACAAAAAAATCTGTCTCCTCCGCAAATCTCCGCACAAGCTCCCCCGACACTTTGGAGCTGTCCGGCTTCTCATAACACTCCGCTTCCTCTATATCCGGGACCGCCGCCCTGCAGAGACGCTCCTTTCCGCCCACACATTCATATACCTGTCCGTAAACCGTCTGTATCAGTTTCTTCCCGTCCCGGCTCTCGCCGATCTCCCACCGGGGCCATTCCCCGACATTGACAAGATCCATTCCCAGAAGATTTCGCACTTCCCGTTCACGTTCGAAACATTCGTATGTCAGAGGATGATCCTTCTTCAGAAGACGGTTTGCCAGTTCTCCGTCTATATGCAGTTCCCCGATCGGTACACGGTCTGTTTCCCTGTGGTTTATTGCAGCTGTCACACGTTCTTTTTTCGTCATCTCATACCTCATCAGTCAAACGCTTCTCTGGCCAACTCGATAAACCTGACCAGATGCCTGTTCGTATGGCCGCATGTACGAATATCTTTTAAAATGATCTCCACAAAACAGTCTTTGGTCTTATCCGCCACATTTTTCAAATATTTCCGGATTTCTTCCTCGTCAAAACCGGTGCATATTTTTGACGGATCCGGTTTCCACGAAAAAATAGCCTTCCGCCCTATCTTTTCGGCAGCCTCGTCGATATTTGACCACGGACTGACGCTCAGCCGGCGTATATTGGTGATATGCCGGAAGATCGCATCATATTTACGATCCAACGGCTCACAGCATCCATAGCATCCTCTGCCGAACAGATTTAACCCTATCTTCTGGTTCTGGATTGCAAATTCCTCAAACATCTCCGGCGATACATTGCTGAATTCCTGTGCATCAGCGAATCCCCACATATCCTTCAGGATCACATCCTCCGGTTTTTTCCACGGCTCATTGGTATATCCCAGACTTCCGGACCCGGTATAGATGTTAATCCGGTTGTCAAATAGCAAATGCCTCTCTTCCAGCCGTTTCAGCAGCCTCGCTTTGCTTTCCCCCATATGCCGGAACACGCTCTGAAGCAGGTCCGGATCATCGTACAGGTCAAACATCAGATTCTCCAGTCCCCTCAGATGCACCAGTTCGATCAAATGACTCTGAACCAGTACACTGTAGGGCAGTTGAAATTCTATGGACAGGATTCCGTCTAATGCATCTTCGATGATCTCCTGCATTCTGTGTTTTTTCCCTTCATCCGGAATAAAATCCACCTCATGTTCCAGAAGCGTTTCGTAATCCTCCTCCGTCTTCAGAAAGGTGTCCAGATGATAAGCCTGCTTTCCTATATGAGGTTTTACAATGGAAATCCCCCACGCGGCATTCTGATCCACATTTCCGTATAAATATCCCGTGTATGTTCCCGGATAATTGAAATACAGCCTTTTTTCAAAGACAAAATCATCTTTCAGATATTGATCCTGATACAGATATTTTTTCAGCTTATTTTCGATGTCCCTCAAGATCGGATCCCCACACCGAAGCTCCGATTCCGGAACCAGCTCCAGCCATCCCCCATCATCATCCGGACATACCCACAACAAAGGCTTCTGGCGTGCTTTCAGATCATTGTGATCTGCCCAGCGCTGTCTTTTTATCTGGTTGTCCTCCGTCCCGGAAAGCTCCGCATACGCTTTTGCCAGCTCCCGTATATACCTGACCTGTTCTTCATAAGTCTCCACTGAAATCCCTCCTTTGATGGTTTGATGAAGCGTTACGATAAATCTTTCTAATCTGCTTCCACTTCGGGCGTCCTGCGTATATGGATATCCGTAAAGATATCCTCCTCATCCAGACTCTTTGTAGAGAATTCTGATACGATACACCCCTGCACCCCCGCCTGAAACCAATGCAGCGTATCCTCAGGCAGCGTATATTGCTCTCCCGGATGCAGACAGATCTCATGGTATACGGTAAAGTATTGCTTCATGTCTTCCGGAATTTTTCCTCTGATCTCCCGCTCCTGGCTGCTGTCCTCATATCCGCCGACATACAAATACACTTCCCCCTGTCTGCACCGGAATGTCTCTTCCTTCCCTTTTTTTCCGTTGATCTCCGGATGTCTGTGCTCCGGGCAGATCTGATACGGCGTCAGCACCAGCTCTTTTGCACAGCATCGCTCTGTATTGACATAGGTGATCACCTGGAGTCCCACTTCCTCCAGACGGTTTAAGCCAAAATCCGCCACCTCCACATTCTGTTTTTCTTTATCTGTAAGTGCGATCCCCGCTTTTTCCAAAGCTTTCAAAGTTTTTTCCTTATATTCTTCATACTGTGTTTTTGTAATCATTGTTTTCCTCCTGCATAAGTGATACGTTTTGCCGCGTCTGAAAAATATTTTAAATTCTGGGGCGGTACCTGAAAGAAATGATCACAGGCAGACATGATATAGCCCCCATCCTCCCCGAATTGATGGAACAGCTTTTCCACCTCTCTCTCAATTTCTTCTTTCGTCCCGCTTTCCAGAATATGGAACTGATCCATTCCCCCGATCAAGCCTTTTACAGGATGCAATGCATCATATACCTTTTTTGCATCTTCGGCGCTTTCAATGTCGCCGCCCACACTCGCAGGGGAAAGCGTCTCCGACACATCACAATGGTTCCGGGCAACAAATTCCGCGATCTTTGTCATCCCCCCGCAGGTATGATATACGGATCTGAAGCCATGCTTTCTCAATGCATCGTGCATTTTTATATCGTACGGAAGACAAAACTCCTCGTGGATATTGGGGGAAATCACAGTGTTGCTGGATGCGCCTCCGCCTGTCTCCACCAGATCGAGCGGCAGTCCCGGAAGATTCTCTTCTATATAAGTCAGCTTCTGATCCAGAAGGATCGTCAGGAACTCATGCACCCATTCTGGATCATCATAAGTCTGCAGGATAAGATTCTCCACCCCGTATAATTCACAGGCATCCTGCCAGCAGCCGCCCTGCTTGCCCCAGATAAACGTCCGGATGATCCCGTCATCCCCAAGCGCATTATAGGTATCCCGCACCAGCTTTTTGTTCAGGACCGGGATCGGACGGTACTTTTTAATCAGGTCAATGTCTTCCTCTTTCTTGATCAGCGGCTCCATGACCCAGGTCGTCATGGGATTGGTCCCCTCCGATGTGGTCAGCGTCCCCCCCGGCGTTTCGATCCTGTAGTTCGTCACATAATAACCCTCTTTTTGGACACGCGTGCCCGTCACCTTCCATGTGTCACCTGTTTCTCCACTGACTTCATATACATTGATGGAGGCATCCAGACCGCATACCCTGTTCGCCTCAATATCGCTCATGCCATTCATAAAAGTCTTCAGATGATACGGCTGCCATTGATGAATGGTCACCGGAAGACGATCCGGGATTCCTCTGTCAACCGCACAAAGCATTCTCTCTTTTGATGTCATTTTACTCCTCCACATACATTGTAACCTGGCCCATTTCCAGTTCCGTTCCTTTTCGTTTAAACAAAGGCAGATAATTCAGCGGACACTCTATGGTATACCATTTTTCTCCTTTGAAGATCCGTTTTTGCCCAAGCAGCTCCTCCCATTCGCCCGCCGGTAAATACACATCACGTCTTGCTGCTTCCCCGCCAAAAACCGGAGCCACAATGAGATCCGGGCCAAAGAAATATTGATCCCACATCTCACTGACAGTTTTGTCTTGCTGACATTCCAATACCATAGGACGTATAAACGGAATCCCCTCCTTTACACATTCCTTCGCCGTTTTCCATATGTACGGAAGCAAACGGTATCTCAGCTGTACAAATTCCTTCAATATCTGTTTTGTTTCCTCATCATACGCCCAGGGTTCCCTCGTCGTGGTACCATGCAGCCTGCTGTGGGATGAAAACAGGCCAAACTGTGACCAGCGGATAAAGACATCCTTTGTCACTGCCCCGTAGAAGCCTCCCATATCATGGCTCCAGAACGGTACCCCTGACATTCCGAGGGAAAGCCCTGCCCGCAGTGTCGCAGCCATACCCTCATAGTTCGATCTGGGATCTCCCGACCAGCATACCGGGAACTGCTGCATTCCGGCGCAGCCGCTTCTCGCCCATACCAGAGCATTTTCCGCCCCCTTACATTGCTTCGCCACCTCAAAAACAGCTTCATTATACAGCCTTGAATAAATATTCCTCATCTGCTCTCCCGTCATTCCATTGCTGAATACGGCATCATACGGAATATCCTCTCCGAAATCTGTTTTCAGAACATCCACGCCTTCGTCCAGAATCCCTCTTACCTTTTCCTGATACCAGCTTTTCGCCTCCGGATTTGTAAAGTCGAGCAGCACGCACGGTGAAAGCAGTCCGTGCCAGAGATCCGCCTCATACGGCTCTCCCTGTCCGTTCTTTGCAAAATATCCTTTTGCTTTCCCCTCCCTGTACATATCCGTTGTATTCGTCACGTACGGGTTGATCCAAAGACAGATCTTATATCCCTGCTCCTTCAGCACCACAAACATTGCCTTTCGGTCCGGGTACAATTTCTCATCCCAGACAAAATCGCACCATTTATCTTCCCTGAGCCAGTAGCAGTCAAAGTGCATCACATCGCACGGGATCTCTTCTTTGCGGAAACGCGCGGCGTCTCTCTGTGCATTTTCTCTGGAATTCCCTTTAAATCCGGTGGAATACCAAAGGCCGAATGACCATTTCGGCGGAAGCGCTGCAGGTCCTGTTAGTTTTGTGAATGCGGACACGATCTTTTTGACAGACCTGTTTACGATCAGGTAATATTCCAGCGAATCCCCCGGGACATGTGCGCTCAGCGTGGCAAGGGACTCGCTTCCCACATGAAAATCAAAAATCCGGAAGTCATGGATAAATATGCCGTATCCGTAATTGCTCACATAAAAAGGAATATTTTTATAGGCAGAGCCATCTCTGCATCCAAGCGTATCAAAATTCCGCATCTGGACTGTCTGTCCCGCTTTATTGAAATCTGTATAATGCTCGCCCAGGCCATAGATCCGTTCATCGTAATGCAGGCGGAATCCTATATTCATGCCTTTTACTTCCGTTCCCTCCATGCTGTATCCCATTGGCGGCACCTGGTTGTATCCTTCCCCGACCGAATCCACATCATCCATATTTTCCTCACAGGCCAGTCCGCCGTCTAAGTGAAGCACCCTGAACGCAAACGGAGCTTTCTGAATCTCGACCTTCATATCTTCCGTTCTGATCTCATATTTATCTTCATGCTCTTTGATCTCAGGAACTGCCGCTTCCAGCATCTGCTCCTGTACAACCGAATAAGCCGGCGCTTTAAATTCCCTTCTGGCTGTACGGATCCTCACGATGCCGGATCGAAAAAAATCAAGCTTCAGATCGATCTGCTCTCCAAAATGATCTGTAGTCCGCAGCAAAACACCATTTTCATCTTTCTCCAAAATGTCCAGTCTGCCCGGAAAATGGTGCTCATATTCTTTGTAAGCTTTCATCTTTTTATTCCCTCCCATATTTTTCTACGTACCTGATCACCGCTTTGGCAGACTCCACATCCTCCGTCTCGGTATGTATATACAATCCCTTTCCGGACAGATTCTCCAGAAGCGGAGCCACATCCTCCGGCGGAGCCATCACGATCAGGCACTTTCCTGCATCCTGGATCCGTTTCAGGATCGGAATGAAGTGGGATGCTGAAGGCTGTCCCGCCACATGTGTCCACTGTATGGCTTTCAGTTTTTGGAACCCCAAAATGTAATCCAGATGTTTTTCCTGCTCAATACCGTCAAAGTGATAAACCGGGTATTCCAGCCATTCCATCTGATCCTTCAGCTCATCTACAACAAATTCCCCGTACATTTCTTTCGAAAACATAACGGACATATCACACTGCATATGCGCTACGCGTCCGGGCGCCATCACATGCATCCACGCGTGGGCTCCGCCCCCGTTCAGTTTCTCCGTCACCTGATAAAACATTTCGTTTGTCTTTATCCAGCCGTCATCCAGGATCTTAATCGCTTTTTTTACCTCATCCGGATCTGACAGCATATCCATCAAAACATTTTCCGTTCCATACAGATGTCCCAGCGCATCGATGGTTCCGCTGCTGTCCGGCATTCCTATAAAATAGCGGTCTTCTGCATGTTCCGTCAAATATTTCGTGATCTCCAGATGTTT
>JAETSN010000113.1 GCA_021769625.1 [Clostridium] symbiosum | reverse complement strand
TGGTGATAAATTCCTTCATCTCCTCATCTGCTTCCAACAGGTCATGCAGGCATCTCGCCCCATCCCACGGATGTTCCGTGCCGCAGTACACTACAAGCGTGATGATCGGGATGAATCTCTCGTCCTTCGCCATGCCTGAAAGGAATTCATCCGAATCCTTTTTCAGGTCTTTCTCTTTTTCATGCTCTCTCTTCTTCTGCCTCCACTGCTTCTGGTAACCGATGCTCTCCGATAGCATGTTCCGCAGCACCATATGGTAATCCACATGGGACTGGTTCTCCACCGCCAGTATGTGGAGCAGCCTCCCGCGCCACATCCGCGCTTTATCCGCAACCGTCTTATAATTCCTGCGCAAACCGGCTTCCCTTCCCAGATAGACCGCCTGCTCGTCCGCAGGCTCTAACTCCTTCGGCTTTACCACCTGCCTGCCCTGAAAAAGCGCGCCGTTCACCTGATCGGCAAACCGTTCGTTGTCATCCAGATAGTCAAATTGATACTCATCCGATTTTCCCACTTCCTTTTCTCCCTTATGCAGTTTTTCATATAAGGGAGTCGTATAAGAAACAAATGATTTGTCACAGATGTGATATCAGAACTTCAGATTCCCAGATATACTTGATATGATAATAGCATAGCTTCATATAGTTTGTAAAGTATTTTTTATACTAAACCATAATTTTATGTAATTCCACATCGATTATCAATTTCAGCCCTTTATATCTTATCCGATATTACACATATCCTGTTTGATTTTCCTCTTGACAAATTTGTTTTCCTGAGTAAAATAGTTCTAAAAAGAACAAAACAGGGGTGAAGACATCATATGATCCTATTAAATTTCTGGGAACACCAGAACGCACTGAAAACCCTCTACGCAAAATGCGTGGGAGAGGTCTGCGCAGCCTATAAACTCACAAGGATGGAACTTGACATCCTGCTTTTTTTGGCCAATAACCCTCGTTATGATACCGCAACAGACATCATCGAGATCCGCTATCTGGCGAAATCCCATGTATCCTCTTCCATCAGTCTTTTGGAGAAAAAAGGTTTTCTCAGAAAAGAATATTCAGACAATAACCGGAAGACAGCACATCTGAAAATATGCGAACCGGCGGCAGAGATCATCCATGCCGGGCAGGCGGCTCAGGAAAATTTTTTTGAGATCATGCTGGATGGCTTTTCCGAAGAAGAAGCAGAAGGCCTGCGGCGCTATAACGACCGCATGCGCCGAAATATCAATTCGTATTTAAAGGAGGCAGAATAATGTTTCAGTTTATCATATGTTTTATAGCAGGCATGGGCGCCGGGCTCGGCACGGGATTTGCGGGCATGAGCGCCGCCGCCGTGATCAGTCCCATGCTGATCACTTTTTTAGGGCTTCCCGCCTATGAGGCCGTCGGTATCGCCCTTGCAAGCGATGTGCTGGCGAGCGCCGTCAGCGCTTATACCTACGGGAAGAACAAAAACCTTGACATCAAAAACGGCGTTGTCATGATGACTTTTGTCCTGCTGTTTACACTGGTCGGAAGCTTTACCGCAAGTCTTGTCCCGAATACTGCCATGGGTAATTTTTCCGTTTTCATGACATTGCTGCTCGGCATTAAATTTATTGTGAAACCGGTTATGACATCGAAAGAATCCATGCAGACCGTCAGCATGAAAAAACGTATCGTCCAGTCTGTCATATGCGGCACCGTCGTCGGCTTTATCTGCGGCTTTGTCGGCGCAGGCGGCGGTATGATGATGCTTTTGCTCTTGACCAGCATTTTAGGTTACGAGTTAAAGACCGCCGTAGGCACCAGTGTATTTATCATGACCTTTACCGCCCTGACCGGCGCCCTCAGCCATTTCGCCATCGGCGGCAGGCCGGATATGCTCTGCCTTATTTTCTGTGTGGCTTCCACACTGCTCTGGGCAAGGATCGCCGCAAGGTTTGCCAACAAGGCAAACGCCGTCACATTAAACCGGGCGACCGGTGTTGTCCTGACAGTTCTCGGAAGCGCCATCCTTGTTGTAAATTATCTGAAGTAGCGCTTGTTTATGGCTTTACCTGAAACTCCGGGGATCAGCATCTCCGGGGTGGATCAGGAATGGATCATCTGAAATAACGCTGTGTTTATGGTTCCTGTCCCTTAAGTTAGCATAAGCCTGCAGACGTTGGTTTCTCCCGCTCTCTCACGGCCTCAAAGAAATCTTCCTTCACGGTCTCGTATTTGGAGGGATCCCGCAGGATCGCCGAAGGGTGGTATGTAGCGGTCAGCGCACAGTTCTTCCGATATATCCATGTACCATGCTGCCTCGTGATCTTAAAATCCGGGGCGATGATGCGCTGGGCGGCTACCCTGCCAAGGCAGACGATAATGCGCGGCTTTAACAGAAACGTCTCATATTTCAGATAGGGAAAACAGGCTTCCTTTTCCTCCTCCTCCGGATCCCGGTTTCCCGGAGGATGGCATTTTATGATGTTGGTAATATATATTTCCTCCCTGCTCAGCCCGCACTCTCCAAGGAGCCTGTCCAAAATCTCACCCGAACGCCCCACAAACGGAATCCCCTGCCGGTCTTCCTGTTCTCCGGGTGCCTCCGCGATCAGCATAATATCAGCCTGATGATTTCCGCGCCCCATGACCGGCTGCCTTCTCGTCCGGCTTAACGGACAGCAGGTGCAGGCGGCAACATGCTGTTCAATATCGTTCCATGTATATTGCATAAATTTTCCTTTCTTTACCCAATCACACCAGAAACATCATGAGTGCCCTCTAAATCATCTATTCCGGCTGTTCTGCCCGCAGTATCTCACTTATCTGTACCACATCATAGCTTCCCGCCCGGCGCTGTGCCCTTATCACCCTCTCCACCGCCTGCAGGTCTTCCTCCAGTTCCTCCGCGATGAGGGCTGCCGGTTTATTTTTCAGGAGTTTCTTGCATACCGTTTCTATCAGATGCGAGAGCCTTTCTCTTTCTATTCCTTTTTCTATTCCTTTCTCAATCCCTTCTTCAATCCCTTCCTGCTTCATATCTAAGAACGCTTTACACATATCGTACCCCCTCTCCCCGTTTTCCATAATGGTCCCATATTCCTCCCCAATCCGGACTTTCCCCACAGCTTCCAGCAGTTCCCGCGTGTCGCTGTCTATCCGGCTGTATATCTCTTCATTCACTTCCAAGATCCTCTGAAGTTCTTTTTTATCCCTGCCATATCTCACCACCTCAAACAACTGACGCAGCCCTGTCTTATACTCGTCAAATGTGTCATGCTCATGACAGTCGTACAGGTTCAGCCTGTAGTTGGTGATAAATTCCTTCATCTCCTCATCTGCTTCCAACAGGTCATGCAGGCATCT
>JAETSN010000042.1 GCA_021769625.1 [Clostridium] symbiosum | reverse complement strand
GCTCTGCGAATTGCACCGTAGCGCACATAAACTTCCTTCGTCAGTTTATCGGGAAACGCTGCGATTCGCTCTGCGAATTGCACCGTAGCGCACATAAACTTCCTTCGTCAGTTTATGTGCTTTATTCTCTTGGTACCTCTACCATGATATATGCTTCCACGATATCCAGTTCCTGCATCTGGTCAAAGCCCTCGAATACGAAGCCGCACTCAAAACCTGCCCTGACTTCCTTCACATCGTCCTTAAATCTCTTCAAAGATGCAAGTTTTCCTTCATAAATCTGTTCACCCTCGCGGGAAATGCGGATCAGGCAGTCACGTCTGAACTCGCCGTCAAGCACATAGGACCCGGCGATATTTCCCACTGCGGAGGCTTTGAATATCTGCCGCACTTCCGCATGGCCGATCACCTTTTCCTCGTAGACCGGCGCCAGCATACCTTTCATTGCGCGCTCCACATCTTCGATTGCCTTGTAGATGACGTCGTAGAGCCTTACATCCACTTTCTCCCGCTCCGCGGTAGCTTTTGCCTGCGCGTCCGGTTTTACATTGAAACCGATGATGATGGCGTTGGATGCCGAAGCCAGCGTCACATCGGACTCGTTGATCGCGCCCACGCCGCCATGGATACACTTCACGACGACTTCCTCGTTGCTGAGCTTCAGCAGACTCTGTTTCACCGCTTCCACGGAACCCTGTACATCCGCTTTCACCACAAGGTTCAGTTCCTTCAGATCGCCCTCCTTAATCTGGGAGAACAGATCGTCCAGAGACATCCTGACTCTGGTATCCGCCAGCATCTGTTCTTTATGCTGAGAAAGATAGGTCTCCGCGTAGCTCTTTGCCGTCTTATCGCTCTCATGGGCAAGGAATACCTCGCCTGCCGCCGGCACGTCGGAAAGTCCCAGAATCTCCACCGGCATGGAAGGCCCCGCCTCCTTGACGCGTTTTCCCTTATCGTCAATCATAGCCCTGACTTTGCCGTAGCTTGCGCCCGCCGATACAAAGTCGCCGATCTTCAGCGTACCCTTCTGCACCAGAATGGTCGCCACAGGACCGCGTCCCTTATCTAACTCCGCCTCAATCACAAGGCCTCTTGCCTTTCTCTTCTTATTCGCCTTCAATTCCATAATTTCCGCTGTCAGCAGAATTGTCTCCAGCAAATCCTCGATTCCTTCGCCGCTCTTTGCTGATACCGGCACGAACTCCGTGCTGCCGCCCCAGTCTGTAGGGACAAGCTCAAACTCCATCAGTTCCTGCTTTACCTTTTCCACATTGGCGGTAGGTTTATCGATCTTATTTACGGCTACGATGATCTCCACGCCCGCCGCTTTTGCATGGTTGATGGCTTCCACGGTCTGCGGTTTTACGCCGTCATCCGCCGCAATAACAAGTATTGCGATATCCGTCGCGTTGGCACCGCGCATACGCATCGCCGTAAACGCTTCATGTCCCGGCGTATCCAGGAAAGTGATCTTCGCATTATTAACATTTACAGTATATGCACCGATCGCCTGTGTAATACCGCCGGCTTCCTTATCCGTTACGTTTGTCTTACGGATCGCATCCAGAAGGGAGGTTTTGCCGTGGTCTACGTGTCCCATGACACAGACTACAGGCGGACGTTTTACCATCTTGCTTACATCCTCTTCCTCCTCCTTCAGCAGTTCTTCGATGACATCCACCTGCACTTCCTTCTCGCAGATGATATCGTATTCGATCGCAATATTTTCCGCTTCCTCGTAGGATACTTCCGTATTTAAGGTCACAACCTGCCCTGCCAGGAAAAGTTTTTTGATGATGGCGGAAGGCTGCATCTTCATCTTGTCAGCGAGTTCCTTGATGGTCAGCTTCTCCGGCAGTGTGATGACCTTGATCTGTTCTTCTACGACCGCCTCTTTCTTTTCCGGCTTGATAAAGCGTCCCGCTTTATTCTTCAGGGTTGTCTTTTCCTCCTCCTCGTAGATCATATCCTTTCTGGAGCGTTTGTCCCTGTCCTGATTTCCGCGCCGTTTTTCGTCCTGCGGTCTCTTTTCTGCAGGAGCCGGCTGTGTATCCACTGCAAAGCCTTTACCCTGCCCGCCCCGCTTTCCGGGAGCTGCGTTTCTGCTATCCGGTCTAGTACCGCGCCCGCTATTATTAAAAGGTTTATTCCCAGCAGCACTGCCCGTCTGGCCCTTTTGACCGTTTTGATATCCCGGGCGATTTTGGCCTTCGCTTCGTCTGCCTTCGTTTTTACCGCTGCCGGATAAGCGGTTTCCCTGCCGTTCCCTGCCATCGTTTTTCTCCCGGTTCTGGAATTCCCTTCTCTCGCCGTTTCTCTGCTCACTGCGTCTCTCCCCATTGTTTGTGCGAGGTGCCTCACTCTGTTTGATTTCTTTCCCTGCCGCAGTATTTTCGGCTGCTGCCTTTACTGCCGGCTTCACAGCCTCCTCCTTCGGCACAGAGGGAGCGCTCGCTGCAGGCTTGCTGTTGTTCTGCATCCGGTTTCGGTTTCCGAAATCATTGGTCACCGGCTGCGGTTTCACGCTGGGCTTGATCAGGGGCCTGTAAGGATTTGCCGCGGATACCGGTCTTGCACCGTTTCCCTGGGGACGGTTTTGTCCCTGAGGACGGCCCTGCCCCTGACCCTGAGGCCTTCTGTCCCTTCCGCCTCTGTCCGCGTTTCTGTCACCGGTTCTGTTTCCCTGCATTTTGCTGTTTCCGGAATTATTGATGATAATGATCTTCTTTTTCTTTTTGGGCGGCTCCTCTGTCTTTGCATTTTCCGCCGCAGGTCTCTTTTCAGGCGCGCTTTTTGCTGCGCCGACTTTTTCGGCCGCCACCGCTTTTTCTGCTTTTTCCGCTTTTTCTTCCTTCGCCATCACTGTCTTTTCTGCAGCAGATGTACTCTGCACTGTCTTCCTTTCTGCCGGCATATCCGTCACTAAAGCAGCCTCCTTTGCCGTCTTTTCGGCATCTTTTCCTCCGCTTTTAAACCGCCCCCTCACCAGGGCAATCGCCTCGTCCTCGATGGAACTCTGTGCCGCTTTTACTTCCATACCCTTTTCCTTCAGGTATGTAATGATATCCTTACTCTGTATCTCCAACTCTTTCGCAAGTTCATGTACTTTCATCTTCGCCATATACTATTCTCCCTCCATTCCAGTTCCGCATCTTCTCTTCCGGCATCTCTGCCCGCAGAGCAATTTCCAGCCGCCTGCGCGTCTGTAAATTCTCTGGATGCCGTCCGTTCAGATGCTGTCCAGTTCCGCATCTTCTCTTCCGATATCATATGATTCCTCAATCCGCTTCCGGATCGCATCCGCGAATCCTTTGTCCGTAACGGCAAGGCTCGCTCTCATTTCCTTTCCGATCGCATGCCCAAGTTCTTCCTTGTTCCCGTAGATACAAAGCGCTGTATTCCGGTAGGCACACATATCGGAAAAATGTTTTCTGGTATTCCCGGAAGCATCCGATGCCAGAATGACCAGACAGGCTTTTTTGCTTTTCACAGCTTTTTCCGTAGAAAACTCCCCGCTCACCACTTTACCTGCTTTTTCCGCAAGGCCCATCATTGAGTATACTTTATTTACCATTTATATTTTCAAACTCCTTTTCCAGCCTTTCATAAACTTCCGGCAGGATCTTCATCTGGAAAGAGCGCTCCAAACCCTTTGTCCTGATCGCTCTGTGCAGGCACTCCTCGGAAAAGCACAGGTATGCGCCTCTTCCGTTCTTTCTGCC
Organism: [Clostridium] symbiosum; assembly: GCA_021769625.1. Lineage (GTDB taxonomy): Bacteria > Bacillota > Clostridia > Lachnospirales > Lachnospiraceae > 1XD8-76. The sequence goes on along the minus strand of JAETSN010000042.1, from coordinate 34,115 downwards.
GGTCACATCCATCGTGATCTCGCCTTCCGCCGTTTTCAAAATCCGCAGTAATTCTTTCTTACTCTTCATCTGCCCGCAGCCGATGCACTGCCTCATGGGAATTTTCTTTGTCATATCAAGCCTTTCTGTTTTTTATTATCTGCCTATTCTTCATAGACTTCTTCGGAGGCATTTTCTTCTAACATCTCTTCCGAAACTTCCTCAGCAGGTTCCTCATACGCATCCTCTTCATATTCCTCTGCATATTCCCCCTCTGCGTACTCGTCCTCATATCCTTCCCCGTACTCGCCGTCCTCGTACTCATCGTCCAGATAATCCTCATAGCGGAAGCCTGGCGCATCCTTCGCCTGCGTCTCGGATTTGATATCGATCTTGTATCCTGTCAGCTTCGCCGCCAGCCTTGCGTTCTGTCCTGCTTTGCCGATGGCGAGGGAAAGCTGGTAATCCGGCACGACCACCTTCGCCGTCTTCTCCTCCGGATCCGCAAACACCGCTACGATCTTGGCCGGGGACAATGCGTTCTGAATAAAGTTACCCGGATTTTCGTCCCATTCCACAATATCGATCTTCTCGTTTCTCAGCTCGGCGACCACGGCATCCACCCTGGCGCCGCCCTGGCCCACACAGGCGCCCACCGGATCCACATCCGGCACATTGGAACGCACCGCCATCTTCGTCCTGCTGCCCGGCTCTCTCGCGATGCTGACGATCTCCACCGTGCCGTCCTTTATCTCCGTCACTTCCTCCTCAAACAGCTTCCGGACCAGATTCGCATGGGTCCTGCTGACCAGGATCCTGAAACCCTTCTTCGTCTCCGGAACACCCAGGATATATACTTTCACACGCTCTGTGAGCCGCAGGTTCTCTTCCGGCACGATCTCCTTCTCCGTGAGCTGTGCATCCGCCTTCCCCAGATTGATGCTGATGGTGCTTCCCACCTGCCGCTGTACGATACCTGTGACCACCTGCCCGATCTTATCTTTATACAGATTGTAAACTGAACTCTTCTCTTCCTCCCTGATCTTCTGCAGGATCACATTCTTCGCCTTTCCGGCTGCAATCCTACCAAACTCCGCGGAATTCACTTCCAGCCTGATCACATCCCCGGCCACTGCGCCGGAGGTGATCTTCTGCGCATCTTCCAAAGTGATCTGCAGAGAATCGTCCTCGATATCATCTTCCGTTTCCACTACCTCTTTCTCGCAATAGCAATGGAAATCGCCTGTTTCCCTGTCCACTTCCACCACCACGTTCTCATTTCTGCCGAGGTGTTCCTTGCAGGCCGCCTTCAGGGAATCCTCGATCGCCGCAAACAGAATATCCTTGCTGATCTCCTTCTCCTTCTCCAGCATATCGAGTGCCTGTAATAATTCGCTGTTCATTGACCTTTCCTCCTACTTTCAGTCCCGCAGCTGCCCCGCCGCCGGGGCGGCATCCGGGCAGCTGCTGTTTGTTAAATATCCAACGCCAGTCTGATAAGCGCCACATCGCTTCTGGCAAATTTCATGCTCACTGCTTCTTTTGTTTCTATGGTAATGCTCTCCTCATCAAAAGCCTTCAGGATGCCCGCAAATTCTTTCCGCTTTTCGATCGGTTTATAGGTTTTTATCTCCACCTCTTCCCCGATGCTGCGCGCAAGATGCTTATCCTTTTTCAGCGTCCGTCCCAGTCCCGGAGAGCTGACTTCCAGAATGTACGCGTCCTCGATAAAATCTTCTCTGTCCATGATATCGGAAACCGCCCGGCTCACCTTCTCACAGTCCTCGATCGTAACGCCGCCCTCCCTGTCAATGTAGGCCCGCAGATACCAGTCGCTCCCTTCCTTCACATACTCCACGTCGTAGATCTCCACGCCGTTCTCCTCGGTGACCGGAAGCAGAAGCTTTTCAAATCTCGCCTCGTAATTTTCCCGTTTTGACATAACTTCTCCCTGATCCTCTTCTTAACGCCGCTGCCGTTATCCTCATATACCGTCTGGGCGTCATTCACACATGAAAAGAGTGGACTTGCAAGCCCACTCTTTATCCTGTCATCCTCATATAACATAACCAGTATAGCACTTTTTCCCGAAAATGCAAGCCTTTTGGAGATTTTCCATAAAAAATTTCTGACCTACCTGTTCATCAGCGCAGCCCCCGAGCTCCACACACTGATACAGATCACTCCCGCGACATAGATCCCCAGAGCTGCCCGCTCCCCTTTTTCTGTACTCCGGTTCCAGAAAAGCTGCAGATTCCGCAGGCAGACTATCAGCACAGCCACAGAACAGTACAGCGAAGTTCTCTCCCCCGAGGCATAGATCGTGGGGGAAAAGCCCATCATCACGCGGGAACACAGCCCACCGCCCAGGATCACAAGTTCCAGCACCGTCTCCATGCTCTTTCCATGAATAAAACAGATCGTCAATACCACGCATACTACCAGCCCCAGATAGATCGCCGCCTGCAGAAGCACCATTTTGCGGGAATAGGATATCCATCCCAGATAATCGAAAGCTCCCGCGCCTGTGGAAAGACAGCGGTTCTTCCCAAACAGCCCCACAACATGTCCGCCTTTTTTAAATGCGTTCACCTGCAGCAAGGAATTCCCCATCTGCCCGATGCCCCAGTAAAAAAGAAACGGAACAAAAGCCAGAGCTCTTTTGAACGCAGGCTTTTTTGTCCTGTCCCTCTGTAGTATCCCCGCAAGCAGAATACCGGCGAGCAGCGCAAATATAAAGTTTGTCCTCTCCCCGCCGCCCGCCGAGGCGTAGTAATTCATACTGTCTATAAAACCCATCAATACCTTTTCATATAGGTTCAGCTCATCAAATCCGGGAAACCAGTGATTCGTCTCCTTCGCAAAGCGGATCGCATTTCCGGGCGTTGTCAGGATAAATAAAATGGAAACAGCCACGCAAAACAGAAGCACATAATAAAAGGAAGAGAGTTTCCCCCTCTTCTGGGAAATATATATCCCGCACAGCAGATAAACGCCGAACAGTATCGCTGCCCCCTGCTCCACATTGGCGGCAAAGATCATGCATATCGGGCACACCGGATACTCCCACACAGGACATTTCTCCCCTCTGATCCAGTGTTTCAGGGGACGCATTGCCACAAGCCCCAGCGTCATCGGCCACAGATAGTTCATCGTAGTGGCGATCCATCCCGCATCGCACAGCGAAAGCGCCGGCAGGCACCCCAACATAAAGAAAAAGAGGATCTGCGCCTTTTTTGGGGACCCTGCTCCTTTGTCCGCTATACCGAACAGATCCGCCGTGATCCATACAAGCAGCAGCACCATCAGGATATTCAGTATTTTCCATACCCACTCCGGCCACGCCGTCAGCAGTTTTATCCCCGCCTCGATCAGCACTCTGGATGTCCAGGTCCTGTATCTGTCTGCCAGAAATGCTCCAAGGGGCATGCTCTCCTGCGCAAAAAATACATCATCCCCCCAGCCTGTCCTCAAAGGCAGATGCAGAAGCAGCAATACAATAAAGAAGATTCCCATAACAAGGCACTGCGTTTTGATCTGTATTTTGATCTGTTTTCTGTTCCCCACTGTTTTATCCCTCTTGCCTGATCCGCTTTTATCTGCTCTTAAGGTGTCCCGGATTTCTTTTTATATTCATGCCTTTTAAAACAATTGATCAGGGCCGAACATTCCTTATCTGGCATCCTCCCGCCAAAAAGGAATTGACAGTATCAGGGGTTACTATTATATTGAAATCATAAGAAATATAAGAAAATTTGACTGATGGATAGTGAACCAAACGGAGGTCTTATGCAATACAGAAAAAACAGAAACGGGGAAGATATCTCCCTCTTAGGCTACGGCTGCATGCGTTTTACCAGAAAGGGCGGCAGCATCGACATTGACAAAGCGGAAAAGGAAGTGCGGCTGGCGCTGGAAGGCGGCGTAAACTATTTTGATACGGCTTATGTTTATCCGGGAAGCGAGGCCGCTTTAGGCGAGATCCTTCTGCGCATCGGCTGCCGGGAACATATCAATATCGCGACAAAGCTGCCCCACTACCTGATCAGATCTATGGACGGCATCGAAAAGATGTTTGAAGAACAGCTGCGGCGGCTTCACACGGACTATATCGACTACTATCTGATGCATATGCTGACGGATACCGAAACCTGGGAAAATCTGAAGAAACTGGGTATCGAGAAGTGGATCGAAGAGAAAAAAGAGAGCGGAAAGATCCGGCATATCGGCTTTTCCTACCATGGCCATACGGATATGTTCTGCCGCCTGATCGACGCCTACGACTGGGATTTTACCCAGATCCAGTACAACTATATGGACGAACATTCCCAGGCGGGACGGCGGGGCCTGTCGTATGCCGCAGGGAAGGGCATTCCGGTCATCATCATGGAAGGGCTCCGGGGCGGAAAACTGGTGGACATGCTGCCGGAGAGCGCGAAGAAACTCATCGCGGCGCATACGCCAAAACGCAGCGCGGCGGAATGGGCATTCCGATGGCTCTACAGCCAGCCTGAAGTGACCTGTGTCTTATCCGGCATGAATTCCGAGGAGATGGTAACAGAAAATCTCCGGATCGCTGACGAGACAAAAGCCGGAGATTTTACCGATGAAGATTTTGCTTTTATTGAGACGATAAAACAGGAGATCCAAAAGACCATAAAAGTCGGCTGTACAGGCTGCGGCTACTGCATGCCCTGTCCGAGGGGCGTAGATATCCCGGAAACTTTCCGGTGCTATAACAATTACTACGCGGAGGGAAAAAGTTCCGCCAAAAGAGAATACATGCAGTGCACCATCTTCCGCAAACAGCACAGCAACGCCTCAGGCTGTATCTCCTGCGGGAAATGCGAAACCCACTGCCCCCAGCAGATCCCGATCAGAAAAGAATTAAAGGAAGCCGCCTCCAAACTGGAGGACGTCAGATTTTTCATGACGCAGAAAGCCATACGGCTGCTGAAACTCTGGGGGTAGCGGCAACACCTTGTAACAGTCCAACCCTCCGTATTATTCGATTAATGCCATCAGACAGCCGGGAGGAAAATCAAATCCTCAAGGAGCCCCTTAAAAAACGTCGGCACTTAGCGAGGTATTTCACGAGCTTAGTGTCCGCTACGTTTTTTGCGGAGCGCAAGCGTGGCGACGGAGGATTTGATTTTCCTCCCGGCGTTCGGTACCATTACCTCACTCCTCCTCCTCTTTCTGGAGCAACACACTGTTATTATTGACTTCCAGCCCACGGATCCTGCGCAGGAAACTGGAGATCCTGCTGTAACCGTAGGATTTCAGCTCAAAATTCGGATGGCGCTTTCCGATCTCGTCATTGATAATGGAAAGATTGTCGATGGTGCCGCCGTTTTCCCGGATCATCTCTTTAATTTCCGTCTCAAGAGAAGTCTGGGAAACCTTCTCCTGCTCTTTCAGATAGGTTTTCTTTTTCTCCCGCACCACCTGATACTGGGGCATCTCCTCCTTCACGAACACGCTGAGCTTCGCGTAACCGTAATTTCGCACGTCGAAATCCGTATACCTCTCGCTGATACGCTGTCCCACATAGCCGAGATCCAGCGCCTTGCCGCCATTTTCCGTAAACAGCGCCGCGATGGACTTTTTCACCGCTTCGATGCTGGTCACGTTCTCCAGCTCATTGTGATCAAAGCCATCCTCCTCGTTCTTATCGTCGATCAGGTTCAGGTAAATAAATTTATTGCAGGAACGGGTCAGCGCCGCCGGCGTCTTGGACTCCCCCATCCCCAGCACATACTTTTTCTCTTCCCGAAGCCGCATGGCAAGCCTTGTGAAATCACTGTCGCTGGTCACCAGACAGAAACCGTCCACCTTATCTTTATACAAAAGATCCATGGCATCTATGACCATCGCCATATCCGTCGCGTTTTTTCCCGCCGTATAGGAAAACTGCTGGATCGGCGTAATGGAATATTCGAGAAGCGTCTTTTCAGACCAGCCGTTTCCCTTCGACCAGTTTCCGTAGATCCTCCTGCAGGAGGCAAAACCGTATTTTTCCAGTTCATCAAAAATCGTGGATGCGTATTTTGAGCTGATATTATCCGAATCGATGAGTACGGCAAACTCCAGCTTGTTTTGGATCAATTCTTCCATAAGACTTCCTCTTTCTTTCCTGTTTCTTCTCCTCTTCGGAGCCTCTTGTTTTTCTTATAGGTTGCTATATTATATCAATTTTAAATTCTTTATGCAAGAAAATTTACCATGGCCGCTTCTGTAAATATACTGGAAAAGTATCCCCTTATATGGTATCATAAAGCGGATATTGCAAATACTGTATTTTATATGTAACAAAATGGAGAACTTATGTCAATCAATAAATCTCAAAAATCAGAAACTGATTCCTGTAAACGCTGGACCATCGGCACTGTGCTGTTTTGTGCCGCCGTGTTTATTCTCCTCGCCGCAGTCACCATATACAAAGATCCTTTTTATCATTATCACCGCCCCCTGCCGCAGTATGATTATCCGCAGAAGGAATATCCCGACAGCAACGAGCGGTATTTAAACGACGGGATCACCAGACATTTTTCCTATGAGGGGATCATCACCGGCACTTCCATGGCGGAGAACTTCAAAGCTTCCGAGGCGGAGGCCCTGTTCGATGTCCGTTTTATCAAGATTCCCTATTCCGGCGCATCTTTCAAAGAACTGAACGATAATCTGATCCGTGCTTACGACGCCGGCAAGGAGATCAAATATATCATCCGCCCGCTGGATTACGGCTATATGGTCTCTGATAAGGACAAATATGACGAAACTTTCGACTACCCCTTCTATCTGTATAACGACAACCCCTTTGACGATATCAGCTATGTGCTGAACAAGTCCATCCTGTTAAACGAGACTATCCCTGTCAAGAGGGCGAAGGACGGCGTGGGCAGCAACGTCGATTTTGACAGCTATGGAGAGTGGAACAGTTATTACAGCGGAAAATTCGGCGCGAAATATGTCCTTGCCACCTACCGGGTCAAGGACACGCCGCAGCCTCCGAAGCCCTTCACCGAGGAGGACCGGGAACTTCTGCTGGGAAACCTGCGGCAGAATGTCACAGCTCTCGCCGATGAACATCCCGAGACTGTCTTTTATCTGTTTTTTACGCCCTACAGTATCGGTTACTGGGATTTTCTGAACAATACAGGACAACTGGAGTGGCAGATCGAGATGGAACGGCTTTCCATCGAAGAACTTCTGCAGCATCCCAATATTAAACTGTATTCTTTTTCCGATGATTTTGAGATGACCTGTGATCTGGATAACTATAAAGACTATCTCCACTACGGTGAATGGATCAATTCCCTGATCCTTGAGCAGATGAAGGAAGAGAAACATCTCCTGACAAAGGACAACTATCAGGATTATCTGCAAAACATACGGGATTTTTATGATACCTATGATTATGCATCCCTGCACAACTGATCGGGGAAAAAGAAAGGACCGCCATGCTGTTTAATTCTTACTATTTTATCTTCCTGTTTCTGCCGGTGACACTGACAGGATATTATATCTTAAATTACATGAACCGTTACAGAGCCGCCAACATTTTTCTGACCGGCGCCTCCCTCTGGTTTTACGGCTATTTCAACGCATCCTACCTGCTGATCATCTGCGGCAGCATTGTGGTCAATTTCCTGACCGCAAAGCTGATGGAACGTCTGTCCGAAAAACAGGCGGCAAAAAAAGCCGTGCTGTCCGCAGGGCTTTTGATCAATATCGGCATCATCTTCTATTTTAAATATTATGATTTCTTTCTGGAAAACATGAACGCGCTGTTCCACCAGTCCTTTGAGCTGAAACATATCCTGCTGCCCCTCGGCATCAGCTTTTTTACCTTCCAGCAGGTCTCCTATCTGGTGGATTCCTACAGAGGCGAGACGAAAGGCTACTCTTTCGACGAATACGCACTGTTTGTTTCCTTTTTCCCCCAGCTGATCGCAGGCCCCATCGTCCTGCACAACGAGACGATCCCGCAGTTTCGGGAACCCGAAAAACGCCGGGTCAACTACGAAAATTTTTCCAGAGGGATCTATATCTTTGCCCTCGGGCTGTTTAAAAAGGTCATCATCGCGGATACTTTCGGCATTCCGATGGACTATGCTTTCGGCGTCGCCTATAATTTAAATACCCTGGAGACCTTTCTGATGTCCCTGTGTTACACGTTCCAGCTCTATTTTGATTTCAGCGGCTACTGCGACATGGCGATCGGCATCAGTGGTATGTTCAACATCGCGCTGCCCCACAACTTCAATTCTCCTTATAAGGCATTGTCCATCACCGATTTCTGGGACAGATGGCACATGTCCCTGACCCGTTTTCTGAAGACCTATATCTATATCCCTCTGGGCGGAAACCGCAAGGGAAAGATCAGGACATATATCAATGTCATGATCGTATTTCTCGTCAGCGGCATCTGGCACGGGGCGAACTGGACTTTTGTCCTGTGGGGAGCGCTGCATGGCATCTTAAGCTGCTTAAACCGCATGTTCTACAGACAGTGGAACAAGTTGTGGAAGCCGATCCGCTGGGGCGCCACCTTCCTGTGCGTCGATCTCCTCTGGGTCATCTTCCGGGCGGACAATATCGCCACCGCAATGGCTTTTTTCAAGCAGCTCTTCTCCCTGAAGGGCTTTCAGATCCGCGAAGAACTCCTCATGGGCTTTCGGCTGGAGGAATTTGCTTTTCTGGAAGAAAGGATCCCCGCCCTGCGGTATCTGCCGGACCATATCACGGGATTTTATCTGTGGTTCTTTCTGCTTGTCGCTTTTCTTACCGTTTTGTTATTCAAAAACAGCGGGGAGGCAGAGTTTAAACCTACGATCGGCAAGTCCCTGATCACCGTGGCCTGCATGGTCTGGTCCGTTCTGTCACTTGCGGGGATCTCCACCTTCCTGTATTTCAATTTCTAAAACAGCATTCACCAAATGCCCGCGCAAGTGCGGCACTTTGGCTAATGCCAAGCAAGCTTGGCATTTTGCTCGCGGGAATAAAAAACTGACCTCTGATCGTCAGATATTTTGTCTAACGTTTGAGATCAGTTTCTATCGTTCATACTCCGGCTGCTGTCATTTCCATCGTCATCGCTTTGCATCATAACTTCCAAGCAGTGCATCCACGCTGTTCCCGGAGGCGTTGTACTGGCTGGATATGCTCTTTAAGTTTGCCTGCGCGTTATCCGCCGCCTTTTCCGCTATCGCATTCAGTTTGGAGGACAATATCCCGTCAGCGCCGAAAATACTTTCCAGTCTGTCCACATCTGTCGTCTTCAGCCTTTCCTTATCCAGGATCATTCTGCCGTTTTTATCGAGCGAGATACCCACTCCGCTCAAAAGCCCCTTATTTTCATTTACCGCTTCCTTCAGGCTCTGCTGATAGAATCTGCCCATCGTTGTCATGTCGGTGCGGTACTTATCCAGCATACTGTTGTAGGAGGAAACCAGTTTTTCCACCTCCCCGTATACCTCGGAAGGGTCGTCATTTTTCCTCGCCTTCTCATAGATGGAATCGCTGCCGCTCTCATTCAGTTTTGCGGACTGCTGCTGCAGTTTTTCCGCCGCCTCCCTTTGGCTTTCGTATTTACCTTTGGACAGAGTTTTCAGCGTGGAATGGCTGCTGTTCCCCAGCGATTTCGCCAAAGAATCCGATTCATCGCCGTTTAAGTAATTTACCAGCGAATTCCCTCCCATCTGTATTCCCGCCTGCACGGTCTTTTCACCCATCATACCGGTTGTGATCCTCATGTCTCATCTCTCCTGTCTTTCTTATTTATTCTGTTTTTATTTTGGTTTTGTCAGATCCCACCTCACGGGGATCCGGCTGATCTTCTGTTACTGTTCTTCCTCTTCTGCCCGTTTTTCCTTACTGTCTGAAAGCAATACTTCCGCGGCGAGCGCTGCCCGCAGCATTGCCAGTGGTGATCCTTCCTCCTCATCCGCCACGATCCCTGCAGTTCCTGTCAAGCCGGTATACCCCTCCCTTGCAAGATGCTGTTTATGGAACAAAATAGCTGCGTTCCTGCGCTTTAGCCAGTTGTCCTCCACATCCGCCTTATTCTCGGTGATATCCAGCCCGCCGCCCGTCACGGTAAAGTTTCCCACGTTGCCCTCTTCGTCGAGCTGTATGCAGTAACTTTTGGAAAACTGGTGCGCCGCCACATTCATACCAAGAGATGCCGCCGTGGCATTGTCCCGGGCATCGTAATCCTCCTTCCACTTTGCCACCTTCCGATAGATCTCCTCCGCATAGGCGGGATCCGCATCCATCTTCGCCTGCAGCTTTTCGGGGATCAGGATGCTCACTTTTCCGTACCCGATGCCACGCAGATTCCTTTGAACGCCCGCATCCAGCATGCTCGGTTCAGGGCCTGACGGCCTCCAGTCATTCAGGGCATCCGCCGAGGTTCCTTCCTTAAAATATTCCCAGAAAGGAAAATCCGTCCTGCCCCAGACGCCGGAGGAGACATTGCAGTCCCCCGTTTTCGTCATCACCTGCACGCCGGACATATATTTTTCAAATCCCCCGGCATGCCCTTCCACTTTTCCGTCCAGCCCGACCTCACTGGCCAGCTCCTCCAGACTCTTCGCCTCGTGTCCCGTATCTTCTACCGCAAAGACCTTGTCCCCGTTCACCGTGGTATCCGGCCTCTTTTCGGGCAGATCCTCCCCGTTTTCCTCCCGGATCGATTCCTGAATCTTTTCCTGTGCTTTGTCAAAGCTGTTCAGCAGTTTCTCCCATTCCTCCTCCGTCAGGCTCATACTGCCGATCGGAATCTTTGCCTGCGTATCTCCGTTTCTCAGCTTCCTTAAGATCTCCTCCCGCTGTTCGGAGATGACCCGCATCAGGGCTTCATGGCTCGTCAATTTATCGTCTTTGGAATCTTCCTCTATCACTTCATCGGCGGATTTCGGTTTCTCCTGCGCCCTGCCCGCCGCTTTCTCCATACTGGCAAGGAAATCCTCATCGCCCGAAACTTTGCCGCCCTCTTTCCCTCCGGCAGCCGCAGGATTTTTTCCTCTGACATTTCCGCCTGTATAGACAAAGCTGTTTTCCGTATAAATCATACCCTCTCCCTTTCTTCACGATCTATGTTGTTCTTCACATTTCTGCAAATACTTTGTCGGTCATGCTTTGCACGCATGTGCACTGAAAAACGGCAGAATCTCCGTCTCCTCTTCCTTCCGTGGAAATCCTGCCGCCATCCTTTGCCGCCCGTTATCATCTATACATGTTTTACATCGGCATTTCTCTCAGATTTCTTAACCTTGTTCCTCTGAAATGGAATGAAACCTTTTCTGGCAGGAATGAATCCCATAAAATTTCTTGACTTTTCCCCCCACATCCACTATACTCATAAAAGCGAACGCTTTAGTGCTTTAAACTGTAACGCTTTAAAGCGAATGATCATTACATATACTCGAGGAGGAGAACATTATGATTTTCAAGGTAACTATGCTGGTCGTATTTTTCGCGGTGATGGTCTTCATCGGGCTTTACTGCCGCAAAAACGCCACCGATGTCAACGGTTTCGTCCTGGGCGGCAGGAGCGTAGGCCCCTGGCTTACCGCCTTTGCCTACGGCACTTCCTACTTTTCCGCCGTCGTTTTTGTGGGCTATGCCGGGCAGTTCGGCTGGAAGTACGGTATCGCTTCCACCTGGATCGGACTCGGAAACGCCGTGATCGGTTCCATGCTGGCGTGGGTCGTGCTCGGACGGCGCACCCGTATCATGACGCAGCATTTTAATTCCGCGACCATGCCGGAATTTTTCGGCGCCCGTTTTTCCAGCACACCGCTGAAGATCGGCGCATCCATCATTGTTTTTATCTTTCTGATCCCCTACACGGCATCCCTCTACAACGGCCTCTCCCGTCTGTTCGGTATGGCGTTCAACATCGATTACACAGTATGCATCGTACTGATGGCGGTGCTGACCGGCGTTTACGTGATCGCGGGCGGCTATATGGCGACCGCCATCAACGATTTTATTCAGGGACTGATCATGCTTTTCGGCATCTGTGCCGTGATCGCTGCCGTATTAAGATCCAACGGCGGCTTTATCGTCTCACTGAATACCCTTGCACTGGTGGAGGATGCCGCAGTGACGAGCCAGCCCGGCGCTTTCGCTTCCTTCTTCGGTCCGGATCCTTTAAACCTTCTGGGCGTTGTGATCTTAACATCCCTCGGCACATGGGGACTGCCCCAGATGGTGCAGAAATTTTACGCCATCAAAAACGAGAGCGCTATCCAGAAAGGCACCGTTATCTCCACCTTCTTTGCCATCGTGGTGTCCGGCGGCTGCTATTTCCTCGGCGGTTTCAGCAGGCTGTATCACGCCAATATCGATATAGAAGCAAACGGTTACGATTCCGTCATCCCTGCCATGTTGGAAAACCTTTCCCCGATGCTGATCGGCCTGGTCGTGATCCTGGTGCTTTCCGCTTCCATGTCCACCCTTTCCTCACTGGTCATCGCCTCCAGCTCCACACTGACCATCGATGTGCTCAAAGACAATATCGTGAAAAAGATGGACGAAAAGAAGCAGCTTTTATCGATCCGTATCCTGATCGTGATCTTTATCGCCATCTCGGCAGTGATCGCCATCGTACAGTACAAGAGCTCCATCACCTTTATCGCCCAGCTCATGGGCGTGTCATGGGGTGCGTTGGCAGGTTCCTTCCTGGCGCCCTTCCTCTACAGCCTGTACTGGAAAAAAATATCGAAAGCCTCCGTCTGGGTCAGCTTTGTCTTCGGTTCCGGCTTTATGACTTTAAACATGCTGATGCGCGGAAGCTTCCCCGCACTCCTGCAGTCCCCCATCAACGCGGGCGCTTTCACGATGCTTGCGGGGCTTATCATCGTACCTGTCATCAGCGCCTTCACGAAGAAACCAGATGAAAAACTGGTGGAGGACGCCTTTGCTTCCTACAATGAAATGCACGAAGTAAAGAGATCTACGGCACTGGAAAACTGATGTCATAATTTTCCTCCTTTCGGGACATACTAAACCAAAAGGAGGAAAAACACTATGGAATCCACAGACACTATCTCTTTACTGCAAAAGTGCGATCTGGGCACAAAGATGGCAGTCTCTTCCATCGACGATGTGATGGACAAACTGCACGATGTAAAACTGAAGGAATTATTGCAAAAAAGCAAAGAACATCATGAGAAACTGGGGGATGAGCTGCACAAACTGCTCCTGCAGCATCACAGCGACGACCAGGACCCGGGCGTCATGGCAAAGAGCATGTCATGGTTCAAGACCAACATCAAGGTGGGCATGGGCGACGACAATGACAAAGCAGCCGCGGATCTCATGACCGACGGCTGCAATATGGGCATCAAAACCCTGCATCAGTATATGAATCAGTACAAAGATGCAGACCACACCGCCAAGGCTATCTGCAGCCGTCTTATCAGTATCGAAGAGACGCTGCTGAATGACCTGCGGAAATATTTATAATACGACTGACAGACAGCCCTCCGCGGGCCGTCTGTTGATCTGATCATTCCAGCTTGGAAGTGCAGTGCGGACACCTTGTGGCATCCAGAGCGATCTCACTTTTACAGTAAGGGCATTTTTTTGTGGTGGGGGCAGCCGCCTCCTCTTTCTTTTTGCCCAGTTCCATTATCCTGTTCATCGCCTTTACCAGCGTAAAAATGACGAAGGCCATGATCAGAAAATAGATAACGGAACTGATAAACGCACCGTAATCAATATAATTCCCTGTTCCGAACAGGCCTATCCTGCCATGTACTTCCGCCCCGCCGATACAGGCGATGATCGGCTGGATGATATTGGTCGTAAAAGAAGTGACAAGATCGCTGAATGCAGCGCCGATGATAACACCGACAGCCATATTCATCACATTTCCTTTTAAGGCAAAAGCTTTAAATTCTTCCAAAAATTTTTTCATGAAAATCTTCTCCTGTTTATTTTATTATTTTACCCGGAATACAGTATAGCACTGTACCCATGCATTTATCAATGATCATTCCGGTCTTTTTCATTGTTTTTTCAATCCTGCCCCTGTCTTTTCCCGATATATCTTTCACTGGTTTCCTGATGATCAGACGACAGTCCATAAACAACTTTTCCCGTCTGCATTCTGCCCTGTGATCTCAAAAACCCTCTTGACATATATAGATTTTCGATATATATTATAGATAATCGATATATCGAAAATCTATATAATCATCTCATAAAAGGAGGAAACACTTATGGCAATCGATAAAAGCCTGCTTTCCGGCAGTACCACGATGCTGCTCTTAAAGCTTCTGTCGGAGAAGGACATGTACGGTTATGAAATGATCGAAGAACTGAAGAAACGTTCGGAAAATATCTTCGCGCTGAAAGCCGGCACCCTCTACCCGCTGCTCCACGGCATGGAGGAGAAGGGACTTCTGACCTGCTATGAGCAGGAGGTCCAGGGGAAGGTGCGGAAATACTACTCTATCACGGGAAAAGGCAAAAAAGAACTGCAGGAGCGGAAAAATTCCTGGCAGGAATACTCCCACGCGGTGGCAAGCGTCCTCTGCTATGGGGTATGATGGATTGGAGGAATAGGATGAACAGAACAGAATATTTAAACAGCCTGACGGAACAGATCCGAAATAAACACGCAAAAGAGCTGGTGCTCGCCGAGATCACCGCCCACATCGAGGATCAGAGGGAAGCCTATCTTCTGGAGGGAATGGACGAAGAAAAAGCGGAGGAGATGGCGGTAAAAGAGATGGGGAACCCTGTGGATACCGGCATCCAGCTCGACAGGATACACCGGCCGAAGACGGATATCTGGATGTTTGGGGCGATGGCCATCCTGACCCTGATCGGCATCATCATGCAGTCCATCATCGTTTCCCAGTATGACAACAGCGCCGTCTCGGGCACCTATCAGATACGGACGATCCAGTATAACCTGATCGGTTTCGCCGTCATGGCATTGGTTTATTTCGGGGATTACCGGATACCTGCCAGACATATATGGCCGATCTACGGCGTGTACCTTGCGGGCAGTATCTTTTCCCTGCACCTTCCATTATTTGCGTATTATCAGTATATCCGGTTCGGACACACCATCGCCATACTGTTTGTCCCTCTGTTTGCCGCGATCTGCTACCGTTTTCGCGGGCAGAAGGGAACAGGTGTATTGAAGGCGGCGGCAATCCTCTGCCTCAATACGCTTCTCCTTTTACTCTCCGGCACCTATTTTTCGGCTTCGATGGTTCTCTCTGTCATCGCCTGCCTGATCACACTCTGCGCGGCGGCCGGCAGGGGAATCTTCGGCGGCAGAAAAAAACTGCAGACGGGTATACTGGCGGCGGCCATCGTGGGAATTCCCGCACTGCTTTTCGGGGATGTACTCCTCTTTGGCGGACGGTTCCTGCATCTTGCGGAATACCAGATCATGCGCATCCGGGTTATGCTGAATCCCTCCCTCTACGCCGATGCGGCGGGATACCAGACATTGCTCGTGCGCAACCAGCTCTTGGGCGCTTCTCTTCTCGGCGGCGGGACCATCGGAAAAGTCGGCGAACTTACCGGCGCGTGGTGTGACTATGTGCTGATCTGTCTGACCGCCTACTTCGGCCTGCTCGCCGCTTTCCTTGTCGTCGGGATCATCGCAGTCTGCTTCCTGCGGGCACTGCATATCTCCCTTACACAGCACAACCGTCTGGGCTTTCTTCTGGGGATCTCCTGCAGCAGTATCCTGATCCTGAAGACCGTCGTCTATGTGGCGATGAATTTCGGCATCGGCCTCACGGTAAGCATCGATATGCCGTTTCTGACTTATGGCCTGCACTGCACCATCATCAATTTCCTGTTTATGGGGATCATCCTCTCGGTATACCGCAACACAAACCTGCTGCCGGAACTGAAGGAAACCGCCCCCCGGTTCCGCCTGCGGATCGAGCGGGTAGAAGGGAAATGACATACCGGTCCCGCCGGAGTCAATAACCCCGCCGCAAGCAGCGGCACTTGACTCATTGCTCGCGGAAATAAACGTCATCCAGTTAACACCACAGCCAGCCGGTAAGAACATAAAATACTGAAGGAGCCCTTTGAAAAACGCCGGCACTTAGCGAGGTCCCTCACGAGCTTAGTGTCCGCTGCGTTCTTTCACAGGCTCTTGAAAAACAGAGCCAGCGCGAGCGTGACGACGAAGTATTTTATGTTCTTACCGGCGTCCGTCCGTTTCATACTCCTCCCACTTCCACATGCTCCCCCGTTATCGAGTAGATCACCCATCCCGCGATATTTTCCGCATGATCTCCGATCCGCTCAAAGTACTTGGCGATCATCAGCAGATCCAACAGCGCTTCCGCATTGCCGCTCCCCGCCGCGATAGAGCCGATCAGCTCCTTCTTTATTTTGTCAAACAGCTCATCCACCAGATCGTCATCTTCTATCACCCTGCCGGCGATCTCTTTATCATGCCGCACGAAAGAATCCACGCTCTCCGAGACCATTTTTATCGCGGCTTCCGCCATTTTTTTCAGGAGCGGCTCCCGCTCGAGGCCGCTTCCCGCCACATAGGGAGCGATCTCCACGATATCCGATGCCTGATCGCCGATCCTCTCCATATCGGAGATCATCTTCAGCGCGGCGGAAACGTTCCGCAGATCCCCCGCCACGGGCTGCTGCTTCAATATCAGCTTGATGCAGAGCGCCTCGATATCCCGCTCCTTCTCGTCGATCTGCCTCTCCGCGCCCAGACAGGCAGTTTTGTCCTCGCCTCTCCCTTCCGTCAGATACCTCACGGCGTCCGTTATGGCACTCACACATAAATTGCCCATCTCGGCAAGCTCCGCGTTAAGCCGCCCAAGCTGTCTGTTATATTCATTCCGCATCAGCCAAACCTCCCTGTGATATAGTCCTCCGTCCTCTTATCGGCGGGCTTCGAAAACATCTTCTCCGTGTCTGCGTATTCCACCACTTCCCCCAGCAGGAAGAATGCCGTTTTATCCGCAACCCTTACCGCCTGCTGCATATTGTGGGTCACCATGATGATCGTATAGTCTGCTTTCAGTTCCATCACCAGATCTTCTATCCTGGATGTGGAAATAGGATCCAGCGCCGAAGTCGGCTCATCCATCAGCAAAACCTCCGGTTCCACCGCCAGCGCCCGGGCAATACATAGCCTCTGCTGCTGCCCGCCGCTCAGTCCCAGCGCGCTTTTCTTCAGCCTGTCTTTACACTCTTCCCAGATCGCTGCCTGCCGCAGGGAGCGCTCCACGATCTCATCCAGTTTTGCCTTTCCGCGGATCCCATGTATCTTTGGCCCGTAGGCGATATTGTCATAAATGCTCATGGGAAAGGGATTGGGTTTTTGGAATACCATCCCTACCCGCTTCCGCAGAACGGTGACATCCATATCCTGATAGATATCTCTGCCAAACAGCCTGATCTCCCCCTCGATCCGGCAGTTGTCCACCAGATCATTCATACGGTTCAGCGTCCTCAGATAAGTGGATTTTCCGCATCCCGAAGGACCGATCAGGGCAATGATCTCTTTCTCCGCAAAAGAAAGATCGATCCCTTTCAGTGCATGGTTCGTGCCATACCATAAATTCAGATTTTTTGTCGTTATGCTTTCTTTCATAAAACTCCCATTTGCCCGCTTCGGCGGGCACTTAAATCAGGATCGTGAATTTTTTTTCACACTAACTCCCTATTTTCTGTTTTCTTTGCAGGATCAGCCGTCTACGCCCGCCTGTCCCTCTTCATCCTTCCCGCCGCAGCCTTCGCCGCCATATTGATCCCAAAAGTCAGGATCAGCAAAATGAAGGCGATGGAAAAAGCAACGTCGAACTGTCCGCGCTCCTTTGCATACATATACAGCGCCACCGTCAGGGTAGAACCCGCATTGCCTCTTTTCACCGCTTCAAAAGCGCCCAGCAGCTCGTTTGCCATCCCCGCCGTAAATAAAAGCGCCGCACTCTCCCCCACTACTCTGCCCACCGACAAAATACATCCCGTCACTATACCGTCAATCACGCAGGGCAGGACCACCGTGCGGATCATATGCCATTTTCCGGCCCCCAACCCCAGAGAACCTTCCCGGTAGGAAACCGGCACCGTCTTTAAGCTTTCCTGCGTCGTGCGGATGATGGTGGGCAGGATCATGATCACCAGTGTAAAAGCGCCGGCCAGCAGGCTTGTTCCCAGCGAAAAAAACTGCACAAAGATCAACATCCCCACCAGGCCGTAAATAATGGACGGAATTCCGGAGAGTGTTTCCGCTGCAAGCTCGATCACCTGCACCAGCTTTTTATTTTTTGCATATTCATTCAGGTAAATGGCGGCTCCCACCCCCAGAGGCAGAACCAGAACAAGCGTTATCACAATGATGTATACCGTGTTCAGGATATTGGGCAAAATTCCGGTCGTATCATGCAAAAGGCTTGGTTTTGAGGAGAGCAGCTTCCACGAAATACCGGGAACGCCGCGGTATAAAATATAACCGATCAGTCCCGCCAAAAGCAGACAGATCATGCCTGCTGCCAGATACATCATGCAGTTCAGCAAAATATCCCTGCACCTTCTTGCCGCGGATATTTTCTCAGTCATGCTTCCCCCCTCCTTTCACCACAAAATTCAACAACAGATTGATCATCATAATAAAAAGGAACAGCACCAGCGCAATGGAAAACAGCGCCTGCCTCTGCAGTCCGGAGGAATAGGACATCTCACTTGCCACCGCCGTGGTCAGGAAGCGGACGCTCTTAAAAAGCCCCGGCATATTTGCCACATTTCCCGAAACCATCATGACTGCCATCGCCTCCCCCACCGCTCTGCCGACGCCTAAGACTACCGCCGTGACGATACCGCTCTTTGCCGCCGGAACCACCACTTTGAAAACGGTCTCCGTCTTTGTTGCGCCCAGCGCCAGAGATGCCTCCTCATATTCCTTCGGCACCGCTTTGATGGCTGTCTCCGACACCGAGATCACGGAGGGCAGGATCATCACCGCCAGAACAAGGATCGCCGAAAACAGATTGGCGCCGTCCGGAAGCCCGAAGGCTTCGCGCACCCAGGGTACGACCAGTATCATGCCGATCAGGCCGTATACAACGGAAGGGATCCCCGCCAGCAGGTCCACCACATTTCTGACAATGCCCGCAGCGGCGGGGTGTGCCATTTTCGCAAGAAAGATGGCACACAGCAGTCCCACCGGCACGCCGATCAGGATCGCCCCGCAGGTTCCGTACAGGGAAGTCAGGATAAAAGGCAGGATGCCGTAGGAAGGTTCTGCGGCCGTGGAAGCCCATCTGGTCCCCGCCAGAAATTCCGACAGCCCTATCTCCCCTATCGCCGGAATGCCGCTGATCACGAGAAATATCGTGATCAGCAGGACAAATCCGATCGTCAGCAGCCCGCAGGCCAGAAAGATCAACTTTATCACTGTCTCCTTCATGATCTTATCCCCGCTTTACAGGCACTGCGCCGGCTTTTGTGATCAGATCATCCGCCGCTGCCCCTGTGGCAAAGTCAAAGAAGTTCTGCGCCGCCTCCGACAAAGGCGCATCCTTTTTTGTCACCAGCACAAAGTTCCTCTGGATCTTATACTCCCCGCTCTGGATCGTCTCTGTGGACGGTACCACACCCTCCACGCTGACTGCCTTTACGCTCTCATTCAAAGAGGCAACGGAGGCATAACCGATGGCGCCCGGATTGCCGGAAACCGTCTGCACCACATCTCCCGTCGATGTAAGTTCCTGGGAATATACGCAGTTGTCTTTCGTGCCTGTCACTTCCTCAAATCCGTCTCTTGTGCCGGAAGCCGCCTCTCTGCCGATGCAGACAACGGGCGCATCCTCACCGCCTACGTCCTTCCAGTTGGTGATCTCGCCGGTATAGATCTTTGCTATCTGTTCCACGCTCAGGTCCTCCACCGTGTTTTCGGGATTCACGATGACAGCGATCCCGTCGAGGGCAACAACCGTACCCACCAGATCCGCCTGTTCCTCCTCTTTCAGATCACGGCTCGAGAGGCCGATATCGCATCTGCCTTCGCTGACAGCCTGAATACCGGAACCGGAACCTGTCGGATTATAAGTCACTTTGATATTTCCGTTTTCTTCCATGTAAGCTTCACTTAAAAACCCGATCACCTTTTCCATGGAAGTGGAGCCGTCCGTGGAAACGACCTGTGTCTCCCCGTTGTTTTCCTCAGCAGGTGCGTTCTCTTCCGCGGATGCATTTTCTTCCGCCGCGCTCTCCTCCGCGGATACATTTTCTTCCGCCGCGCTCTCTTCCGCGGGTACGCTTTCCGTTCCTGCCGTCGTACCGTCAGCGCTTCCGCATCCGGCAAGCACGCCTCCGAGCACAGTCAGCGTCAGTGCCATTGCAACAATTTTTTTCATTTTCATAATAGTTCACTCCTTTTTGGTATTTTTTATTACAGGAAAATTATACCGGCCGGAATGTAAATTCTGAAAGCATGGATATGTAAATTATATGAAAATTTTTCCGCTGCAGCGCGATCTTGCCGGAAGGCCTTTTACTCATGGAAAATTGCAGGATAATTCCCGAAACATACAAAAAACGGTACAGAAAAGTTTATTCCTGCACCGTTTATCCGTATTTCCCATATTTCTTACCAGCAGTTGCCGCATCGTCTTTTATTCTCACCCGGAGCGATCATAGCAGAATATGCCTCCGCTTCTTCATATGTATTAAAGTACACCGGCTCGCTCATCGCTTTGTCAGAAGATCCCGTCGCCGGACATTGCCCCACTATATGGATCTTTCCGTTTTTCGCGTTGACGGCATAGCTGCCGCTCTCCGCAAAAGCGGGCTGCGATGCGGTCTGTTCCGGTTGTGTCTGCTCTTTTACCTGCTCCGGCTGCTGTACCGGTGCCTGCTGTTCCGACTGCGCCGGTGCCTGCGGCTGCCCTGCCGCCTGTTGCTCCGCCCTCTGTGGCTGCGATCCCCCCGCCGACACCCGGCCGGCCTGCTGCCCTGCCGCCGCAGATGCCGCCGCGGCGCTCTCGTCCAAACAGCTCTCCCCCGTCGTATAATCAATGGACACCCCGGGCTGGACATTGTAGCAAAAGACATTAAACAGGATATCCGCCCCGTCATCCTCCACAGACTTCGCCTCCATCAGCACGCCGTCCGCCACCAGATTATCCCCGTCAAACAGAGGCGTCACCCTGTACATCACATGGTTTCCGGTCTCCTTCACATAATCGGCGACCATATTTTCAAAGGGAAGCATCCCCTCCACATTCATATACCTTGTCCCGGTGATCAGATTCTTCCTGTTGGCATTCTCCCCGGTCAGCTGGAATCCCAGCAGATGGCATCGGTTATAAAGATAGTTTCCGTCAACGATCCCCTCATATTTGACAGTATGCCAGCCGGTGGGTTTCACATCCCCGATGCTCTCCCGCTCCTTTGTAGGCATGATATCCTGCCCGACGCTCGCCATACATACGCCGCACCTTCCCAGCGCATCCAGTTCTTCATAATATTCATAGGACACAGCGGATAACTCGTCATCGGTAAAAAAGGGCACGTTGCCGTTGATCTCCGTATATGCCTTCCCGGCATACAGCGGCACATCTATGTAGGTGGCTTCCGATGCTTTTGCCGCTCCCCTCGCGGGACTTGTTCCGTCCTGCGCCGCCCCTTCTGCGGAGCCTGTGCCGCTCTGCTCCTTTTTCCCCGCAGAATCTGCAGCGTCCTGCTCCTTTTCCTTCGCAGAGCCTGTGCCGTCCTGCCCTTCTTCCCTCTCCGAACCCGTGCCGTTCTGCTCCTCATCTTCTGCAGAACCTACACCGTCCTGCGCCGCTTCCTCCACGGCGGACTGCAATTCCTCCGTCTGCGTCTTCCCTGCGCCGCATCCGGCGAGAATCAGTCCCAGCGCAAACAGGATTCCCAGTCTTTGAAGTTTCTTCATTTCCCTTTCCTCCACACTTCCATTGTTATCTTATCATGCGAACGTCCCTGAAACTCCTCACTGCCGCTGCATAGAAATCCATGCTCCCAGGGCAGCAGATCCGGATAAAAATCGCCCGGATACTTCCTGTTCCATCTGAATATAATAAACTCTTCCACCCTCTCAGCCGCCGCCAGAATTCCCACATTTTCCACAAAGCAGTACTCCCCCGGTCCTGCTTTGAAAAGAAAATCCTCATCCACACAAAGAGCAAGCCCCATATCCGCAAACTGTCTTCCGGAATAATCATTTAACCACAGTTTTTCCCCCTTTGTGATCTCCCTTATCTTTTCCCTGACCGCAATATCCTGACTCTGTCTTCTTTTATTGAACATCATGCCGTTATCGTCGTCCAACGTCAGTATTATCTTCATACATATCACCTGTTATTTCTTTTTTATCTGCAGTATAACATTTTCTGCCATCCAATACAATCGACACAGACAGAAAACTTGCCAATTTTGCTTGTGTGGTATAAAATCAAAACATACTGTTCAGGAAAGGAATCGACACCAATGAACCTTTATTTTCTCGGCGGCGCAATGGAAATCGGCGGAAGCTGTATTTATCTCAAAATTGCAGGAAAAGGCATCCTGTTAGACTCCGGGATCCGCCAATCCGGCAGCAAAGACCCCCTTCCCGATTTTCGGACTTTGCAGGAACAGGGCGGCGTGGACGCCATTCTTGTGAGCCACGCCCATATGGACCATATCGGAACGCTTCCGTTAGTCAGCAAAGCATACCCCGGCGCCCCTGTCTACATGACGGCAATGACCGCCGATCTGACACGGGTTCTTTTGTATGACAGCTTAAAGATCATGAATCACCGGGAGGATGAAATTCCTCATTATTCCGAGCAGGATGTCGTGGCTATGTTAAACCGTATCCGTCCCATAGGGTATCAGACGCCTTTTCCGATTCTGGAAGGCTTTACCCTGACATTCTACCCAGCCGGGCATATTGCCGGGGCCGCCTGCATTTATCTGGCCACCGAAGAAGGTTCTCTATTCTATTCCGGGGATTTTTCCGCCTTCTCCCAGCGCACCATCGAAGGAATCAGTATTCCCAGGCTGCGCCCGGATATTGCCATCGTGGAGACTACCTACGGAAACCGGCTCCACGCCAACAGGCAGCTGGAAGAAAAGCGTCTGGTAGAACTGGTATCCGAATGTATCAGACAGAAAAAAAAGATATTGATCCCGGCTTTTGCATTGGGACGCGCACAGGAAGTTATGCTGATTTTGCGCGCAGCGATTCAAAATCAGGAACTGCCCGCCGTACCCGTCTATGTGGACGGCATGATACGGGATATCAATATCATGTATACCCGAAACCCTTCCTACTTGAAAAATGCTCTCGGAAAACGCATTTGGAAAGGCAATGAACCTTTTTATACAAAAGATATACAGCCCGTTGCGCCTGCGCAGAAAAGAGAGGATCTGTTGTCCGGCAGCGAACCTGCCATTTTCCTCTCCAGTTCCGGCATGCTCACCGGCGGCCCCAGTGTCGAATATGCAAGACATCTCGCCGCATCGGAAAACGCCTGCATCATCATCACTGGCTATCAGGACGAGGAATCTCCCGGGAGGCAGCTCCTGAATCTTCTGGAAAACCCCACGGACGCCAAACTGACATTAAACGGAACCTCCGTCCCTGTCAGATGCCGGATCGAGCAGGTGGGGCTTTCCGCCCATGGCGACAAACTGGAAATTATGAATCTGTTGGAACAGCTTTCCCCCCGGCATATCTATCTGGTACACGGAAACCCGGATGCCATGGGGGAGCTGGGCAGGGAACTGGCAGGACAGGACCATCGCAGGCAGGTGTACCTGCCCGAATGCGGGCAGTCTTATGAATTTTCCCTGCGCAGCAAAAGAAAACAGTCCGGCTTTATCCCTGCTTTTACCCTGCAGAAAAACCGAGAGTACACGCCTGCGGACGAAAGGCTTCTTTGGGAATACTGGCGGGAGCACTACCCGGAAAAGCACTTCGCTGTCTCACAGCTTGCTTTTATCTGGTACGGGAAACCCGTATCCGACGAGGCAGTCCTGCAATCCATGCAGAATGCCCTCACCGGAAGCTGCTATTTTTCTCCGAACAACAGACGGCTGTTTCTCTGGGATGCCAATACCCCGGAGGAAGCCGCTTTGCTCCTTGCTCCCAGAGAGCTGACCCAGCAGGAACTGTCTGCAGAAGTCGAAAAAATATTCGAACAATTTCCGTACAGAAAGATCAGCTATCACAACGATCTTCGGGAAATCTTCCTGCAGTTTGATTACCCGGATGCCCAGGATCAGAAAGCATTTGAAGCGGCTGCTGTTTCTTTTACCGAGACAACCGGATGGACAGCCAAAATCAGTCCGTCCACCAACCACAACGCGGCATCGCTTTTGCTGTCGGCGTTGTTTGAAGATCGAATTGCCAAAATTTCCTGCCATGCGGACCAGAAAACCTACGCCCTTACTCTCACCGAAGAAGTGCAGGAAGCTGACCGAAATCTGGCGGATCAGTTTCATTTTACCACCGGATGGAACCTTTCCGTCAACGGCAGACAGCTTTCCCAGACATCCATTTCCTCCCCGGATAACGCCTGTCCTCAGAAAGCCGATGTTATGTTCTATCCCTGCAGCAGTTCCCCGGAAAGCATCGAACAAAATCTGGCTTTTTACTGCATTGGCCAGATCTTTGAGGATCTGCCGCAAAGACCAGAAAAGAAAAGCCTGAAACAGGATTCTGACGGCAAATATCTGGAGATCAGCTTCATCTCCCCTGCCGCAGGCTTAAGATACTGTGACGAGCTGCAAAGATCGGCCGACCAGACCGGCTGGCGCATCCGTATTGCCGACAGAGTCAACCAGAATGAATTGCTTAAGACCGCTCAGCTGCTGTGCATAAAACATGGGATTCCCGTGACGAAAAATCCTTCTTATCTCCCGGACCGCAGATGCGTCCAGATAAAAGCCGGACAGACCGTGAATCCTGAATGTACGGCAAAAGTAGCCGAAGAATTTCTGGAAAAAACGGGATGTGAGTGTATATTTGTTATTACCTGAATTGTCAGCCCTCATGTGACAGCGCCCCATACCCGCCCTCGGGTCGCTGTCGCAGAATATATCATATTTTAGCACTTGTCATATCACAACTATTCTGCTACACTGAATCTGTGGAAACAATTCGGACAGGCATTCTGCCATATCTCTTTATCATAAGTTTCGATCAGCGGTTCGCTGATATTTCACAAATTGTAATCACGCAGCACAACACTAAATAACAAAAGAAAGGATTATTATGTCAAATCAAACTATCATCGGTGACAGGCTGTGGGATGAAATCCTAAAAGCCATCGTCTATGCCATGCCAGATCAACTGTTCTCACTCATCAGGGAAATATACGGAAAAGAGTATCCTCCTGACACTCCTGTCAGGCTCCTCGGCACAGAACATTCTACCTTTCAGGATATCCCAGCCAATCCACCCTCTTCTAACCTGATGGATATTTCTCTTCTGATCGCCGGTTCCGATTTTTATCACATTGAGTGCCAGATGGAAAACGATAAATTCATGGTCATTCGCATGATCTCTTATGACATGCACTACGCGATAGAGCACTGTATGTCGCAGGATGGTTCCACCGGCGAGGTCACGATCCGTTTCCCCCATTCCGTTGTCATCTACCCCGATCAGAATAATAATCTTCCCGATAAGCTGAAATGTCGTATTATCTTCCCGGATGAAAGCGAACATATCTACCAAATCCCTGCTGTCAGGATTCAGTCTTATTCCCTAGAAGAAATCCGGGAAAAGCACCTGTATCTGTTCATCCCCTATCTGCTGCTCCGGTTGAAACCCCGGATCAGATCAAAAAGCCATCCGCTTCATCCGAAAGAATTGACAGCGTTTATAAATGATATTATAGTAATATTACAGAATGCTTTGATGACAGGATATTTAACAACGCGGGAATGCAGCGACTATCTGAGCCTGCTTGTCCACGCTTCCGGACATGTTTTTTATCACCATCCGGATCTTCATAAGGAGGTACAGCGCATGACAAAACCTTTGATTATTCTTCCCAGTATGCAGATTGCGGAATTGGAGGCATGTATTGCGGAAAAAGATTCTGCTCTGGCAAAAAAGGACTCTCAGCTCATGGCAGATAAAACCGCTCTGGCGGAAAAAGATTCCATTTTGGCAGAAAAGGACTCCGAAATCGCCTTTCTCCGTGCAAAACTTGCAGCTTTAAGCACCACCTAAGTCTTTTGTATACGGGAAACGGTAGTGTGTTTTTTCCTGCTGTTTTTTATCAGCAATAAAAGCAGGCACTGACAACATTTCCTGTCAATGCCCGTTCTTTCTCTTTACCCAATACACTTCATAAATTCTGTCACCCTGTCCCGATCCACAGGTGCGCTCAATATACCATCTTTTTTAAAGCCGCTTCCGATGATAGCCCCATCTGCATAAGGCCATATACTATCTATATTTTTAATATTCAGTCCGCTCCCGATGATCAACGGAATGTTCAGATGTTTCTTTATATCGGCAATTCCCTCTTCATCCGGTGCGACTCCTGTCGCCGTACCTGTTAAAATAGCTGCCTCCGCACCGCTCGTCTGCACATCATGTGCTTTCTCCGCAAGCGTTCTGTCCGCAGTCATCTCATGACTTCCATGTTTCACCTGGAAATCCCCGAAGATCATAATATCCTCCGCACCGATATTTTTTCTGTAACGCATCAGTTCCGGCGCTGCCGCCGTCACATAACCGCTGTTTGCGATATAAGAATTCATCAGATTATAACAGCGGATAAACTGCGCATTGACAGCCTTCGCTATGGCGAGGGACTGTTTTCCCCCGTTTAGAAGCACATGGATCCCCATCGGGATCTCGGGAAACGCCGTCTTTATCTTCTCTGCCGCCGCTGTCAAAAATGCAACCGTTTCCGATCCTATCCCGTCCCCGATAATCAGGCGGCACAAATATCATCATACATTTTCCTGATATATTCTTCCGGCTCCTCCTTCTGCCCACGGAGAAACCGTTCCAACAGATCGTTTCTATGGTTCTCTCTTTGCCCCTCCGGCTCCGGAATTCCGGTTATCCTCACCAAAACCTCTTCCGGCTTAAAGTATCTTTGCCTGAATATTTTCTCGTTATCTTTACACAGTTTTTTCCATCCCGGCAGCGTCAACGGCTCCATCGTATAAAATACCGTAAAATCCTTATCGAACCGCCTGATGAGAAACTCCCGTACTTTTACAGCATTTTGATATAAGATCTGAAAACTGTCATTTTGAGAGGTAAAATCCGTATCCAGAATAACCGTTGTTGTGGTTTCCCTCATATTACTCACAGCCTCCATTTTCATATGGACATATTCTAATCCCCTGAGCGCCTCCGATATATCCTGTTTTTTGACAGGAAACTCCGCCAATGATGACTCCTCGCTGATATTTAAGGGACGATTCTGTTCCACCATAAGATAGTAGAACCTTTTTTCCAGCATTTTATTTCCCAACATTTCTTTATTCTCATCTTCTGACTGGAAGAAATTCTCTATCAGCTTATCATTCAGGATATTGCTGCTTTTTTGTACTATTTCGATCCTCTGCCGCAATTTTTTCAACAGCGCCTCCATGGACTGCGGCGTGATCTCATTTTTGATCACATAATCCGTGATACCCAGACGAATAGCCGCCTTGGCATAAGAAAATTCCTCATACGCGGTCAACAATATGATGATCGTCTCTTCGTCTATTTTCCGCAGTTCCCTGCTGAATTCTATCCCGTCCATCACAGGCATCTTGATATCCGTAAAAATGATCTTCGGATGATATTGCGCATACATTTTCAGCGCCTGCCTGCCATTTACCGCAGTCGCCACAATATAAAATCCCAAAGATTCCCAGTCAATAAATGTCTGTAAATCTTCTCTTGCCAACTTCTCATCATCCACGATCATAACCGGAAGCATATTCATATATCTGTCCCCTGTTCTCTGCCAGAAATCTTTTTTTATATACAAAAAATACCAGGAAACATGACAAAATCATTGTTTCTCTGGCATCCTTTAGGGTTGGGCTGTTAAAAACAGTCGCAGCTGATAGGGGAATCGAACCCCTGTTTCCGCCGTGAGAGGGCGGCGTCTTAACCGCTTGACCAATCAGCCATTTTGCAATCTTTCTGTGCAGATCTGTACTGCACTTGATTATTCTATTACATATTTCGAAAGATTGCAAGCATTTTTTTAATTTTTTTCAATTTTTTCTCAATGCATTTTGTTGCGATCACAATACAACCAGTATTTAAGGGTTATATCTTCGACATCCGCCTCCTACCCCACCTTCACAAAATCAAACAGGCTGATCTGATTGCTCTCCGGTAGATCACCCAGTATTCCCAGATCCGAAAGCTGGTCCACCATTGTCTTGCCGACCTTCGCCCGCTCCCTGAAATCGTCTTTCGACAGAAACGTTCCCTGCTTTGCCGCTTCGCAGATCGCGTAAGCCGCCTTTTCTCCGAGTCCATCGATACTGCTGAAGGACGGCAGCAGTTTCCCGTCCACGATCTGGAACAGCCTCGCATCGGATTTATACAGATCGATGGGCAAAAATTCAAAGCCCCGGGCGTACATCTCCTGCACGATCTTCATATCCCGCATGGAATCCTGTTCCTTTTTGGAGAGCTGGTCCTTCCCCCTCTTTTTGTACTCGTTCAGCACACTTTCGAGATGCGCCCGTCCCTGACACATGATCTCATAGGAAAAGGCGGAAGCCCTGATACTGAAAAATGCCGCGTAGTAGGCCAGCGGATGGTACACTTTACAGTAGGCGATGCGCCATGCCATCATGACATAGGCCGCCGCATGCGCCTTCGGGAACATATACTTGATCTTTTTGCAGGACCAGATATACCAGTCCGGCACATTGTTTGCGGTCATCTCCTCTTCCCACTCCGGCTTCAACCCTTTTCCCTTCCGCACACTCTCCATGATCTTGAAGGAGAGCGCAGGATCAAGCCCCATGTGGATCAGATAGATCATGATATCGTCACGACAGCAGATCGCCGTGGAAATCGTCGCCTTCCCCTCCTCGATCAGCGTCTGGGCGTTTCCCAGCCACACATCCGTCCCGTGCCCTAAGCCGGAGATCCTGATCAGATCCGAAAAATGCTGGGGTTTTGTGTCAAGCAGCATCTGGATGACAAACTCCGTCCCGAATTCCGGAATTCCCAGCGAACCCACAGGACAGCCGCCGATATCCTCCGGCTTAAGCCCCAGAGCCTCCGGGGACGTGAACAGGCTCATCACCGCCTTGTCATCCAACGGGATCGTCGTGGGGTCCAGCCCCGTCAGATCCTGCAGCATACGGATCATGGTGGGATCATCATGCCCCAGAATATCCAGCTTCAACAGGTTGTGGTCGATGGAATGATAATCAAAATGGGTCGTGACGATATCCGTTGTCATGTCGTTCGCCGGATGCTGCACCGGCGTAAAGGAATTGATATTCTCCCCCACCGGCAGCACCACGATGCCGCCCGGATGCTGTCCCGTACTTCTTCTGATGCCGGTGCACCCCTGCACGATCCTGTCGATCTCACAATTCCGTTTATGGATCTCATGTTCTTCATAATAATTTTTCACATAGCCGAATGCGGTCTTATCCGCCATCGTTCCGATCGTGCCCGCCCGGTAAGTCTGCCCGTGACCGAAGATCACCTCCGTATATTTATGCGCCTTGCTCTGGTATTCCCCGGAGAAATTCAGATCGATGTCCGGCTCCTTGTCCCCCATAAAGCCGAGGAACGTCTCAAAGGGGATGTCAAATCCGTCCTTCACCAGCATTTCACCGCATTTCGGACATTTTTTGTCCGGCATATCACAGCCGGCGCCCCCTACGAAGGCTTTCACTTCCTCGGAATCAAAATCATAATAAAAGCAGTGGGGACACCTGTAGTGGGGGCTAAGGGAATTTACCTCCGTGATCCCCGCAAGGAACGCCACAAAGGAAGAACCCACAGAGCCGCGGGAACCCACCAGATACCCGTCCTCCACCGATTTCCAGACCAGCTTCTGGGCGATGATATACATCACCGCGAAGCCGTTATTGATAATGGAACCCAGCTCCTTTTTCATTCTGGCCTCCACTATTTCAGGCAAAACCTCGCCATACAGTTCATGGGCTTTATCGTAGCAGATCCTCGTCAGCGTCTTGTCCGAATCCGGGATGATCGGCGGACACTTGTCCGGGCGCACCGGGGACATGGTGTCCACCATATCCGCGATCAGGTTGGTGTTGGTGATAACGATCTCCTCCGCCTTGTCGCTCCCCAGATACTGGAATTCCTCCAGCATCTCTTCCGTGGTGCGCAGATAGAGCGGCGCCTGGTTGTCCGCGTTCTCATATTTTCTTGCCGCCATGATGATGCGGCGGTATATCTCGTCCTCCGGATCCAGAAAATGTACGTCGCAGGTGGCGACCACCGGTTTGTTAAATGTCTCCCCGAGTTCCACCACTTTCCTGTTCAGATCCTTGATATCCTCGAAAGAATGCACATTTTCGATCCGCTCGGACTCTATCATAAACTCGTTGTTGGTAAGCGGCTGGATCTCCAGATAGTCATAAAAATTCACGATCCGTGCCAGTTCCGTCTCCTCCCTGCCGTCCAACAGCGCCTTATACAGTTCCCCCGCCTCACAGGCGCTTCCGATGATCAGCCCTTCCCTGTATTTTAACAGTTCGCTCTTCGGGATCCTGGGCCGTCTGCTGAAATAATCCAGATGGGATTTGCTGACCAGCGTATACAGGTTTGTCCTGCCCACATTGTTCTTCGCCAGAATGATCACATGGTAGGTGGTCATCTTTTTTATGATCTCCGGATTCGAGCGCCCCGCCTCCTCCAGCTGTGCAAGGCTCTCTATGCCGCGCTCCGAAAGCATCTTTAAAAATGCCTGATACATTTCGGCGGTACACTCCGCGTCATCCACCGCGCGGTGATGGTTCTCCAGAGAGATATGCAGCGTTTTCGCCACCGCATCCAGCGTGTGCTTCGCCTGCCCCGGCAGAAGGAGCCTCGCGATCCCCATGGTATCCAGATAGGTAAACTCCTTTGGGATTCCTGCCCTCCTTGCGTTTTCCTTGATAAAACTCATATCAAAACCGGCATTGTGGGCAGCCAGAACGGCGTCCCCGCAAAACTCCAGAAACTGCGGCAGCACTTCCCCGATGCCCGGCGCATCGAGCACCATGGCGTCATTGATGCCGGTAAGCTGCTCGATCCTGAAAGGGATCGGCTTCCCGGGGTTGACAAAAGCGGAAAAACGCTCCGTTATCTTCCCCTCCTTCACCTTCACCGCCCCGATCTCTATTATGCGGTCGTTTACCGGGGAAAATCCCGTCGTCTCAATATCAAACACTACGATCTCATCGGACAAAAGCTGCCCTTTATCACTGTTGACAAGCGGATTTAAGTCGTCCACCAGATAGCCTTCGACTCCGTAGATCACCTTGAAAAAGTCAAATTTATCCGGCTCCGCCTCCCCCGCAGCCTTTCTTTTTTCCTTTTCCGCCCGCCACAGATCCTCCCACACATGGTTGGCATCCGGAAAGGACTGCAGCACGCCGTGATCCGTGATCGCGATCGCCGGCATACCCCACTGGTACGCCCGCTTTACGATATCCTTCACCTCGGAGACACCGTCCATTTCGCTCATCTTTGTATGGCAGTGCAGTTCCACCCGCTTCCTCACGCTGTTGTCCATCCGCCGCACTGTAAAATCAGGGATCTTTTTCATGCCGGAAACGGAGGATATGCCCAGTTCGTGGTCGAACTTGTCCATCATGACAACGCCCTTGATCTTCAGGAAATTTCCTCTCTGCAGGGCGTCCTTGATCTCTCCCACCTGCTCCGTCTTCACAAAGATCTTCACGCCGATGGTATCTGTCATATCTGTGACCGTGAAGATCAGGATCGTCTTTTCGATCTTCGTGATCTCCCGCTCGTCATAGTTAAGCACTTTTCCGCGGATGATCACTTCCCCGATCTCATCGGTGATGTTCTCGATCGGGATATCCTCTCCCTCAAAATCCCTGCCGAAGATGACATCCGGATTTTCGGAGCGTTTTAGCGGGCGGAGAGCGTCTTTGTCAAACTTTTTGCCCGCGCCGCCCGGCATGCGGCTCCTGCCGCCCGCCGCTTCCGCCAAAGATCCTCCGCTGCCTGTCATGCGCCTTCTTTCGCCGGACTCTTTCACAATGCCGCCCTTTGTCTGATCTGTGCTCTGTGCCGTCTCCTCCCCGGCAAAGGAAGCTTCCATCCCCTCGCTTCCCTTCGCCATGGAAAGGATCTCCGCCACCTTGTTCTCGATCTTCTGTTCCTGTTCCGCCTTGTGCTTTCTCTCCTTCTTCTCCCGATACGCCGCCTCGATCTGCACATCAAAACCACAGCGCTCCTGAAAGATCTTCTCCAAAATCCTCACCAGTTCCTTTTCTTTTTCCCTGGCAAGGACGGATTCCTCCAGCACCACCTTCATATTTTTTTCATCGGGATAGGATATTTCGGCATTCTTAAACAGGCTGTACTCCAGAGGGGAGAGTTCCCGAAGCTCCTGCATAATACTCTTCCCGTAAACTTCCATCAGTTTTTCCGGCGTATACAGGGAAGAAAGATGAAACTTCTCATATATTTTGACCGTTGTATCCGCATAAGAAAACAACTGGTTTTTGATCTCACGCTCCAGCGCCCAGATCTTTTCCTTCTCTATCAGATGTTCGCTGCCGAGATAGATGCGCAGAAATTTTCTGTCTTTCGGGGCCGAGATCCGCTCCACCTGCACAGTTTCAAACAGGGCTTTCAGGTCGCCTTTCAGCTGCAGGGTCGGAAATACTTCTTCGAATCGTTTCATTAATTTACTCCTGTTTCAAACTTCCAGACATGCCGCCATCGGCGGCACAAACAATCTGTGAAACTTGCGGAAGAATCGCTTCAGCGATTCTTCGAGGAATGACTTAGATTTTCTTAGCGGGTGTCCTTTGGCCGCTTAGAAAATCTTCTCACACTTCCCAAGAGAGCAGCTCCTGCCGCAGTGTATCGAGAAGCTCCGCCTCCGGCACCTTCCTGACGATCTCGCCCTTTTTGATCAAAAGTCCCTCTCCGATTCCTCCGGCAATACCGATATCCGCTTCTTTCGCCTCACCGGGACCGTTGACCACACAGCCCATGACCGCCACTTTGATATCCAACGGAATATCCGCCACCATTTTTTCCACTTTCTCTGCCAGCCCGATCAGATCGATCTTTGTCCTGCCGCAGGTAGGGCAGGAAACGACTTCGATGCCGCCTTTTCGAAGCCCCAGCGTCCGCAGGATGAGCTTGGCGGATCTGATCTCCTCCACCGGATCCCCGGTCAGGGAGACCCGGATCGTGTCGCCGATGCCCTGATTTAAGATCAGCGCAAGGCCGATGGATGATTTGATGTTGCCGCTGCTTACGGTGCCGGATTCGGTGATGCCCACATGCAGGGGATAGGGCGTCTTGTCCGCCAGCAGTTCATGCGCCCTGACGCACATCATCACATCCGAGGACTTGATGCTGATGACAAGGTTGTCATAATCCATATCCTCGATCATATGTACCTTATCCAGAGCACTTTCCACAATACCCTGCGCCGTGACGCCCCCGTATTTTTCCACCAGTTCTTTTTCCAGAGAACCGCTGTTTACGCCTACCCGGATCGGGATATCCCGCTCCTTCGCCGCAGACACCACAGCCTTCACATTCTCCCTGCTGCCAATATTGCCCGGATTGATCCGGATCTTATCGGCGCCGTTTTCTATCGCCGCGATCGCCATTTTATAATCAAAATGGATATCCGCCACCAACGGTATCCCGATCTGCTTTTTGATCTCCTTCAGCGCCTTCGCCGCCTCCAAAGTCGGCACCGTACAGCGGATGATCTCACAGCCCGCTTTTTCCAGCCGCCTGATCTGCGCCGTTGTCGCCTCTATATCTTCCGTCGGCGTGTTGGTCATGGACTGTATCGCGATCGGGCTTCCGCCGCCGATCACTCTCCCGCCGATATTAATTTTCTTTGTATGGTCTCTGTATGCCATGTCACCGATCACCTTCCTATACCCTTTCTGTTCCTATGCCTACACTCAAAATATATAAC
>JAETSN010000041.1 GCA_021769625.1 [Clostridium] symbiosum | reverse complement strand
TATACCAGCATCCTGCAAGGGGAGTATAACAAAGAAAAATAAAAAGCGGAAGTTTATCGGCTGCGGGTTTCATAACCCCATCGGTGCCTTTCGCAGAAAGGCGGATTATAAATATGGCTTTTCATTTTCAAATCGGAGAGATTTCCCGTTTTTTTGATGTACCGGCATCCACCCTTCGCTACTGGGAGGATATGGGCGTTCTGAATCCGCTGAAGGGCAGTGAAAATCACTACCGGGAATATACGATAGAGGATCTGATGACGATTTCCGATGTGATCTTTTATAAAAATCTCGGGCTTTCCCTGAAACAGATCCGCGGGATGGAATCTGCCACGCCAAAGCAGCACAGCCGTCTGTTTGCGGAAAAGCTGTCGGAACTGGAACAGGAGCAAAAACTGCTTCAGCAGCGTATGGAAAAACTGCGCTGCCATAGGAAGGCGATTCAGATGATGGAGGAATTAAAGCGAAATCCTTACAGGGAAACAGACATTGACACGGACTGCATCGTCTCTTTTGACCTGATCGAACGGGACAAGCTGCGCAGATATATCGACGATCCGTATCTGTACTCCCGTGTACAGCACTCCGCCCATCCCGAAAAGGAGCAGAGGGGGCTTACCGTTCCGGCAGATCTGGAAATACAATTTCCGGACTCTCAGGTTCTATGGAAAAAACGCAGCGGCAGATATGTTACATTCTTGATGAAAGAAGAAATAGCCGATGATTTTCCGAATGATCTGCAGGAGCATCTGCTGAATATTCAGAAGACTCATAAAACCGGAGCCATGATCAGCCGGTTTCTTCTGTGTGCGCAGGAGGATGGAAAGGTATATGATTTTTACAGGACTTTTGTGGAAATTTTGTGATGAATTCAGTTTTGGGTTAAAACTATATATAAAAGTTGTTTGGGAGGAAGAACTCGTCATATATCGACTGCATGCTACAAACTTCTGAAAAATATAAATTTTTAGAAATGATTCTATAAACTTGACTTTCTTTTGCGGTTTGTGTTATGATTTTAAAAGAAAGGTGGTGGTTGGGCCGTGATAAAAACGAGGCTGCGAAAACGTGAAATTTATTTGAACCGTATGATCGCATTTCAGGACACTGAGATGATCAAAGTTATGACCGGCATCCGGCGCTGTGGAAAATCCAGCCTGATGAAACTGATGGCACAGCATTTGCGTGAGAGCGGAGTGGCTGATGATCAGATCATTGAGATGAACTTTGAATCCATGAGCATTCCGGATATGGATGCCAGAGGCTTTTATGAATATGTCAAAGCGCATATCTGTCCGGATAAGCGGACATACCTTTTTTTTGACGAGGTGCAGAAGGTGCAGGGTTGGGAAAATGCAGTCAATTCTTTCCGGGTGGACTTTGATTGTGATATCTATATCACCGGTTCCAACGCTTATCTGCTTTCTTCGGAGTTATCCACTTATCTTTCCGGGCGATATGTGGAGATCCGGGTACTGCCCTTATCTTTTCAGGAATTTCTGGAATTTCACGGCTATACCCTGACGGAACAAAAATCGCCTGCAGGAGGCGTCAGAAAACGGGTCACGGATGCAGAAGGAGAAATCTACGATGTAAAAGAACTTTTTGACGCATATGTCAGATTTGGCGGTATGCCCATGCTGGCGGACGTGGGACTGGAAATAGACCGGGTAACAGCGGCTTTGGACGGCGTGTATTCCGCAGCCGTTGTCAATGATATTCTGGAGCGGGAAAAGAGAAAGGGGCGGCGCAGTATCACGGATCCTATTCTGTTAAAGAAGATCATCCTGTTTTTAGCGGACAATATCGGGAACAATACTTCTGCGACGTCCGTCGGAAACACCTTAGCAGGCGAAAGACTGTTGGAGAAGGGAGGCAGAAGAGCAAAACCCGCTGTGCAGACGGTTCAGGCGTATATCGAAGCGCTGACAGAAGCCTATATTTTCTATGAGATCAGGCGTTTTGACATCAAGGGTAAAGAGTATCTGAGAACGCTGGGCAAATATTATATTGTGGATATCGGACTGCGGAATTACCTGTTGGGCTATCGGGATGGTGACAGTGGGCATATTTTGGAGAATATCATCTACTTTGAACTGCTGCGCCGTGGCTATGATGTCGCTATCGGTAAGATTGACAGTCAGGAAGTTGACTTTATCGCGGCGAAAGCAGACGATAAAAAATATATACAGGTTACGGAATCCATGAACGCTCCTGAAACGAGGGAGCGGGAGCTTGCGCCCCTGCGCAAAATTCGGGATAGCTTTGAAAAGATCGTCATTGCCCTGGAGTGTGATCTGACCCGGACACAGGATGGGATCAAAATCATAAAGGCTCTGGATTTTCTTTTGGAGTGACGGGAGGTTTCTAATGAAGTTTCAACGGTTCTTTATATCCTGTTCGATCCTGACATGTTTCAGATCGAACAGGATCTCCTTTTTCGTATTCCCGGGAATTTCCAGTTCCGGCATATCCATGACTTCCATGATAAAATCTGCCTGTTTTTTTGAGATGCAGGCGTAAACGCCTCGGAAGGAGAGAGCCCGACGTATCAGCATCTGTATTTTTTTATCTTCATGACCGGATAAAGCAGCATAGGGTTTATACAGCAGCAGTAGATAGGGAAGCCTTTCCCATGAGGGTTCCTGTGCCAGCAGATACAGCAGATATTTCCGGGTATGGCAGTTCTGGCAGCTTTGGTATGCCTGATATAATCTTTCCGCACCGTAATGGATACTGCTTTTACGGACCGCCTCGTATGCGGCTTTTGAAATTGCGACATCTGTGTCATCTAAATATTGCCAGTAGATCTCATCAAGTCCCGAAGCACCCAGGGAGCTTAAGGATTTCATCGCGAACCTGACAAGCTTCGGCGTGTCGGCATACAGATATTCCGTCAGGAGATCCGCATCTTTTTTCGTACCGTTCTCCCCGATCCCCAGTATGGCGGCCGCTTCCTGCGGCGTGTGGAGGGCGGATTTATAAAAAGAGAGGATATCGAAGTCCGTATGTCTGCGCAGGATATAGCAGGCGTCGCTCCGTATGCCCCCTGCGTTATCCAGTAAACAGGCCTTCAGTCCCGGCCAGGCATCGCCGAGGCGCTCGTATCTGATCTCCAGCGCTTTTTTCCGGACGATGGGGTTTTTGTCCTTCATAAAGCGGATTAGTTCTTCTTCACTGCAATCATAATATTTCAAAATCCTGCTGATGATGAGGGCTTTCTCGTTTCCGTTTTTTTCGCGGTCAAAAAGCCGGCGGACGGCTTCTTCGGAAAGTACGTCCGGCCGGATCAGTATTTTGTACAAAAGCCTTCTTGTGGCGGGAATGTAATCCCTGATCCTGTCAAGGGAAATTTCGTCAGGATGCCGCAGGATCTTCCGGGTTACGGCATCTTCCACTTCCTGAAGCTGCCAAACCTGATAACGCTCACCTTTTCCCGCCTGCTCGATAAAAGGAAGCATTTCTACGGCGGTATCAGTCCTGATGTCGGGGAGCCTCTCTGTCAGGATCCGGTATGCGGTATCCCGGACGGGGGCCGCCCAGTCGTTCAACCGAAGGGCTGTATAAGGGAGCGACGTTTCGTCATCTTTCAGGGCGAGCATGCATTTTTGCCTGAAATAGCCGTTGGGATGGAAGGTTCCCAGCCTTAAAATGCTCAGATAGGCATTCTCGTTCAGGACGGTTTCCCTGATATCCGACAGCGACACATTTTTCCATTCGACAGACCATTCCATGGAGGTATATTCCCGAAATCTCAGGCTGAGTTTTATGATGTCTGACGCATTTCGGCTTTCCACATAAGCACAGATCGCTTCCGCGGCAGAATTTACCAGTTGTTCATCCCGTGACAGCAGCGCAGGATATAAAACGGCGAGGGCGCTTTCCTGACCAGCCTCGAGACGGGAAATGGAGGAGAATATATTGTCATAATAGGTATTGTTGGGAGCCTGACAGGGAACATTGTTCCGGACTTCGGCAGGGTCGGGTGATTGTGCGTTTTTTTTCATGAGATTTTTTATAAAATAAGGAAATTTGAATGGCATTTGGCACGCTCCCTGATCTCTATTTTTGTATATGCTTTGTTCGCAGGTATATTTTATGGCTGTTTTGCCGCATTATGATGCACTGCGGCGCAGCCTGCAGCCTCGCATTTATTGTAACACAGAAGCGCGGCCGTTATAAAGTATTAAAAATGTTGAGCGGGTTATTTTGACAGGTTTATGCCTATACATATTGCACAAAATGATATTATTAAATTTGTGCAAACCGTAAAACTTGCAACAACGCGCATATAATCCGGAAAAACTCATATAATAGTGTTGGTTAAACTGTTTTTTTGTGTTATAATGAAATCAAATAAAACATATAATATTATATTATATGAATTATATGAGCGATTCATAAAAGAAAAGGAGGGTTTTATGAGCAAAATTGACGAAATCACAAGGGAGAGTTGGATCATGTCCACTTTCCCGGAATGGGGGACCTGGCTCGTTGAGGACATCGAAAACGAAGTTGTCGAGCCGGGGAATGTGGCGATGTGGTGGCTCGGCTGTACCGGCGTGTGGTTTAAGACACCGGGCGGCGCCAACGTTACCATCGACTTATGGTGCGGAAACGGAAAGAGGACACATGGCGACGGCAAGATGAAAGTAGGCCATCAGATGGCGAACATGTGCGGCGGAAGGGCTATGCAGCCGAATCTGCGCAATGTGCCTTTTGTGATCGATCCCTTTGCCTTCAAGCAGGTGGATGCGGTTCTGGCGACCCATTATCATCAGGATCATATGTCCGCGGAGTGGGCTGCCCATGTATTGAAGAGCGGCATGACCACAACGGACGACAAGGGCAATGTGATCCCCGTGCCTTTCATCGGACCGAAAAAATCCGTGGAGACATGGATGAAATGGGGCGTTCCCGAAGACCGCTGCATCACGGTGAAACCCGGCGATACGATCAAGATCAAAGATATTGAGATCGTTGCACTGGATTCCTTCGACAGGACCTGTATCGTGACGACGGATTCCACAGGCCCCGACAGGGAAGAGCTGACCGGCGTATGCCCGACAGATATGGATGACAAGGCCGTCAACTATCTTGTGAAGACGCCCGGCGGAAATATCTATCATTCAGGCGACTCCCACTTCTCTATCTATTTTGCAAAACACGGCAAAGATTATGACATTGATGTGGCTTTCGGCTCCTTCGGCGAAAATCCGATCGGTATGCAGGACAAGAT
Organism: [Clostridium] symbiosum; assembly: GCA_021769625.1. Taxonomy (GTDB): domain Bacteria; phylum Bacillota; class Clostridia; order Lachnospirales; family Lachnospiraceae; genus 1XD8-76. The sequence goes on along the minus strand of JAETSN010000041.1, from coordinate 33,845 downwards.
GACTTCCATCGATGTGCTGCGTATGGCGGAAAATCTGCAGTGCAAGGTTGTTGTGCCGATTCACTGGGATGTATGGACCAACTTCCAGGCAGACTGCGAGGAGATCAAACTGCTCTATGACTTCAAGAAGGACCGCAACGAGTACAAGTTCCATCCGTTCTTCTGGCAGGTTGGCGGCAAATATGTATATCCGCAGGATAAGGACAAAATCTATTACCATCACAGAAGAGGGTTCGAGGACTGTTTTGAAGCGCCGCAGAATATCCCGTATCGTTCCTGCCTGTAACATTTGGCTGATCTGCGGAACTGGAATCAGCAGATATACCGGAGGTGCACAAAACGGTTTGCTGACGCACGGCGGCAGAAAATCGTTTTCCGCTTGGGTGTACAGAAGGGATATCTGCGGAACTGGAATAGGAGTATAGTATGTTAAGAGAGTTTGTTGAGAAAAACCACTGCAAGTTTGCACAGAGCGCTAAGGACTGGAAGGACGCAATCCGGATGAGCTGCGAAGTGCTGGAGGCAGACGGGACGGTGGAAGAGAATTATAAGGAAGATATCATTCGCTGTGTGGAGGAGTACGGTCCTTACATCGTGATCATGCCGGATGTGGCGATGCCTCATTCCCAGGAATGTGCGAAGGGGGTGCATAAAACAGCGATCGCCTTTATGAAACTGGAGGAGCCGGTCAGCTTTGACCCGGGCGATCCCGAAAAGGATGCGACACTGTTTTTCACACTGGCATCCTGCGATCCCAGCCAGCATCTGGACAATATGTCCAGACTGGCGGAACTGATGTCCAATGAAGAGCTGATGGAGGAACTGAAAGAAGCGAGAAATACGGAAGACCTTCTTGCGCTCGCAGAGAAATATCCGGACTAAAAGCGGGGGTGGAACTTTAAAACAGCATCTGCCCGGACAGAGCCCGGAGGATTTACAGACGCAGTGGCGGCTGGAAATCGCTCTGCCCAGACGGCACTGGAAGGGAAGATGCGGAACTTTAAATAGAAAGGGAGAAGAATATGAATTTTTTAATGACTGCATGGTCGTATTTTGCGACAAACATTTTACAGCAGCCTGCATTTATGATCGGCCTCATCGTTATGCTGGGGTACATACTGCAGAAGAAACCGTGGTATGACGTACTTGCCGGTGTGATCAAAGCGATCGTAGGCTACCTGATCTTGACAGTGGGTTCCGGCGGACTGGTATCCAACTTCCGTCCGGTGCTGGTAGGTTTAAAAGATGTATTCCAGATCGACGCCATGGTGATCGATCCGTACTTCGGACAGAACGCGGTGACGGCGGGCGTGGAGGAAGTTTTCGGAAAAGGCTTCGGCGATGCGATGATCCTTCTGCTGATCGCTTTTATCGTAAATATCCTGCTTGTGCGTTTCAGCAAAGTGACAAAGCTGCGCGCGCTGTTCACAACAGGACATGTACAGGTGCAGCAGGCGGCTACGGCTTACTGGCTGATCATGTTCGCACTGCCTGGGCTTTTGACACGGCATGTGGCGATGATCATCGTTATGGCAGTTATTCTTGGCGCGTACTGGGCAGTGGGCACAAACCTTCTGATCAAGCCCTGTCAGGAAGTTACCGACGGCGCAGGCTTCACGCTGGCGCATCAGCAGATGTTCGGCGTGGCCATTAACTACTGGCTGGCTGAAAAACTTTTCGGCAAAAAGAAAGACGGCAAAGAGGTAAAGAAGATCGACGATATCGAACTGCCGGGCTTTATGTCCATCTTTAATGAAAATATGGTCTGCACTTCCATTTTGATGCTGATCTTCTTCGGGGCGATCCTCTGCATTCTGGGCAGGGACTATCTGATCGAAGGCGGTTTCTTAAAAGAAGGCGCAAGTATGGTATTCTACGTGATCCAGACCTGTCTGTACTTCTCCGTATATCTGGCGATCCTGCAGCTCGGCGTTCGTACTTTCGTGACAGAGCTGACGGCATCCTTCCAGGGTATTGCGGATAAACTGCTTCCGGGTTCCGTTCCGGGCGTGGACTGTGCGGTTATCTTCGGTTTCGGTTCCGCAAACGCGGTGCCTTTGGGCTTCCTTGCAGGTTTCCTGGGACAGATCATCGCGATCGCGCTGCTCATTGTTTTAAAGAGCCCTGTGCTTGTTATCTGCGGATTCGTGCCTGTATTCTTTGATAATGCTACCATCGCTATCTTTGCAAATGAAAAAGGCGGTATCAAAGCTGCACTCATCCTGCCGTTTATCTCCGGACTCTGTCAGGTATTCGGTTCTGCGATCATCGCAGGCTGGGTCGGCATGGCGGCTTACGGCGGATACCTCGGCATGTGGGACTGGGCTGTAGTATGGCCGGTCATGACAGCGCTTATGAAGTTCTTAAGTTACGCAGGCGTTGCGATCGTTGCGGTAGGGCTGCTGGCGATTCCGCAGCTGCAGTACCGTGCGGATAAGGAAGGATATTTCCTCGTGACAGAAGATTATGAGAAATACAAGGAAATAAAGAATAGATGAACGGAGTGAATCTATTCTGCTACGGTTAGATCTGCAAAGCGGATCTAAGCGTTTCCCGTAATATATGCGGGTTATCAATTAATAGAATAGGAGAAAAGAAGATGGCTAAGGAAAATATGAGTTTTCTGGTATGTTGCGCAAACGGAGCAGGCTCCAGCCTGATGATGAAGATGACGATGCAGAAGACATTGGATAAGGTTGGAATCAAACCGGGTAAGGTCCATCACTGTGCGTTATCAGAAGGAAAGACCGCAGCCTCACAGTATGATGTAGTGTTCTGCGCACAGAATTTTACAAATATGTTTAAAGATGCAGAGAAAAAAGGAACCATCGTGATCGGGCTTCGCAATATTATGTCCCAACAGGAAATGGAAGACAAAATGAGAGAAAAAGGAATCATCGAATAAAAGCAGTGTAAACGAAAACTACCCGCGTCCCGTCCTTGTGGCGGGACGCGGGTATATCAGAGGAAACCGGAACAAGGCATTGCCGTGCTGTCAGCCGGCACACGGAGGATATCGGCATGAAGAGAGAGAGAGCGTATGTAGAAGGAAGAAGACATCAGGTGCTGGAAATGCTGCAGAGAAATCCGCAGGTCCGCGTGGATGAGCTGGCAAAAAGGCTGGGGGTATCCGTGGTCACATTGCGCAGAGACCTTCAGTTTCTGGAAGAAAAAAAACAGATCAGAAGATTCTACGGAGGCGCGAGCGTGTCCAAGGACGCCGACGGTTATATGGACGATGTGGCGGTCTACAGGGATCTGATCGCGAGATATGCCGCAACCCTGGTGGAGGATGGGGATACTATCTTTATCAATACGAGCCGCAACGCGCTGAATATGGTGAAATATATCACGAGCCGTCATGTGACGGTGATCACCAACAACGGAAAGGCGATCTCCCAGGAGAGGGCGGACGGTGTGGATATCATTTTGACCGGCGGGGAAGTCCGGCACCCGAAGGAGGCGCTGGTGGGAGATTTTGCCATCCGAAACCTGCAGAATGTCTATGCGAAAAAAGCTTTTGTAGGATGTTCGGGCATCAGCGCGAAGGTGGGCATGACGACGGAGATTGCGAATGAGGTGAATGTGAACCAGTTGATGATAGAACATGCGGCGCAGGAGGTGTATCTGCTGGCGGATCACACAAAGATAGGCATTAACAGCAGTTTCACGAGCTGCGGGATCGAGATGGTGAAAAACCTGATCACGGATGAGGCGGCGTCGGAGGAGGAACTGGAGCTGATGCGCGCGCAGGGCGTGAACGTCTATCAGGTGAGAAGAAGTGATTACTGACCGGGAGCCGCCGTATAGTCCGCCTGAAAGCTACAAAAATTGCAGTACGGCCGAAAACGGGAAAAACAGTGATAACAAATAGAGATAACAGGAGAAATAGTGGAAAATCATGAAAGCATATGCTTTGGGATTATATGAAAAGGCAATGCCCGAAGAACTGTCCTGGAGAGAAAAACTCAGGGCTGCAAAGGAAGCGGGCTATGATTATGTGGAACTCAGCATCGACGCTACGGAGGAGAAGATAAGGCGGCTTGACATGCCGAAGGAAGAGCGCCTTGCGCTGGTGGAGACCATGTACGAGGTGGGGATTCCGATCCGCACCATGTGCGTCAGCGCACTGACAAAATACTCCATGGGCAATGACAAGCCCGAGTATGTAAAGAGGGGTATGGAGATCCTGGAAAAATCCATCCAGTTCGCGGATGACATCGGCGTCCGCGTGGTGATGATCCCCGGTTATGATGTGTATTATGAATCCTCCACGTTAGAGACAAAGCGCCTCTATCTGGAAAATCTGAAAAAGGGAGCCGAGATGGCGGAAAAGGCGGGCGTGATACTGGGGCTTGAGACCATGGAAAACGAGTTCATGAACACCGTGGAAAAGGCCATGAAATATGTGACGCTGTGCGGTTCGAACTATCTGAAGATCTATCCGGATCTGGGCAATATGACCAATGCGGCGGTGCAGTACCAGTCGGATGTGTTGGAAGATATGGAACTGGGAAGGGGGAACATCACATCCCTTCATTTAAAAGAGACGCTGCCCGGGAGATACCGAGAGGTACCCTACGGAACGGGACATGTGGATTTTGCGGCTGCCATTGCAAAGGCATGGGATATGGGCATCCGCAGGTATGTGACGGAGTTCTGGTACAAGGGGAGCGAGGACTGGAAGGCAAATCTGCGCTTTGCTCATGATATGATGGCAGGACTTCTGGATAAACAAGCTTGAAAGGACAGGATATAGAGATGAAAGTAGAAAAAAAGGTGATATCAAATCTGACGAAATGTTATTCCATCGCACCGCTGACTTATCAGGGGAAAGAGCATATACTGGTGGCGGCGGAGAAAGTGGACAAATGTCTCCTCTTTGACACGGACGGAAACGAGGAGGATGTTGTCTGGACCGAGCCCGGCGGCGTTATGACGATGGTGCAGGTGCCCGGCAGCGACGGACAGTTCCTCGCGACCCATAAATTCTATTCCCCTAACGATTCCAAGGAGGCGAAGATCGTCATCGCAACGCCCGTGGAGAAAGGAAACTGGGAGATCAGGACGCTGGTGGATTTGCCTTTTGTACACAGATTTGATATATTGGTAAGGGATGGTGTGAAATACCTGATAGCCTGCGCCCTGAAGTCCGATTATGAGTATAAGGACGACTGGAGATTCCCGGGAAAGGTTTTTGCGGCGGTGCTGCCCGATGACCTCAGCGCATACAATGAGGACAACCAGCTTGCGCTCACGGTGATAAAGGACAACATGCTGAAAAACCACGGATATTACAGGGTGGAAGAGGACGGTGTGCCCTGCAGTATCATCTCCGCGGACAACGGCGTATTTCGGTTTACCCCGCCCGGGAAGGAAGGCGGAGAGTGGCAGATCGAGGAACTGATCTCCGATGCGGCTTCCGACGCGGTCCTTCTGGACTTTGACGGGGACGGCGAAAAGGAACTGGCGACGATCTCACCGTTCCACGGGGATACGGTCCGGTTCTATAAAAAGAAAGACGGCGTGTTCCAAGTGGTTTACGAGTTTGAGGAGAAGAGGGACTTTTTGCACTCCATCTACGGCGGCATGCTCTGCGGAAAGCCGGCTCTGGTAACCGGGCACCGCAAAGGGGAGAGGGACCTGATGGCGTTCTTCTTTAATAAGGAAAAGGGTACCTATGAGATGGAATACATCGACAGAGACTGCGGTTCCGCGAATGTATATCATTTTATGAAAGACGGCAGGGATATGCTGGTATCCACTAACAGGGAGATCGACGAGGTGGCGCTTTACACCATCACAAAATAAACAGCATAAGCCCGGATGGTGCCCAGAGGATTTACAGACGCGAAGGCGGCTGGAAATCTCTCTGCCGCACAAGGTACCGGAAGGGCTTATGCGGAACTGGGAAAAGGAGAAAAATTATGCTGGAAGAACTGAAAAAACGGGTTTATGAAGCGAACATGCTGCTGCCGAAGTACAAACTGGTGACTTTCACCTGGGGCAATGTCAGTGAGATCGACAGGGAGAGCGGGCTGTTTGCGATCAAGCCAAGCGGTGTGGACTATGATAAGCTGACGCCGGATGATATGGTCATCATGGATCTCAATGGGAATAAAGTGGAAGGAAAGTATAATCCTTCTTCTGATACGGCGACCCATGTGGAGCTGTACAAGGCATTTCCGAAGATCGGCGGCGTAGTGCATACGCATTCCCCCTGGGCGACAAGCTGGGCACAGGCGGGCAGGGCGATCCCCTGTTACGGGACGACCCATGCGGATTATATCTACGGAGAAGTGCCCTGCGCAAGATGCCTGACAGAGGAAGAACTGAAAGATTATGAGAGAAATACCGGCGTCCTGATCGTGGATCTGTTCAAAGACAAGGATTACGAGGCGGTTCCGGCGGTGCTCTGCAAGAACCATGGGCCTTTCACCTGGGGGAAAGACGGCCATGAGGCTGTGCATAACGCGGTCGTGCTGGAGGAGGTTGCCAAGATGGCGTGCCGCTGCGAGCTGATCAATCCCGATGTGAAACCGGCGCCCCAGGAGCTGCAGGATAAACATTATTTCAGAAAACACGGTGCAAATGCCTATTATGGACAGCGGTAGAATGCGGCTGCAGAGACAGAAAAGTATGTACTTATTTCCGGACCTGCCTCAATGCGGGTCCGGCAGCTTTGGATAAACCGGACGGATATGTATTTCCGGGAAGGGACTGACAGAGGGAGAAGAGCGGATATGATCAAAGCGGTTATTTTTGATATCGATAATACCATGTATAATTTCAGCAGGGCCCATAAGAGCGCCATGGCAGCGCTCTGCGCATATACGGAAAAGAATTTCGGGATGGATGCTGATAAAACGAAAGAACTTTCGGCACAATGTATGGATATCATCACGAAAAGGCTCGGCGATAACAATGCGGCTATTCATAACAGGCTGATACGTTTTCAGTGTTTTCTGGAACAGATCGGCTCTGCGGACTATCAAAAGGCGATGGAAATGTATCATACCTATTGGGATACCCTTTTGGATGTGATGGAGCCTGAACCGGGCCTTTTGCCTTTGCTTAAGCGGTTAAAGGAAAAAGGGATAAAGATCGGCATCGGTTCCGATATGACTGCCTATATACAGTATAAAAAGTTGGAAAAAATAGGTGCACTGGGCTATCTGGATTTTATTGTGACCAGCGAGGAAGCGGGGGCGGAGAAACCCGATCCGCAGTTTTTTGAACTCTGTGTGAAAAAAGCCGGATGCAGGCCGGAGGAATGTGTTTTTATCGGTGACAATCTGAAAAAAGATGTGGCAGGTTCTGTGGACTTTGGCATGGCCGGGACATGGTATCATCCGGAAAACAGGTTATCTGACAGGGATTCGGACTATCCGATGATAGAATCCTTTGAGGACTATCTGCGCGAAGAGGGATGGGAAAGAGAGTAGATGAGTATACAAACTATATTTCTGGTGCTGCTTGGGGCAGCGGTCTTTGTGATAGGGACCACTAATATCCGGGCATATCTGCGGCTGCAAAAGCCCGAAAATATCCTGCGGGGGAAGGTGCTTTCCGCAAGAGTCATCGAGAAGCGGGATAAGGAAGAGCGGCTGATCCAGCATTACTATGAGCTGATGGTGCAGTGCACAGGCGGCGGAAAGACATTTAACGAAAAGATAGAGAGTGCGACGGAATACGGGAAAGGGGAGGAGATCAGGCTGGTAAGAAACGGCGGTAAGATCGTGCCTCTTTCGGGCAGCAGCGTCACTCTCGGCATGGCGCTGGCGATCACTCTCGCCGGTATGGGGCTGGCAGTCTTCCCGATCGTTTACCAAAATAACAGGGAAAAAGAGGGCTCTGTGGTGCTGGTGCTTTTGCTGCTTTTGGGAGGCGCGGCCTGCATGGCGGCTTTTATGAAAGACAGGAAGAAAAATCTTACGGCGGCGGAAGGCGAGATAACGGATATCCTGTATTACAGGAGAGGAGAGAACAGGAAATTTACCAAACCTGCGGAATCCTATTATCCGCTCATAAAGTGCAGGATTCATGAAAGGGAAAAGACCTTTCTCTCCGCTTATAATTCCAGTACCAAAGGAACGTATAAGGTTGGGACAAAGGTAAAGCTCTTCTATGACGAAGAGACGGGCGGCATTATAGAAAAAAAGGCAAGCCCTGTGCTGATGGCGGCGGCGGTGCTCTTCTGGCTGATGGCACTGGCAGGGGTTGTCAGCATTTTAAGCTGACGTGCCTATTTCCGCGAGTTGACCAGTACATCCAGAAATTCTTCCGGCGTACTGATGGTAAGGAGTTCTTTTACCGTGCTGCGGTTTAAGAGCGTGATGGCAAGCGGGTCAAAGATCGTGTTGAAAAGCTGCCTGTCCGCCGGGGAAAAACACAGCATGATGACAAGCTGGATGGCGGTTTCGCCCCATTCCATCGGTACGTCATTGATCAGGATATACATACAGGAATTGATCTCCTGCATTTTTACGGTGTGCGGGATAGCGAAGTTCTGGATCACGGTGGAAGAGAGGGATTCCCTTTCCAGTATCCGTTTTTCGAAATCTTCCAGACAGTAACCGTTCTCAAAAAGTTTATGGCACATATAGTGGATGACTTCCTCTTTGGACAGCGGTTTATTGATGTGCTCTACAAACTGCGGCACGAGGAGTTTGCGGAGCTCCTGATAAAAAGTATTTATTTTCTTTGTTTCCTTGAGCTGGGCAATGGTGCGCTCGATGATGCCCGCATCAGCTGAGGTGAGGAACGGATTGATCGTGATGCTGGGTACGCCTATGGCACCCTGCAGCGGGATCGTGGAAAGGATCAGGTCAGCATCATCCAGAGATTCTGAGAGCTGCAGCTCATTGGAAGTGATGTTGGAGATGATGATATCGTTATGGAACCTTTCCATCAGTTTCTGTTTCAGGGTCGTGCTCATGTCATAATAGGTGGGGCAGTTCAGCACGATCCGGATATGGGATCTGGCTGCCTGCTGTTCCTCCAGATAATTGCCGATATGGAAAGCGATGTAGGCAATCTCATCGTCAATAATGGGGGGGTAATCGTCATTGCTGTCGATAACGCTGCTCAGACTGACAGCTGCGTCATAAATAAGCGGACAGGAAGTTTTGATGGAATCTGTCAGCGGATTGTGGTTATAGTGCCTTGTCTTGCGGCGCAGCAAAAGCCCCCGGATGTGCAGGGCAAAACGGATGCGGAATTCTTCGGATTCCAGGGAAACGCCGTAGTCGTCCTGCAGTTTTACAAACATGGAATCCACCAGGACAATGCATTCCTCCCCCACGTATTCCGCCAGATTGGATTCGTTGATATCGTCTATCATCAGGGACGTGATGGATGTGTAGAGCAGGAAGGCAAAGTCTTCGAGTTCTGCGTGATGGAATTTTATCTCAAAATAATTTTCCAGTTCATCGCACAGCTCCTGAGCGAGTTCATAAATCGGGTTATCCGGAAGGAGGGAACATATGTCGCTGTAATTGAATGCAGTGTGCGGTTTTAAATGTCTGTCAACGGCGATCGTAATATGCAGCACTACGTTAAACAGCGCAAAATCATTAATAAAATATTTGTGGGCAAACAGTATTAAATTTACTGTTTCTATGATATAATCAATATCAATTTCATCGAAAGAATCCTGCAGTGCTTCCATGTTGAAAAAGGAGAGCTGGGATTCATCGAAGATAATGGAACTGAGCATGCGGCGCCTGTTGCGTTCTTCGCCCCTGATCTCGACAATGTCGCCGGAAGAGGCAAGGATCAGATTATACTGTTCCAGCATCCGTTTTGTCCGCTTCATGACGGTGCGCAGCGTGGACATACTGATATAAAGCTCGTCGCAGAGATCGAAAAGTGAGAGAGCTTCGGGAGAGCGCAGGAGACGGATGGCAACATAGGAAGACCTCTCCTTGTTGGTCTGCGGAATATGTTGGGAGTTATCGTTCAGCAATTTGGCTGCCTTTTCCGTATCTATGCGGTATCCGTTGCTGGATGATTCGATCAGGGAAGCATAGATGCTGTTCAATTCGGATATGTAGTTTTTTACGGTCCTGACGGAAACACCCATATGGTCGGAGAGGAAAGCTGCCCTCACCCAGCCGTTTTGTTCCAGCAGAAGCCTTGTTATCTGAGTATATTTTTGTTCCATGTGACCAATTATACTATAAGTGCGGATAAGAACAAGTTATGTTTTGCACCGCGTCAGTGAAAAAGATTGCTTGCCTGCCATTTTATAAATTTAGTATATTCTATATTAATAAAGGATAAGAAACAGTAGAGTGAAAGGAGTAGGAACTATGAAAGTATTGTCGGGGAAGGCGGCGTTTAAGGGCGTTGCCATCGGAAAGATCAGGGAGTTTGGCGAAAAGAAAGTGGAGGTGAACAGGACCTCCGTTTTTGACGTGGAAGCCGAAATAGCCCGGTTTGAAGCAGCAAGGGACACTGCGGCATCCCAGCTTGGCGTTCTCTATGAAAAGGCTGTCGCTGAAGTCGGCGAAGAAAATGCGGCGATTTTTGAGGTGCATCAGATGATGCTGGAAGACGAGGATTACCTTGACAGCATTAAGGGGATGATCAGGGATGAGCAGTTAAATGCGGAATATGCTGTCTCCGTGACCGGACAGAACTTTTCAGAGATTTTTGCTGCCATGGACGATGATTATATGAAAGAGCGCGCGGCGGATGTAAAAGATATTTCCGCAAGGGTAGTGAGGATCCTTGCCGGCGTGGAAGAAGGCGGCGCGGCGATGGACGAACCTTCTATTTTGGTGGCGGAGGATCTTGCACCCAGCGAGACGCTGCAGCTTGACCGCAGCAAAGTGCTGGCTTTTGTGACAAGGAAGGGTTCCACCAATTCCCACACGGCGATATTGGCGCGCACGATGAACATTCCGGCGTTGGTCATGGTGTCGGAGGCGGTGAATGTGGACGGCCTCATGGGCATCGTGGACGGTAAGGAAGGAAAGCTGATCGTGGAGCCGGATGAGGAGATATTAAAAGATTATCAGGAAAAACTGGAAGCGCAGAAAAAGGAGCAGGAACTGCTGAATTCCCTGAAGGGGAAACCCAGTGTGACAAAGGACGGCAGAAAGATCAATCTTTATGCGAATATCGGCGGCGTGGAGGATGTGGAAGCCGTACTCGCCAACGATGCGGAGGGGATCGGGCTGTTCAGGAGCGAATTTTTATATCTGCAGAGCAACGACTATCCGACGGAGGAAGAGCAGTTTGAGGCGTATAAAGCGGTTGCGGAGAAGATGGGCGGTAAGCGTGTGATCATCCGTACGCTGGATATCGGCGCCGACAAGCAGATCGATTACTTCGGGCTGGATAAGGAAGAAAATCCGGCACTCGGCTATCGCGCGGTGAGGATCTGCCTGAATAAGAGGGAAGTCTTCAAAACACAGCTTCGGGCACTCTGCAGGGCCTCCGCTTACGGCAGGATCGCTATCATGGTGCCGATGATCATCTCCGTATGGGAGGTGCAGACCGTAAAAGATATTCTGGAAAAGATCAAGGAAGAACTGCACGCAGAGGGGAAGGAAGTCGGCGAGATCGAGTTCGGTATCATGATCGAGACACCGGCGTCCGTTATCATTGCGGATGAACTGGCGAAGGAAGTGGACTTCTTCAGTATCGGCACAAACGATCTGACCCAGTATACACTGGCGATCGACCGTCAGAACGCGAAGCTGGATATGTTCTACAACGCGCACCATCCCGCGATCCTCAGGATGATCAAGATGGTGGTGGATGCGGCCCATAAGGAGGGCATCTGGGCCGGCATCTGCGGAGAGCTCGGCGCGGATACCACGCTGACCGAAGAGTTTGTGAATATGGGAGTGGATGAGCTTTCGGTGTCGCCAGGTATGGTGCTGCCGGTGCGCAATAAAGTGGTTAATATGTAAGTTTGCATATGCGGACGCCCCGGGCGGCATCAGCAGATACTTCCCGGGGCTGGGACTGAAGGGCAACATTCAGTTAATACCTCAGTCAGCTGGTAAGAACATAAAATGCTTAAGGAGCCCTTTGAAAAACGCCGGCACTTAGGCGCTGTATTTTAGCGCCTTATGTGTCCGTTGCGTTCTTTCACAGGCTCTTGAAGAACAGAGCCAGCGAGAGCGTGGCGACGAAGTATTTTATGTTCTTGCCAGCGTCCGGCACCATTAACTAAATGACACTGGTTCAGGAGACGGTCCGGCAAATGGGCTTGACAGAAAAATGATAATACTTGATAATGGGTAGAGAGTAAAACAAATTTAATGAAGGAGGATTTTTATCATGAAGGAATTCAGTTACACGGTTCAGGATGCGCTGGGGATCCATGCCCGTCCGGCGGGGCTTCTGGTGAAGGAGGCGGCAAAGTATCCCTGCGATATTACCCTGAAGTGCGGCGAGAAGAAGGGCAATGCGAAGAGGATCATGAATGTAATGGCTATGGGTGTTAAGAAGGACAACGAAGTGACCGTTGTCTGCGAGGGGGATCAGGAAGAGGAAGCTGCTGCAGCTTTAGAGGCATTCTTTAAGGAGAATCTGTAAGTTTGAGCAGTAGAAAACTGGTATTTCTGGATATTGACGGGACTCTTCTGGAAAACGGCGGTCCTGTTTCCGGGAAAGTAGCACAGGCACTGAAACAGGCATATGACAACGGACATTTTCTCTGTATCTGTACCGGCAGGGCATACTCTGAGGTGCCGGAGGGGATGAAGAGATTTGACGGTGTGATCAGCGCTGCCGGTGCCTGTGTTATGTGGAAAGATGAAATTCTGCAGGCGGAATATTTTGCGGAAGAGGAAAAAGAGTTTGTGACAGGCCTGCTGGAGGAAGCAGGGGCGACCTATATTATGGAAGGTTTTGAAAACCTTTACATGAAAAGGGATATCAGGGAACGTTTTTTCAGGGAACTGGAAAGTGCCCGTGATGAAGAAAGGCTGATGCTGAGTTTTTTCTATAAGACGATTCCGTTTGATATGGTAGAGGAGGCCGAAAGGGTACACAAATGCTCTTATTTTTACGCGGAAGAGGACAGCCTTTGGTTCAGGGAAAGGCTGAAGGCGCGGGATATGAGCGTGACATCGTTTTCTCAGGCGGAGACAAGAGGAAACAGCGGTGAGATCACAAAGACGGCTTTTACGAAAGGTACGGCGGTGCATTATCTCAGCGATTATCTGGGTGTCCCTGTGAAAGATACGATAGCCATCGGCGACAGCGAGAATGATCTCGAGATGCTGAAGGCGGCGGGTGTCGGTATCGCCATGGGGAATGCGTCGGATTATGTGAAAAAGGCGGCAGACGATGTCACGGAATCCGTGGCGCAGGACGGCGTCTATCATGCTTTTCTGAAATACGGACTGATATCTGAGGACAATTAAAAAGACAACGGGCAGCGCGTTTAGCGAACTGTCCTTATATTCAACAGATACAAAGATTTTCACTTTGACGGTGAAAATCTTTGTTTTTGAGGCAAACCGTTTCACCCCGGGGGTGAAAAAGTCGGTTTGCTTTTTTGTTTGGGAAAAAATACAATGGATCTATCAAATATAAAACAGGAGGTAGAGCAATGGCTAAACACAATGTATTATTGGTATGCGGCTCCGGTGCGAGCAGCGGATTTATGGCAGCAAATATCAGAAAGGCTGCTGCTGCAAGGGGAATCGAGATCACCGTGACGGCGAGAAGCGAGTCCGAGGTTTTGAATTATGTGGAGGATATCGACTGCCTGATGGTGGGGCCTCATCTGGCGACAGTGATCCCTTCTCTGGAGGAGGACTGTGACGGGTACGATATCAAGATCGAGCTCATCGACAAAGATGCCTACGCAAAATTGAACGGCGATAAGGCGCTGGACCAGATCCTGGAGCTCTTTGGGGAAAAGTAAACTTTTAAAATAAGAACAGGAAAAGGAGATAACACAAATGCAAAAACTGATTAGCTGGCTGGAGAACAGCTTTGCTCCTAAAATGAATAAGATCAGCAATATGATCTGGGTTGTAACAATCAAAGATTCCGTACTGCAGATCCTGCCCTTTATCTTTCTGGGTTCCATATTCTGCTGTCTGGCAATTATTGAAAACTATGTGTCATTACCGTTTTCTTTTTGGACGCCTTTTGGCTGGACCATGGGTAAGGTATCACTTCTCGTAGCATTTCTGATCCCTTTCAACTACTGCGAGAAAAAGCGCTACAGAAAACAGCGCCTGATCGCCGGACTTTCCGGACTGCTGCTGTTTCTGATCGTGGTGACACCGATTGTGGAAGAAGAGGGTGCCGTAGGTTTCGGAAGTTCTGCACTGGGCGCCGGCGGTATGTTCTGTGCAATGATAACAGGTGTTATTACAGGCCTGATCATGGGAGCTTTCGCGAAGTTCACATTCTTCAAAGAAGATTCCGCGATTCCCGACTTTGTGCGCCAGTGGTTTGATGCTCTTTTGCCGGTGGGGCTGGTTGTCGTACTTGGCTGGGTGGTAGTGCTGATTATGAAGGTGAACCTGTACAACATCATTCTGAGCATCTTTATGCCGCTGCAGAGCTTTTTGCAGACATGGTACGGCTTTACATTATTCATGTTCATTACCTGCTTTATCTACTCCATGGGTATTTCAAGCTGGGTGCTGACGCCGGTGAGCGAACCTGTTAAACTGGCTGCTATCGTAGCGAATCTGGAACTGGTCGCAGCAGGAACAGCGACAGCGGCAGGCATGAATATCTTTACAGAGGGACTTGTTTTCTGTACATATATGTGGGTAGGCGGTATCGGATGTACGTTGCCGTTGGTGATACTTCTGGTGTTGTCAAAGTCAAAAGAACTGAAATCTCTTGGCAGGGCTTGTCTTGTGCCGGGTATCTTTAACATCAATGAACCTGTTATCTTCGGCTGTGTTGCATGGAATCCTTATCTGATGATTCCGATGTGGCTGCAGGGTCTTTTAATTCCCCTGCTCACATGGATCGGAACGAAAGTGATCAAGTTTGCGCCGATCCCGGATGTACAGTTTGAACTCTGGTACTGCCCGTATCCGATCTCCACATGGATCAATACAAGAAGTTTCAGGGCGATCATTTTCCTGCTCATATCGGTAGCGGTATCCACACTGATCTGGTATCCGTTCTTCAAAGCCTATGAGGCGAACGAGTTGAAGAAAGAAGGCGGGAAAGAGGCGGCAGAATAAAATCTTATATGGCGGTGACGGCCCGGCGGGTGCCGGGCTGTTGCCGGATGGCGGTATAAAACCGCAGAAATAACAATCGATATATGGGAGGTGGCTCTATGAATGAGAAAACAGTAGAAAATGCGATGCAGATCATCATGCATGCGGGAGATGCCAGAAACTGCTGTCAGGCGGCGCTTGGCGCGATCGCGGCGGGGGATATGGCGGCGGCCGGAGAGCATTTAAAGGAAGCGGATGCCAGGATTGCGGAGGCACATCATATTCAGACAGATTGTATTCAGGGGGCTATAGCAGGGGAGGAGTTTGATTATAATGTGCTGTTTGCCCATGCGCAGGATACCCTGATGACGATCTACAGCGAGATCATGATCGCTAAGCAGATGTGCAGCATTTTTGCGGCATATGATGAGAGATTAAAAAAATTGGAAAATAAATAATTTGCGGAACTGGAATAGGAGGACAGTGTTATGAGCAGAGTACCAAAAACATTTCCCGAAAATTTTCTCTGGGGCGGCGCTTTCGCGGCTAACCAGATGGAGGGAGCATGGAAAGAGGGCGGCAAGGGACTTTGTGTGGCGGATATCAATGAATTTGTGGATGATGTCCCCGTGGACAAAAAATATAATGAGGAAGTGACCACAAAGTTTGTGAAGGAAGCGCTGGAGGAGAGCGGCAGGATCTTCCCGAAACGCTGGGGCATTGATTTTTATCACACTTATAAAGAGGATTTAAAGCTGCTTGCGGAGCTGGGTCTGAAAACCTACAGGACTTCCATCAACTGGTCGAGGATCTATCCGAACGGTGACGACGCCGAACCCAATGAAGAAGGGCTGAAATTTTATGACGGCCTGATCGATGAGATCATCAAAAACGGCATGGAGCCGTTGATCACGATCTCCCACTATGAGATGCCGCTGAATCTGACGCTGAAGTACAAGGGGTGGTATTCGAGGGAAGTCATTGAGTTCTTTGAGAGATACTGTAAGACATTGTTTGACAGATACGGCGACAGGGTAAAACTCTGGATCGTGGTGAACCAGATCAATCTGATCGTGCATGAATCATTTAACCATCTCGGTGTGGCGGAAGATGTCGTGGACAATGTGCTGGAGGCAAAATATCAGGCGGTGCACAACGAGATGGTGGCGTGTGCAAGAGCGACAAGATATGCCCACAGCCTGAATAAGGACTTACAGGTCGGTATGATGCTCTGCGGCGGGCCGTCCTATCCGGCATCCTGTAAACCGGAGGATGTACTGGCGGCGATGCGCCATAACCAGATGGAATATTTCTTCTCCGATGTGCTCCTGAGAGGAAAATATCCCGGATATGCCTTCCATTTCTTTGAGGAGAGAGGCATCAACATTGAATTCGGACCGGATGATGAAGAAGATCTGAAGAATACGGCGGACTTTATGTCCTTCTCCTACTACTATACAAGAATGGTGACAAAGGAGAGTTTTGAGAACGGGAACGAGGCGGTGAGGAATCCTGACCTTCCTGCGAATCCGTGGGGATGGAGCATCGATCCGACAGGCCTGCGTTTCATGCTGAATGAGTTCTATGACAGGTACCAGTGCCCGATCTATATTACGGAGAACGGCTGCGGCAACTATGATAAACTGGAGGAGGACGGCACGATCCACGATCCTTACAGGGTGGACTACTACAGGGCACATATCGAACAGATGAAACTTGCCATCATGGACGGTGTGGACCTGCGGGGTTATTACCTCTGGGCGCCTCTTGATATCGTGAGCTGTTCTTCCTCCGAGATGAGCAAGCGCTACGGCTTCATCTACGTGGATATTGACGACTACGGCAAAGGCAGTGGAAAGAGGATCAAGAAAGACAGCTTTGCGTGGTACCAGAAGGTGATCAGGACGAACGGAGAGGATCTGGCTTAATTGATCTAGTCTATTACCCACAGCAGAGCTGGAGCTAACGGAATAAGCGGAAGTGCTGCATAGAGTATAAAAACCTCCTGTGTTAAAATGGTAAAGGTTTCGCAGGCCATTACCATTTTAACACAGGAGGTATCCAGATGGATGATCAAAGTATACAACATACACGTTGGAATTGCACCTACTATATTGGTGCGGCCTGCGGTCGCTGCTTAAAGTGTGCATATGTGCTATCACTTCCATTCGTGATATTCCTGCCACGAAATGCCTGGTAAGTAATGGAAGGTGTGAAGCAGTGGGACAATGCGGGTAAGTGGAAGCCACATCCGCCCAACTGCCAGGAATTGATGCACATGGCTAACATATGTGAACCATTGTAAGGATCGTGATATGTGAAATGGTGAAAGTGGCTGATACACCATTATCAAAACGGTTAGAGGGCGTGGGCTGGCGGTTTCGATGTACGCTGAGCCGAATGGACAAAGCACCTCCGGTCTAAAGATGGGGCCTAAATGCATCGCAATAATTCAGACAACGGAAATGGGAAACCCTCGTGTGCTCCTTTTACAGGCAGGTCAATCGCAAGAAAGATACAATGCACAGGAGGAAAGGATGTCAGAAGAAGCGAATGCTGTTGTGTAATGCAACAGACAGGGATTCATACTTATGGGGAGAAGATTCCCGCCATCCTGAAAGGCATCCTCGGCACGGTGGGAGGGGATGCTGGACCCGCTGAAATCTGGTACCGCGTCCGGACAGACATAGGGAAATATGGTGCATTCATGGCACCCGGCTGCGGCTGGGTGCTTTTCTCGTTAGGGGGTAGAAATCCTCATAAATCTGTAGTACAATAAATAATACTGTGAGTGCAATAATACAACAAGAAAATCGTTAAAAGCAATAGAGGTGTGAAAATGGTCAAAAATAACTTTGAAGTTGATGTCAAAGTGAAATGCATAGAAGCGGATATGACACAGGTAAAACTCGGAGAAGAAGTCGGCACAACGGGGCAGTATGTAAACCGGCTCATCAAAAGGGGCGATTCCATTGTGAATAAAACCTTTGTGCAGATGCTTGAAGTCCTCGGTTACGATATTCAGTTGACTTATGTGAAGAGAGAAAAGGAGTGATATTGCAATAGCGTTTTTTGTGAATGCGTGAATTTACAAGTAAAAAATAATCGAAAGACGGAGTCCGATAATGTGCGTGTGCGTCTGCTTCAGCATATACAGGACTACAATTCTGAAAAAGAAAAGTATTGTTGGAATTCCGCCATTTGCTTCACAGGTCCCATGTGAAGCATTTGAACTGCTTGATATACAGGTAGGTGACGATAAGGATGATATGTATAGCATGAACTATCAGACCAAGCATAAGCCCTGTGATTTTATGCAGGAAGATGGCAACTGTAAATTGGGGGATTGTAAGCCGGATAGTTGAAAGAAATATCCATATACCGATCAGGCAGAGAGATTATCAAGTTTGCTGAGTATATTGGATACGATAAAAATATGTCCAGCAGCTTTTGAAATTTTTGAGAGATTAAAGAAAGAATATGTATTTAGAGGGCGCAGATAAGCCTTATGTTTATCGGTTAGGGAGGTAATAGGCTAATGCAGATTGATCCAAAGAAATTAATTGGAGAAGCAACCGAATATGATAAAAAAAGCAGCGTAGAAAGAAGACAGGTAAAGAGTTGGCTGAAAAGCGTCAGTGCGTTTGCAAATAGCTTTGGCGGCACTTTGATTTGGGGAATTACGAATGATGATGAAGTTGTCGGATTAGAAAATGCGGAATCCGATGCAGAGTTTATAAGTGAAATAATCAAAACAAAAATTGATTCTATCCCGAAAGTAAATTTACGATTTCATAAGGAAGACGATAAGAAATTGCTTCTTCTTGATGTGTATGCGGGTAAAGAAACACCATACTACTATGTGGGCGAGGGGAATATGACTGCTTACATACGATTAGGCAATGAAAGTGTTCCGGCAGATAATATTACGCTCAAGAGGTTGGTTCTGCAGGGAACACATCGTTCTTATGACAGTTTGGTTTCTAATTATAAATTTTCAAATATGGCATTTACAAAACTGCGTTCGGTGTGTAAGCACAATACAGGAAAAGACTTTGAAGATAGTGATTATGAATCTTGGGGAATTGTAGATGAAGAGGGTATCTAACAAATGCCGGCGCATTGCTGGCAGATGAGTCTCCAATTCATTATTCGAGAGTTTTTTGTACGCGTTGGAATGGTTTAGACAAGGCATCAGGACTGATTGATGCTATTGATGATGAAGAATATAGCGGTGGTCTTGTAAACCTTTTGCAGGATAGCTTGAGTTTTGTTTCTAGAAATACGAAAAAGGCATGGAGAAAAACAGGTAACGGCAGAATTGAAATGCCGGATTATCCAAACACGGCTGTTCTTGAGGGAATTGTGAACGCACTTATCCACAGGGATTATCTGGAATTAGGGAGTGAAGTCCATATAGATATGTTTGATGACAGAATGGAAATTTACTCTCCGGGCGGTATGCCGGATGGGCGCAGGGTACAGGATATGGATTTGAGAAACATATCGTCCAGAAGGCGGAATCCGATTATTGCCGATATATTTAACCGTTTAAAATATATGGATCGCCGAGGAAGTGGATTTAAGAAAATTTTGGATTCCTATGAATTTCAGGAACATTATACAGAAAAAATGAAACCGGAGTTTAGGTCAAGCAATAGTGAATTTTGGCTGATACTTAGAAATTTGAATTATAATGTTAATAATATCGGCAACGATTTATCGGCACAAATTGTCGGCAACAAAATGCCGATAAAAAATGCCGATAAAAAGGTGCCGATAAAGACAAGACAGCAGTTGGAACAGATATTCCAATATTTATCAGAACAATCGGAATGCTCTTGTAGAGATATTTGTATTCTCTTGGATATAAAAGAACGTAGAGCGAGGCAATTGCTTCAAGAACTACAAAAGCAGCAAAAAGTTGAATCTTATGGGGCGAATAGAATAAGACGATATAGATTGGTAAAAAAATAATAGTTGTTATAATAGAGGAAAAATGATGAAAGATATAGAAAAAGAGAAGAGGGAAGGCAAGGCAAAATCGAGAAGCTGGAAAGTGGATTTCATCATGGGGATCGTGATCACAGTGATCGGCCTTCCGTTTTTTGCGGCGGATTATAAGATCGCCGGGATTGTCATGGTGGCGATCGGGCTTTTTTGTGTGATCAGCGGCCTGTGTCAGAAGGTGGCGAAGGATGGGGAAGATAGATAGTATTTTCAGGAATGTTCGCACAAAGTTCAAATCGGTAAATCAGGAGGACAACGCGGAGGAAGGGAAGGAAATGAGCGGGGAGATCGTCAGGAAAAAACTGATCTTTAAAGGGGAAGTGCAGTTTGTGGGCTTTCGTTTCCAGTCCAAGTACATTGCCGATATGTTGGGGCTTACCGGTTATGTGGAAAATCTGCCGGACGGCGATGTCCTGATGGAAGTACAGGGGCAGGCAGAGGTGATACAGGAGATGATCATCTGCCTGCATCAAAAGAAGCCGATCCGGATCGACTCTGTTGAGGAGGAGGATATGCCCGTGAAAAAGAAGGAGAAGGGGTTTCGGTATATGTGGTGAGAAGCTGGACATGATATAATGAGCGTCAGCGGGAAGAATGAGTTTACTTATTCGGCGAGCGGAGAATGCTGATCATGAGTCATAGATTTATGATATATTATAGTTTAGATTTTGAAATATATACTATACAAAACGATGGAGAGGTGTTATGATGTGTGAAAAGGAGGGTAAAGAAATGAGTACAACAGTTAATGCTAAAAGGCCTTGTTCCGTTTCTGAATCGATCATACAGTCCTGTAAAGAAGTAAAAGGTATGCGGGAGGGATTGATCCCTGAACGCTCTTTGAAAGAATTGTTTGATAATATTGAGAGATGGAGCGAGGAAGAAAGGAGATAAATGTATAAAGTTATACCAACAGAAAGATTTGAAAAAGATGTCAGATACTATATCAAGAAAAAAGGATTTGTACATATCGGAAAAGATATCAAGGCAATAACAGATGAATTGGAAAAAGGAAATTTAATAGGAAAAGAAATTTCGGGACTGAAAATAAAATCGGAAGGGCATACATTTAAAGTCCGTTCAGCTAATACGGATACAAATACTGGTCAGTCAAATGGTTATCGTATTCTTTATTATGCAGTTAAAGATGATAGTAAAATATATCTGTTAACAATCTATTATAAAAAAGAAGACAATCATATTCCCACGAATCAAGAAATAATTAAACTTGTGGAAACTTATTGCATGTAGTATAAACAGCTTATCTGAATATTCTAAATAATTTAATCTTATTACATATTAATCAAATAAATTTTCAAAGATGATTTGAGTAGTTATACAAATAATAGATTCCGCAGCCATATGAATTTATCGTGGGTGGATCGTCGCTGATATTCCTGATGCCGCATGATCTTTTAGCGCTGCTTTTTTGCCGCCGCTGCCTTTATCCCCATAAAAAGCAGATAGAGCGCTATGGTGACAAGAATCATCAGCGTGAACAGGGCGTAAACTTCTGTGGAGATCTTGCCCCTTGCCATGCCGTAGACTTTGATGGGCAGCGTGGTATCGCCTGCGCCGGTCACAAAGTAGCTGATGATCACATCATCCAGAGAGAGGGTGATGGATAAAAGGGCGCCGGAAATGATGCCCGGCATCAGCATCGGGATCGTCACTCTCTGCAGCGTGCGCAGCGGGCTCGCGCCGAGATCCATGGCTGCTTCCTCGATGGACTTATCAAAACCGGCGATCCTTGCCCGCAGCGTGATGATCACAAAGGGGACGCAAAAGGTCACATGGGCGATCACCAGCGTCCAGAAACTGAGCGTGATATTCAGCATCGTAAACGTGGCGAGGGATGCGATACCGATGACAAGTTCCGGGATCACAATGGGAACATAGAGCATATTGTCCAGTGTTTTTTTGAGCTTAAAGTCATAGCGGTGCATGCCGATGGCGGCGAGGGTGCCCAGCACAACGGAGATCAGCGTGCTGACAAGAGCCAGCTCCAGTGTCAGCAGGAGGGAACTCATAAGGGATCTGTCGTGGAACATGGCGCCGTACCAGTGCAGGGTAAACCCTTTGAAGACAAGATTATTGTCGTTTGTGTTAAAGGAGTAGCCGATCACCATAAAGATCGGCAGATATAAAAACAGATAGACCAGTCCGGCATAGAGATAGGAAAATGTGCCAAGCTGTTTTTTTTCTTTTCTTTTCATGGAAAATGTCTCCTTTGTACCGACAGTGATTTAGGTGCATTGCCGGAGAATGTTTGTGCTGCCGCAAGCGGTATGACGGGAAGTATAAAATATAAAATTACGCCAGGTCTTCCAGATTTCCAACTTTGGTATATAATTTCAGCACGATCAGGGTGAAAAGTATCAGTATCACCGAGAAAGCGGCGCCGGAGGGCCAGTTCCTGGCTGCCATGAACTGATCCTTGATCAGGTTGCCCAGCAGCGTGGAGTTGCCGCCGCCCATAACGTCCGCGATGTAAAAAGCGTCCAGACTGGGGATGAACACCTGGATCGTGCCGGCGAAAATGCCGGGCAGCGTCAGCGGCAGGATGACCCGGAAAAAAGTGCTGATCCGGGAAGCGCCGAGATCGTGGGCAGCTTCGATCAGGGATTCGTCCAGTTTGGATATGGAATTATTGAGGGGCAGCACCATAAAGGGCAGGAGAGCATATACCATACCGAATAAAGTGGCGCCGTCCGTATACATCATTGTGATCGGCTCGGAAATGATCCCGAGTTTTAACAGGATCGTGTTGATGATGCCGGAATCCCGCAGGATATTGCTCCATCCGTTTAAGCGGATCAGCTGGTTGATCCAGAAGGGCAGCATGATCAGCAGGATGCAGAATCCCTGATATTTTTTGCTGAATCTCGACAAGATAAAGGCGAACGGGTAGGAGATGAGCAGGCAGATCAGGCTGGTCCAGAAAGCCAGCACGATGGAGCGCCAGATCACCTTCCCGTAAGTGGGGTTCCAGAGCGCCGTATAGTTTTCCAGCGTAAATATCATCTGAATACCGCCGTAAACGCCTTTTTCCAGAAAGCTGATGATGACCACATAAGCAAGCGGCAGTGCCAGAAAAAGCAGCATCCACAAAAAGAGCGGGCCCACCAGGGAAAAAATTTCCCCTCTGTGTCCCTTGTTATCGGCGGATATGTTGTTGTCTGAGTGTTTCAAAATATTCATATCTGTTTCCCGTCTGTTTTCAGAATGTTTCATATCGCGCGGGACATGCTGTGAGAAGGATAGCCTTCGCACAGTATGGCGTGATCTGTCATGCCCCTGTGTGCTGTCCCTGCTGCACCGCCAGATCCGGACGGTTTAAAAGCGCATCCTCGATCAGGTCATACAGCGTATCTTCCGCAGTATGCATGATCACGGCTTTATCCATATCCCAGTATACCGTGACGGCGGAGCCTATGGCCGGAAGGCGGCTGTGGGGATGCTGATTCAGCCGGATCCTCTGGCCGTTGGGCAGGGCCACAACAGTCTTTATGATGGAACCGACATAAATATGTTCTTTTACGATACCCCGAAGGCGGAAATTTTCCACCGGCTCAAAGGAATATCTGGTATTTTCGGGGCGGACAGAGATATAGATCATTTCATCCTGCACAAACCCGGTGCCTCTTCCGTGGACAACGCCGTTTTCCGCGGTCAGTTCGATCAGATCGCCGTCAAAGCCTGTAACAGAAGCTTCTATAATATTGGACTCTCCGATAAAGCTGGCGACAAACTTTGTTTTCGGCCTTTCATAGATTTCCTGCGCGGTCCCGATCTGTTCGATAGAGCCGTGGTTCATAACGGCAATGCGGTCGCTCATGGTCAGGGCTTCCTCCTGATCATGGGTCACATAGATGAAAGTGATGCCGAGCTGTTTTTGCAGGTGTTTTAATTCCATCTGCATTTGTTTGCGCAGTTTCAGGTCCAGAGCACCCAGAGGCTCATCTAAGAGAAGCACTTTTGGGTTGTTGACAAGAGCCCTTGCGATGGCGACTCTCTGGCGCTGCCCGCCGGACATCTGGTGGGGTTTTCTTCTGCCGAAGTTTTTTAATTGCACCAGATCCAACATCTTTTCCACACGTTCTTTGATCTCCGGTTTCGGCACTTTCTTTTCTACGAGCCCGAACGCCACATTGTCAAAGACGTTCATATGGGGAAAGAGGGCGTAACTCTGAAAAACCGTGTTGACGTTGCGCTTATAGGGGGCGAGGCCTGTCACATCCGCCTGTTCCAGATAGACGCATCCCTCGGACGGCGTCTCAAAACCGGCTATGATGCGGAGCGTAGTAGTCTTTCCGCAGCCGGAGGGACCCAGCAGGGTCAGAAATTCACCTTCGTACACGTCCAGGTCAATATTTTTTAAGACTTCACTTTTCCCAAAGTCCTTTGTCACACCGGACAGCTTTACGATGGGTTCTCTGTCAGTTTTTATCATTCCTTTTATGAATACCTCCATGAAATCGAGTTCGCGGAGCGAATCTCGCAATATGAGCAATACTCACAATGAGAGCGAAGCTCACATTGTTATAGTACCTGTTTGCCGCGTTCGCCGGTGCGGATGCGCATAACGTCATCGATATCGGAGATGAACACTTTACCGTCGCCGACGTTGCCGGTGGACAGAGTATCCACGATCTCGGAGAGGATATCCTCCAGATCCTCATCCCAGACTACGGTCATCACATAGAGTTTGGGGAGAAGGTTTACTTCCAGCCCGAGTTTCTCAAATTCCGGGTTGTCAAATCCTTCCTGATGGCCGCATCCCATGGCGGAAAGCACAGTCATGCCGCTGTATTCATTTTTAGTCAGTATCTTCTTCAAAGCCTCGAGTTTTTCGGGACGGATGATCACTTCTATTTTTTTCATATTTACCTCCATTTGACTATGATCAGCAAGTCTGCGCCGTCACAGACCGGTGAGTGAGAAATTCCTTTTTTCCACTATGTCACGATCGGCATCACGGACGATCAGGGCAGAATATTTTCCGGACCGGACGATACCGTTATTTGCCGCAGTATCTTCAATAGTAATAGAAAACGGAGGAAAATGCAATAGATTGTCGAAAGGATTTATGATAAAAACAACAAAAAAAGCAGCGGAATTTCCGCTGCCTGTGGCACATATTTTAAATACTCTCATTAAACAGGGTGGATACGGATTCCGACAGGTTTTTAACCTTATCAGCCATGGCGTTATATGTGGTATCCGTAGAAGATTTTTCGGGCTTTTTGTTCAGGGCATCCTGCACCAGTTCCGCTTTCTTATTTCCTGTTTCTTCTTTTTTTTCTGTTTTCTTTGTATCGGGATCCTCCACCTCGCTGTAATATGCCTTCAGCAGTTTACCGTAACTGCCGTTTTTGATGGCTGCATAATCGATCAGCGTATTATCGCCGCCTCCGCCCAGCATGGTCTTTGTCAGGTTATTCATATCAGTGCCGCCGTTAGACCCCAGCTTCTGCATGCTTCTTGTTATGACGTCAGTAGTGTAGTCCGGCCTCATTTGAACTGTCAGTGACATAATATAACTCCTTTTATATGTGTGAATATGAAAAAGAAACACAATAAATACAACATTCCTGTACTATGTTTCTCGGCCAAAACGGGAAAAAAGTTAAGGGAAAATTGTGACAAAATTGTGAAATTTAGTTAAAGTCGAAAAAAAATAAAATTTTAAGGCATAAATAAAAAAGGAAATGGAGAAAATTTGCAGAATATATATTTAAGAGACATTAAAATGATAGTTTGAAAACGATTGCGGGCAGACAACTTTGGAACAGTTTGGAAATATTGTGGGTGAAGGGGATGCAGATACGGGAGAATCTGGAGAAGAGGGAAAAGGAGATTTTAAGTCCTTACGCCTGCCACAGTACAGACTCAAAGGGCAGGGACAGGGCGGAGGAGGAGTGCGACATCCGACCAGTCTTCCAGCGTGACAGGGACAGGATACTACATAGTAAATCTTTCCGGAGGCTGAAGGATAAGACGCAGGTGTTTTTGACGCCGGAGGGAGACCATTACAGGACCAGGCTGACCCATACGCTGGAGGTTTCCCAGAATGCCAGGACCATCGCCAAGGCGCTTCGCTTAAACGAGGAACTGGTGGAAGCAATCGCCTTAGGGCACGATCTGGGGCATACGCCCTTTGGGCATGCCGGGGAGAGGGCCTTAAATAACGTCTGTTCTTTGGGCTTTGCGCACAATGAACAGAGCGTGCGGACTGTGGAACTTCTGGAAAAAAACGGGCAGGGATTGAACCTGACGGTGGAAGTGAGGGACGGCATCTGGCACCATCAGACAAAGGGGACCCCGTCCACGTTGGAAGGCAGGGTCGTGCGGTATTCCGATAAGATAGCCTATATCCATCATGACATGGATGATGCGATCCGGGGCGGCATCTTGAAAGAATCGGATGTGCCGAAGGAGATCGGGGAAGTGATCGGCTATAACAGCGGGGAATGGATCGACCATTTTATCCACGATATCGTTTCCAACAGTTACGAGAAAAACTGCATCGTCATGTCGGACCCGGTGGCGGAGGCCATGAAGAGGCTCAGACAGTTTATGTTTGAACATGTATATACGAACCCGAAGGCGAAGAGCGAGGAGGGGAAAGCCGTTATGCTGGTGGAGACCCTGTTCGGCTATTTCTGCAAAAACAAGGATAAACTGCCGGATGAGATGCTGATGCTTCTCGGGCGGGGAGAACCTTTGGAGCGGGTGGTATGCGACCATATCAGTGCGATGACGGATCGGTATGCCATCGCAAAGTTTGAAGAGATTTTTGTGCCGGCTTCGTGGCATGGATGAGGTACTAACTGATTGATATTGGAATCTTGGAATAGGAGGCGGGTATGCTTTATCCGCAGGAAGTGATAGAGGAAGTCAGAGCGAGAAACGATATAGTGGATGTGATCTCCGGCTATGTGCGGCTGCAGAAAAAGGGGGCGAATCATTTTGGCCTGTGTCCTTTTCACAATGAGAAATCGCCCTCGTTCTCGGTGTCCCAGAGCAAGCAGATGTATTACTGTTTCGGCTGCGGGGCAGGGGGGAATGTGATCACCTTTTTGCAGCAATACGAAAACGCAAGTTTTCAGGAGGCGGTAAAGATGCTGGCGGACCGGGCGGGGATCAAGCTGCCGGAGGCGGAATATTCGGAGGCGGCGAGGGCGAAGGAAAACCATCGTGCAAGGCTTCTTGCAGTGAATAAGGAGGCTGCAAAGTATTTTTACTATCAGCTCAGGGCGCCTCAGGGCAGGCAGGGGCTTGCCTATTTAAAGAACAGACAGTTGAGTGATGAGACGATACATAGATTCGGGCTCGGTTTTGCGAACAAGACCAGCGATGACCTTTCGCGTTATTTAAGGGAAAAGGGCTTTTCGGATGAGCTGCTAAAAGAGGCGGGCGTCAGCACCTTCGATGAGCGCTACGGCATGCATGACAAATTCTGGAACAGGGTCATTTTTCCGATTCAGGATATCAATCACCGGGTGATCGGTTTCGGCGGCCGGGTGATGGGGGAGGGGACGCCGAAGTACTTGAATTCACCGGAGACGCCGGTGTTTGACAAGAGCAGGAACCTCTACGGGCTGAATTTTGCCAGAAGTTCCAGAAAGAATCAGTTTATCCTGTGTGAGGGCTATATGGATGTGATCACGATGCATCAGGCCGGCTTTACACAGGCGGTGGCTTCACTGGGGACAGCGTTTACGGCGGGACAGGCCTCCCTTTTGAAGCGGTATGCGGAGGAAGTGCTGCTCGCCTACGATTCTGACGGGGCGGGTGTGAAGGCGGCACTGCGCGCCATAGGGATCTTGCGTGAGTCGGGGCTCACGGGAAGGGTGATCAGTTTTGCACCTTATAAAGATCCGGATGAATTTATCAAGGCGGAAGGCGCCGAGGCATTTGAAAGGCGGCTTGCGGAAGCGGAAAACAGCTTTTTCTTTGAGATCCGCATCCTGTCAAAAGAATTTGATTTGAACGATCCGGCGGGAAAGACGAAGTTCCATCGGGAGATCGCAAAAAAGCTCTGTGATTTCTCCGAGGAGGCGGAGCGCGCCAATTATATGGAAGCGATCGCGGAAAAATACCATATCGGCCATGAAAATCTGCGAAAATTGGTGAACTCCGCGGCGGCTCAGACCGGGCTGGCGAAGCCCATAGAGAGGCCGAAGTCCGGCATACAGCCCAAAAAGACGCCGGAGGATAACGCCAAAAAGGCGCAGAGGCTTTTGATCACATGGCTGGCGGACAGGCCTGAGATCTACCCGAAGATCAAAAAGTATATCATGGCGGATGATTTTACGGACGAGCTTTATAAAAAGGTGGCAGAGCAGCTCTTTATGCAGCTCGAGAAGGGGGAAGTCAACCCGGCGGGTATGGTGGATCTCTTCGAGGAGGAAGAGCAGCACAGAGAGGTGGCGCAGCTTTTTCATACGGGGATCGGCAGGCTGGAAAATAAGAGCGATGCGGAGCGGGCGCTGCACGATATCATCTGTAATGTGAAGCGAAACAGTTATGAATACTATTCCCAGAGGCTGGGAACGGATATTTCGGCGCTAAATCAGGTGATCGAGGGAAAAAAAGCGCTGGAAGAACTTAACAAAATGCATATTTCACTTGATTAGGGAGTATACTACTTGTTTAAATAAGGAAGGATGGAAGTCATAATGGATGAAAACACAAAAGTAAAATTTGACGAGAAGATAAAAGAACTTTTGAATCTTGCCAAAAAGAAAAAGAATGTACTGGATTATTCCGAAGTCAATGACTTTTTCCGGGATCTTCCGATGGAGGAGGAACAGTTCGACAAAGTGCTGGAGATCCTGGAGACCAACGGTGTTGTCTGCAATGTGGAAATTCCGGTGGAGAGCGATCTGGACGACGATGAGGTGAATCTGTCGGAGGAGGACGAGGTGGATGTGGAAAATATCGACCTTTCCGTACCCGACGGCGTCAGCATCGAAGATCCGGTCAGGATGTATTTAAAGGAGATCGGCAAAGTGCCTCTTTTGTCTGCGGACGAGGAGATCGAGTATGCCAAAAAGATCGAGGACGGCGCGGCGGCGGTGGAAAAACTGAAAGATATCGAGAAGATGCTGGAGAGCGCCGAAGGAGAAGAAAAGGAAGCTCTGGAAAAAGAAAAGAAAGAGCTGGGCTATTGTATAGCGGACGGGGATGCGGCGAAGCAGAAACTGGCGGAGGCAAACCTCCGGCTGGTGGTTTCCATCGCGAAGCGGTATGTGGGGAGAGGCATGCTGTTTCTCGATCTGATCCAGGAGGGCAATCTGGGGCTGATCAAAGCCGTGGAAAAGTTTGATTACAGAAAAGGATATAAATTCTCTACTTACGCGACATGGTGGATCCGTCAGGCGATCACGAGGGCGATCGCGGACCAGGCAAGGACGATCCGGATCCCGGTGCATATGGTGGAGACGATCAATAAGCTGATCCGTGTGAACAGGCAGCTTTTGCAGGATCTGGGAAGAGAGCCGCTGCCGGAGGAGATCGCGGAAAAGATGGATATCCCGGTGGAAAGGGTGCGGGAGATCTCGAAGATCTCTCAGGAGCCGGTGTCTTTGGAGACGCCGATCGGGGAGGAGGAAGACAGCCATTTAGGCGATTTCATTCAGGATGACAATGTGCCGGTGCCGGCGGAGGCGGCAGCCTTTACGCTGCTCAAAGAGCAGCTTGTGGAGGTGCTCAGCACTTTGACGGACAGGGAACAGAAGGTGCTCCGTCTGCGTTTCGGTCTGGATGACGGCAGGGCGAGAACGCTGGAGGAGGTGGGCAAGGAGTTTAACGTGACAAGGGAACGCATCCGCCAGATCGAAGCGAAAGCGTTAAGGAAGCTCCGCCATCCCAGCAGAAGCCGGAAACTGAAAGATTATTTGAATTAATAACAAGTGTTATTGTTAGATGGGCATGCAGAAATTTAATTTATCAAAGAGGATGGCGGCGGTGGCGCGTCTTGTACCCTGCGGCGTCAGTGTCTGTGATATCGGCTGCGACCACGGGTTTGTGGCAATCTATCTGGTGCAGGAACATATCTGTCCGAAGGTGATCGCCATGGATATCAATCGGGGGCCTTTGTCCCGGGCGAGAGAGCATATTGAGAGTGCCGGTCTTTCTTCCTACATAGAAACCCGCCTGTCGGACGGGATGGAAAAGTTAAATACAGGGGAAGCGGAGTGTATCATAGCCGCGGGGATGGGCGGCAGGCTGATCGTAAAAATTTTAAATGATTTTCCTGAAAAGCGGAAAAGCCTGCGTTATCTGGTATTACAGCCGCAGTCGGAGCTTGCCTTCGTGCGGAGATACCTGAGAAGCGAGGGGCTTGTGATCCGAAAAGAAGATATGGTGCTGGAGGACGGGAAGTTCTATCCGATGATGCTGGCGGAGGTTGGAGAGACCGGGAAGGAAGACGGGATCAGCGGCAGAGAGAGAGAGCCCGGGAGGGAAGACGAGATCTGCGGCAGAGAGAGAGAGCCCGGAAGGGAAGATGGGATCTGCGGCAGAGAGAGCGCGCCAGGGAAGAAAGACGGAATCTGCGGCAGTGCGAAAGAGCCGGTTTCCCCGGGGGAAAGACAGAGGGATCTTGGCGGAAAACCGACGTATCAGGAGAGCCTTGCGGATGAGTTCGGCCCCTGTCTGATCAGGGACAGGCATCCGGTCCTTGCGGAATATCTGGACTTTTGGGAAGGGCAGCAGTATAAGATTTTAAAGGAAGTTTCAGCTTATCCGGAGCGGAGGGAGCAGGTGGAGGAAGAACTTCGCAGGATCCGGGATGTGCGCGGGATGATGAAAGGGCAATAAACTGGAAACTGCATCTGCGGAACTGAAATGGACCGAGCTGAAAGCGAGGGATACGAGCAAAAAGCGAAGCGTTTGTGAGTCGGAGGTCAGGGTATGAAATGTTATGAGATCATGGAGTGTCTGGAGGAGGTATCCCCGAAATCCTTTGCGGAGAGCTGGGATAATGTGGGACTGCTCTGCGGCAGGGAGGAGAAGGAGGTATCTTCCATCTATATTGCGCTGGATGCGACAAAGGAAGTGATCGGGGAGGCGAAGGCTGTCGGGGCGGACATGCTGCTCACGCACCATCCTATGATCTTTAAGCCTTTGAAGCGGGTTTCGGGGAGTCATTTTATCGGGGAGAAGATCCTTACGCTGGCGGAAAGCGGGATGTGTTATTATGCCATGCACACCAATTTTGATGTGATGGGTATGGCGGACGCCGTGGCGGAGCAGCTCGGCCTGGAGGATCGGAAAGTGCTGTCCGTGACCTATGAGGATGAACTTTCCAAGGAGGGCATCGGCAGGATCGGAGCGCTCCCCGTCCCCATGACGCTGGCGGAATGTGCCGCCTATGTAAAGAACCGCTGTCATATTGAGCAGGTGAAGGTATTCGGGATGCCGGCGGAGACTATCGTGATGGCGGCGGTCTGCCCGGGTTCCGGGAAAAGCTGCATCGAGGACGCGGTCAGACTGGGGGCAGATGTATTAATAACAGGTGATATTGATCATCATGAGGGAATCGATTCGGTGGAACAGGGACTTGCAATCATCGACGCAGGGCACTATGGGCTGGAAAAGATATTTGTGCCCTATATGGAAGAATATTGCAGACGAAAATTAACCGGTGTGGCGGTTTACACGGCACCGGAAAAAGATCCGTTTTGGATTGCATAAAATAATAAAACTTCACGATCTTTATTTGAGCGCCGTTTATGCGGTGAATGGGAGTTAGCGTAAGGGACAGGAGGTAGAGCAGATGAAGGTAACAGTGAACGGTGTGGTGACTGAGTATGCAAAAGGAACAACTTTTGAGGAGGCAGCGTCAAAGTATCAGGAAGAGTACGGGAATGAGATCGCGCTGGTGGTCGTGGACGGAAAAATGCAGGAGTTACATAAGGAAATAGAGGAAGACTGTGAAGTCTCTTTCCTGACACTGCGGGATGCCATCGGCCACAGGGCGTATATCAGGACGGCCAAGATCATGTTTTTAAAGGCGATAACAGATGTTGTGGGCAGGGATAATCTGGAAAAGCTGAAAATGGAGTTTACGATCGGCAACGGTTATTACTGCACGGTTAAGGGAAATCTGGAGATCACGGACGAGCTGGCAGAAAAAGTCCAGTGTAGGATGCAGGAGATGGCAAAGGCAAAGCTGCCCATCACAAAGAAGTATTACCCGATGGTGAAGGCGATGAAGCTGATCCGTAAGCATGGGCTGAAGGCGAAAGAGAAGCTGTTCCGCTACCGCAGGAGTTCCGGTGTGAATCTGTATTGTCTGGATGGATTTTATGATTATTATTACGGCTATATGCTGCCGAATGCGTCTTATGTGAAAAAATTTCAGGTGCTTCCCTATGCGGATGGATTTATGCTGGTGCTGCCGGATCGGAAAGATCCGCTTGTGCTGAAACCCTTTAAGCCGCAGGAGAAACTGTTCAGGACACTGAAAGAGTCCACAGACTGGGGAGCCCGTGTGGGAATTGAGAACGTGGGTGAACTGAATGACATGATCTGCAGCAATCGGATGCAGGAGATGATCCTGCTGCAGGAGGCGGAGCAGGAGCGCCGCATCGGTGAGATCGCGAAGGAAGTGGTGCGCCATTCCCATGTGAAATTTGTGATGATAGCGGGACCTTCCTCCTCCGGAAAGACCTCCTTTGCAAACAGGATATCCATTCAGCTTCGGGCGCTGGGGAAAGTGCCGCATCTGATCAGTCTGGATGATTATTTTGTGAACCGGGAGGATACGCCGCTGGATGAAAAGGGCGACTACAACTTTGAGTGCCTCGGCGCGATCGACGTGGAGCTGTTCAATCAGGATATGTTAAAACTTCTCGGCGGGGAAGAGGTGGAGCTGCCGTTCTTTAATTTCAAGACGGGGCATCGCGAATACAACGGACATATGATGAAGCTGGAAGAGGAAGATATCCTTGTGATAGAGGGTATCCACGGCCTGAATCCAAAGATGTCCTACTCTCTGCCGGAGGACAGTAAATTTAAGATCTATATCAGTGCACTGACAAGCCTGAACATAGACGACCACAACAGGATCCCCACGACGGATGCCCGGCTTCTGCGGCGTATCGTGCGGGACGCGAGGACGAGAAATGCCTCCGCAAAACGAACCATCCAGATGTGGCCGTCGGTAAGGCGCGGCGAGGAGGAGAATATTTTCCCGTTCCAGGAGGAGGCGGATATGATGTTCAATTCCGCGCTGGTATATGAGCTGGCAGTGCTGAAACAGTATGCGGAACCGCTTCTGTTCAGCATCAGGGAAGGGGAACCGGAATTTTATGAGGCGAAGCGCCTGCTGCGGTTTCTGAATTATTTCCTTGGGGTGGACAGTGCATCGATCCCGAATAACTCGATCTGCAGAGAGTTCGTGGGCGGGAGCTGTTTCAAAGTGTGAGAAGATTTTCTAAGCGGCCAAAGGACACCCGCTAAGAAAATCTAAGTCTCACACCGAAGAACGCAAAAGCAGCGTTCTTCACGGATTGTTTGTGCCGCCGTAGGCGGCATGTCGGGAAGTGTGAAAGGAATGAAGATTTTCTAAGGCCGCAAAGGACGCTGCCTAAGAAAATCTAAGTCATTCCTCGAAGAATCGCTGAAGCGATTCTTCCACAAGTTTCACGGATTGTT
>JAETSN010000040.1 GCA_021769625.1 [Clostridium] symbiosum | reverse complement strand
GTAAAGGGAGAAAATAAAATACTATATATCATGAAACAGCCAAAATCGCTGCAGCCCAGTATTTATAAGGACTGTAGCGATTTATATATCTGGAAACTGTCAAAGACGAGATTATATATCGGGGCATATGGAATTGCAAAGGGATTTGTATGAAAAGACATTTTTTTGCTTTATTTGGTTATTTTTCAGGTTGGAAAGCATCTGCCAGAATACCGTTTTCTGATAAACATGAGGATATACAGCAATCAGAAAACGGCTGGCGGGTCAATATAACCGTCTTTTTTCTGAGTGTCATGATTTCTGTTTATTAATAGATCGATAAAATCTCCCACAAGTTCAACATCAGACCGGCTGCACAGGCGCAGTTTTTCAGAAATATCCTGCGGAACATGATAGCCGCGCATCGTTCCTAACAGAAGGAAATCGGGAGAGACATTGAGTTGGATGCAGATGCCGATAAAAATATCCAGACTTGGTTTTTGCTTACCATTTTCAATGGAAGACATGTGATTATTGGATATACCAAGTTTTTCCGCCAGATCAGCCTGCTTTATCTTTAGTTCTTTGCGGCGTATTTTTATTCGCTTTCCCATGTCGTGGCTTTCAAAGTTCATCTGCGCATCTCCTTCTTTACTTATAGTAACAGTTCGGAACTTTTAAACAAAGCATGCAAAACAGAATAGTTCTGTTATATATGTAATGCATATAATTTTTTACATATAAAATTCTGTTATACAGTGATTTTGGAAGTAAAAAGGTACTTATTTTGTCAAAAAATGGTGGAAAAACTGCTTTTTATGCGAAAGCTATGGATTTTGATTGAATACTCTGTTATTTTATAGCTGTGAAAATCAATGATGAATTTTGAGGAGAGGAGGAGTCAGCAGGATGAAAGGAAAAGTTTCAAAACTGGTTGCAAAAGGGGCGGCATCTGCGCTGAATACATTCCTGAAAGCGGATGCAAATTCAGCCTCATGTATTATATGCTACCAGCTTAAAGCACCAAAAGAACTGGCAAGATACAGGAGAACGAAATGATAGAAAAGAGTACAGAGGCTGTAGCACGCTGGCTGGCAGCATGCGGCGCAGTGAGAGAAGAGGATCAGGAATTATATAGTTATGCAGTGTACAGTTTGCTGTTATCTGTATCTCCGCTGTTATTGGCAGGGTTGTTCGGGGTATGTCTGGGATGCGTAAAACAAAGTATCCTGATCGTTATTCCGTTTATGGCGCTCCGCAAGTTTTGCGGGGGATACCATGCAAAGAACTTGCGGATATGTCTGGTGTGTTCGAGTCTGCTGCTGCTTTTGTGCATTTTGTTTTCCCTTGTGGCTGCATGTGACCTGAAACTGATGGCAGTCACGATGCTGGCGGGAGTCAGCCTGGTCATATGCAGTCCGCTGGACCATGAAAACAGGATACTGAACCCTGACGAAAAAATCTGCTATAAAAAAATCACAGCGGTGCTTACGGCAGTATTTCTGTCAGCAGGTGCATTGTTTTATATGAAGGAGCTGCCTGTTTATGCTGTTTCGATTTTTACGGGCATTATCTTATCGGCGGGAATGCAGCTACCGGTTGTATTAAAGAGAACGTTCGTCAAAATGCGGCGATAACAAAGCTGACAGGGAATATGCGTGATTGAAAAAAGAAAAGAGCAACGGAATCTGATTTCGGGGTTCTTTTCTTTTATGTGCATGGAAGATTATAAAAATGACCAAAAATGTATGAAAAATGTTGTTTGGCGCAAATGGGGTTGAAATGGAAAGAAAAAGGTGGATAATGAAGCTAATCATTGATTTCACAAGTTTATATTATAGAAAGAAACGAAAGGAAAATGAAAGATGAAAAGAAAAAATTTAAAGATCAGGATTAGCGCATTATTAATGGCGGCAGTAATGGCAATGCCAGTTCCGGTGATGGCGGCAGAAGAAGATGTGGTATATGGCAATGTAGAAGATGTGATATCAGAACTTCAGGCAGATGAAGCATACTATGAGGCTGACGTACAAATGACTACAGACGGATATTCAAGAGCATCATGGGGAGAGGGGGTGATACATGTTACGAATGAAAAAAATCAAAACCCGTATGGTCATGCGGAAACCCGGACATACAGTGGGACAGCATATTATCTGTATGCCCGTACAGTATTGATTGATGACGATAGTATTCATTATGAGACAGAAAAAGAGATATATTCGTCAAGCTCGGTATCTACCGGAGACTTACGTTCTCCTACAATGAAATGTCAATTCAGGGGAGAACATAAAATAAAAGATACAAGCAGTTCAGGAACTCAAACATGCGACACGTATAAAAAAATATCATAATACTGATGTGGGGTTATCTCTGATTTTTGAATCAGGGATAACTCCCTGCCTTGATATACATGAAGGGAGAAAGAAGTGAAAAAAGGAGTAAATGTTTTTATAGTTGCGGTTCTTATATTGGTACTTTTGTGCAGCTGTGGCAAAACGGAAGAACTCACAGCAGAATTTTCCGGAGAAAAAATGGAAGGAATGGAGCATCTATATGCGGAAAACGAATACGGATACTATTTTGATGTCTATTCAGAAAAGTCAAAAGATGAACCGCGCAATGGGATCATTAAATTGGAGAATGGTTCGGATGATCTGTATTTTATGATAGAGAATGCCGGAATGGAAAGAAAAATGGCAGTCCAGATTTTTGTCGATTACATTCAGGTTCCGATACTGGTCGATGGACAGGAATTCTTTACATATATTGTCGATGCGGATAAGCATTTTTCCGAGGAGTTCTGTTTTCACTTCTGCGATAAGATCGATGAAAGCGTTAATCATAAAATAACTAGTGTTATGACTGCGTATGCAGACAAAAATGAAGTGAATTCCGAGGATGAAGTGACTATTGATTCGCATTCTCTGGCATATGATATGATACTGGTATTTGATGAAGAAAATGAACTGCTGACAGATAAGTTATATGATCAGGAAGAAGCAAGGGAACTGTACGAGGATATGTACAGCGGGCTGATCATAAATACAGATCTGGAAGAATTTAAAAGAAAATCGCCGCCGAGGCTGTTGGAGGTTAAGCCGGGAGAGGAAATAAAACTTTCCTATCATGTAGGCGGGTTTGATGATTGTCAGGAGGTTTTGGTTCTTCTGTCATTGGGAATGGAACAGATACAGATCAATTCCCAGAGTTTTATTAAATGTAAAGTCAGTGATGGGAAAATTTTTAATGGTATATTGGAAATTACCGCGCCGGAAGAAGAAGGGTTGTATGACCTGACAGGCTGGGTCATAAAAGACCCGTTTTCGGAGTCAGCCCCGGAAAGTTTACCACTCCGCGATATGCCGAGATTTACTATAAAGGTATGCGGATGAAAAAGAGTGAATGAATCTGATTTCACGAGTGTAAGATAACCGAAGGAAAGGAATGGAGGATATGAGAATGAAAAAAATAGTAAGTTTTATTTTGGTATTAGTGTTGAGTTTTGGCACAGTTGCGTCTGTCTGTGCACAGGAAAAGGAGTATGATGATAATAATTTAAGGGGGCAGACATACAGGATCATTGATGCGGACGGAAATGTAGTTTCGGAGCCGAGGATTTCAATAGGCAATCCAACAGTTCCTGCGGGGCATGGTGCAGAGTGGGATGTAAATGTGGTGGAAGGGCGTAATACTATGACATGCAGTGTGACGCCTAACGCTTACCTGAGCGTCGAGCTGACAAATGCAATATGTGTCCCGGTATATACTTATAGCCCCAATGCGCCGGTGGGAGGATTTTCTACTACTTATATTTCACCGGGTGCCGGGAGAGGAAGATATAGGGTATGGAATAAGTCCTCTTATACGATCACTTTGACAGGAGCGTCATTCAATGGAGCATAATCTGAAAAAATCACTCGCAGCCATCTGCATTATATTATGTCTATCAAGCGCATGCGGAAAGAATGATGAAGTCCCGAATACGCTTGAAATCGCGGAATCACAGACGGACGAAAACAGGATCATCACGGCTGATACGATCCCGGAGAAGCCTTTTGTGGAAGAATTCAGAAGTATGGCATTAAATAGGGAAAGCGCCGATAAGCTGAAGGAGGAATATGCGGTAGCGACACTGTTCGACTGCCCTTATATTGAGGATGGAGGAATGGTGGAACTAACCCAGATCGCGCTGTATGGGCGGACGGCGGAGGTATTTATGCACGAGGATACAGAAGGATGGGAATTGGAGAGAGGTAGCACCGTAAGCTTTTCCCTGCAGTCTGTTTCCGATAATACAGAGCTGCGCCTTCGCGGGGGTGTGGCATTGAATGGAGATATTATCTCTGAGGTGGAGATAACGGAAACGGAAGAGGTGCAGTCAATAGAGATTGAGGAAGCCGGGACTTATTATTTTTACATAATGAATTGCAGTGATACGGACCAAATACTAAAGGATCTGA
The DNA here is from genome assembly GCA_021769625.1 of [Clostridium] symbiosum. GTDB lineage: Bacteria > Bacillota > Clostridia > Lachnospirales > Lachnospiraceae > 1XD8-76. The sequence continues at coordinate 34,781 of JAETSN010000040.1, read as the reverse complement.
AAATAATATCAGAGTAAAACCGATGATAGAAAAGTTTCGGGCAGAGAACGCTTTCAGGGATAAGGATTGAAAGCGTTCTTATTTTACTATTCTAAAAAAATGAAGATATACTTGAAAGAAGTGCGCGTTCATGTTATAGTCAGATAAAAGCAGATATTTTCATAAGTATATTCTTTAAATTCATTTAAGTGGTTATCTTTTGACCACATCAAGCCGGAAGGCATCTTTGAAATCCTGCTTTAATTCACATTAAATCAAATCAAGTGAAAAGCGGGAGAATAGAAGACGACATATGCTTTCTCCTGCGGAAAGGAGAAATTATTATGTCAAATACAGCAAGAAACCATAAGGACAATGTGTTCTGCCTACTGTACAGGGATAAGAGAAACCTGCTTTCCCTGTACAATGCGATGAACGGGACAAACTACGAGAAGGAGGACGAGCTGGAGGTAGTCACTTTGGAGGAGGCAATCTGCATGAAGATGCGGAATGACGCGGCGTTCGTGATAGACTCAACACTAAATCTGTACGAGCAACAGACGAGCGTCAATCCGAACATGCCGCTCAGGGACCTGTATTATGTGACGGAAGAACTGAAAAAGATTGCGCCGCCGGGAAAGCTGCACAGGACAACGAAAGTGACGATTCCCTCACCGAGATTTATAGTTTTCTATAATGGAACTGCAGAGCAGCCGGAGAGGGCGGCTTGCAGGCTTTCGGATCTATTTTCCGGAGAGGAAAAAGAACCGGAACTTGAACTGGTCGTTACTACGATTAATATCAACCCGGGCTGTAACGGGGAACTGCTGGCAAAATGTGAAAGCCTGCAAGGATATATGGCTTTTGTGGGAAAAGTCAGGGATAAGAGAGGCGCCGGGGTGAAATTGGAAGAAGCGGTGCGCCAGGCGGTGAATGAGTGCATTTCGGAGAATATCCTTGCAGATTTTTTTGAGGAAAACAGGGAGGAGATTGTAGAGATGGGGATCTACGAATTTGATCAGGAGGTTTATGACCAGACGCTGCGGGAAGATGGAGAAGCGATTGGGATGGAGAAGGGGATAAAGATCGGAATAGAAAAAGGAGTAAAACAGGCATCCCTTGTCTGCAAAAAGGTACAGGCCGGAGAGGCTGATAATAAAGTGATCGCGGAATCCGTCGGCTGCACACAGGAAGATGTGGAGATGATAAGAAAGCAGTTTGGGATTTAGATAAAGGGATAAAACCGGGAATAAGACCGGAAGCCGGAGAAAGGCTTCCGGTCTTATTGGAAATAAAACTCTTTTTTGAGAATGGAAGGTGGTAATGCAGCGGCAGTGTCAGAAGGCTTAAAACAGGGAAATGCAGCGCATATAATTTTTGTTGGCGTTGTTCCAGTTTATGAGATGAAACCAGTCGTCTATATAATCTGCCCTTACATTGTAGTGTTTCAGGTAATAGGCATGTTCCCAGACGTCGATATTGAGAATGGGGCTAAGCCCGAGAGGCAGCGGCGTATCCTGATTCCCGGTTGTCATGATATCGAGCTCCCCGAGGGCGTTGACCACAAGCCATGCATAGCCGGAACCGAATACGGATAAAGCCGCTTCTTTAAACTGTGCCTGAAAGGAGGCGTAATTGCGGAATCTCCTTTTAATGCCCTCATTCAGGCTACCAAAGGGCTGCGGCGGCGCGGGATTGACAAGGTTGGAGAAATAAAATTGATGGTTAAAAACACCGCCGCTGTTGCGGGCGACGGCAGTCCGGATGTCCCCCGGGAGGCTTGCCGTATTCATGATAAGTTCTTCCAGTGTCCAGTCCTGGAGGGCAGGGTATTTGCTGAGGGTATTGTTGAGATTATCGATGTAGGCCTGCAGATGCCTGCAGTGATGCAGAAACATTGTCTTTTCGTCGATATAGGGTTCCATTGCGCTGTATGGATAGGGCAATGGAGCGTTGATAAATTTGTAATGCTCGTTCATAGACACATTCCGTTTTTTATAATATATGCATATCAGATTCTTCTTGACATTTTCCTATAATATGATATAGTTAGTTAAAACTAATTGTTGAGAACGGCAGATTCACCATGCGGGAAGCGTTATGAGGGAATATATATTAAAGGGAGAAAATCTAAGTAAAGTCTATCCGGGGGACGGGATAGAGGTGACGGCATTGCGGGATGCCTCGTTTGAGATCTACCCCGGGGAATTCGTTGTGGTTCTGGGACCCTCCGGTTCCGGAAAAAGCACTTTCCTGAACCTGCTTGGCGGGATGGACAGACCCAGCGGCGGCAGGCTCTGGTATGTGGGAGGGGAAGGGGAGCATCCTGTGGATCTGACAAAATTAAATCATAACCGGCTCTCCGACTACAGGCGGGAGGCGGTGGGGTTTGTCTTTCAGTTTTTCAACCTGATCCCTTCGCTTACCGCCCTGGAGAATGTGGAATTGTCCGCCGGGATGGTGAAGGGTGCGAAAAGCCCGGATGAAATGCTCCGTCTGGTAAATCTGGAAGGGAGGGAAAAGCATTTTCCGTCCCAGATGTCAGGGGGAGAACAGCAGCGGGTCTCCATCGCGAGAGCGATCGTAAAAAATCCGAGGCTTCTTCTCTGCGATGAACCCACAGGCGCACTGGACTCGGAGAACTCTCTGGAAGTGGTGAAGCTGCTTGCGGACGTAAAAAAGAAGACGGGATGCCCGGTCATCGCCATCACTCATAATGCGGCGATGGCACAGATCGCAGACAGGGTATTTTATATGAAAGACGGAAGATTGGAGAAAATAAGCGAAAATGCTGCGCCGCTTCCGGCAGAGGAACTGGAATGGTAAAGGGCGTATGGCAGTGCGGAAACGGAGAGAAGAATGCTGATTAAGAAAATGCTCCGGGATATGAGGCGGAGTCTTTCCGCGTATCTGGTATGTCTGGTCATTGTCATGGTCGGCTTTATCGGGTATAGTATATGTCTGGTCAGTCTGGATACGCTGGAGGAGGCAAAGCAGCGTTTTTTTCAGGAGACGGATTTCTGCGACGGTTTTGCGGAAGTAACACGGGCGCCGCTCTCCGTTGTGAAGGAACTGGAGAAGCTGCCCCATGTGGCGGAAGTGGAGGGCGGGATAGTGCAGACAGTTCCGGTGCGGGGGATGAAAAGCGGGGAGGTCGAGCTTAAACTCCTCTCTTTTTCGCCCGGCGGGATGAATCAGACCTATTTATATGGCGGAAGGTTGCCCGGGGCGGGAGAGGCGGAGCTGGTCGTCGGGAAAGGGTTTTTTGAGGGGAACGATCTGCAGATCGGAGAGCAGATACGTCTTTCCGCAGGCGGCATCGAACGGCAGTATACGGTCTGCGGTTTCGGGATATCCCCGGAAAATATGTATATTGTGAAAAATCTGGCGGAAATGCTGCCCTCGATGGCAAAGTATGACGCAGCCTTTATGGATTATGACACGATGGCAGGAATGTTTCAGATGGAGGGCATGGCGAATCGGTTTCAGTTTCGGATGGAACAGGGGTATTCTTTTGAAGAGATCCGGGATGAGGCGGAGGACATATTAAAGCCCTACGGTGTCGGCAGTACCTATGTCAGTGATGACGACTTGTCGGTGACCATGGTTTCGCAGGAACTGGATCAGTTGGAGAAGATGGCTGCCTGTTTCCCGGTGCTGTTTCTCGGCGTGGCTGCAGTGATCCTGTATATCATGCTGCACCGGCTGATCGACCAGCAGAGAACGCAGATCGGGACGCTGATGGCGCTGGGCATGAAGCCTTTTTCCGTCAGGCTGCATTACATGGCTTACGGATTGCTGATCGGCGTCGTGGGCGGTGCTGCGGGGGGACTTTTCGGAAACTATACGGCGACACCGCTGATAGAATATTACAGGCTGTTTTACCAGCTTCCGAAAGTCGGCAGGGCATTCTTCCCGGAATACATATGGAAAGGCGCCCTGATAGGCGGTATTTTTTGCGCGTTGGTAAGTTTCGGCTGCACGGGAAGCATACAGAAGCAGATGCCCTCCGAGGCGCTGCGCCCGGCGCCGCCGAAAACAGGAAAACATTTTATACTGGAAAAGATACCGGGTTTTGTGCGGCTCTTTACGGTGCCCGGCATCATGGGGGTGAGAAGCCTGGCAAGGTACAAACGGCGGACGGTGTTATCCGTGATCGGTGTAGCCAGCGCGTTTATGCTGACCGCAACCCTTGTTTCCATGCGCTCGCTGTTTGATGTTTTTTTGTTTGACGAACTGGAAAAGAATCAGAGACAGGATATCTCTGTGAGTTTTTCCGACTATGTGATGGAAGAGGATGCGCTGGCGCTCCTTGAAAACCCCCGGGCGGAACGGCTTGAAGGGGTGCTGAAGATCGGGGCAAAGATATATTCCGCATCGGACAGTCTGGATGTATCCGTGGAGGCGATCGATGAGGGAGCGCAGTTGACCAGGCTGTATGATGAGGCGGGACGGGAGATCTATGTCAGAAGGGAAGGCGCGATCATTTCTTCCTTTATGTGCGAAAGGCTTCAGGTGAAAAAGGGAGATTTTCTGACATTGAAGATCAGTTATCCGGAGGAGGAGGAATACAGCATTCCAATAACAGATGTTATGGAACAGTATCTCGGCACAACAATCTATATGTCGAAGGAAGCGCTGGGAAATCTGGCAGGATACAGGGGGATTGTGAACAGTGTAAAATGCAGGGCGCCGGAAGAGGTATGCGGGGAGCTGCAGGAAAAGCTGGAGGATTCGCCCTATAAAGGCACGGTGGAGACAAGGCAGGACAAGGTGGATCAGTACCGCACCATGCTCGGCAGTTTCGAGATTATATTTGCAGGGCTTGCCATACTGGGTGTTTTGGTGGGATTGGCGGTGATCTATACCAGTTCCCTGATCTACTATGAGGAACTGAAGCGGGAGATCTCTGTGCTGATGATGCTGGGAATGAGAAATAAGGAGTGCCTGGACGTTATTTCCGTGGGACAGTGGATCATTGCGGTATTCGGTATTTTGCTGGGGATCCCGATGACGATGGGGGCAAGCCGTATGATCTCGGCGGGCCTGGCATCCGAGATGTTTATGATACCTGATTTTGTGGATGCATCGTCCATTTTGGGGGCTGTCCTCCTGATGATGGCGGCGCTTTACATAAGCCTGCGGATCATGCTGGGGAAATTGAAAAAGATCGTGCCGGTGGAGATGCTGCGGGAGAGGGAGTAAAGTAGATGCCGACGGACGCTGGCTAGAACATAAAATACTTCGTCGCCACGCTTGCGCTCTGTGAAAAGCGCAGCGGACACTAAGCTCGTGAAATACCTCGCTAAGTGCCGGCGTTTTTCAAAGGGCTCCTTAAGTATTTTATGTTCTTGCCAGCTGACTGAGGTGTTGATCAAATGACATTGGGGAATTGTGGAAAGGCAGAGCGGAATATGAGGAAGAATGTGAAAATAACGGCAGGTATCGTTTTTCTGGCGGCAGTTTTTGCGGCGGGCGGTTTCTATCTGACAAGGGCTGTGGAAGTGGAGACGGTTTTTGTGACGGAGGGGACGCTGACGGAGAGCCTCCGGCTGGAGGGAACGGTGGCGGCGAAGGAGACCAGCGTTGTCACGGCAACCACAAACGGCATCGTGACGGATATTTTGTGCAGGCAGGGGGAGAGCGTTGCGGAAGGGGCGGAGCTGGTGCTTGTGGATGATTCGGCGTATCAGGAGGAGATTGCCGATGAGATCGCCCTGCTGCAGAAGGAGAAGGATTCTCTCTATAACCGGAATTACAGCAGCGGGCTGGAAATCAGTATGCGCCAGCAGCAGCTGATCGATATGATCAACGCGGCATATCATGAATATGACACGATGTTTGGCGAGAACGGAACTGCTTACAATGATGCGGACGCAGCGAAATGGGCATTTGAGACGGCAAAGGCAAGCTATGAGGCAGCGGCCGATACGAATGATGACTGGGAAAGAGAAAAGAAGCAGCATCCGGAGGCGGGCTATGGCAGCGCGCCCTTTTCCGGCGCCCAGCTTGCCGCCTATGCGGGCGCCATGGCGGAGGCAAAGGCTGCTTATGAGAATGCCAGGCAGCTAAGCTCGGAGAAGAACAAGCTCTATTACCAGAACCTGATCGCTGTCTATCAAACGCAGTTTGATACGCTGACGAAGCTTGGGGAATATAATGCGAAAAATGCGGGACAGGAGGAGGCAAAGCTTCAGGTTTCTCTGGATGCGCTTTTGCGGAAACAGACGCCGGATAAAATGGCGGCAGGAAAGGGCGGCATCGTGTCGGAACTGCTGGTGGAGGAAGGGAGCTATGTGGCGCAGTATCAGCCGTTAGTCCGGCTTTACAGTACAGAGGAGGCTCGGTTGGAGGTGTGGATGCTGACGGAAGATGCAGCGGATTACCGGGTGGGAGATGAGGCCAGCGCGGAGCTGCCGGACGGCAGTGCGGCAAAAGAGCGCATCACCTTTATTTCCCCTGTGGCAGCGGAGCAGGTTTCCACGCTGGGCGTGAAAGAAAACAGATGCAGGGTGGAACTGACGGCGGACGGCCTGCCCGAGAGCATGGGGCCGGGCTATGAGGTCACGCTGCAGTTTGAAAGGAAACTGGACGAAGAGTGCCGGATGCTGCCGGTATCGGCGCTGGTGAATGAAGATCAGGATACCTTTGTGTATCAGGTGGAAGAAGGCGTATGCCGTAAGGTGCCCGTTGCGGCGGGCATTTACAGCGGCGGCATGGTGAAGATCACCGAGGGGCCAGAGGCGGGAGCGCAGGTCGTTGTAAATCCGGAGGCCTATTCTCTGAAAGACGGGATGAAGGTGAAGGTAAAATGACTGAGGTGATAACTGATATTGGGGCTTTAGCCGGAGAGTTTTTCCAGGAATGCAATATAGGCGATGCTTTCCTCGTAAAGCAGTTCCGCCTGAAAACTGCCGGTCAAAAAGCGCTCTTCCATCAGATTCTTTAAGGTGTAGCGCAGGATATTGCGCAGTTTTGCAGGATCCATGTCCGCGGAAAGCCGGCCGAAATCCGCCTGGGCGTCAAAGGATTCATAGAGAGCGGTAAATTCGTTTTTCTTTTCCTCGATGGCGAGCAGCGCCTCTTTTGTATTTTCCGTGTTGCATTTTTCCAGAAAGAGCTGCATGCAGGGATAGTTTTTCAGTACCTGCAGCTTTCCGTTCTCAATCTGCTTTTGCAACGCAAAAAAGTTTGTCTCCTTGTCGTTCACGGCGGCCTTTAGTTCCAGAGACATAAAACGTACGCTGTAATCATAGACAAAACTGTACAGCCCCAGCTTGGAACCGAAATAATGAAAGAGCAGCCCCTTGCTGATGCCGGCCTCCTTCACGATATCGTCCGTGCTGGCAAACTGATAACCGCGCATGCCGAAAATCTTTAGGGCGGCATTGATCATACGGTCCTGTTTTTCTTTCTTCAGATCAAAAAATTTCTCATTCATCCGGTGTATCCAATCCTTTTATCGCAGTATAATTGACTTTAACAGTCAGTTTTTTAACTATAGCATACTTTTCTTAAAACGTAAAGTAGTCGATGAAGGATAAATATCCTGTGAAGACTGTAGAAAAACGCCGGTACTTGGCGAGGTATTTTCGAGCCTAGTACCGCTGCGCTTTTCTCCAAGCGAAAGCGTGTCTGAACAGGATATTTATCCTTCATCGACGGCCTCTTCCCACAAAAAAAGAAAAGTAAAATCCCCCTTTTCATTTTCCGTGTTTCGTATTAAGATACTAATAAGCGGTAAAATAGAAACTATATAAGAAGGAGAGAAAAATGGCTAAAAAATTCGGGAAGTTTTTAATGGTTACGGCGGCAATGGGAGCGGCGGCAGCGGGCGCTTATTACTATCTTCTGGGGAAAGATAAAGCGGCAAAGCCGATAGTGGATGAGGACGATGATTTTGATGATTTCAGTGAAGATCTCGATGAGGATACAGAGGAGAGAAGTTATGTGACGCTGACACCGGAAAAAGTATCCGAGACAGTGAAAAAGGCGGCGGAAGAGGCAAAGGATTTCGCGCAGTTTGCGGCGGGAGAGGCGAAGGAGTTCGCACAGGTTGTGATAAAGGGAGCGAAGGATACGATCGCAGCGAGAAAGGAAAGCGCAAAAGCAGCGGCGGAAGATGCGGCGGCGGATGTCGCTGAGGAAGCTGCGGAAGCGGTGAGGGACGCTGCGGAAGGATCAGCGGATACGCTGGAAGATGCACTGGGAGAAGACGAAGGCTTTTTTGAGGATGAAACAGAAAAGAAAGCGGAAGAGACTGAGATGAAAGAGCCGAAAGTCGAGACTTTCATCGATGACGAAGACGAAGAGAACGAGTAACCTTTAAGGAATAGTTTCATGTTATCATTTATTTTTGGCGGTTCTGGTTCGGGAAAGAGCAGCATACTGCAGGAGCGGGTCATCCGTGAGTCCATGGAGCATCCGGATAAGCGGTATCTGTTTCTTGTCCCCGACCAGTTCACGATGGAGACCCAGAGGTCATTAGTGGAAAAACACCCCTGCCACGGCATTATGAACATCGATGTGTTAAGCTTTGGCAGGCTGTCATACAGAGTCTTTGAAGAAACCGGCGGAGTATCTCAGCCGGTTTTAGACGATACGGGGAAAAATCTGATCCTGCGGATCGTGGCCGACCGGCTGAAACCTGAGCTTAAAGTGCTGGGCGGCTATCTGAAAAAGCAGGGCTATATTCATGAGATCAAATCTGCCATTTCAGAGTTTATGCAGTACGGTATTGGACTTTCGGAACTGGACAAGATCATTGCCTTTTCCGAAAAGCGGGGTGCACTGGCGGGAAAACTGAAAGATCTGGCGCTTTTATATCAGGGGTTTGAGGAGTATATCAGGGATCATTATCTGACCAAAGAGGAATCATTACAGGTGTTATCTTCCAGAATAGAGCGCTCCGCCATGCTGCGGGGAAGCGTTATCGTGTTTGACGGTTTTACCGGTTTTACACCGATCCAGCTTCAGGTGATCCGGGAACTGATGCGGGTGGCGCAGGAACTTTGTTTCACTCTGATTTTTGACGGACAGAAAGACCCCTATAAAGAGGTGGGAGAGCAAAATCTCTTTGCCCTATCTGTAAAGACATTGAAATCTCTCGAGAAATGCGCCGAGGAGGCGGGAATAGAGCGTGGGAAGGATCTGTTTTTGAGGGAGGCGCCTGTGCGGCGGCTGAAAAGCGTTCCTGCTCTGGCACATCTGGAACAGAGTCTGTTCCGCTATCCGCAGAAGGAATATAGAGGCGCACCGGAGGGTATATATCTTGCCTTTCTGCCGGGGATGCGGGAGGAGGCGAGATATGCGGCGCGCATCATCCGGCGGCTGATTCGGGAGGAGGGTTATTGTTTCCGGGATATTGGGGTGGTCTGCGGTAATCTGGAAAATTATGAGGCTCTGATCAGCAGCGAGTTTTCCAAGCTGGGGATTCCCTTTTTTATCGATCAGAACAAGGGGATCCTGCTGAATCCTTTTGTGGAATTCATACGGAGCGCACTGCGGCTGTACAGTCAGGATTTTTCCGAAGATGCGGTAAACCATTATGTCAGGACCGGGCTGACGGAGCTTTCCATGGAGCAGGCGGATGAGCTGGATAACTATATCCGGGAGATGGGCATCCATGGGTACGGGCGCTTTAGCAGGATCTTTACGAGGCTGCCGAAGGAGTTCGAGAAAAAGGGGGACTCGGGGGAGGAAGAGACGGAGGGAGCCGATCTGCTGGAGCGGCTGAATAAGGCGCGGGAGGAAATTCTGCACAGTGCGGCGTATCTGAAAGATATGGGGAAGACCGCTGCGGAGAAGGTGCGGGCGCTCTACGATTTTATCGTGGAGTGCCGCATTCAGGAAAAACTGGCGGCTTTCGAAAAAGAGTTCGAGGAAAACGGGGATCCGGTGCGGGCGAGGGAGTATCATCAGATCTATCCGTTTATCATAGATCTGCTCTCGGAGATCGTGGAATTATCGGGAGAAGAGGAACTGACAGATCAGGAGTTTGCAGAACTCCTGGATGCGGGGTTCTCGGAAATGCAGGTTGGGACGATCCCACAGAATGTGGACCATGTGACGGTCGGGGATATACAGCGGAGCAGGCTAAAAGAAATACAGGTGTTATTGTTCCTCGGGGTCAATGACGGCAATATCCCGGGGAACACGGGGAGCGGCGGCATCCTCTCGGATATCGACAGGGAGTTTCTGCAGGGATCCGACTATGAGCTGGCACCTTCTCCGAGACAGAAGATGTATACCCAGCGGCTGTATCTGTATATGAACATGACAAAACCGTCAGGCAGGCTTTATATGACGTGGGCGGGCTGTGACCAGGACGGGAAGACACTGCGGCCGGCTTATCTGATCGAGATGATGAAGAAATTGTATCCGGATCTGGCGATAGAAAATCCGGAGGAGGAGGATATTTTTGAAAGGCTGGAGACCTGGCAGGATAGTTATGATTATGTGGCGGACGGCCTGAGGGAGGCTGTCTCAGGGAATCTTTCATCGGAGAAGGAGGCGTCTTTACTGCAGATATTGAAAGTGATGCAGGGGGAGGATGAGACCGCAGAGGAAACGGAAAAGCTGCTGCAGGGGGCATTTATGCGGTATCGGGAGGAACGCCTTCCGAAGCAGCTTGCCCTTGCCCTGTGTGGGAGCGATCTGGTGGGGAGCATCACCAGGCTGGAGACCTTTGCCGCCTGCGCCTATGCGCATTTTCTGAAGTATGAGCTGCTGCTGGAAGAGCGGAAGGAGTTCGGTTTTGAAGCGGTGGATATGGGAAATATATTCCACAGTGTGCTGGCGGAGTTTTCGGAAAAGCTGCCGGAGACAGGATACAGCTGGTTTGATTTTCCGCGGGAGGCCGGGGAGAAGCTTCTGCAGGAGATATTGGAGGCGGACACGGCGGCTTACGGAAATGCGGTGCTCTATGAGACGGCGCGGAGCAGGTATGTGCTCGAGAGGATCGGGAGGATTTTGCGGCGGGCAGTCTTTACGCTGCAGTATCAACTGCAGCAGGGGAAGTTTTTGCCGAAAAAGTTTGAGATGTCCTTTTCTTCGCTGCAGGATCTGGATGCGGTCAATGTGGCGCTGACGGAAGAAGAAAAGATGAGGCTGGTGGGCAGGATAGACAGGCTGGATACCTGCGAGGAAGATAACGTATGTTACGTAAAGGTGATAGACTATAAATCAGGGAAGAATAATTTTGACATCGTGGCGCTGTATCACGGGCTGCAGCTGCAGCTCGTGACTTATCTGAATGCGGCGATGGAATATGAGAAAAGGCAGAATCCGGGGAAAGAGATCGTGCCTGCCGGTATTTTGTATTATCATATTGATGATCCGATCCTGGAGATGAAAGAGGAGAAAACGCCGGAGGAGATCAATGCGGAGCTGAGAAAGGTGTTGCGGCCCACCGGGATCGTGAATGACGATGAGGGGATCATCGAGAAAATAGATGCTTCCGAAGGGACGGTAAAAAAAGTGCTGCCGCTGAGCAGGAAAAAAGACGGGAGTTTCGCGGAAAATTCCCTGCTGATGAGCCGGGAGAATATGGAGCTGATATCCGGCTACGCGGCGGGGAAGCTGAAAGAACTTGGAAGCGGCATTCTGGACGGAGAGATCGGGATGCATCCCTACAGCAGGAAGGATAGGGAGGCCTGCACGTATTGCCCCTACAGCAGGGTGTGCGGGTTTGATAAGAAACTGCCGGGGTGCGAGAAGCGGGTTCTGCAGGAGGAGAGCCGGGACGAGATTTTGGAGAGGATGCGGGAGGCAGAGAGATAATTTATGGAAAGGCAGTTTACGGGGGAGCAGGAGCGGGCGATCGCGCTGCGGGATAAAAATATACTGGTTTCAGCGGCGGCTGGGAGCGGAAAGACGGCTGTGCTCGTGGAGCGGATCATCCGGATGATCAGTGAGGGGGAGCATCCGGCGGATATTGACAGGCTCTTGGTGGTGACGTTTACCAGTGCGGCCGCAAGTGAGATGCGGGAAAGAATAACAGATGCTATTTCTGAAAAACTTTCTGCGGAGCCGGAAAATGAGCATCTGCAGAGGCAGTCTGCATTGATTCACAATGCTCAGATCACGACGATCCACAGCTTTTGTCTGTTTGTGATCAGAAATCACTTTCAGGAGATCGGGCTGGATCCTGCCTTCCGGGTGGCGGATGAGGGGGAGATCGGGCTGCTGATGCAGGATGTTCTCGAAGAGGTGCTGGAAGAAGCCTTTGCGAAGCTGGAGGAGGAGAAAGCAGAGAGGAAGAGATCGGGAGAGGCGTCGGAAGGAGCGGCGCAGGAGGAGAGGGCGGGAGAGGCGTCGGAAGGAGCGGCGCAGGAGGAGAGAACGGAAGAGGCGGCGGAAGGAGCGGCACAGGAAAAGATATCGGTAGAGGAGTCTGAAGGAGCAGGGCAGGAAAAGACAGTGAAAGGGGCAGGGCAGGAGGCAGGCGGGGAAGATGCCGGGAAATATGTGAGCCCGTTTCAGGCACTGGTGGAGGCGTACAGTACCGGAAAAAAAGAGACTGTGCTGGAGGAGAGCATCTTATCCCTTTACCGCTTTGCGATGAGTTATCCCTGGCCCGAAGAGTGGCTTAAGGAACACGGGGAGGATTATGAGTTTTCCTCCATAGAAGAGATGGAGCAGGCACCTTTTATGCGGTATATCATGACGTATCTGGGGAACATACTGCCGGAAATGGCAGAAGAGCTGCGGCGCTGTGTCAGGATCTGCGAGAAGCCGGATGGTCCTTATATGTACGGAGAAAATCTGGAAAAAAGTCTGGAAGCGCTGGAGGCGGCTGCCCGGGCGGAAACTTTCTCGGGATGCGGGGAAGCGCTGGAAAGAGTGGAGTTTGAGAGGCTCTCCTCCAAGAAGGATGCTTGCGTAGACCCCGGAAAACGGGAGATGGTCAAACAGGCCAGAAACGGCGTGAAAAAGCAGTTAGAGCAGTTGAAGGAGCAGTTCTTTTTGCTGGGGGAGGAGGCGCTTCTTCGGCAATGCAGGCAGGTTTCGCCGCTGGTGCGGGAACTGGTTGAGTTGACAGCTTTGTTTGGGGAGCGGTTTGCGGCTAAAAAAAGAGAAAAGAACATGATCGATTTTTCGGATATGGAGCATCTGACGCTCAGTATTCTCTGCAGGAGGAGGGAGAATGAAGAAGGCGTATTTGTGGAGCCGACGGCTGCCGCGCTGGAGCTGCGGGACTATTTTTGCGAGATCATGATCGATGAATATCAGGACAGCAATCTGGTGCAGGAATGTATCCTGAGCTGTATTTCGGGGGAGGACTCCGGACATTTTAACCGTTTTATGGTGGGGGATGTGAAGCAGAGCATCTACAAATTCCGTCTGGCGAGGCCGGAACTGTTTATGGAAAAGTTTTATGCCTACTCCGGGGAAGAGGGGGAGAGGCGGCTTGTGAATCTGCGGCAGAATTTCCGGAGCAGGCGGGAAGTGATCGACAGTGTGAATCTGATCTTTTCGCAGCTTCTGGCGCGGAATCTGGGAGGCATCGATTACGACGAGAATGCCATGCTCTATTATGGGGCGAAGTATTACGATGATGCGGTGCGGGAGCGATGGGATTGTGATGATGTGATGCAGGAGCTGCGGGATTATGATGATGCAGTACGGGTGCAGTCGGGGGCTGGCGATGTGGTGCGGGAAGGGTCGGATCCTGATCATGCGGCGAAAGAACGGGAGCGGGAAGCTTCGGCGGCGGGAAATAAAATAACGAATGATATTAAAAATAAAGTGTCAAAAAAGGAGAATAAGACAGAGCTCATCATCATAGAAAGATCCGAAGACACGGAAAAAACGGCGATTGAGCAGGAGGCGGAAGCCATCGCGCTGCGCATCAGGAGGCTGATGCGGGAGATGCAGGTGTTAGATAAGGACAGCGGATGTATGCGCCCGTTGTGTTATGGAGATATCGTTATTTTACTGCGCAGCAGCAGCGGAATCGACGAGGTGTTTCAGGAAGTGCTGGGCAGGCAGGATATCCCCTGCTTTATCAGTTCCAGAACAGGCTATTTTCAGACGTCGGAAGTGCAGGTCATTCTGCAGCTGTTGAGAACGCTGGACAATCCGCTGCAGGATATTCCGATGTTCGGTGTCTTAAAGTCCTGTTTTGGCTCATTTACGGATGTGGAGGCAGCGCGCCTTGCGGCAGCTGTTCCGGGCAGGCAGAAGCTCTATAAGAAGATGAAGCGGTATGTGGAGGAGGCGGATCCGGCGGATGCGCTTGCGGTAAAGTGCAGAAGATTTCTGGACTGGCATACGGAGCTTAGGCGCTGTTCGGTGTGGCTTTCCATCAGGGAACTGCTCTCCAAGATCATGGAGGAGAGCCATTATCTGGAGTATGTGGCGGCACTGCCCGGCGGGAGGCAGCGGCGCGCCAACGCCCAGATGCTGCTGCAGAAGGCGGCTGCCTTTGAAAAGACCAGTTTCAAGGGACTTTATCATTTTATCCGGTATATTGATCAGATAGAAAAATACAGTATCGATTACGGGGAGGCAGGCACGCAGGATGAGGCGGCGGATGTGGTCAGGATCATGACCATACATAAGAGTAAGGGACTGGAATTTCCGGTCTGTATTGTGGCGGGCATGGGAAAAAAGATGAACCGCAGGGACGCTTCCTCGGCGGTGCTGATGGATATGGATATAGGGATCGCGGTGGATCTGACAGATCCGGTGCTGCGCATCAGACAGAGGACTCTGCGCAAGGCGGCGCTGTCCCGGAAAATCTTGCTGGATTCCCAGGCGGAGGAACTGCGGATCTTATATGTGGCGCTCACAAGGGCGAAGGAGAAGTTGATAATAACAGGTGTTACTGATGATGCGGCAAGATTATTGCAGGGAAAATCAGGAATTCTCCAACACGATAAGACAGTATTGCCCTATTTGACCAGGAGCAGTGCGGGCAGTTTTCTGGAATTATTAGTAACGTGTGTTATGCGAATGGAAGGGATGGAGGAAGTTTTTCAGCGGTGTCAGATAGATGCGGAAGCGCCAAAGGTTCCTCTGAAGGACGATATTATCTGCAGGATAGTGGAAAATACGGGTTTACAGACGGATTTACTGCAGGAAGATTACAGGGTCTTAAATGACGCGGAATCTTTCAAAATGAATTTAAATACCTGCGATATCGACAAGAAACTGCAGGAATACTTGCAAAATCGATTCGGTTTCCGGTATCCCCACGAAAATCTGCAAAAATTATATGCGAAGACCACTGTCTCCGAATTGAAGATGGCGGCTATTCACAATATGGCGGGAGATCCCGCAGGAGAGCTGCCCGGGGAGGAAGCGGACAACGGGAAACATCTCTTTGAGGAGGAAGTGCCGGCGCCCTACCTGCCGCTCTTTTTGCGAAGACAGGATGAGGAGGAGAAGATATCCGGCACGACCAGAGGAAGCGCGATGCACCGGGTGATGGAACTGATGGATTTCGGGAATCTGCCGGATGCAGGAGCGGACGAGCCGGAAGAGACAGAGGCATCAGGAAAAACAAAGATATCCGGAACGGAAGGCGGAGCGGAAAAAGAGAGAGCAATATCGGAAGAAGCAAGGGAATGGAAAGAGATCGGCAGATACGATATGGCATGGCTGGGCAGAAAAATAGAAGACTGGTATGCGGCAGGGCTTTTATCCGGGGAATATAAGGCGGCGGCCAGCGGAAAGAAAATCCTGCGCTTTATGAACAGCCCGCTGGCCGAGCGGATGCACCGGGCGGCGAAAGCGGGGAAGCTGTGGAAGGAACAGCCCTTTATGCTGGGCATCAGTGCGGCAAGGCTGTCGGAAGAGTTTCCGGAGACAGAACAGGTTTTGGTGCAGGGGATCATAGATGTGTTTTTTGAGGAGGATGGAGAGATTGTTTTGCTGGATTACAAAACAGACGTTATTAATTCGCCGCAGGAGTTGGCGGACAGATATCGAGTGCAGCTTGACTACTACGGGGAAGCGTTGGAGAGAATGACCGGGAAGAGAGTGAAGGAGAGGATACTGTATTCCTTCTATTTCGGGGAGGAAGTCAGGGTTTCAGGGAAGTAAAACCGAAACACACAGTCAGACCAGGGCCTTTCTGCAATAGGAAACTGGTTTCAAAAAGAAAGGGAAGAGACGGAGGTTCTGTTAAGGTGTATTCCGGCGATGGCAGGGAGTCCATCAACCACAGATTTATCTGGAAGGATTAAATCCGATTACAATCTAAATTTATAGAATTTTCAGAAAATTTTAGCACTCACCTATTGACGTGGCTAACAAACAGTGATATTTTAATATCGCAGGAAAGAAATATGGATGAAACAGCACATAATATGAGAGTAGGGAGGTGCTTTTATGAACATTTCAAAATTTACACAAAACTCGATTCAGGCGGTGGATCGGTGTGAGAAGCTGGCTTATGAATACGGCAATCAGGAAATTGAGCAGGAGCATCTGCTGTACAGTCTTTTGACGATAGAGGACAGCCTGATCCTGAAACTGATCGAGAAGATGGAGATCCAGAAAGAGTATTTTGTAAACCGCGTAAAGCAGGCGTTGGAAAAGCGTGTGAAAGTGCAGGGCGGCCAGGTATACATCGGGCAGTATTTAAATAAGGTACTGGTTTCCGCGGAGGACGAGGCGAAACAGATGGGGGACGAGTATGTTTCCGTGGAACATCTGTTTTTGATGATGATCAAGGAGCCGAATAAGGAGATCAAGGAGATCTTCCGGGAGTTTGGCATTACGAGGGAGCGTTTTCTGCAGGCGCTTTCCACGATTCGGGGAAATCAGCGGGTGACCAGCGACAACCCGGAGGCGACTTATGATACGCTGGAAAAATACGGGCAGGAGCTGGTGGAGCGGGCGAGACAGCAGAAGCTCGATCCAGTGATCGGCAGGGACAATGAGATCCGGAATGTGATCCGTATCCTGTCCAGAAAGAGCAAGAACAATCCGGTGCTGATCGGTGAGCCAGGCGTCGGCAAGACCGCGGTGGTGGAAGGGCTGGCGCAGCGTATCGTCAGGGGCGATGTGCCCCAGGGGCTGAAGGATAAAAAGATCTTTGCGCTGGATATGGGCGCGCTGGTGGCGGGCGCCAAGTACCGGGGCGAGTTTGAGGAACGTCTGAAAGCGGTGCTGGAGGATGTGAAGAAATCCGACGGGCAGATTATTCTGTTCATCGACGAGCTGCACACCATCGTGGGCGCGGGCAAGACGGACGGGGCGCTGGATGCGGGAAATATGTTAAAGCCTATGCTGGCAAGAGGGGAGCTGCACTGTATCGGCGCTACCACCTTAAATGAGTACCGGCAGTATGTGGAGAAGGACGCGGCGTTAGAGCGGCGTTTCCAGCCGGTGTTAGTGGAGGAGCCGACGGTGGAGGATACGATATCCATTCTCCGAGGCCTGAAGGACAGATATGAGGTATATCACGGCGTAAAGATCCTGGATACGGCGCTGGTGACCGCGGCGACTTTGTCGAACCGCTATATCTCCGACAGATTCCTGCCGGATAAGGCGATCGACCTGGTGGATGAGGCCTGCGCGCTGATCAAGACGGAACTGGATTCCATGCCGACGGAGCTTGATGAGCTGAACCGGCATGTGATGCAGATGGAGATCGAGGAGGCGGCGCTGAAGAAAGAGGATGACAATCTGAGCAAAGAGCGGCTGGCGAATCTGCAGAGAGAACTGGCGGAGGAAAAGGCGGAGCTTGATAAACGGAAAGCCCAGTGGGACAACGAGAAAAATTCCGTGGAGAAGCTGTCGAAACTGCGGGAGGAGATCGAGGCGTTAAACGGGCAGATCGAGATTGCCCAGCGGGAGGGAGATTATGAGAAGGCGGGTGAACTGCAGTACTCGAAGCTCCCGACCCTGAAACGGCAGTTGGAGATCGAGGAGGAAGCGGTGAAAAACAAGGATCTGTCGCTGGTGCATGAAAAGGTGACGGAGGAGGAGATCGCCCGGATCATCTCGCGTTGGACCGGTATCCCGGTGGCAAAACTGACAGAGAGTGAAAGAAATAAGACACTGCATCTTGACAGGGAGTTGCACAGGCGTGTCATCGGACAAGATGAAGGTGTCACCAAGGTGACAGAGGCGATCATCCGCTCCAAGGCGGGCATCAAAGATCCGTCGAAACCGATCGGTTCCTTCCTGTTCCTCGGTCCCACGGGCGTCGGGAAGACGGAGCTGGCAAAGTCGCTGGCGGCATGTCTGTTTGACGATGAAAACAACATGGTGCGGATCGATATGAGTGAATATATGGAGAAATACTCCGTATCGAGACTGATCGGGGCGCCTCCCGGATATGTGGGATATGAGGAGGGCGGACAGTTGACCGAAGCGGTCAGAAGGAAACCGTATTCCGTGGTACTGTTCGATGAGATAGAGAAAGCCCACCCCGATGTGTTCAATGTGCTGCTGCAGGTGCTGGACGACGGGCGGATCACGGACTCCCAGGGACGGACCGTGGACTTTAAGAATACGATCCTGATCATGACGTCCAATATCGGCGCACAGTATCTGTTGGAGGGAATTCAGGCGGACGGCTCCATCAGTAAAGATTGCGAAACAGCTGTTATGGAAGAGCTGAGGGCGCATTTCAGGCCGGAATTTTTGAACCGTCTGGATGAACAGATCCTGTTCAAGCCGTTGACAAAGGAAAATATCGGCGGTATTATTACGTTGATCATTGATGATCTGAACAGGCGGCTTGCGGATAAGGAACTGAGCATTTCCCTGTCGGAGGAAGCGAAGGACTATATCATAGAGCAGGCTTACGATCCGGTCTACGGCGCAAGGCCGCTGAAGCGGTATATCCAGAAGTATGTGGAGACGCTGTCGGCGAAGCTGATCCTTTCGGGCGAGGTGCATGAGAAGGATGTGATCCGCATCGGCTTGAGGGACGGGGAACTGACGGCGCAGAGGGAAGCAGGCGCCTGCTGACGGTAAGAACGGCAGAGAGAAAAGCGGATGTTTGCCGGCGACAGCGCCGGGCTGTGATGTGTGATGCCGGTGGCTGTGATGCTAAAAATGGTAAGCTGAAGAAGTACCTGACAACGATATAAACAGGAATAAGAACAGGGGGAAATGGCTATGATACCATCAGATCCGATCATGCTGCTTAGTTTTATCAATCTGAAGCTGCGGGATTACTATAGTTCTCTGGAAGCATTGTGCGAGGATATGGATGTTTCCGGGGCGGAGATAACGGAAAAGCTGGCGGCGGTGAATTATCACTATGATGCGGAAAAAAATCAGTTTGTATGAAAGCGAACTTCGGCAAAGGGAATGCCGGAATATAAAAATGCCATGCGGAGGAGTTTCGCTCTGCGTGGCATTTTTTCATGCTGCGGGAGGGTGTACTTGCATTTTGCATTATTTCAGACATAGAATGTGAAAAGAGAAAGCGGTAGGAGTTACCGGCGGAATCATCAGCCGGAATGAAACGTGTTATGAGAAGATTCAAAAAGCGGGAGTGGCTTGTTCTTGGGTTGGAGGCAGTGCTGGCGTTACTTCTGATTTTCGGGTATAAAAATGTTGCGGCTGAAAAGATTGACGCATGGAGTGAAGAAGTTGACAGTAATGTCAATGAATGGACGAAGAAAATGAAAGGCGGGAAAGAGGAGGAGCAACAGGAGGAAGAGCCGCAGGAGAAAAAAATTGCCATCACATTTGACGACGGTCCCCACCCTGTCTACACGGAAAAACTGCTGGACGGGCTGAAAGAGCGGAACGTCAAGGCGACTTTTTTTGTTCTGGGAGAGAAGGTGGAGGCGTATCCGGAGATCATAGAGCGGATGCAGAAGGAGGGGCATATCATAGGAAACCATACCTACACGCACATTCAGCTGCGGAGCGGCAACCGGGAGAAGTTTCGGGAGGAACTGATCATGACCAATCAGGCGATCAGCGGGATAACAGGGCAGGAGGTGCAGTATGTGCGGCCGCCTTACGGGACCTGGGATAAGAAGCTGGAGGAGGAGCTGAACATGTTTCCGGTGCTCTGGAATGTCGATCCGAACGACTGGTGTACCGGGAATGCCGATAAAGTGACGAGAGCCATTGTGGACAAAGCGAAGGAAAACAGCACGATCCTGCTGCACGACTGTTACCAGAGCAGCGTGGATGCGGCGCTCGCCTCTATCGATATACTGACGGAGAGGGGGTATGAGTTTGTGACGGTGGAGGAGATATTGTTTGAGTGATCTGTAAAATAACTATTCTGCCCGGGGACAAAGGGCACCCCTTGGTTATAAACAGCATGCCATTCATACGGGACCGCTGATATGTCGAGAATCAGTTTATGCCAATGGCCTTATGGAAGAGCGAAATACATTCTATTTACCATTTTTGAAAAAATATTGATTTTGGAAAACAAATTGGATATACTATGTATGAGGTGATTTTTCGTGAAACTTATTGAGCGTAAGCAGTATTTAGAAAAAATGATTCGTGTAATTGGGACCCCTGATATAAAGGTAATTACTGGTGTTCGACGCAGCGGTAAGTCGAAATTGTTGGAAGCTTTTGAAAAATACGTCGAAACAGAGATTATTGATTCCAATATCATCCATATAAATTATAATCTGCCGGAATATGACAATTTACTTGAATATCGTCCTTTATATGATTATATTAATTCGAGATACATGAAAGGGAAGCAGAATTTTGTTTGTATTGACGAGGTACAGATGTGTGCCGACTTTGAAAAGGCTATTAATGGCCTGCATGCATCAGAAAAATTTGATATATATATTACCGGTTCCAATGCATTTTTATTGAGTTCGGATCTTGCCACTCTTTTTACGGGAAGAACTTTTGATATTAGAGTATTTCCGTTCTCTTTCAGCGAGTATATGCAGTATTTTGATTGCAATGATAAGTATGCCGCCATTGATAAATATATGTTAGAAGGTGGGATGTCAGGCTCGTATCTCTACAAAGACCAGGAGGAAAAGTACGATTATATTGCCGATGTGTTTGATACGCTTATTGTCAGAGATATTCGAAAAAAATACAAGATTCGTAATATGCAGCTAATGGAGAGAATTGTTGACTTTTTGATGGACAATATCTCCAATTTATCTTCTGCAAGAAGCATCACAAATACATTGAGCGGTATCAGGGAAAAAGTAAATCATGTAACTGTCAGCTCATATATGCAATACCTTTGTAATGCATTTGCCTTTTATAAGATTCGGCGTTATGACATCAAAGGTAAAAAATATCTTTCAAGTAACGATAAATATTATTTAAGCGACCATACATTTCGCTATGCAAAGCTTGGGACGAAAAATATGGATTATGGAAGAATTCTTGAAAATATCGTTGCAATTGAACTATTGCGCAGAGGTTATGAAGTATATGTGGGGGTATTATACAAGAAAGAAATCGATTTTATTGCAATTAAGCGTAATGAAAAAATATATATACAAGTTTCTGATAATATCAGCGACGAAAAAACTTTTGAGCGTGAAGTATCTCCCTTATTACAGATCAAGGATGCCTACCCCAAAATGATTGTAGCCCGTACCCGTCACGATAGGTATCAGTACGAAGGTGTTCAAATCATTGATATTGCAGATTGGCTATTGGAGTAATTTTCAAAATCGTTAAGGCGACTTATTTTGTTCTGGAAGAGGAGGTGGAAGCGTATCCGGAGATCATAGAGCGGATGCAGAAGGAGGGTGATTGAGTTCGAATAATGACAGAGGGATAACCTCAGGAATTATCAGGGTTTTCACCTTTTGTCCTTCGATATACTGACGGAGAGGGGGTATGAGTTTGTGACGGTGGAGGAGGTATTGTTTGAGTGGGGATATAAGTATAATCTTAAAATTGTGAATTTATTTACTCAATGTAACAAAATAATAATTGAGTTAATGAATCATATTAGATATAATTAATACAGGCAGAGACTGTAATTTGTGATGGTATCTTGTTGATGAAGACAGGCGCTGTTCCATTTATGAGATTGCTGACAATGGCAGTCTAAGCTGTAAATGCTTAATGCAGCTGTCTTACATTAGAAAATAGAATGAAGTAGGAAGGAAAAATTATGTGCCGGATGGTTCCTGTCAGAACAAATTTTAATACGGAAGTTCAGGTAGCTGATATCAAAAAAGATGTCATTTAGAACATTATTGAAGCTGCAAGTGTATGCGAAAGGATATGCCGGATTATTTTGTTTGGTTCTGCAATAGAGAGCAGATGTCAGGAAAATTCAGATGTGGATATGCTTGTGGTCAGTGATATCAATCGTTCAAAGCTCTATAGAGATAAGGGATACCAGGAGTTCTTAAAAAGACTGCATACTAAAGATGGATATGAACAGATGTACGATGTGATTTGTGTTCATGGGATGGAAGAAGTTTATCAAAAACAAGAGAGTGTCGGCTTGTTTCGGGATGTGTTGGAGTGTGGACAAACCTTGTATAGGAGGGGATGATTATGGGGATTTCACTGACATCATATGCAAGAGCTGATATTTGTGCGTCAAAATCTGCATTAGAAGCTGTAAAAGCAAAGGATGGAAATGAAAAAGCGACCAAAGGAATAGCAGCTTATCATGCCCAACAGTCAATTGAAAAATTCTGAAGTTCGAAATATATAAAGTGGATCCAGATATCAGTCCCAGAAAGATGTATACTCATAAGATATATGATTTATGTGATATTGCTGAAAGTTATGGAATTAAGATCCCAAAGGAAATCAGGGATAATGCATATATGTACAGTGACTGGGAGGCAGCGGGACGATATGATTTACACTTTTCGGTAAGAATGGATTCTATAGAAAAAGCGTTGCGTCTGGCTGAGAAATGGCTTGGAGAGGCAGAACCAAGAATTAAGAAACACTAGGGTGCAGTATGTGGCATGCTTTGATAACAGTTGATGACAGGAGTCTGAAAAAGCCCGTAAATACGGGCTTTCCAAATGGAAGCAAGGAGGCTCGAACTCCTGACCTTTCGCGTGTGAGGCGAACGCTCATCCCGGCTGAGCTATGCTTCCATGTTTATCAGAAAAATGCGATAAAGATTTTGAATATAATCTTATATGTAACCGTTTATCCTGACAACAAAATCAGTATAACACAGTTTTGGAAAAAAGAAAAGTGGAAAATTATTTTTATGACGCACTGCACAATTTCATATTTGAGGAGGCTGGCGGCGGGGCGATAAGGCATCTGGCGGATAAGGGGTATACGGCGCGCCGGATCACGGATTCCTTAAGTTTTCCGATGCCCTATGAAAAGGTGCGGGAGGCGTACACAAAATATCTGCTGGACTGTGCGGTTTTATTGAAGGAGCGTCCTGATACCTATCGAAAACCGGAGAAAACGGAGTATGTGCGGGAATATGACAGGTATGGAAAACCGAGTTTTCGGAAAGTAGTGGTCTCGGAGGGAGCAGGGCAGGAAGGGACGGCGGGCGAAAGAGCCGGTGTCAGCACAAAAAGGTGGAGAGAGCTGGACTTTTCGGAGTTTCTTCTATTATATAAGGGCGGCAGGATAAAACTGCCGGCGGAGTCGGAGCATAAAGAGGCGGAAAGAGACATCTATATTGCCTGTGATTTCGGCGCGGACAGGGACAAAGATATACTGCAGGCACTGGATTCGGCACAGCAGGAGTATATAGAGGGAATCTGCTGGACGAGGAGGACCATGTACCATCTTCTGGATCAGAGGATGCTGCGGATCGGAATGCGGCTGCAGGAGAAAGGGCTGGTTGCGGGAAAAATTTATATTCGGCATTGAGGAAGCGGCGGATTTCCTGTATACTGGATAAGACGGTTAGTGAAGTCAATAACCCCGCTGCTTGCGGCGGGGTATTGACCCTCGCGGCATTCGCCAGATACCCATGCAAGCATGGTGCATGGCTCATTGCTCGCGGGAATAAACAGAAAGGCGCGGGAATGAAAAAAGATATATTAAATAACAAGTATTATTTATACGCCACGGAATTTTTTGCCGGCATGGCAGTGATGGCGGTGGAACTGGGGGCGAGCAGGCTGTTAGCACCTTATTTCAGTTCTTCCCAGATCGTATGGACGATCATTATCGGGACGATCATGATCGCTATGGCGCTGGGCAACATTTACGGCGGCAGAAACGCCGATAAAAATCCTGATCCGGACAGGCTGTATAAGAGGCTTTTGGTTGCGGCGGTCTGGATCGCGGCGATCCCGGTGGCAGGGAAATATATTATCCTGGGGATATCGGGTGTGCTGATTCTGACCATCAGTACAAACTTTCTGATACTGGCGGCGTTTTTTGCCTGTATGCTGATCTTTGTATTTCCGCTGTTTTTGCTGGGAACGGTGACGCCGTCGCTGGTGAAATACACGATCGGTTCTCTGGACGAGAGCGGGAAAACGGTCGGGACGCTGGGGGCGTGCAATACCATCGGCAGCATTATCGGTACATTTCTGCCGACTTTTGTGACGATCCCGGCGGTGGGGACGTCCGCCACGTTTCTGATCTTTTCGGGGATCCTGCTGTTGCTCGGGTTATTGTATTTTATCAATAAAAGAACGGCGGCAAAAGCCTGCGCAGTCTCAAGTATGCTTTTTGTACTCTGCAGTGTGCTGGGACATTCAGGCAGTTTCGCTTTCTGGGAGAGCAATCTTGTCTACGAGGGCGAGTCTATCTACAATTATCTGCAGGTGAAGGAGGATGACAGGAGTGTCATACTGTCTACGAACGTTTTATTCGGGGTACAGTCCATTAAAATGAAGGAAGACGGGCTTACCGGCATGTATTATGACTATGCGCTGGCGGCGCCCCTGATGGCGGACGCGCCGAAGAAGGAGGAAACGGAAATACTGATCCTGGGGATGGGGACAGGGACTTACGCCCATCAGTGCATGAAGTATTTTGATGGGATCACGGTGGAAGGGGTGGAGATTGACCAGAAGATCACAGACCTTGCGGGAACCTATTTTGACCTGCCTGAGGAAGTACAGGTGACGACTTATGATGGAAGGGCTTATCTGCAGACCATCGATAAAAAGTATGATGTGATCATGGTGGATGCCTATCAGGATATCACGATTCCGTTCCAGATGTCTTCCGTGGAATTTTTCACACTGGTCAGGGATCATTTAAAGGAAGACGGTGTGATGGTCGTCAATATGAACATGAAGTCCGACGGGGAGGGCGGTATCAATGTCTGCCTTGCGGATACGATCTCCAGCATCTTTCCGAATGTCTACACTGTGGATGTGAGGGGCGCAACCAACCGGGAACTCTTCGCTTCCGAGAATGATGATATGCTGACACTATTGTCAGAAAACAGAAAACACTTAAGTCAGGAAGAGCTGACAGTCATGATGGAACGCGTGGAGGACAACCTGACACCTTATGAGAGCACGGGAGAGCTTCTCACGGATGATAAAGCGCCGGTAGAGGTGCTTGGCATGCGTGTCATTGATGAACTGATACAGGATGAGATCGGCTACTATAAGGATATTTTCCGGGAGCAAGGGTTGGAGGGATTGCTGCGATCTATATGATGACCGAGAACATTGATAAGCAGGATTGCAGAAGATACGAAAACCAGCCGGGGCAGGCTGCATATCTCGTAAGCTGCCCTTTGAAAAACGCCGGTACATTAGCCAATGTGAAATCAAAAAGCTAATTTCACATGGTATTCCACGAGCTTAGTACCGCTGCGTTGTTTCACAGGCTTTTAAGGAACAGAGCCGGCGAGAGCGTGGCAGCGTTGAGATATATGCTGTCTGCTCCGGCGTCCGGATAAACAAAAAAGGAGAAACCCCTATGGATTTATTTGAATACATGCGGCAGGGCGCGATGAAAAAAGAGTCCCCTTTGGCGGCCCGCCTGCGTCCGCGCACGCTGGACGAGGTGGTGGGACAACAGCATATCATAGGAAGGAACACGCTGCTCTACCGCGCCATTTCGGCGGATAAGATCAGTTCCATTATCTTTTACGGCCCGCCCGGCACCGGAAAGACAACGCTGGCGAAGGTGATCGCGGGAACCACCAGCTCGGAATTCACTCAGATCAACGCTACCGTGGCAGGGAAAAAGGATATGGAAGCCGTGGTGGAAAAGGCGAAGGATGATCTGGGCATGTTCGGAAAGCGGACGATCCTTTTCATTGACGAGATCCACCGCTTTAATAAAGGGCAGCAGGACTATCTGCTCCCCTTTGTGGAGGACGGCACGATCATTTTGATCGGGGCGACCACGGAAAATCCCTATTTTGAGGTGAACGGGGCTCTTATCTCCCGATCCATTATCTTTGAGCTGAAACCGCTGGAGGCGGAGGATATCAAAGTGCTGATCCTGCGGGCGGTGAATGATAAGGAACGGGGCATGGGCGCCTATGACGCGGTGATTGAGGAGGATGCGCTGCAGTTTCTGGCGGATCTTTCGGACGGGGATGCGAGAAAAGCGCTGAATGCGGTGGAGCTGGGCATTCTGACAACGAACCGCAGTGAGGACGGGAAGATCCATCTGACGCTGGAGGTGGCGAAAGAGTGCATTCAGAAACGCAATATGCGCTATGATAAGACCGGCGATAACCATTATGACGTGATCTCCGCTTTTATCAAGAGCATGCGCGGTTCCGATCCGGATGCGGCGGTATATTATCTGGCGAGGATGCTGGAATCCGGCGAAGATATCAAATTTATAGCCAGGCGTATTATGATATGTGCGTCAGAAGATGTGGGCATGGCGGATCCCAATGCTTTGACCGTGGCGGTCAGCGCATCGCTGGCGGTGGAACGGGTAGGAATGCCGGAGGCGAGGATCATCTTGTCCGAGGCGGCAGTCTACGTGGCAACGGCGCCGAAGAGCAACGCTTCCTGCATGGCGGTATTTGACGCGATGGAAGAGGTGCAGCGCTCGGGCAATCTGGCAGTGCCGGTCCATTTGCAGGACTCTCACTATAAAGGAGCCAAAAAACTCGGCAGAGGGGCGGGCTACAAGTACGCCCACGATTACCCGAACCATTACGTAGAACAACAATACCTCCCCTACGAACTGACTGGAAAAGAGTTTTTCAAACCCGGGGGAAACGGATATGAAGTGAAAATAAAAGAACATATGAAGCGGTTGAAAGAAGCCGCGAAAAAAGAGCACGTAGAATGATGGATCATATCGAGAACCAGCCGGGATGGAAATATAATTCTCAAGGAGCCCCTTAAAAAGCGTCGGCACTTGGCGAGGTCCCTCACGAGCCTAGTACCGCTACGCTTTTTTGGAGCGAGAGTGCGGCGACGGAGAATTATATTTCCATCCCGGCGTCCGGATTACGAAAATAACTCCCCCACCAAAAACTGATAAATTTCCTCATTTTTCTCCCGCCAGTTCCTGCAGATGGAAGCCGCTGTCTCTTCTGCCGGAACGGACAGCGTGATCTCCACCAGCGGAATCCCCTTTTCCTTTGCGAGAAGATGGGCCTCAAATTCCCCGGTGGAAGATCTGTCATAGTTTGAAGTGACGGAAAGTTCGCTGATCACTTCGAGTTTGTTTTCCCTCAAATAAGTATTGATCTCTTCCTTTGTGATATCACTGATATTTCCCTGAAAAAAGGCGAGCGTCTGCGCACCTTCCTCCGTCAGGGAAAAGTGGGAACGCTCGTTGATCTGCTGTCCGATGATCATGCCGGCATCGAGCAGTTCTCCGATCGCCTGATTCAAAATAATATAATTTGTATATCCTTTTTCCAGGATAAAGTCGCAGACTCTTGTTTTGGACAGGGGCACAGCGGCTCTTTTCAATAAATATAAAAGGATCAGTTTATAAAGTGTCAATGGTTCCTGCAGCATACGGCCAACCTGTGCCTTTCCGCAGCTTTTGATAGGAGATGTCCATATCAAAAACGCAATACCGGTAAATGATAAGTTTATGACGGAATATGATCTTTGACTGCCTGTGCCACAACTTCCACAACAGTGGGATCAAAAGCTTCCGGCATGATATAGTCTTCATTCAGTTTGTCTTCCGGAACAAGGGAAGCGATGGCTTTTGCAGCCGCCAGTTTCATTTCTTCCGTAATCTGTTTTGCGCGTCCCTCCAATGCGCCTTTAAAGATGCCGGGGAAGGCTACCACATTGTTGATCTGATTCGGAAAATCGGAGCGGCCCGTGCCGACTACTTTCGCGCCGGCGGCTTTCGCAGCATCCGGCATGATTTCCGGTACGGGATTAGCCATGGCAAAAAGGATGGCGTCGGAATGCATGGATTTCACCATATCAGGTGTTACGATATTCGGGGCGGAAACGCCTATGAAAATATCCGCATCTTTCATCGCATCGGCTAAAGAACCGGTTTCCTGATCAGGATTTGTGATCTTGACCATCTTTTGCTGCATCCAGTTGAGGCCTTCGGAAGTTTTCGACAAAATGCCTGATTTATCGCACATGATCACATGCCGGAACCCGTAGGTTAAGAGAAGCTTTGTGATGGCGACGCCTGCGCTGCCTGCGCCGTTTACGACAACCTTACAGCCGGCGACTTCTTTTTTCACGACTTTTAATGCATTGATCACACCGGCGAGCACAACGATGGCAGTACCGTGCTGATCGTCGTGAAAAACAGGAATGTCCAGTGTCTGTTTCAGCCGTTCTTCGATCTCGAAACATCTCGGAGCCGAGATATCCTCGAGATTGATGCCGCCGAACCCCGGGGCGAGATAAGTGACGGCTTTGATGATCTCCTCCGTATCCTGTGTATCGAGGCAGATGGGAACGGCGTTGACACCGCCGAATTCTTTAAACAGGACAGCCTTTCCTTCCATCACGGGCATAGCGGCATGGGGGCCGATGTTGCCAAGTCCGAGCACGGCGGATCCGTCGGAAACAACGGCGACTGTGTTGGCCTTCCAGGTATAGGTGTATGCGGCGTCTTTGTTTTCGGCGATCGCTTTGCATGGTTCTGCGACACCCGGGGTGTAGGCAAGAGATAAATCTTCTCTTGACTTTACAGGGCTTTTGGAAACGGTTTCCAGTTTTCCGTTCCATGTTTCATGAAGTTTCAATGCTTTTTCGTTTATCGTCATATGTACAGCTCCTTTTTGGCCGGTTCCGCAAGGTCTCCGTGCGGAGATTTTGGTCCGGCGTGTGATTGTTGAAAGATCAGCAGCCAGTGCTGTCTGGATAACGGCGGCCGGTTTATGGCTTTGATCAAACGGCACTGGTTCAGTAACTATGATATAGAGTTTGAAAAAATTTGGCAAGACTTTTATGGATGAACGTAACGAAATGCGTATGGTAACATAATATTCTATAAAATTTTTATAAACTCAAAAAAAGGGTTGGCACTTCTCGATTTGTACTGTATAATGGGCGTATTGAAATAGAAATCTTTATCATTTCCTGGTATTGGCGATACGGCCGTAAGGTATCTGAATGCTATTCAATATCCTGAACAAAACCCCGAATGTAATGAGAAAAAGAGATGTGGAACTTGAGGAACAATACCTGATAGTGTAACGAAACAGAACAGTGATGTATATAGAAAGGAGAGAAAATCAGAAATATGAGTGATATGAGAGAAAAGTATGAATCTCTTGCATTGAACGATCTGAAGGAAATTGCGAAGGTGAGAGGTATTCGTGTTTCCGGTCTGAAAAAAGCGGATCTGATCGAAGCCATGTTGTCGGAAGACAAAAAGGACGAAGAAAAAGGGAAAGTGGTGGAGGCGAAATCCATTATACCGGGCAGCACCCCTGAGGCGGAGAAGGAAAAATTTCCGGCAGAGCTGGACAGCGGTATTAAGGCAAACGGTATTCTGGAGGTAATGCCGGACGGATACGGATTTATCCGCTGCGAGAATTATCTGCCCGGTGAGAATGACGTCTATGTTGCGCCCAGCCAGATACGCCGTTTTAATTTAAAAACAGGTGATATCGTAGAAGGAAATACAAGGATCAAAACCCAGAGCGAAAAGTTCAGCGCGCTGTTGTATGTCAGGAAGATCAACGGTTTTCCGCCGGAGATCGCCCAGCGCCGGACGAACTTTGAAGATATGACGCCGATCTTCCCGAACGAGCGTCTGCGTCTTGAGACGCCAGGCGCATCCGTGGCGATGCGTATCATGGATCTGATCAGCCCTGTGGGAAAAGGACAGCGCGGTATGATCGTTTCGCCGCCGAAGGCAGGTAAGACGACATTGCTGAAAGAAATTGCGAAGTCGCTGAAAAAGACAAGCCCGGAAGTGCATCTGATCATTTTGCTGATAGACGAGCGTCCGGAGGAAGTGACGGATTTTAAGGAGGCGATCGAAGGCCCCAATGTGGAAGTGATCTATTCCACCTTCGACGAACTGCCGGAGCATCATAAGCGTGTGGCGGAGATGGTGATCGAGCGGGCAAAGAGGCTGGTGGAGCATAAACAGGATGTCTGCATTCTGTTAGATTCCATTACCCGCCTGACAAGGGCGTATAACCTGACGGTACCGCCTTCAGGAAGGACGCTCTCCGGCGGTCTCGATCCGGCAGCGCTCCATATGCCGAAACGGTTTTTCGGCGCGGCAAGGAATATGAGGGGCGGCGGAAGCCTGACGATCCTGGCGACAGCACTTGTGGAGACCGGGTCCAAGATGGACGACGTGATCTATGAGGAATTTAAGGGGACCGGTAATATGGAGATGGTCCTTGACAGGAAGCTTTCCGAGAAGAGAGTATTCCCGGCTGTGGATATACCGAAATCCAGCACAAGAAGAGAGGATCTGCTGCTGACGCCGGACGAACAGGAGATCATCAATATCCTGCGGAAGGCGCTGAACGGTATGAAGGCCGACGAAGCGGTGGACAAGATCCTGGATCTGTTCGCAAGGACGAAGACGAACGGGGAGTTTGTCAATATGGTGCGGAAGATGAAGTTTATATAGGATTATGTGTATGATGGAAGCGGACGCCGTCAGAGGAGATATATCCTGTTCAGACCCGCTTTCGCGGGCTCTGTTTTTCAGGAGCCTGAGAAATAGCGCAGCGGTACCAGGCTTGAAAATACCTCGCCAAGTACCGGCGTTTTTCTACAGTCGTCACAGGATATATCTCCTCTGACGGCTGGGGATTCATGAGAACACGGAACAGTTCGACTATGTAGGTGCCGGTTAGTCGATTGTATTATTTTAAAAAGGTATATTTTGGCGATTTATGAACGGTATGGTTGAATTGGCATGACATAACAAATTTCCCTAAATTAATACTTGCATAGGTTAAAACGTTATGCTATAATAAATAAGCTGTCGCTGAGGAAGCGGGCAGCTTTGTAATAAGGAAAAATAATCGCAAATGAAAATAGAGAGGTGAGAAAAATGAAAGAAGGACTGCATCCTGCCTACTATCAGGCAACTGTGACATGTAACTGTGGCAACACATTCGTAACAGGCTCCACAAAACCGGAAATCCACGTTGAAGTTTGTTCCAAATGTCATTCATTCTACACTGGTCAGCAGAAGAGCGCCAGAGCAGATGGACGTATTGATAAGTTCAATAAGAAATACGGTATGGCTGCAAAATAAGATGATCAAGAAGGGGTTGGGGAAAGGTTGTCCTCAACCTTCTTTTGTTTATACCGCTGAAAATGCGGCGGTGCATACACTTTTTTTGATGGGAGTAGATCCATGGCAAAAAGGAAAAAATGTTATTCCGGTATCGGCGGACAGGCGGTGCTGGAAGGGATCATGATGAAAAATAATACCCGTTATTCTGTTGCTGTCAGAAAGCCGGACGGTGAGATTGATGTGGAGATCGGGGAATATACCGGATTTTTAGGCGGAAGCGGGCTGACAAAGCTTCCTTTTATCCGCGGCATCTTTTCTTTCGCGGATTCCCTGCGGCTGGGTACGAGATGCCTGAACCATTCCGCCGCTTTTTACGCGGAAGAGGAGGAGGCGCCAGAGAGCGCCGCGGACAAGATGCTGAACAAAGTGTTTAAGGATAAGGCGGAGAGCATTCTGATGACGCTGACAACGATCGTGGCAGTGATCTTTGCAGTAGGTATTTTTATGGTGCTGCCCTATTTTATCTCCAGTTATCTGGAGCGGTTTGTCAGGAATGAGTCGCTTCTGGCGATCATTGAAGGGGTCATCCGCATTCTGATCTTTGTGCTCTATGTCCTTCTGATCTCGCTGATGAAAGACATCCGCAGGGTTTATATGTATCACGGGGCAGAGCATAAATGCATCAATTGTATTGAAAAAGGAAGGGAACTGACCGTAGAGAACGTGATGAGGAGTTCCAAACAGCACAGGCGCTGCGGAACCAGTTTTTTACTGTTCGTGATGCTGGTCAGCGTGATACTGTTTTTCTTTATCCGGGTGGATAATATGGCGCTGAAGGTGCTGCTCAGGATCCTGCTGATCCCTGTGATAGCAGGGATCGCCTACGAGATCATCCGTCTCGCGGGCAGATCCGACAACTGGCTGGTGCGGGCGATATCGGCGCCGGGGCTATGGCTGCAGGGCCTTACCACAAAAGAGCCGGATGAGGGCATGGTGGAAGTTGCCATCAAGGCGGTGGAGGCGGTATTTGACTGGAGAGCATATTTGAGGGAAAACTTTGGATATGAAGACGGACAGGAAGCGGAAAATACCGATCAGGGGAATGCCGCGGAAAAAGGAGAGACGGGTGCCGACCAGAAAAATGCTGCGGGAAAGAGAGCGGTGAGTGCCGATCGGGAAGACGCTGCAAAAGAGGAGACGGCAGCGGAGGATGAACGGTTCCGGGGCGGGCAGACTTCAGAAGATATTCTGACGGGAGAGGTGCAGGAGGTACGGCCGCAGAAAGTAGTCAGGAAAAGAGTGCACTCCGGTGTGAGGCAGAAGGAACGGAAGAACGTAAGGACGGATCTGGAAATAGAGGATGAGGACGAGCCCAGTTTTATCGGTGCTGATGAGATAGAGTGAAATACCCTGCGGCAGCCGCCAATATGCTCAAGCCAACCAAAAGTTGGCTTTAAGCACGGCACCTTGGCTATTGCCAAGCCTGCAGGGCGTTTTGCTCGCGAAAATAAGGAAAACAGGCGGACGGGCTGTTGGGAGGAAAGTATACAGGGAAGAGAATGGAGTATCAGGAGATTTACAGGCAGGGCGTATCGGTTCTGGAAAAGGCAGGTATAGAAGAAGCTTCCCTGGAGGCCAGACTTCTTTTGGAGGAAGTCTGCGGTACTGACAGGACGGCGCTGTATGCCCACGGAGACAGGGAACTGACCGGGGAACAGGAGAGGCGGTATCTGGAAAAGCTGGAGCTTCGGGCAAAAAGGATCCCGCTGCAGCATATTCTCGGGAAAACGGAGTTTATGGGATTGACTTTTTTAGTCAATGAAGATGTGCTATGTCCGCGGCCGGATACGGAAGTGCTGGTGGAAGAGGTGCTGAAATATCTTCACGACGGTATGCGGATCCTGGATATCGGCACGGGCAGCGGCTGTATCTTGCTGAGCCTTCTTCATTATTCCAATGACTGTCAGGGCGTCGGGGCGGATATTTCGGGAAAAGCCCTTCAGACGGCAAAAGAAAATGCAAAGAGGCTGTCTATGGAGCAGGCGTGTTTTGTGGAGAGCGATCTGTTTGAGAAGATAGAGGGGCAGTTTGAAATCATCGTATCCAACCCGCCCTATATTAAAAGCGGTGATATAGCGGGCCTGATGCCGGAGGTGAGGGATCATGACCCCCATGCAGCGCTTGACGGCGGCGCCGACGGGCTCTTCTTTTACCGGGAGATCACCGAGAAGGCGAAGGATCATCTGCCCGGCGGCGGGATGCTGTTTTACGAGATCGGATATGATCAGGGGGAGGCGGTCCGCCGGATCATGAAAGATAACGGGTTTCGGGAAGTAGAGGTCATAAAGGATTTTTCGGGGCTTGACCGGGTGGTGTACGGGACTTTGTATGCCGGCGGGCATTGAGCCGGGATCCGACAGATCGCGGCGGATGTGATGAGATTTGTACGTCCGGCATGGTGCAGGCAGGCGCAGTGTTTTGGCGGAAATTGTTGGCGATAAGGCTGCTGTTTATCAGGAGGGAGAGCGGTTTGGAAGTGGTGGACAGTGGCGGTAACGAGAGGAAAGTAGGAGAGATATTTTTATGTTTGACAGATTGGATGATCTGCTGCGGCGGTTTGAGGAGATCATGAATGAACTGGCGGAGCCGGGGGTCACGGATAACCAGCAGCATTTCCGTGAACTGATGAAGGAACAGAGCGACCTCACCCCTTTGGTGGAGGCGTATAAAGAGTATAAAAAATGCAGGCAGGATGTGGAGGACTCCATTGCGATGCTGGAGGAGGAGTCTGACGAGGACATGCGGGAGATGCTCAAGGAGGAGCTCTCCGCGTCCAGAAAGCGCATTGAAGAGCTGGAAAACGAGCTGAAGATCCTGCTCTTGCCCAAGGATCCCAATGATGACAAGAATGTCATTGTGGAGATCAGGGCGGGCGCCGGCGGTGACGAGGCGGCGCTCTTTGCGGCTGAAATTTACCGTATGTATGTGCATTATGCGGAGGCCAGAAGATGGAAAGTGGAGACCATGGAAGTGGAGGAGATCGGCATCGGCGGCATGAAGAGCGTGACCTTCATGCTGGGCGGGCAGGGAGCCTACTCTGTGATGAAGTATGAGAGCGGCGTGCACCGGGTACAGCGTGTACCGGAGACGGAATCCGGCGGGCGCATCCACACATCCACGATCACCGTGGCAGTGATGCCGGAGGCGGAGGAAGTGGATGTGCAGATCGATGAGAAGGATATCCGGATCGACGTCTGCAGATCGTCCGGCGCGGGCGGGCAGTGCGTCAACACGACGGACTCAGCGGTGCGGCTGACGCACATCCCGACCGG
>JAETSN010000039.1 GCA_021769625.1 [Clostridium] symbiosum | reverse complement strand
GTTTGCGCGCCATGGGCGCGCTCTAACGGGTGAAAGTCCCGAACACGCCTAGGCAACGAGGAAGTGTATAGCTGAACAGCAAGGGTGTCCATCGTGAGATGGAATCTGAAGGAAGCTGTAGGCAAACCCTTGGTCCGACGGACAGGAATCACATATAAGGCTCGGAAATACGGATAAGTCTGCTAAAAGAGATGAAGTCCAAAAGTTGCTGGAAGTACGGGTAGATGTGGCGGATAGATGAGGGGAAAGAGCGCGCACCTTAAGCGTGGAGGTCTCACAGGCGGAATCATTAGCCGTAGTAACAACGAACTGTGAGAAGTCAGCAGAAGCCATAGTAGTGAGGAAGTCCCTGTAATGGGGATGGAGCGAAGGGCTGAACAATCAATCAGTTGAAGTACGTTCCACTTCGTAGCCGGAGCAGACGCCTGTCGATGACGTCAAAGGCGGCAAAGGCAAAAGGGGCAGAAAGGAAACAACGCATGGACACAAGTAGTCTCATGGAGCAGATACTAAGCAGAGATAATCTCAAAGCGGCATATCTGCAAGTCGTAAGGAACAAAGGGGCGGCAGGCGTTGACGGAATGACAGTCGAAGAACTGGGCGCATACCTTTCGGAAAACGGCGAAAGTATCAGGGAGAAGCTGCGGACACGCAAGTACAAGCCGCAGCCAGTCCGCAGGGTGGAGATACCAAAACCAGAGGGCGGGATAAGGAAGCTGGGAGTACCCACAGCAGTTGACAGATTTGTGCAACAGGCGGTAGCGCAGGTACTCACTCCGATATTTGAGGAACAGTTTCACGACCACAGTTACGGGTTCAGACCGAACCGATGCGCACAACAGGCAGTCCTGAAAGCACTGGAGATGATGAATGACGGACACAGCTGGATAGTGGACATCGACCTTGCAAAGTTCTTTGACACAGTAGGCCACGACAAGCTGATGACGATCTTCGGACGGACAATAAAGGACGGAGATGTCATATCGGTAGTAAGGAAGTTTCTGGTCAGCGGGGTGATGATAGACGATGAGTATGAAGATACGGTAGTCGGCACACCACAGGGAGGAAACATATCGCCGTTATTAGCGAATATTATGTTGAACGAACTGGACAAAGAACTGGAAGCAAGAGGGCTCTCATTCGTCCGATATGCAGACGACCTAATCATAATGGTCGGGAGCAGACCGGCGGCAGAACGGGTAATGAAGAGCATCACCCGATTTATTGAGGAGAAGCTCGGATTGAAAGTAAATGCGGAGAAAAGCAGGGTGGACAAGCCCAAGGGGATTAAATATCTGGGATTTGGATTTTACTATGACTCATTTGCCAGAGGGTACAAAGCCAGACCACATCCTAAAGCGGTAGCAAAGTTCAGGGCGCAGATGAAGAAATACACTTGCAGGAGCTGGGGAGTGAGCAACGGCTATAAGGTCAGGAAGCTTAACCGGCTTATCCGGGGATGGATTAACTACTTCAAAATCGGCAGCATGAAAAGGTTATGCGAACGATTAGACAGTCAAATCCGCTATCGGTTCCGTATGTGTATCTGGAAACACTGGAAAACGCCAAAGAACAAAGAAAAGAACCCTGTAAAGCTGGGAGTGCCCAGATGGGCGGCACATAAAGTGGCAAATACAGGAAACAGGATAGCCCACTACACCGCAAGGTGTGTCACATGTTAAGTTGATTGAACCGCCGTGTACCGAACGGTACGCACGGTGGTGTGAGAGGTCGGAAATTTCTCAATCAGAGAAATTTCCTCCTACTCGATCGTTTTTTGTCAAGAAAGTTTTGTCAAAGCTCTTGAAATGTATTATACTGTAAATGACAGCCGGACGGCAGGTATACATTTAGACATAAAAGGGGGTTGCGTTATGAAGTGCAGAAGAACACCGATAGAAGCGGAAGTAGTGAAATATGAGCAGGGAAAAGGCCTGGAGGACGGATATGAACTTTGGTCGGATATCGTGACAAAAATCTGGATCGTGACAGATAATCTGATCAAGGTGACAAGGCCTGACGGAACGATCGTATGTCCCTACATATTCCACCGCAGAGGGCGTACTTTTATCAATGAGGGGGATTATATCATCATTGATGAGGACGGGACAAAGCATGTGTGCGGGGAGGATAAGATATTTACCCGCTATGAGCCGATTGACCTTGACAATATTTTATGACCGCACAGGAGCCTGTGTACAGGAGAGGGAGTAAAAATTGACCCTGCAGCAATTAAAATATGCGCTGACGATCGCGGACTGCGGTTCCATGAATGAGGCGGCAAAGCAGCTCTTCATTTCACAGCCGAGCCTGTCGGAGACGATGAAAGAACTGGAAACGGAGATTGGCATTGAAATTTTCCTGCGCTCCAACCGGGGCATCAGCATCACGCCGGAGGGAGAGGAGTTTTTGGGTTATGCAAGGCAGGTGACCGAGCAGTTCGGCCTGCTGCAGAGCAGATATATCGGGAAAAAGAAAAAGGAAAAATTCAGCGTATCCACCCAGCACTATACGTTTGCCGTGAAGGCTTTTGTGGAGACGGTAAAAAAACTGGGAATGGAACGCTACGAGTATGCGGTGCACGAGACTACTACCTATGATGTCATCACAAATGTCAGGTCTTTTAAAAGCGAGATCGGCGTATTATATTTGAATGATTTTAATGAAAAAGTCATGATGAAAACGATACAGGAAAACGGGCTGGAGTTTAAGGAACTGTTTTCCTGTAATACTTTTGTCTATCTCTGGGCAGGACATCCGCTGGCGGGGCAGAAAGTGATCTCGATGGAAGAGCTGGATGATTATCCGTGCCTTTCTTTTGATCAGGGAAAATATCATTCCCTGTTTCTGGCGGAGGAGATGAAGAGCGATTATGAGTATAGGAGGCTGATCAAGGCAAACGACAGGGCAACGCTCTTAAACCTGATGGTGGGGCTGAACGCCTATACGCTCTGCTCGGGTATTATCTGTGAGGAGTTGAATGGAAGCGACTATACGGCGGTGCCGTTAAAAGAGACGGAGCGGATGCGGATCGGCTATATTGTGCGGAAGGGGCAGAAGGTCAGCAAGATCGGGAAGCTGTATATTGAGGAACTGAAGGAATATCAGGAGATGGCGATGTAGGATGCAGGGGTAGGATACAGAATGCCGTATTCAAAGGTTGTCGGATATAGGAAAAACCTATAGCCGAGTAAAGGTTTCGTGTATTAGCTTTTTTTCAGGATTGGATGTATACTCTTCATTGTCAGCAAAAGTAAGAGATGACGGCGGATGCGAAGGGTATCCGCAAAACAGAGATAAGAGGAGGAAATATTATGAAGAAAAAAGCATTGGCAGTTCTTTTGACAGGCGTGCTGGCTGCGGGAATCCTGACAGGCTGCGGCGGCGCAAAAGAGGATACGGCAGATGTGAAACCGACATTGGAGGAGCCCGCGGAGGAAGCGGCGGCTTCTGATGAGGAAACAGCACCGGCAGAGGAAGAGGCATCTGCGGAAGAAGCGGCAGTTGAGGAGAAGGGAACCATCACGGTGGCGGCGTCCCCGACACCCCATGCGGAGATTCTGGAGGCGGCAAAGCCGATCCTGGCAGAGCAGGGCTGGAATCTGGAAGTTACGGTTTTCGATGACTATGTACTGCCGAATCAGGTAGTAGACAGCGGGGAACTGGATGCAAACTATTTCCAGCATATTCCTTATCTGGATGAGTTTAACGCGGAAAGAGGGACACATCTGGTGAATGCGGGCGGCATCCACTATGAGCCTTTCGGTATTTATCCCGGCACAAAAAAGAGCCTGGACGAAGTGGCTGACAGCGATGTGATCGCAGTACCTAACGATACCACAAACGAGGCGAGAGCGCTGCTGCTGCTGCAGGACAACGGGCTGATCAAGTTAAAAGACGGCGCGGGCCTGACGGCGACGGTACAGGATATCGTGGAAAATCCTCACAACCTTGAGATTCAGGAACTGGAGGCGGCACAGGTGCCCAGAGTTGTGGACGAGGTAGCTTATGTTGTGCTGAACGGCAACTATGCACTGCAGGCAGGCTTCAGCGTTGCGAAGGATTCCATCGCCTATGAGAGCGCTGACTCCGAAGCGGCAAAGACCTATGTGAATGTGATCGCGGTAGCGGAGGGCAATGAAAACAGTGAAGGCATTAAGGCGCTGGTAGATGCGCTGAAGTCCGATGAGATCAAACAGTACATTAATGATAACTATGATGGAGCAGTCATTCCGTTTGAGTAAATGGCAAAGAACTGACAGGGAGTCATAAAATTCGGCTTTCGGATACATAAAAAAGATACTGCAAAGCACACAAAATGAGGCTTTGCAGTATCTTTTTTAAAATCGGCGCGACAAGATTTGAACTTGCGACCTCTGCGTCCCGA
Organism: [Clostridium] symbiosum; assembly: GCA_021769625.1. Classification (GTDB taxonomy): domain Bacteria; phylum Bacillota; class Clostridia; order Lachnospirales; family Lachnospiraceae; genus 1XD8-76. Next base: position 36,947 of record JAETSN010000039.1, on the reverse strand, counting down.
ACGCAGCGCTCTACCAAGCTGAGCCACGCGCCGATAAATTGAAATTAATATATTCGCAACAACTATGATAATACCTTATTTGGGGCATGCTTGTCAAGAGCGAATTTTATTCCTGCAAAATAGAAACAGAACGTCTGACGATCATATGACAACTTTGATGCTGCGCCTTGAACCTGTGCTGCATTTATGATAAAATTCGGGACGGAATATCAGGGACTTTTCTGAGTTCGGACACATGTGCATCAGAGGCCGTAAGATATATTGTGAAGGAGGGTTCAGATGGAATATACGAAGGAAAAGGTGAGGAAACTTCTCGTGGATATGTCAGAGCCTGACTACGCGAAATTTTCCGGTTCCCTTTTGGGACGGGAGGCGGCGATGCTCGGCGTGCGTCTGCCGAAGATACGTGAACTCGCAAAGAAGATTGCGCGGACAGAGGGCAGGGAATATCTGGACAATGCGTTGGCTGATCTGGAGGCGGAAGGGTTCGGAGTGCAGGATAGCAGTAAAGACCCGGAAAGCATGATGGCGGAAAATCCTGCGGAGGATATCCGCTATATGGAGGAGCTGATGCTGTACGGCATGGTGATCGGATGCATGAAGGAAAAACTGGATGTGCTGTTTCCCTATATCAGAAGGTATGTGGCGCGGATCGATAACTGGTCCCTCTGCGACAGTTTCTGTGCCGGCCTGAAACAGACGAAAAAACAGCCGGAACTGATGTGGGAATTTTTGCAGCCGTATCTGCGCTCGGATAAAGAGTTTGACCTGCGTTTCGGTGTGGTCATGCTGATGGATTTTTATGTGACGCCGGAATATATAGATGAGCTGCTGCGGATATTCGACGGTATCCGCCACGAGGGATACTATGTTAAAATGGCGGTGGCATGGGCCCTCTCGGTCTGCCTTGTGAAACAGTGGGAGAAAAGCTTTGCCTACATGGGTTCCCCGGAGAATCATCTGGATGAATTCACCTATGCAAAAACAGTGCAGAAATGCCGGGAGAGTTTCCGGCTGACGAAAGAGCAGAAGGATATGCTGGCCGAACTGAAAGAAAAACGGATGAAATAAGGAGAAGAATGAATACGATAGATATCACAAAATTAAAATCGGATATGGATCTTGCAGGTTCTGCCGCTGCGGTTTTAAAAAAGGGGGAAGGGCGCAGTCTGAAAGCCGGAGGGCTGTGGATCTACGATAATGAGATCGCCGAAGTCAGAGGCGCTTTTGAGGACGGAGATATAATTTCCGTGGAAGATTTTGACGGATATTTTCTGGGGTACGGTTTTATCAACAGTGCTTCCAAAATCAGGATCCGTATACTTTCACGCAGGAAGGAAAACAGGATCACGCCGGCCTTTCTGGAGGACCGTGTAAGAGCGGCATGGGAATACCGCAAAAATGTGATAGATACCGGAAGCTGCCGTCTGATCTTTGGCGAGGCGGATTTTCTGCCGGGGCTGGTGGTGGATAAATTTTCGGATGTCCTTGTGGTGGAATCTCTGGCGCTGGGAATTGACAGGTTAAAACCGTTATTGCTGGAAAGCCTGAAAAAAGTGCTGTCGGAAGATGGCGTTGAAATCCGGGGCATCTATGAGCGCAGTGATGCGAAAGTACGTCTGCAGGAAGGGATGGAGCGCTGCAAAGGTTTTATCGGGGAAGCTTTCGATACAAAAGCAGAGATCGTGGAAAACGGCGTCCGTTATCAGGTGGACGTAAAAGACGGACAGAAAACAGGCTTTTTTCTGGACCAGAAAAACAACCGCGCGGCGATCCGTAAACTCTGTCCGGGAAAACGTGTGTTGGACTGCTTTACGCACACGGGTTCTTTCGCGCTGAATGCCGGTATGGCGGGGGCGGATTCCGTGCTCGGTGTGGATGCGTCCGAACTGGGTATAGCGCAGGCAAGGGAAAATGCAAAGCTGAACGGGTTGGAAGACAGGGTGGTATTCGAGTGCGCCGATGTTTTTGAGCTGCTGCCGAAGCTGGAGGAGAAAGGGGAGCAGTACGATGTGGTGATCCTTGATCCGCCCGCTTTCACAAAATCCAGACAGGCGACAAAGAATGCGGTGAAAGGTTATCGGGAGATCAACCTGCGGGGCATGAAACTGGTGAAGGACGGGGGATATCTTGCGACCTGTTCCTGCTCCCACTTCATGGAACAGGAACTGTTTGCAAAGACGATCCGGGAAGCGGCAAGGGGAGCCCATAAACGTCTGCGGCAGGTGGAATTTCACACACAGGCGCCGGACCATCCGATCCTCTGGGCGGCGGATGAATCCTATTATTTAAAATTTTATATTTTCCAGGTAGTGAGCGAACGATAGATAATGATCGAAAGAGGGAGGGATCCATATGCGTTTAAACAGTATGTGCATCAGTTGTCTGGTGGATAAGCAGCAGCGAAGGCTTTTGCAGTTCTCGGATGAAGAGAAGAATACGGCTTATATGAAAGAGATCACGAAAATCATCGGGGAGAGCGGGGACGATGCGAGCTCGCCGTATCTGGTGTATCTGTTCAATCAGGTATACAGGCGGTATTTCGGGGAAATCAGGGATTATACGGAGATAAAAAAGGAATACAATGCGTATGTGCTGGCGATGGAAGATGCGCTGTATGAAGATATTTTAAACGCGGAAGATCCTCTGGCGCAGGCGCTCATCTATGCGCGGATCGGCAATTATATTGACTTTGGCGCGATGCATAATGTGGAAAAGAAAATATTTATGGAATTGTTTCAGGATAAAGAGAAAAATGAACTGGACAAAGCGGTTTATCATTCTCTTTTACAGGATTGTGAGAATGGGAAACGGTTTTTGCTGCTGGCGGATAACTGTGGGGAGATCGTGCTTGACAAACTGTTTTTGAAGGAATTGAAGAAACGCTTCCCCCATCTGGATGTGTACGTGATGGTGCGCGGGGAGGAAGTCTTAAACGATGTCACGATGGAAGATGCGGAGGTGGTGGGACTTTGCAGTGTGGCGAAAGTGATCCCCAACGGCACCGGCATAGGCGGAACGGTGGAAAAAATGCTGTCGGACGAGGCGAAGGCGGTTTTGGAGCAGGCGGACATCATCCTGTCGAAGGGACAGGCGAACTTTGAGACGCTGAACGGATGCGGCAGAAATATCTACTATTCTTTTCTCTGTAAATGCGACTGGTTTTCGGGACGGTTCCAGGTAGAGAAAAATACAGGCATGTTTGTGAGGGAAAAGGAGATCAACCCATAAATTAACGGCAGCTTGTGGGCGATGGATATGGACTATTTGAAATAAAGTGATAAAATATTAACGGGGGAGGAAAAGAGTATGTTTATTATATGGGGATTCCGTGATCTGGATAAGGATCTGGGGAATGTGGGCTATCTGCATTGCAGCAGGTGCAATAACGACAGTACCTGGCGACTTATGAAAAGGACGTCATGGTTCACACTGTTTTTCATTCCGGTGATACCCTATCGCAGGGTATACTATGTGTATTGCCCGGTTTGCCGCTGGTCGACGAAGGTGCCGAAAGAAGAGGCGAGGCGGATCATGGAAAAGAATTAAACACTTTATCTGGACAAATGGCAAAGGTTATACTAAGATAAAGAAAAATAAATATGCTGCTCCCCAAAAGTGAGAGGCAGACGGTTGCAAAGGAGGAGAAAATTATGGAGAAAAAGCAGCTTGACTGGTCAAATCTTGGTTTCGGCTACATTCAGACAGATGCGAGATTTGTAGCCAACTATAAGAACGGAGCGTGGGATGAGGGCGCTATCGTGACGGACGCCAACATCGTCCTGAATGAATGCGCAGGCGTGTTCCAGTATGCGCAGACGATCTTTGAGGGATTGAAGGCCTACACGACGGAAGACGGACATATCGTATGTTTCCGCCCTGATCTGAACGCATCCAGAATGGCAGATTCCGCGAAGAGGCTGGAAATGCCGGTATTTCCGGAAGACAAATTTATAGATGCGGTTGTTGAAGTGGTAAAGGCGAATGCGGCTTATGTGCCTCCGTTCGGTTCCGGCGCGACTTTATATATCCGTCCTTACATGATGGGAACGAACCCGGTGATCGGCGTGAAACCTGCCGATGAGTATATGTTCCGTATTTTTGTGACACCGGTCGGTCCTTATTTTAAAGGCGGCGCAAAGCCTCTGACGATCAAGGTGAGTGATTTCGACAGGGCGGCACCGCACGGCACGGGACATATCAAAGCCGGACTAAACTATGCGATGAGCCTGCATGCCATTGTGACGGCGCATGAGGAAGGATACGCGGAGAATATGTATCTTGATCCGCAGACAAGGACGAAAGTGGAGGAGACCGGCGGTGCAAACTTTATCTTCATCACAAAGGACAACAAGCTTGTAACCCCGAAATCAAGCAGTATTCTGCCCTCTATCACAAGGCGCTCCCTTGTATATGTTGCACAGCACTATCTGGATATGGAAGTGGAAGAGAGGGAAGTGCTTTTTGAGGAAGTGAAAGATTTTGCGGAATGCGGCCTCTGCGGTACTGCGGCGGTGATCTCCCCGGTCGGCAAGATCGTTGATCACGGCAAGGAGATCTGCCTGCCCAGCGGTATGGATGAGATGGGGCCTGTGACAAAGAAACTGTATGACACACTGACAGGTATCCAGATGGGCAGGCTTGACGCGCCGGAAGGATGGATCAGGACGATTCTGTAGAAAAAAGCAGCAGGAAAGTGACCCGTTGACTGAGGTGCTGACGAAATGACATGATGTTGGCTGTGAATAGTGGCGGGGGAGGCGCGTCATGGATGAACAGGAAAAAATGATCGAGGAGGTGCTGCGGCATCTGGATCATGAGATGGAGATAGGCGCATTGAAAATGAGCGTGAATTTCAATGAACTGCAGGAGGAAGAGAAACTGATAGACCATAAATGCTGCCATATGTACGGCAGGCCGGTGAGCGAAGTCGTGGGTTTTCTGGATATGTACTCGGATTCATCGATGGAAAAAAATTAAAACTCTTTTTTCAGCGTTCCCGGCGTGGTCTGGAACATTCGGTAGTAGGAGCGCGTAAAGGTGGAATAGTGCTGAAAGCCGGAGGAAAAGCAGGCGTCGGTGAGCGACATGCCGTGGCGGATCTTATCCCGGGCCCAGAACAGGCGCTTTGCATTGACATACTTACCGATGCTGTAGCCGGTCTCCAGCCGGAAGATATGCATCAGATAGCGGCGGCTGATGAAAAACTGTCTTGAGAGGGCATCGATGGAGAGATCCCCGTCCAGATGCTCGTTGATGTAGTGCAGGATTTCCGTGATTTTCTGATTGGAAGAAGCTGTTTCGATATAGCGGAAGGAATCGGATAAAAAGCTTCTGTTAAGCTGGATCAGAAACTGGAGGAGGAGGGTGCGGCTGTATAAACTGGCAGCATACTCCTGGCTGGAAAGAGAGGCTTCCAGCTTTTCACAGAGTTTAAAAAGTGCAGGAACAGAAGAGGAAGAAGTACGGAGAACCGGAAGGGGCTCCGTCTTTTCTTTTGGGCAGATATCTGGGCAGCCTGCGGAGTGTGCCGCTGTCTGTTTCTGGAAACAGGTTTCCAGGGAATATCCGCTGTCCGTATAGGAAGCTAAAAAATCGGAGGAAACATAGAGGATGATCCTTTCATAAGGGGCAGCAGAACGGATAATGGGCCTGTGGACATCCCCGGCGCCGATCAGAACGATATCCCGGGGCTCCAGACGATAGGTGGCCCCCTCTATAAAGTAATCGATATCGCCGGAGAAAAACAGAAGAATCTTATGAAAATCATGATAATGACATTCATAATCTTTTATTTCCCGATCCGTCAGATGGAACAGCCTGAACGGGTCGTGCAGATATCCGGTTTTCTCGTAATTTGTATCAGCCATATCCAATCCTCTGCCTTACCTCTGCGGCTGTTCTGTCGCCATGAATGTCAAAACTTCCGGCATGGGATCGATCCATACCGGAAGTTCGTTTCCGTAAATTTTAAATATGATGTACTAGGAGAGTGCCACGCCTGCTGCCACGCCGACTAAAAGGCCCATAGCAGCCGCCGCGATGATCAGTAAGATACAAAGAACGATCTTAACGCCTACATTCAGTTTGCTTCTGATCACAACTGCGGAAACAAGAAGCGCAAGCAAAGCCCACAGCCATCCGAAGAACGGAGCAAGTATAATATCGATCACAAGGAAAATCCAGCCCCATGCAGGAATCTTCTGATACTGCCAAGGTTCACCGGTAGCACAGTCTACACCGTTGTACGCCAGTACAGGAGAAGCCATAGACTGGATAACCAGAGTTGCAGTCCTGTTGCCGAGCGGAATCGTGTATTCCGTATCGATAAAATGTGTTTTCTTTGCGAATCTGTTTAATCTCTCTGGGGGGGCACCGTTAATGCTGACTTTACTGCCCTTCAGATCAACTGAAAAAGTACCTTCGTCTGTTGTTACAGACCATGTTTTTTTTGCCATCTCGAGTCTCCCTCTCTCTCTGTGATTTTAGGCGAAAGAATAATCTTCTGCCATCTGTTAATTTATCACTTTAAGGGAAAATTGTCTAGTGGGGGGGTGAAATTTCCGGGATGTTTTAAAAAAAATACAAAGAAAAACACCGCCCCCACAACAATCGTTACAGAAACAGTGCTTCATGGGCCATCAGGGACTCGAACCCTGGACAAATAGATTAAGAGTCTACTGCTCTACCAACTGAGCTAATGGCCCGAACAAATATAAAAGGTTATAATTTACAACGCAAGAATGATTATAGTATAATGTTTTTAAGAATGCAAGTGTTTTTTTACAAAAAATAGAAAAAAATATGACGGAGACCGGGACAGGAGAGAAAGATGATATTTGAAAGCCATGCGCACTATGATGATGAAGCCTTTGATGCGGACAGGGACGAGCTGCTCGCCGGGATGCGGCAGCGGGGGATAGACTATGTGATGAATATATCATCGGACCTTCCTTCAGTCCGCACAACGCTTGTACTGGCGGAGAAATACCCCTTTGTTTTCGCGGCAGTGGGAATACACCCCAGCGATACGGGAGAGTTGGACGAAGAAAATTTTTCGTGGCTGAAAAAACAGTGCGGACATGAGAAGGTTCTGGCAGTGGGTGAGATCGGGCTGGATTATCACTGGGATAATGTGGGGAGGAAAATACAGAAAAAATGGTTTGTCAGACAGCTTGCGCTGGCGAACGAGACCTCCCTCCCGGTGGTCATCCACTCCCGGGATGCGGCGAAGGATACGCTGGATATCATGAAGGCGGAGAAAGCGGTGGAAAAGCGGGGCGTCATTCACTGTTTTTCCTATACAAAGGAGAGCGCAAGGGAATTCCTGGATATGGGTTATCTGATCGGGGTAGGCGGTGTGGTGACATTCCAGAACGCAAAGAAACTGCGGGAGTGCGTGGAGTATGTGCCGCTGGATTCGATCCTGCTGGAAACGGACAGCCCTTATCTTGCGCCGGTTCCCTACAGGGGAAAACGGAACTGTTCCCTGTATCTGCCCTTTGTGGCGGAGAAGATCGCAGAGATCAAGGGGATTTCCGCGGAGGAAGTGACTGCGGCAACGGAGAAAAACGCGAAGCGGCTGTTTATGGGAAACGAGGATTTTGGAGCAGATACCGCGCGGGATGGACTGTAAGGCTGAAAGCGGAAATACAGATATCATATGTGGAAACAAATATCACACAGGGAAAGGAAACGCAGAAGGCAGAAGGGAAGAAAGCATGGCAACATTGGGAATTCCGCAGAATACAATAGCGATACTGCAAAAATATCAGTTTCATTTTCAGAAAAAGTTCGGACAGAATTTTCTGATCGACACTTCTGTTTTAGAGCGGATCATATCGGCAGCCGGGATCGGGCCGGAAGACTGTGTGCTGGAGATCGGGCCGGGGATCGGCACGATGACGCAGTATCTGGCCGAAAACGCGGGCAGTGTGATCGCGGTGGAGATCGATAAGGCGCTGATCCCCATTCTGGAGGAAACCCTTGCCTCCTATGAAAATGTTACGGTGATACAGGGGGATATCTTAAAGCTGGATATCAGGGAACTGGCGGAGAACTATGCGGTGGGGAAGCCACTGAAAGTGGTGGCAAACCTGCCTTATTACATTACAACGCCGATCATTATGGGATTGTTTGAAAACGATGTACCATTATCCGGCATCACGGTCATGGTGCAAAAGGAAGTGGCACAGCGCATGCAGGCAAAACCCGGCACAAAGGATTACGGCGCCCTTTCGCTCGCGGTGCAGTATTACGCCGAGCCTGAAATAGCCGCCAATGTCCCGCCCAATTGCTTTATGCCGAGACCCACCGTGGGCAGTGCCGTGATCCATCTGAAAAGTCATGAAACCCCTCCGGTAGAAGTGCAGGATGAAAAGTTCATGTTTGACCTGATCCGCGCCGCCTTCAACCAGCGCCGCAAGATGCTCCCCAACGCCCTCATGGGCGCCGCCCTTCCGGGACTGACCAAAGAAAATATCGCGAATGCCCTGCAAAAACTGCAGATTCCGGAAACCATCCGCGGGGAAAAACTTTCCCTCGGGGATTTCGCAAAGCTTTCCAATTTATTGGGCTCCGGCGTCCGCGCATCCAAACACAATATTTAGTATATATCACTTTGACTTATAACAAAACCTATGGTACACTTTTAAGTTAGGAAATAATTTGATATTGCAGTGGTTTGTTGTAAGATGAAGTTTGAGGTGGGTACCTTTGGATAAACAGGAATATAAGATAAGATCGGAAGAAATCAGAACTTTAGTAGAAGAGAGAAATTACCGGGAAGCGGCCGATATAGCGGATACCATTGACTGGCGCAGGGTAAAGAGCGTAAAAATGCTCTGCATGATCAGCGACGTATATAAAATGGTCCGTCGCTATGAGGACAGCAAGACGATCCTTGAAATGGCTTATGAGAAGCGGCCGGGAAGCAGGATGATCGTTTTTGCACTGACAGAGCTCTGTCTGAAGCTGGGGGATGTGGTAAATGCGTGGGAGTATTACAAGGAATTCTGTCAGGTCGCGCCGGATGACAGCAGAAGATATATCCTGCTCTATAAAGTGTATGCGGCGCAGGAAGTCAGCCTTGAGGAGCAGATCAAGGTACTGGAGAAGCTGAAAGAGGAAGAATATATAGACCGCTGGGGATATGAACTGGCTTATCTGTATCATAAGATCGGTTTCGGCACAAAATGTGTGGAAGAGTGCGACGAGATGATCCTCTGGTTCGGAGAGGGCAGATATGTACGGAAAGCGATGGAGCTGAAGATGCTGCATGAACCCCTGACACCAAAGCAGCAGGCTCTTTACGACGGGGTAAAACAGGTGGAGATCGAGCAGGGCGATACCCGGGTCATTCCCAATCTGGATGCTGCCATTGTAAAGGAAAACGAGGGGAGAAGCGTATCGGAAGCACCTACAGTGCGGCTGCCGGTGGAGGATCTTGCGGATATACAGGTGAAGATCCTGGATAACAGCCCCTATAATACGATAAACCTGCAAAAAGAACTGGCGAAGGATATGAAGCGCCTGATGGAGGATGAGGGCGGCGCCCCGCTCTGGGAGGGGACGGATCCGGTCTTGCCGGATAGTCAAAACAGTGATTTTGTATATGGACAGGAGGGCGAAGAGGGCGTATCCTATAATCAGGAGATACCGGAGGAAGAGGAAAGTGCGGACGCGCTCTATGACGGGGATGAGGAAGAGGTCATAAACGATACAGGGGAGATCTTCATTCAGGAGACGCCCGAAGAGGAAGATGAGACAGAGACGGACCGTATTACAAAAAGCCTGATGGCGCCGATGCTGGAGGAAACACAGGAAATACCGCCCGTGCCGGATATGGAAGAGGTGTTTTTTGAGGATCCGAATACAACGGATCTGTCGGCGGCGGTTTCCCATCCGGAGATAAGAGCCATATCGGAGGATATGGAAATAGAGGAGGTCAGGGAACCGGAAGAGGCGCCGAAAAAAGAACCGGAAAGAGGCCCGGTTTATGAGGAGGAAAGTTCCGCTTCCGGCGTAAAGAAAGTGATCGTACCGACAGTGCAGGGGCAGGGTGTGCTGAGGCCGCCGAAGGATGTGATGCGCCCGTCGGATTTTGCGGTACAGAAATCCGGGTTTGACGAGATGCTCTCTCAGGAGCCGGACGGCCAGATTTCCCTCGTTGTACCTGAAAAAGATAAAGTTGAAAAACAGATCACCGGTCAGATGAGCATTCAGGATATTCTGCAGGAATGGGAGCAGATGAAGAAAAATAAAGAAGCTCAGCTGAAGGACAATGTGCAGAAAAGCGTGCTGGATAAGACTGGGGATATTTTTGCTGAGTTTGAGGCGTCTAAAGATTCGCTGATCAGGGAACTGGAACAGACGGCAAAAGAAGCGGAAGCGAAGGAGGCCGAAAAAGCTGCATTAAAAGAGGCGGGGACAGAGCAGCCTGAGGAAGATGTTTTCGAAGAGCCGGAAGAGGGGGAAGCGGCAGGTCCCGATTATATCCGGATGGAAGAGGGAACCAAAGAGCCGGCAGCAGGGGAGAACGAAAGAAGAATGCAGACCGGACAGGAAGAGGCGGAGCCGGAAAAACCGGGACAGCCCGCGGGACGGATACAGTCGGAAGAGCGGAACCTGCCGGAAGAACTGAGACCGGCGCCGAACGACAGACCGCTTTCCCCGGAAGAAAAAGAACTGTTTGAAGCTTTTGTACACAGCCGGAAGTCCAGAGGACAGCTGCTCCATGTTCTGGATAATATGAGCCTTGCCGCTTATACGGGCAATGTACTGATCACCGGTGAGGAAGATGCCGGAGCAATGAACTTTGCGAGAAATCTGGTGCGGGATCTGCAGATGTCCGACAGTAATTTCTCCGGCCGCGCGGCGAAGATCACGGGCAGGGCTTTGAATAAGAAGAACCCGGGGGATATCATTGACAAGCTGAAAAACGGCGCGCTGATCGTGGTGGATGCGGGCGGTATGAACTGCAGCACGGCGGAAGCGCTGGTGGAGGCACTCCAGACAGAGAGCAAGGGCATCATCGTTATGCTGGTGGATACCAAGGCGGCGATAAACAGTTTACTGGAGGTCAATGCGGTATTGAAAGATCCTTTTAATACCCGGATCGATATTGAGGCGCTGAATGACGATGCGCTGGTGGCTTACGGTAAAAAGTTCGCCTATGATAAGGAGTACGGTATTGATGAAATGGGGGTACTGGCGCTCCACACCAGGATCGCGGACATGCAGACGGCGGAGCATTCCGTCACAACAACGGATGTGCGCAGGCTTGTAAAGGAAGCAATACGGCATGCGGATAAAAAGACGCCGAAGCATTTCTTTGATGTATTGATCGGTAAACGCTATGACAGTGAAGATATGATCGTGCTGAGGGAAGAAGATTTCTTCTATTATGCATAAAAAGATGCCGATGGGAACTCTCTGTCATAGGGGAAGCACAGATAAAGAATTATGAAAGAGAAGGGGAAAGGTATGGCAAAAAAGAAAAACACTCTGGACACAAGGCCGGAAGAAAAGAAAGTATTTATATCCGAGGCGGATCAGTTTCTGTTTGCTCAGGGGACACACTACGACATCTATAAGAAACTGGGAGCCCATCCTTCCGAGGAGAACGGAAAGAAGGGATACTTCTTTGGCGTATGGGCGCCCAATGCAAAAGAAATTTATGTGATCGGTGAGTTCAACGATTGGGATGAGAAGGCGAATCCGATGAAGAAGCTGGGGAGCGGCGGAATATGGAGCTGCTTTATTCCGAACGTACAGAAAAATCAGATGTACAAGTTTATGATCGTTACTTCCGGCGGGAGTAAGCTTTATAAAGCGGATCCCTTTGCCAATTATGCGGAGATGCGTCCCGGAAATGCTTCCAAAACAACGGATCTTTCGGATTTCAAATGGACGGATAATATCTGGATGGGAAAACGCGACCAGAGGGATATGAAGAAAGAACCGATGGCGATCTATGAGTGCCATATCGGATCCTGGATGAAGCATCCCGACGGAACGGAGGACGGCTTTTATAATTACAGGGAGTTCGCGGACAGGGCCTGCGATTATATGAAAGAGATGGGATACACCCATATTGAGCTGATGGGGATTGCGGAATATCCCTTTGACGGCTCCTGGGGCTATCAGGTGACCGGGTATTACGCACCTACGTCCCGGCATGGGGAACCTTCGGACTTTATGTATTTGGTCAATAAATTCCACAGGGCGGGGATCGGCGTTATCCTGGACTGGGTGCCGGCCCATTTTGCGACAGATGCGCATGGGCTGGGCAGATTTGACGGGGAATGTATTTTTGAACATCCCGATCCAAGGCTTGGGGAGCATCCGGACTGGGGAACAAAGATTTTTAATTACGGAAAGACGGAAGTGAAGAATTTCCTGATCGCCAACGCGTTGTTCTGGTTAAAGGAATACCATGTGGACGGCATCCGCGTGGACGCGGTGGCCTCCATGCTCTATCTGGACTACGGGAAACGGGACGGACAGTGGGTGCCTAATATTTACGGCGGAAATAAAAACCTGGAGGCGATCGAGTTCTTCAAACATTTAAATTCCGTGGTGCGCGGGACCTATCCGGGATTTTTGACGATCGCCGAGGAGTCCACGGCATGGCCCATGGTGACCGGCGATATCAGCGGGGAAGGGCTGGGCTTCTCCTTTAAGTGGAATATGGGCTGGATGCATGATTTCTGTGAATATATGAAGCTGGATCCTTATTTCAGGAAAAACAATCACTACAGCATGACGTTTGCCATGACCTACAACAGCAGCGAGAGTTATATCCTGCCCCTCTCCCATGACGAGGTAGTGCATCTGAAATGTTCCATGGTGAATAAGATGCCGGGGTATCAGGTGGATAAGTACGCTAACCTGCGGAACGGCTATACTTATATGTTCGGGCATAACGGGAAAAAGCTTCTGTTTATGGGACAGGATTTCGGGCAGGAGAGAGAGTGGAGCGAAGCGAGGGAGCTTGACTGGTATCTGCTGGGAGAAAAGCTGAATAAAGGCCTGCAGGACTATGTGAAGGAGCTGCTTCATATTTACCGGAAATATCCGTGCCTGTGGGAAAATGATGCGGACTGGAGCGGCTTTGAGTGGATGAATGCGGATGACTGCGACAGAAGCACCTACAGCTTTATCAGAAAATGCGACAGCGACAAGAAACGTCTGCTGTTCATCATCAATATGACGCCGATGAAGTGGGAAAAATACAGAGTCGGCGTGCCGGCGAAGAAGAAATATAAACTGCTGCTCAACAGTACGGAAGAAAGATTCGGCGGAAGCGGCGGGGAAGTGCCGGCGGAGATCACGGCAAAGAAAGAGGCCTGCTGTTTTAAGGATTATTCCATCGTTCTGGATCTGCCGCCTTACAGTGCGCTGATCTATGCGTTTTAAGACGGACAGGAGATAAAAGCCTTCAGAGAAAACGGGAGTTTGACGATATAAAGAGTGTATGCGGATGCATGCACTCTTTATTAATGCGCAGCCCCATGCAGAAAAATGCCGCGGACGGAGAGTGTATGTATCAGGTGAGAAGGAAGAAGAGGATGAGCGGGTATGAAGATTACGTTTGAACCAATGCAGGATCAGAATATACAGGGGAGAGGCGCCGCAGAGAGGCGTTCCTCCTGCGTGCAGGAGGAGGCGAAGAAGGCTGAACGGACAGGCGCTTACGCCGTAAATATCGGGGAGCAGGACGGCAGGGGACAAAAAGAGGGCACTTATAAAAAGGAGAGTCTGACAGCGGAAGAGATCTCCATGCAGGCTTCGGGGATGGATATGGATGTGCAGAAGATGTATATGGCGGTGATGTCCAATTCCATGTCCCAGGATGAATTCAATGAAATGCTGGAGGACGGCTATGATGTCACGGATATAGATATCGAAACGATGGTGACCATTTTAGATCAGATCAAGGTTGCCGTGGCGAAGGGCGGCGGAGACATCGACGGCTTTACGGACAGTCTGTCAGAGGAAACGCTGGAACAGATCCTGGGAAACAGCGCATATGCCGAAGCGCTGAGGAGCGGTCTGGAAGAGGGGGCCATCGCCTATATGGTGGATCAGCAGATGGACCCCACACCGGAAAATCTGTACAGGGCGAAGTATTCTGCGGGCGCCGGGCAGGGGTTAAAAGAACAGGATCTGCCGGATATGGAAAGCGGGGAGGGAAAAGCTTTCTGGGAGCAGATCGATAAAGTGATCAGGGAGACAGGACTGCCCCAAAATGAAGAGAGCAGGGAGGATGCGGCCTTTTTATTAAGACATGATATCCCGCTGACAAAGGAGAATCTGCAGCTGTATGAAAAGCTGAAAGGGTTCGAAAAAGGCGGGGAAGGGATCCCGGAGGAGGAACTGAAATACAGGATCGGGATGCAGGCTTACGAAGGGAAGGCGCCGTCCCAGGCGGATCTTTCACAGGAGATCGGCATATACGAGGAAGCGGCGGATCTGTATGAGGCGGTGCAGGACATCACGGACGAAACAGTGGAACAGACCCTTGCGGAGCGCCCCGAAGGAAAAGAGATCACGTTAAAAGATCTGATAGAAGGACAGAAAACGGTGGATCAGGAAGGAACGCCCGGGTTATCCGGCAAAGAGAGAACGGAGGCGGATGATGCCGGAGGGACGGCAGAAAAAGCGCCGGAACGCGTCGATGAAAACAGAGAACTGCTGACCGCAAGGAGGCAGCTTGAGGAAGTGCGCCTGCGGATGAGTGTGGAAGCCAATATAAAACTTCTGCGCAGCGGATTCCAGATCGATACAGCCCCCATGGAGCAGCTCATTGAGCGTCTGAAGGCGGCGGAGGAAGCGCTTATGGGACAGGGGATCCCGCAGGCGGAAGAAGCGTTTGGAAAGATAGAAGAACTGCGCGGCATGCCCGCCTATGCGCTCGGCTATGTGGTGAGCAGGGAAATTTCCTTCACCGTGGAAGCGCTCTATGAAAAGGGAAGCGAGCTGCAGACTGATCTTGAAAAGGCCGGCGGTGAAAAGGCGAGGCAGGATGCCGCAAAGCAGCGCTATGAGACGATGCAGACCGAAGTCCGGGCGGATCTCGGAGATTCGATCAAAAAAGCCTTCCGGAATGTGGACGATATCCTGACGGATATGAATAAAGAGCCTTCCGAGGAGAATCGGAGGGCAGTGCGCATACTGGGCTATAACCGGCTGGAGATCACGGAGGAAAATCTGGAACGGGCGATGGATGTGGATCGGAAAGTGCAGAACCTGTTCCGTGATATGAAACCCGGCAGGGTGCTGCAGATGATCAGGGACGGCGTGGATGTGCTGCATACGGATATCGAGGAGCTGGACGCCTATCTGACAGCCCGAAAGGGCGAATTCGTGGAGGAGAGTGAAGATTTCGCACGCTTCTTACATAAGCTGGACAGAAACGGGGGTATTACAGCGGAAGAGAGGGAGAATTATATCGGTATCTACAGGCTCGTCCGCCAGGTGGAGAAGTCGGACGGAAAAGCGGAAGGATATCTTTTGGGGAGCGAAGCGCAGCTGACGATGGAGAATCTCTTAAAGGCGGTGCGCAGCGGCAAAAAGGGATATATGGATTACAGGATCGATGAGAGCTTTTCCGGTGTGGACGCCCTGCAGAGAGGAAAGAATATTATCGACCAGATAAATGCGGTGCCCTATGAAAATTCTGAAGGCTATGAAGAGACTGTGCAGGCGCTGGAGGAAACGGGGCAAAAAGCAGGACGGGGAGAACAGGAAGCGGCTGACTTTTTGAGGGAAACGCATCAGCCGGTCACTGTCTCAAATCTTCTGGAGGCTTCCGCTGTTTTACAGGAAGATGCGGGAATCTATCAGAAGATAGAGGATTACGAAAAGGAGACAGCAAAGGAGAAGGAACTGGAGGCAGAGGGCAGCAGGCTGGAAGGCTATGTGATGCATCTTCAGGAGTCGGTGGGGGAGGAAGCCTCCCTGCAGGAAGGCATGGAAGTTTTTGCACAGCAGACAGAAGAGATCCTTCGCGGGGCAAAGGATCAGGAAGGCGTGCGGGAACTGGATATCCGGGATATGCAGCAGATCTGCAGGGGGATCCGGTTCAGGGCGGCGCTCGCCAGAGAGTCCCGTTATCAGATCCCGGTGAAACTGGAGGAAGGCTATACGGTGATGAATCTGACCGTGCGCAGGGGAACCGGGCAGGCGCAGGCGGAGATTTCCATTGAGACAGAGGAATACGGCAGGCTGGAGGCGGTTTTTGGGGAAAGCAGTGAAACAGAGGCCGGCACAGACGGCGCCGGAACCGGTATCAGTATCAGAGGAAACCTGTTCGCGGAGACGGAAGAGGGAGTCGGACTGTTGGGCAATGTGGCAAAAAAGGTGCAGGAAAAACTCCAAAATGCAGGAATTGCTGCGGAAGATATGACCGTCATGCGGGGAGGCCGCAGCAGGAAAGAAACCTCTTTCAAAGCGGCGGACAGTACAGGGACAGGAGAAGCTGCAGGGAAAAAAGACAGCCAAAAAGAAATTTCTGCCGGGGAACTTTATCAAATTGCTAAGATTTTTCTGGAAACTGTCCGAAAATAAAAGTATGAGAAGGATCTGAATTTAAATTTAAGAGGTTACAAACGGATTTGTAAAGCTGAAAGGAAGAAGTATGAGAATTAACTATAACGCAACGGCTATGCTGGCGGTGAACGCCCTGAATAAGAACGATGAAAATCTGTCCGTGTCCACGGGAAAATTAAGTTCCGGCTATAAGATCAACAGGTCAAAGGACAATCCGTCCGGATACGCCTTGTCCAGAAAGATGCGCGCCCAGCTGGAAGGGCTGATGCAGGCAAGGGATAATTCTGACACAGGTGTCAATATCATAAAAGCGGTGGACGGCGCGCTCTCGGAAATGCACGATATGCTGCAGAGGATCAACGAGCTTGCGATCAAAGGATCGACAGGCACACTGTCCGACGGAGACAGGGAACTTGTGGATGAGGAAGTACAGAAGCTGAAAGAGGAGATCCAGCGCACGGCGGAGACGTTTGAGTTTAACGGACAAAAGCTTCTGGACGGATCGTTTCAGCTGAAGGGTTATACGGACAATATCAATGTGAAGATCGCAGGCTATGACGAGCGGGTGGACAGCGGTGTTTACCAGTTTGATCTGGGGTTGTTTAACGATGCAAGATTGTATGATGTGAAGGGAAACCTCGTTGAGGAAGCATTTAAGACGCCTGATGTGGCTGCAAATCCGATGGTGGAAGTCCGGGCAGATCCTGATGATACGACAAAACCGGCTGCGCCGGGCACGCTTTTCCCGGATGGATTTGAAGATACCGTACAGGTACCGAATGTGAGCGATCAGACGATTCCGATCGTATGCCCGAACGGAGATACGATCGATGCGACGATAGCCGATGTGAACGGAACGGTTGTGACGTTGAAAGGACCTTCCGGATTTGAGGTAAAGATCGATGTCAGAGAAGGATTCGTGGGCTCCGTGCCTCCAGATCCCGCTGATCCCACAAATCCGAAAAGAAATGTCAAGGTGGAGATCACCGGCTTCGGTCCTATGACGATCCAGGTCGGCGCCAATGAAGGACAGGAACTGCATGTGGAAATTCCGGAGGTCGGTATTCAGGGACTCGGTATTCCGAATATCAATACAAGGACAAAAGAGGATTCTCTGGAAACGATAGAAAGAGTGAGCGCGGCGATCGACAGATTGTCCGGTGTCCGCAGCAAACTGGGCGCTTATCAGAACAGGCTGGAATCTGTTGTGGAGAGCAATGAGATCAACCATGAGAATATGACGGCGGCATATTCCGGCATTCTGGATACGGATATGTCCGAGGAGTATACCACATATTCTACCTATCAGATCCTTTCTCAGGCAAGCACCTCCGTGCTGGCGCAGGCGAATGAACGTCCCGCCCAGGTGCTGCAGCTGCTGCAGTAAAGCTGAAGAACGAAGTGATTCAGCGCTGCCGCACAATCTGTAAAACAGATCGGGCTTCCCGTATCAGGTGATTACTGACGATTGAATTGTCGGAGGAGGGTATCGATACAAAGTATGAAAGATGAATTGAAAAAAGAATTTGCAAGGCGTATCGCTCAGGCTAATCAGATATCCATGATCACGATCCTTTATGATATGTCGCTGGTATATCTGGAGGATGCGGAGGAGGCACTGAAACTGCAGCAGGAAAAGAAGTTTGTGCAGGAGATCCACCGCGCGCAGGACTGTGTGATGGAACTGATCGGTTCCCTTCAGATGAAGTATGAACCTGCGCCTGCGCTCTATGCATTGTATCTGTATATCCATAGAGAACTGGCGAATGCCATCATTTCCTCTTCTGCAGGACCGCTCTCGCAGCCTGTGGACATTTTAAGACGGCTGCGGGACGCTTATCTGGAACTGGAAAAAACCGGTTCCTTCGAACCGGTCATGGATAATACGCAGCAGATATACGCGGGGCTGACTTACGGTAAAAACTCCCTTGTGGAGAGTGTGGCGCAGCCCGCAGGCAACAGAGGGTTTCTGGCCTGAATTTAATCCTGAAGATCTTCTCCGGGCAGCGGTGTGAAATCCGCTGCCTTTATCATGTTCAGCTCGGCCGCTTTTTCCATCAAAAATTTATAACGTTTTAAAACCGCATTTACTTTATAAATATAGCAGTCTATCAGATCGGGATCTGTCACGTTGTCAAAGCCGGAATAGGCAATCTCCAGTTCTGTCCGGGTCAGCTTCAGATCGTTCAGTAAACGCTTTTCATCATTGTCCTTTGCCAGAAGTCCTGGTTCATCAGCCGCATATGTAGTGTGACTGAAAAAAGATTTCATACAGCTACCTCCATAAAATAATCTATTATAAGTATAGACCGGCTTTGGAAATTTATTCCAGATAACGGAAATTCGTAAAATATATTTGGAATTCATAATAAAAAAACAGCCGCATATATTGTATGGAGGGGGTGAGATGCATGGAACAGACGGAATGGATGATCGGTCTGGTGACAAGTTTTGTGGTGCTGATCGCAGTGCTGAAGAGCAGAGCCAATATGGTGTTCCGTTTTTTGGTGCAGGCTGTTTTGGGGGGGATTCTGATCTATGGCATGAATCAGTTTTTTCTGGCGCAAAATATTGTTTCTATTATTGCGCTGAACCCCTTAAGCGTTTTGACATGCGGATTTCTCGGAATTCCGGGGTTTCTATTGCTTTTGGGAGTGCAGATCCTGAATATGATATAGAGATTTCACAAAAATATTTTTTTATGAAAAAAGGTCTGGACAAGCCGGAAAAAACCTCATATAATCGGAATTACTTCAAAAGTCCTTTCGGACTTCAAACCATATCGGGAGATTTCTGAAAAATATTTCTGACGTTCTATTTTGATTTATTTCCCAAATGATTTAAAAATTTACGGAAGAAAAGGGAGAGTGATGAGTTTGTTTTGATGCGGGAAAACTATGTGCGATGTGTATGAGCATCGCACTGCTCTGGGTGGCTGTGCTGGCGGCATGGTCCGATATAAGAAAGGGCATCATACCGAACCGGCTGGTGTTTTGCGGGATGGGGGTCGGTGCGATACTCAGGATAACAACAGATCTTTTCAATGAAATGCCTTCGGATATTCTGGTCATAGTGCCGGAGGTGATCGTTCTTTTTTTCTGTCTGTGGCCCATCTACAGGATGGGAGGTCTGGGAGCCGGAGACTGTAAGCTCCTTCTGCTGGCCGGTGTGTGTCTGCCGGTAAAACAAGCGGTTTTGGTTATCATTTATACATTTTTTATCGCAGCGGGCGAGATCATTCTGCTGTGGATCATTCAGAAAATAAGGAAAGAGAAAAAGAAAATAACAGCGATTCATTTTGCGCCTTCTTTTTTGGCGGCCGCTTTCATATGCCGGTTCATATGAGAAAACAGCCGGGGAAAGGGCGGCCTTTACAGCAAGGGACTGCAGAAAAAGGAAAGGGGCGGATGAGGAATAAGGAGGAAAAATGGGAAAACCGATCATGGCGATCTGCGACGGACAGAAGGGATATACGAACCAGCTGGTCGCATTGTTTCAGGAAAAGAAAGAATTGCCTTTTGAGATACACGGGTTTACAAAAAACGAGAACCTGCAGGAGTTCTGCAATGATCATAAGGTCGCTCTTCTGCTGATCTCCGAACCGGAATATAAGAAGGAACTGCAAAAAGAAGGGATCGACAGGATCCTGGTATTGCAGGAGGGGGAAGGGACGCTGCCGGAAGATGTGGCTGCGGTAAATAAGTTTCAGCCGGCCGGAGCGCTGTACCGGGAGATCATGAAGGTATACAGCGAGGGAGAAAAAATAGTGCCCTTCAAGAGCAGTAAAAGAGCGGCCTTCCGGCTGATCGGCGTATACTCGCCGCTGCACTGCTGTATGCAGACAACGTTTGCGCTGACCGCGGGACAGCTGCTGGCAAAAAGAAAGAAAACACTGTATCTGAATTTTGAATGTTTTTCCGGTTTTGAGATATTGCTTGGGAAGCGTTTCGGGGGAAATCTGTCGGATGTTCTCTATTATTATGACTGTGCGAGAGAAAAGCTCGTCTATAAGCTGGAAAGCATCGTGCAGAAAATGGGCGGTCTCTATTATATCCCCCCGGCGGATTCCTATGAAGACTTCCGGGACATTCAGGAGGAGGAATGGATCTTTATCATAACGCAGATCGTGAAGGCAGGAGGCTATGAGACGGTGGTGCTGGATCTGACGGAGCAGGTGAGAGGGATATATCCCCTGCTGGAGACGTGCGATAAGATCTATACGCTGATCAGGGATGACCGCATGGCGAAGGCGAAACTGGCGCAGTATGAACTGATGCTGGAACAGGAAGCCTGCAGCGGGATCCTCAAAAAAACGGAGAAATGCAGACTGCCGGTCTTTAAGAATCTGCCGCTCGACATGGAACATTTAAGCCACGGCGCTTTGGCGGACTATGTGGAGAAGCAGTTGAGGGAAGACGGTCTTTTATAAGGAAAAAGAAAGGAAACAGAAATGGAAAACAGAAAAACGAGAAGAGAGATTTATCAGGAGATCAAGAGGGATCTGCAAAGGGAGCTGCTGCAGGAACTTGATTTTTCAAAAGAACTGGATGAGGAGGAGCTGCTGGAGATCATCGATGAGAAGATACGGATCAGGTCTTTCAAACAGAGAATGTGGCTGGAAGAAAAAGAACATATGCGGAAAGAGATCTTCAGGGCTATGAGGCAGCTCGATATTTTGCAGGAACTGATAGAAGATCCGCGGATAACCGAGATCATGATAAACGGGAAGGATGATATTTTTATCGAGCAGGATGGGAAACTCTCCCGCTGGGAAAACGGTTTTGAGTCGGAAGAAAAACTGAATAATATCATTCAGCAGATAACAGCATGCTGCAACAGGGTGGTAAACGAAGCTTCTCCGATCGTGGATGCCAGACTGACGAACGGTTCCAGGGTGAATGTGGTGCTGAAACCGATCGCGTTGAACGGTCCGATCGTCACGATTCGGAAATTTCCGGAAAGACCGATGGATATGGAAAAACTGATAAAACTCGGCGCACTGGAGGAGGATCACAGCCGGTTCCTGAAAAAACTGGTGCTGGGAGGCTATAATATTCTGATCAGCGGGGGGACGGGCTCCGGGAAGACCACATTTTTGAACGCGCTGTCAAATTTTATTCCCCCTGAGGAGAGGGTGATCACGATCGAGGACAGCGCGGAACTGCAGTTGGTATCCGTAAAAAACCTGGTGCGCCTCGAGACGAGGAACGCCAACGCGGAAGGCTGTCTTCCGGTCACGATACGGGATCTGATCAAAACTGCGCTCCGCATGAGGCCGGACAGGATCGTGGTCGGAGAGGTCAGGGGAGCGGAAGCGGTAGATCTGCTGCAGGCGATGAACACGGGACATGACGGTTCACTTTCGACAGGACATGCCAACAGTGCATCGGATATGCTCAGCAGGCTTGAGACGATGGTGCTGATGGGAATGGATCTGCCGGTGGCGGCGATCAGACAGCAGATCGCCTCGGCACTGGATATCATCATACATCTGGGCAGGATGCGGGATAAAAGCAGAAAAGTGCTGGAGATCACGGAGGTCTGCGGTTATGAGAAACAGGAGATCAGGCTGAGGCCGATCTTTGTATATCACTATGAAAGCGAAAGGCTGGAAAAAGAGAGGGAACTTGAAAATGTGGCAAAATTGCAGGCGGCGGGTATTCCGTTGGTGTAGAAAGATATATGGATCAGAGAGCAGCTTTACCAAAGGGGATAAAATAAGCGCTACGCTGCAGGCGGCGGGTGTGATCGCATTTTTCGGATTGTTTTTTTATAAATCTTTCAAAGCCATTCCTTTTATGCTTCCCGTCGGGATATTTTATCTTACGGCGATGGAAAAAAGGAAAGAAAAACGAAAAAAGGAACAGCTTCGGAATGAGTTTAAGGATGCGATCCTGTCGATCGGGGCAAATCTGCGTGCCGGATATGCCGTGGAAAATGCTTTTCGGGAAACTCTTCAGGAAATGAAGATGCTGCACGGAAAGGAGTCCCTGATCTATCAGGAACTATATAAGATCGTGCAGGGCCTTGCAAACGGGATCAGCATTGAAACGCTGACGGAACAGTTTGCGCAAAGAGCCGGATTGGAAGAAATACAGGAGTTTGCGGATGTGTTTTATATCGCCAAGAGAAGCAGCGGCAATCTGACCGAGATCATTTATGAGACGGCAGGGATGATCGGAGAAAAGATAGAGGTGGAAAAAGAAATCCAGGTGCTGATCTCCGCGAAGAAGTTTGAGCAGAATATTATGTCGGTGATCCCGTTTGTGATCATATGTTATGTGAGCATAGCTTCCGGCGGATATTTTGATCCGCTGTACACAACGCCGGCCGGAAGAGCAGTTATGACGATGTGTCTGGCTGTCTATGTGACGGCTTATATGCTGGGAATGAAAATAACGCAGATACAGGTTTGAATTAATTTTGATAAAAAATCCTTTTTCCGTGTCTGGTGCGAAAGTTGTGGTTCTTTGAAATATGCAGGAATTTTTCGGATAAATACAGGAGGAAGATTTTCATATGCTGTGTGGAAGATCGGACAAAATAAAAGAAAAGATGTGAGGTTTAAGACAGTAAAACGAACAGAGATAACAGATAAAGACAGCAGATAAAAATAACAGATAAAAGAAAGCGACAGACATATGAAAAAGGATTTTTTATATAGAGCGGCAGAAAAAATATATATCCGGTTTATAGAAAAGGATAAGAGCGGCAGGCTGTTTTCCGGACGGGTGAAAGAAGATATGGAAAGGCTTTATCCGTTCTCCGGAAAGGAAAAGGCAAGAGAGTTTTACATACAGAAAATACGGTTGTCTATGCTGATCATGATATTGGGCGTTTTTCTCGCGGCCGGACTGTTCCTATCGGAAATGATGCAGCCGCCGATAAAGGATAATCGGATCTGCCGGCAGGGCTATAATGGAAATACGCAGAAAATACCGGTAAAAGTAACGGTAGATGACAGGGCGGAGCATGAAATGGTTCTGGAGGTAAACAGGAGGCTTTACAGTAAAGAACAGCTTGAGGAACTGTATGAAGAGGCAGTGAAAGAACTGGAAAAGGCTGTATGCGGGGAGAACGGTTCTCTGGAGCATGTGGACAGGGACTTATGTCTGGTATCAGAGATGCAGGGATATCCCTTTCGGATCGAGTGGGAAAGTCTGAATTACCGTTATATTGATTCGGAAGGAAAATTGCAGAAGGCAGAAATTCCGCAGGAAGGAGCGGCGACAGGACTGAACGCGATCTTTACCTATGAAGATTTCCGGGCGGAGTATCTGTTTTATATACAGATATATCCGGAGACGCTGACAGAGGAAAAGGCGGAGGAACAAAGGCTTCTTGAATCAGTACAGAAGGGGGAGGAACAAAGCAGAGAGCAGGAAATACTGCTGCTGCCATCGGAACTGGAAGGGAGGAAACTGCGATGGGAAAGTCTGAAAAGTAAAACCTGGGTCACGGTGCTTTTTCTGACATTATGTGCGGCAGCGGCGGTGTATTTTCTGAAAGATGGAGATCTCGATAAGGAAAAGAAAAAACGGGATATTCAGATGCGCCTTGCCTATCCGGAAGTGGTCAGCAAGCTGTCGATCTATCTGGGAGCGGGCATGACAGTCAGAACGGCATGGGAGAAGATCTGTGTCGATTATGAAAAAAGAAAGTCCGGCGGAAAAAGAAATCATGCGTATGAGGAGATGCAGATAGCTGGAAAGGAAATGAAGAGCGGAATATCTGAAATGTCCGCCTATGAGCGCTTTGGCAAGAGATGCGGCATACAGCTTTACAGTAAATTTTCCGCATTGCTCACCCAGAATTTGAGGAAAGGGAGTACAAAGTTAGGGCCGCTGTTAAAAGAGGAAAGCAGGCTGGCATTTGAAGAGAGAAAAAATGCCGCAAGAAAGGCAGGGGAGGAAGCGGGGACGAAACTGCTGCTTCCCATGATGATGATGCTCTGTGTCGTGATGCTGATGATCCTGCTGCCGGCGTTTATGACATTTTAAGCAGATAAAAAAAGAAAAAGGAGGTAAGGAAAATGACGAAAAAGACATTAAAAAATTTTTGGAAGGAAGAGGACGGGATGGGAACCGTGGAGGTTATTCTGATCATCGTGGTGCTGATCGGCCTTGTCATTATCTTCAAGACACAGTTAACCCAGATAGTCAATAATATCTTTGAAAAGATCTCGTCTCAAAGCAGCAGTATCTGATATGAAAACAAAAGCATATCTGACGATTTATCTGGCGCTTTCTCTCACGGCCTTACTGTCGGTCATCATGGTGCTGATCGCGGGAGTCAGGAAAAATACAATACGTATGGAGGAAGAACTTGCACTTGATACGGCGGGATGGTCGGCTCTGGCGGAATATCATCAGGAACTGTTAAAACAGTATGATCTGTTTTTTATAGACACTTCCTATGGCAGCAGCCATCCGGCGGTGGAAGCCATCGGTGAACATGTAAAAGGCTATGCGGATAGAAATCTGCGAAATACAAATCTGACGGATGCAGGACTGGAGCTCATCGGGATCCAGGATGCGGAGATCGCCGCGGACCAGGGAGGGCAGGTTTTGAAACGGCAGATAGTGGAATATGAGGAAAACTATTTCGGGCTGGATGCGCTGGAGAATCTGTTTACGGAATTCGGGGCGGACGGGCGGGAGCAGATATCGGAGGATGCGCTGTTGAGACAGCGGGACGAAAATGAAAAAAGACTTGCAAGCGAGCCGCCGCCGGTAAGAAAAGTGACGAAAAAGAGATATTATCTGGAAACCGGAAAAACAGAGATGATAGAAGAGGAAGAAGAGGTCCCGATCGAAAATCCTGCGGCCTATGTAAATGAATTGAGAAATAAAGGAATCCTGAGTCTTGTGATCAGCGATCCCGCAGAGATTTCCAGCAAGGGGGTTTCGCTGGAGGAATATCTGTCCTATCGTCAGGACATCTTGCGGGGAACGGGGGTATTGCAGGAAAGGATGGAGAAGGACGGCGCTTTTACAGAAGCGAAAGAAAAAGTCCTTCTGGATGCCTATATTTTTCAGAAGTTCGGATATTTCGGACAGGAGAAAGAGAACGCGGGACTGGACTATCAGGTGGAATATCTGCTTGAGGGAAAAGGGACGGATATGGAAAACCTGAAAGCGGTGGTGAATAAACTGCTGCTGTTCCGGGAAGCCGCCAATGCGGCGTATCTGTATGGAGATGCGGCAAAAAGGGCAGAAATATCCGCGATGGCGGCATCCGTTGCGGCGGTGACGGTAGCACCCTATCTGCAGCCGCTGCTGGAGACATCCATTCTTTTTGCCTGGGCCTATATAGAAAGTGTTCAGGACGTAAAACTTTTATTATCGGGCGGAAAAGTGCCGGTTTTAAAATCTGCATCGGACTGGCAGACAAGTCTTGGAAGCATTTTGGATTTTAAGGGAAGTGCTGTTTCTAAAGATTCATCAAGAGGATTAAGCTATCAGCAGTATCTGTCCATGTTTATTCTCACAAAAAAAGAAAATGAATTATTGTTTTCCATGATGGATGTCATGGAGATGGATATCAGGAAGACGGCCTATAATGAAAATTTCCGTATGGACGGCTGTGTCAGCGGATTTCGGGCGGCAGCAGAGTTTAAAGATGACAGCGGCGGAAAATGTTCTTTTCTCAGGGCGTATTACTATTAAAAATGGAGAAAAGGGCGGATAACAGCAGCTTTTTGTGATAAAATACGTGAAAATATACTATAAAAATCATATAAAAATCTCTCCGGGCAAAGGCTCATATTTTCATCAAAATTCCCCAATAAACAAAAAGCTGTTGTTATCTGCCCTTTTCTCAGTTTCAAAAAAGGTTATCTTTGAGGCGGGATTCACAAATGAAGGAAGCAAAAAAAAGCGACATCGGGAAAAAACTTAATGCGGTGATGACAGTGGAGGCATCATTGATCCTGCCGGTATTTATCATGCTGCTGATGAATGTGCTTTCGCTCATAGAAGTATATCGGATCCACAGCAGTGTGGCGGAAAGCCTATGGGATGAAGGGAGAAGGGCGGCAAAATATTTCTATTTAAAAGAGGCGGCTGAACATATTTCGGCTTCTTCAGAAGAAATAGATCCCGCCCGGATGGGGACGGTATTTGCCGCCCTGTCTGGCAATGCGGAAATCGTAAAAGATCTCGGGGATTATCCGGTCTGGGAAAAGATAGTCAGCGGCGGAAAGAGCGGCTTTTGGGTGGAAAGCATGACAGATGAAACCGGTGTGATCAGCATTGGCTGCAAATACCGCGTTCATCCGCTGTTCACATCTCTCACCCCGGTATCAAAAGAAATAGAAAACCATTACTGCGGACATGCCTGGATCGGCTATGTACCGGAGAATAGGCAGAACGCGGAAGGGCAGGACGAAATCTATGTCTATATTACAAAGACCGGGACGGTCTATCACAAAAACCGGGAATGCAGTTACCTGAATCCCAGTATCCGGAGTATTCAGTCAGGTGAACTGGAGAACGCCAGAAATGAAAGCGGAGCGGTCTACCATGAGTGCCCTCTGTGCGATGATATGGCAGGGGGTGAAAACCGGTACATAACGGATTACGGAACAAACTATCATACCAGTCTGGTATGTTCAGGACTAAAGCGGACGATCTATGAAGTGAAATTAAGTGAAGCAGGCGGAAGAAGCGCCTGCAGTAAGTGCGGCGGCGGATAAGTATTTCTATCCGGCGAAAAGGATGAGGGATTTATGATAAGGATGATAAAGATAACAGGAATAATGATCTTTCTGGTTTTGTGCAGTATACAGGATATCAGGGAGAAACGGCTTTCCGTAAAAATGCTTGTCGTATCGGGCGTTTTATTTTTAGGACTGTCTCTGGTGTTTGAAGAAATACCGGCCAGAGAGAGATTGTATAATATGCTGCCCGGAATGACAGCGTTTTTACTCGCTTTTCTGACAAAAGAACAGATAGGTTACGGCGATGCGGCCGCTCTTGCGGTTTTGGGGAACCTGGTTAGTGCGGGAACCCTGCTCGGGGCGGTTATGGGGGGACTGATCCTGCTCAGTGTCTGCGGCATGATATTGCTGGCAGGGAAAAGGGCAGATCGAAAAACAACTTTGCCTTTTCTTCCTTTTTTATCGGCCGGGATGTTGTGGCAGGTCGTATGTAATCATGTTTGAGGAAAAGAATATCGGTCTGCACCCAAAGTGTGCAGGCCATGGAAAGGGTGTGATTATGATAAAGAATACATTAAAAGGATATATGACAGTGGAGGCGGCCTTGCTGATGCCGATGGTATGGTTTTCTATGTTTTTTATGATCTTTGCGGGTTTTTTTCTGTATGACAGATGTATTGCAGAGCAGGACTGTAAGATAATCGTGATGCGGGTGTCTGAGGAGAGGGAATCGGATGAGGCCAGGGTGATCCGCAAAGTGATGGAAAAGGGAGATCTTGCGGGAAAGAAAAAGCTTTTATTCAGCAGAGCTGTGGAAAAAGAATTTTATATATCAGATGATAAGGCAAAAATGAGAATAAGCGGCAGGGTAAACACGATACTGAACCGTCTGGTGAAGGAAGAAAATCTGGGCGTATTTGCTTATTCGGCGGAATATGAGACAGAGAGAAACAATCCGGTAGGATTTATCAGGATGTGCAGGAGGATGGAAAAATATGCGGGGGATTGAATTTGTGAATGATCTGCAATGCAATTATCTGACGATCCCTTATGAGGGAGAGGAAAATGATTTTGCTTTGCGTATGCTGACGGAAAATGCGGCGGAAGGTTTTTTAAAGATGGAATTGCGGAGGATGGACGGGCAGACTTATCTTTACTATAAAATTTCGGGCATGCAGAGTATGGAAACCATATATATGGAAAAAGTAATAGATAGAGAGGCCTTTCAGACATTTATGTGGCAGCTTCATGATGCGATAGAGCAGAGCAGGGAACTGTTTTTGCCGGGAGACGGAATCTGCCTGGAACCGACAGTCCTGTTCTGGAATTTTGGAGAACGGAAATGGGAATTTGTATATATGCCGGGAAAGGAAAAGGAGGAGACAGAAAAGGAGAGGGAGCGCTTTGCGGAGTTTCTGGTCGAGAAAATCGATTATGCAGACAGGAAATTAACGGATACGGTATACCGCTTTTATGAAGAAATATGTGCAGGAAGAATGTACCCGGATTCTTTTTTGGAGGAAGAGAAGGAAGAGATAAAAAAAGAGGAGACGGAGTGGGAGATCGAGAGGGATCCGGTCACGGAGGATCGGGAAGAGGAGGAGACGATAATGGAAGAGATAACGGGGGAAAGTGAATCGGCAGCAGAGCAGAAGCCGGGGAACAGGGGACTTACGACAGTGCTGACCCTGTTGTGGGCAGCATCGGCAACAGCTACTTTTTTCATGGGAAGGATCATGCGGGAATTTATTTTGCCGGGCAGCGCATTGACGGTTTTGCTGACGGTACTTTTACTTTATGCACGGATAAAGAAAAGACGGGAAAAAGCGGCGGAAACAGAGCCTGAGAAGGCGGATGAAGTATATTGGGAAGAGGATATATCACCGTACAGGGCGGAATATGGCGAAACAGAAGAAGCAGAAGAAGAAAAGACAGTTTATATGGATATCAGACAAGATCAGGAGAAAAAATTATATGGGATCGGAAAGTTCAGACAGCAGAAAGTATCTTTGGAGGGACTGCCCTGCGTGGTGGGAAAAGACAGATCACTGGTGAGCTGCATTATTTCGGATTCATCCGTGAGCAGAATGCATGCCAGATTTTTTTCGGAGGAGGAACATCTCTGGATGCAGGATTTAAATTCAACAAACGGTACTTATCATAACGGACTGAGACTGAAACCGAATGAAAAAGTGATGCTGGAGCCGGAAGATGAAGTGGGTTTTGGCAGGGTACAGTTTATTTACAGATAAAAATCGATACGGCATCTTGCAGGATATGTGAGATGCTTCTTGTAAATTGCGGCGATATTCAGTAAAATAAAGAAATGGATAAAAAGAAACGATGTATATGGAAAGAGAAAATCACCACAACAGGATTTATTGCGATCAATATTTTTCTGTTTATCATCAGTTTGTTTGGCAGGGAGCTGTTATACCGCGAGGGGGCCTTCAGCCTGCAGTATATATTGAAAGGGCAGGAATGGTGGCGTCTTATCACATCTATGTTTCTCCATGCGGATCTGGATCATCTTCTGGGAAATATGCTGATGCTGTATCTGGCCGGAGAACTGGTGGAAAAGTATATCGGGAAATGGAAATTTGCGCTGCTCTATTTTTTCAGCGGAATAGCGGGATCTTTATTGTATGCGGCATATGAGTTTTTCACAGGCAGTTATGCTGATTCCATCGGAGCGAGCGGGGCCGTATTCGGCATTGTGGGAGCGCTGCTCGTCATCGTGGTCCGTCATAAAGGAAGGTACGGCGATATCACGATAGGGAGGATGGCGTTTATGATATGTTATATGGGATATATGGGACTTCGCGCTTCTAATGTAAATAATGCGGCGCATATCGGCGGGCTGCTCGGCGGAATATTATTAACGGCTTTTTATATGCTGACAGAGGATTTCGGAGAGGAAAGGAGATATAGATGAAGATTAACATTTATTATGGCGGGCGCGGTTTGATCGATGATCCGACACTTTATGTGATCGAAAAAATGGAGGAAGTTTTTCATGAGCTTCATGTCACAGTGGAAAAATATATGCTGTATGATATGAAAAACAGTATAACCATGCTGCCCCAGACGCTGAAAGACGCTGACGGTATTATTCTGGCGACAACTGTGGAATGGTACGGCATAGGCGGCTACATGATGCAGTTTCTGGATTCCTGCTGGCTTTATGGGGACAAGGAAAAGATCGCAAAGATTTATATGTGCCCGGTGGTAATGTCCACAACCTACGGGGAGCGGGACGGGGAGCTGAATATGGCTTC
The DNA here is from genome assembly GCA_021769625.1 of [Clostridium] symbiosum. GTDB lineage: Bacteria > Bacillota > Clostridia > Lachnospirales > Lachnospiraceae > 1XD8-76. The sequence goes on along the minus strand of JAETSN010000039.1, from coordinate 6,455 downwards.
GGCCTGGGAGATCCTGGGCGGACGCCCCTGCAGCGGAATATGCGGTTATATTGAAGATATCGCTATTTTGGAGAACAGCGAAGCATATGATATGCTGATAGAAAAGAAGGCGGAAGATATGTACCGGACGATCAATAAAAAGTTGATGGCGCTTCCTGCCAGCAATCAGGCGGTAAACCGGTTTGTTTCCATCACAAAAAATACGGATCTGACGCCGAAGGAGGCGGAGCAGCTATCTCAGTATGCTTCCGATGACAGTTATGTCCAGAAAACAAAAGAAGATATCAAAGAGCTGACAAGTATTTTCAGGGATAAGCTCGGAGGGAACGAAGAGGATGACCAGATGGAATTTCTGAAGGCGTTAAGGGATCATTTTGAACCGATCGCCGGTTTCAGGGGAAGCTATAAGATCACTTTTGACACGAAAAAGCTGCCCTTGTATATTGAGATCGGACAGGGCGACCTGGTATGCAGTTATGACCAGAAGGAAAAGGCGGACGTGGAAATTCAAATGACGGAAGAGACCATGAACGATATCATACATGGAAGGATGACCTTCCAGAGAGGTTTTATGAGCGGCGTTATGAAGATGAAAGGAGATTTTAAGCTGCTTCGGCAGCTGGATCAGCTTTTTGTGTTTTCAAAAACAATGTTGTGATAACAGAGCGGGTTATAAGAGATAAAGTAAAATCGGAGCGGAGGATAAAAAATGAGAGACGAGACATGTATTTTCTGTAAAATTGCGGCTGGAGAAATTCCGGCAAAAACCTTATATGAGGATGAGGCGTTCAGGGTGATCCTGGATCTGGGGCCTGCCACAAGGGGTCATGCGTTGATCCTGCCGAAAGACCATTACAGAAATCTTTTTGAACTGCCTGACGAGCAGGCCGAAAAGGTGATGGTGCTGGCGAAAAAAATGGCGGGACGGATCAGGGAGAAACTGCACTGCGACGGCTTTAATCTGGTTCAGAATAACGAGGAGACCGCCGGGCAGACTGTATTCCATTTTCATATGCATCTGATCCCGCGTTATAAAGACGACGGGCAGGTTATCGGATGGAAACCGGGAAAGCCGGAGGATGCGGAACTGGAAGAGATCAGAAAAGAGATCACGGAAGAATAGGGGCACAGGGAAGAGAGTTTGAAATCGGCGGGACAGGATCTTATATGAGAACGATAGAGACAACGGAAATCACGAAACAGATCAAAGAGATGTGTATTGAGGCGAATTATTTTTTGTCGTCTGACATGAAACAGGCGATAGAAGAGGCGAGGGAGGCGGAGACCGCCGGGATCGGAAGACACATTTTAGGGAAATTGTGTGAAAATATGCAGATAGCCGGTGAAGATATGATCCCAATCTGTCAGGATACCGGTATGGCAGTTATTTTTATGGAGATAGGGCAGGATGTGCATTTTTCGGGCGGATATCTTGAAGACGCCATAAACGAGGGGGTTCGCCGGGGATATCAGGAGGGGTATTTGAGAAAATCGGTGGTGAAAGATCCGCTGATCCGGGAAAACACCGGGGATAATACGCCGGCGGTCATCCACTATCAGATCGTACCGGGGGATCAGGTGAAGATCACGGTTGCCCCGAAAGGATTCGGCAGCGAAAATATGAGCAGGGTGTTTATGCTGAAGCCGGCGGACGGTATGGAGGGAGTGAAGCAGGCTGTTCTCACTGCAGTAAAGGAAGCGGGGCCCAATGCCTGCCCGCCTATGGTGGTGGGTGTAGGCGTAGGCGGGACTTTTGAAAAGTGCGCGGTTCTGGCAAAGCGGGCTCTGACCAGACCAGTGCAGGAATTTTCGGAGATTCCGTATGTGAGAGAGATGGAACAGGAACTGCTGGAAAAGATAAACAGGACCGGTATCGGCCCGGGAGGTCTGGGCGGTGATACCACTGTACTGGCGGTACATATTGATATTTATCCGACACATATCGCGGGGCTGCCGGTGGCGGTCAACATCTGCTGTCATGTGAACAGGCATGTGGCGAGGGTACTATAATATCGGAAATATAGTGCGCTGCTGTCAGGTAGTACAAAACTGCTGCACAGCATATGACTGCCAACAGATGTAAAGCTGTTCACAGAGCATGCGGCCATTGGCTGAATACGAGATTGCAGAGGAGGCTTGAAAAAATGGAAAAGTATATTCATACCCCGTTGGACGCGGAGACGATAAGCAGTCTGAAGGCCGGGGATTTTGTATATATTACCGGAACGATCTATACGGCGAGGGATGCGGCGCACAAACGGATGAGCGAGACGCTTGCAGAGAAGGGAACGCTTCCCATGGAACTTAAAAATAATATTATCTATTATCTGGGCCCGTCGCCGGCAAGGGAGGGAAGGCCGATCGGCTCTGCCGGCCCTACCACTTCAGGCAGAATGGATAAATATACCCCTGCCCTTTTGGATCTGGGATTAAAGGGAATGATCGGAAAGGGAAGAAGGAGCAGAGAGGTGAAGGAAGCTGTTGTGAGAAACGGCTGCGTTTATTTTGCCGCTATCGGCGGTGCGGGGGCGCTTTTGTCAAAGGCCATCAAAGCTTCGGAAGTGGTGGCCTATGAGGATCTGGGAACGGAGGCTGTCAGAAAACTGGAAGTGGAGGATTTTCCGGTGATCGTTGTGATGGATGCAGAGGGAAATGATCTGTATGAGAAAGTGTCAGAGGATTGATACGATAAAAAGCTGAGGCTGCAGTGCATAAAAGCCTGGAAATAGTGGTATGCGGCGAAACAGGAGATGTAGATATGGCAATCATAGGAATTGATCTTGGTACAACAAACAGTCTGGTGTGTGTGTTTCAGGATGGATATACTGTGCTGATTCCCAATTCTTTCGGAAAGACGCTGACGCCCAGTGCGGTCAGTGTGGGGGAGGACGGGAGCATCTATGTCGGCGCGGTTGCAAAGGAAAGGATGGTCACACATCCGGAGGCTACGGCGGCATCTTTCAAAAGACATATGGGGACCAGTAAGGTTTATGAACTGTCAGGACGTAAGTTTACCCCACAGGAACTTTCATCTTTTGTCCTGCGTCAGCTGAAAGAAGATGCGGAGCGGTTTCTGGGGGAAGAGGTGACGGAGGCGGTCATCAGTGTACCGGCTTATTTTAATGATAATCAGCGGTATGCCACAAAGGAGGCAGGGGAGCTGGCAGGACTTAAGGTGGAGAGGCTGATCAACGAACCGTCTGCGGCCGCATTGACGGCAAGCCGTCTGGGCGGAAAAGACGAGGGCAGTTTCCTTGTTTTTGATTTCGGCGGAGGAACGCTGGATGTTTCTGTTGTGGATTATTTTGACAATGTGATCGAGATCATTGCAGTCAGCGGGGATAATCATTTGGGTGGAGATGATTTCGATGAAAAGATAGCCCGCTATTTTTGTGAACAGTATCAGATTTCCTATCACGAACTGACTGCCGGAGAAAAGGCATCTCTTTTGCAGCATGCAGAAGAGTGTAAAAGAGAACTTAGCGTTTTAAAAGAGGTTACGTATACGTTTGAGCTGCACGGAGAAAAAAAGGTGACGCTGGATAACGTAAGGCTGGCAAAGCTGGGACAGGATATGTTTGACAGGGCGGCGCAGGTGATAACCCGTGTGCTGAGCGACAGCGGCAGAAGGATGGAGGACATGGATGAGATCATTTTGGTGGGAGGCTCCTCCAAAATGCCGGTGGTCGGGTTCTTTTTGCTGACTGCGTTCGGAAAAGAGGCCCATGCGGCGGCTTCCCCGGATGAGATCGTGGGAATGGGAGCGGGAATCTATGCGGGGATCAAGGAGCGGAAGGAGGAACTCCGCGAACTGGTGCTGACAGACACATGCCCGTTTACGCTGGGAATAAACGTGGTGAATCCGATGGATCATCAGAATCCTATCATGTCACCGATCATCGAGAGAAACAGTATCCTGCCGTCTTCCAAAAAGGGATTTTATACCAACGCATCGGCATACCAGGATGAAATGATAATGAAAGTATATCAGGGAGAGGGCTATTACTGCAGGGAGAATATCTATCTCGGGGAGGTCAGGATAAGTGTCCCGAGAAAGAAAAAAGGGGAAAACAGAGTGGAGGTATGTTTTACCTATGATATCAATGGGATATTGCTGGTGGAGGTCACCGATCTGGATAAAGGGACAAAAAAGCAGGCAGTATTGTCGAGCGACCAGTTCAGATTAAAGGAGGAAGAGCTGAAGCGACGCGTGGAGGAAATGAAAAGTTATAAGCTGGCGCCTCCGGGAGGCATCCGGACAAAACTGGCACTGGCAAGGGGAGAACGCCTTTTTGTACAGTCGGTGGGAGAAAGACGGCGCGCGGTGGAAAGTGTAATGGGGAAACTCCATATGGCAATGAGTACCCAGAACGATCAGGTGATAGCCAACTGCCTGAAAGAGGCGGAAGCGGTCTTTGATTTTCTGGAAGGAAAAAAACGTCAGGAGTAATGAGGGCAGATGGATCGAATATGGGATATTTTGCAGATAGAGGCAACAAAGGACGCAAGGGAGATCAAGAGAGCCTACGCCCGTCTGTCTAAGGAGATTCATCCTGAAGAAAAACCGGAGGAATTTCAGAAGCTTTATGAGGCGTATCAGAATGCCCTGAAGTATGCCTCACATGGGGAAAGAAGGGAAAAGCGGATAACATTTGAGACGGAGCAAAAGGAGGAAGATGTATCCGTATCGGAAGAAAGAAACAAGTATGAAGAGCTTGGACTTGATCTTGAAGAGGTTCAAAAGGATTGGCTCAAAGCGGAGAAAATAAAAAATTTTCAAAATTCCTGGAGAATGCAGATATTCAGATGGAGGCAGGGAGAAGATTTTCCGAATGAAAACTGGAGAGGATATCTGCAGTCGGGATCGTTTCGGGAGATCATGTGGTCTCCTGCCGTGATGGAAACAATAGCAGAGGGGATCATAAAGTATTTTCAGGAGAAAGAGGAGATACTACAGTTTTTTTGCGGGCTTTATGCGGTCGTTATGCCGGAGGAAGGAAATTGTAATGCAAAAGCCCTGCAGATATACGGGAAGCTGCATCCCGCATATTTAGAAAGCACAAAGCGTGAACAGATACAAAAGGAATGGACCAGGGCGGAGCAGATAGAATATTTTCAAAGCTGCTGGAGAAAACAGATATATGTTTGGGGAAACGGGGGATCGTTTCTCAGCGGAGACTGGAAAGAATACCTGCAGTCGGAATCATTCCGGGAGATCATGTGGTCTCCTGTCGTGGTGGAAAGTATTGCAAAAGGGATGCTGGAATACAGGAATAAAGAAGAGATGGCGCTCTTTTTCTGGGATTTGTACGAGTTTGAGAAGCTTGGAGAAGAAAACTGTAAAGGACAAAACCTGCAGTTGTACAGACGCCTGTATCCGGCATATACGAATTTGGTGAAGCGGAGGCAGTACGCGGAGAGCAGGGATGAGCGTCAAAAAGAAGGGCGGAAACGTATATGTAAGATCATCATGATCTGCGTGGGGGTGCTGATCCTGTTTTTGGCAATGCTTTATATCAATACTGATATGGCGTTTGCCATTGCCGGAATAGTATTGATCCTTTTTTGCGCATATCGTTTTTACAAGTGGTTTTTTATTGCATGACAGAACAGGAGCGATAAGGGCGGATGGAGCGCATAGGGGATGTTTTGGATATAGACGCCGCTGAAGATAAGAAAGAAATCAAAAGGGCTTATGCCCGCCGCTCTAAGGAAACCCATCCCGAAGAAAAGCCGGAGGAGTTTCAGGGAATCTGCTTTTTAATAGAAAAATATGGTTGACAAATAACAATACCTTGGGTATAATTACTTTTGCATTCTCACATTGGATGTAATCATATATTGGTAGAGACGTAGTTCGGATTAAGGAGAAATACTCAAGAGGCCGAAGAGGCGCCCCTGCTAAGGGTGTAGGTCGGGTGACCGGCGCGAGGGTTCAAATCCCTCTTTCTCCGTTTTCTTTACCAGATAAGGTGAGGAAGTGTTGATGACAGCACTTCCTATTATATTCTAAATATAGTTTAATTTTGATGTTATAGCGGAAATTTGTTGTTGACATTAAAAATACAATATGCTATATTAGAATTCCACCGCTTAAGCGATGGCTACTTATTTTGTGGAGAAAAAATGTAAAAAAGTAGAAAAAGTGCTTGACACGGCAAAAATGGTATGATAAGATATCAAAGTTGCTGAAGCAGAGAGGATAAGAAATCTGTCTTAAAAAGCACAGAGGACCTTGACAAATAAACAGTAATGCAGCCCTGAAAAATTCCGAAGCTGCGAAGGAAGCGGAGCGCGGAGCCGTAAGGTGTGCGCGAGGCGGAAACCGGGTAAGCCCGGGGAGCAGCGGAATGATTTCAGAGAAAGAAAAAAGACGAACAGACAAACCTAAGAAAGCAGTAAAAAAGGAAAAAGCCAAGTTTAGCTTGGCCGGGAGAACGGGGGAGCAAAGTGCT
>JAETSN010000038.1 GCA_021769625.1 [Clostridium] symbiosum | reverse complement strand
CCCCTCCTTATTTCTTTTCCTTCTTGGACATGACGTCAAAGATGATAGCGATCAGAAGAACCAGTCCTTTTACCACACTCTGATAGTTCGCGTTGATACCCATGATACTCATACCCTGGTTGATCACGCCCATCAGTGTCGCGCCGACTACCATACCCATGACAGAACCCACGCCGCCGTAAGCCGAAGCGCCGCCGATAAAGCAGGCCGCGATCGCGTCCATCTCATAGCCCTGCCCGTAAGTAGGCTGTGCGGAAGCCGCCCTCGCGATCGTCAGGATACCCGCAAGGCCCGCTAAAAGCCCCATATTCGCATATGCGAAGAAATAAACCTTTTTTGTGTTGACACCGGAAAGCCTTGTCGCCTTTTCGTTGCCGCCCACTGCGTACAGATAACGGCCGATCGTCGTCTTTTTTGTGATATAAGAATAGATCAGCAGGATCAGCGCGATCCAGATCAGCGCCGCCGAAATCCCCCTGAAGTTTGCCAGCTTATAAAACAGCCAGATGATCAGGGCACTGATAATGACAACCTTTACCAGTTCCCCGGTCAGGGAGCCCGTCTCATATCCTTTTTTCTTTCTGGAAACCCTGTTCTTCAATGTGATCAGAATATAAATTGCCGCGATCAGCACGCCTGCGATCAGACAGGTCATATTCATGTTCTCGCCGCCGAAAAAATCCGGAACATAGCATTCTGCGCCGCCGCCGAAAATATTCAGGAAAGCCGTGTCCGTGACAGAGACCGCATACCCCTGCAGCACGACGTTCGACAGTCCCCTGAACGCATACATGCCCGCCAGTGTCGCGATAAACGGCGGCACCTTGATATAGGCGATCCAGAATCCCTGGAACATGCCTACCAGAAGGCCAATGACCAGCATCACAATGACTGCCAGGATCATATTTGTCCCGCCTGCCATCATAACTGCGCCGATGCCGCCCACAAAGCAGACAACGGAGCCGACCGAAAGGTCGATGTTGCCTCCCGTCAGGATACAGAGCAGCATACCGGTTGCCAGCACGAAAACGTAGGCGTTCTGGGAGATCAGGTTATTGATGTTCTGCGCGAACAGGATTTTTCCCTCCGTCCCTATCTGGAAAAAGATGATCACCAGGATCAGGGCGATGACCATGGTATATTTTTTTAATATATCAGTTATTTTTATTTTTTCCATCTCTTATGCCCCCTCTCCCGATTTTAAGATACTGCTCATGATCAGTTCCTGCGTTGCCTCTTCGGCATTCAGTTCGCCGACGATCTTTGCCGCGTTCATGATATAGATCCTGTCGCTCATGCCGAGCACTTCCGGCAGTTCGGAGGAGATCATGACCACGGATTTCCCAGCCGCCACAAGATCGTTGATGATGCAGTATATCTCATATTTCGCGCCGACATCGATACCCCTTGTGGGCTCGTCGAGGATCAGCACGTCCGGATCGGTAAACATCCATTTCGCGAGCAGCACCTTCTGCTGGTTTCCGCCGGAAAGATTGCCCACATTCTGTTCCACCGTAGGACATTTTGTTTTCAGTTTTCCCCTGTATTCCTCGGCAACCTGATATTCCTTATCCTTGTCGATCACTTTGTGGTTGCTGATGCTGTCCAGATTTGCGAGGGAGGTATTGATCTTGATGGAATTGGACAGTACCAGCCCGTTCCCTTTTCTGTCCTCGGTCACATACGCCAGTTTGTTTTTGATCGCTTCCTGCGGCGTCCTCAGGTGGACTTCCTTTCCGCTCAGCGTGAGGGTTCCGGTGATGCCGGTCCCGTAGGACTGTCCGAAGATGCTCATGGCGAGCTCCGTGCGCCCTGCGCCCATCAGGCCGTAAATGCCGACCACTTCCCCTTTATGTACATTGAAGGACACGTTATCCACGACTTTTCTCTCCGGATAGAGCGGATGATATACGGTCCAGTTCTTCACTTCCATATTGACATCGCCGATCTTCACGTCATGGCGTTTCGGGAAACGATCCGTGATCTCACGGCCTACCATTCCCTTGATGATTCTATCTTCTGAAATCTCCGTGGTATGCTTATCCATCGTCTCGATCGTGGAGCCGTCCCGGACGACCGTGATCTTATCCGATACATAAGCAACCTCATTTAATTTATGAGATATAATGATCATTGTCATACCCTGCTTCTTAAACTCCAGCATCAGGTCCAGCAGGGCTTTGGAATCGGTCTCATTTAAGGATGATGTAGGCTCATCCAGGATCAGCAGTTTCGCGTTCTTTGCGAGCGCTTTCGCGATCTCCACGAGCTGCTGTTTACCGGTTCCGATCTCTTTAACAAGCACTTTGGAAGATTCGGACAACCCCACCATTTTCAGATATTTATCCGCTTCCGCATAGGTCTTATCCCAGTCGATCGCGGCTTTTTTCCCCTGTTCATTGCCCAGGAACATATTCTCGCCGATGGACATATAGGGAACAAGCGCAAGTTCCTGATGGATAATGACGATCCCCTTCTGTTCAGAATCCTTGATCTTATTAAATTTGCAGATCTCACCGTTGTAGATGATATCTCCCTCATAAGTACCGTAAGGATAAATGCCGCTCAAAACATTCATCAGGGTGGATTTTCCCGCCCCGTTCTCTCCTACCAGGGCATGGATCTCGCCTTCTTCCACCTTCAGGTTTACGTTATCAAGGGCCTTGACGCCGGGGAAAGTTTTGGTAATATTCTTCATCTCAAGCAATACTTTTGCCAAAATAACTCCCTCCAATCATTATTGATTACTCTCACAAAGAACGCAGAATGCGTTCTTTCAGATAAGATTTAGAATTTCTTAGCCATTGTTTTTTGATGGCTTAGAAATTCTTCTTATCTTAGAACAGGCGGGTATGACAACCCGCCTGTATGTTGTTCTTTATATTGTTCTGTTCAGAACTGCTTTCTCTTACTTAAGCTGATCCTCTGTGTAGTAACCGGAATCAATGAGCAGCTCTTTGTAGTTGTTGGCATCTGCGAATACAGGCTCGCAAAGGAATGAAGGGATAACACCTGTTCCGTTGTCGTATGTCTCTGTATCGTTTACTTCAACTTCTTCGCCGTTTAAGATCTGGCCAACCATCTTAACAACCTGGGATGCCAGAGTACGTGTATCTTTGAATACGGACATGGACTGTTTGCCAGCGATCATGTTCTTTGTATTCTCGATATCGCAGTCCTGACCGGTAACGATCGGGTACTCACCGTTGTAGCTGTTTGCCAGAGCTGTCTCAACACCGAGTGCTGTGGAGTCGTTGGAGCAAAGCCATACATCAATGTTTGTGCCGTCTGCATAGAAGGAGCTGATGATGTTATCTGCTCTGGACTGAGCCGTCTCTGTCTTCCACTGAGGTGTACCTACTTCTTCAAATTCGGTCTGGCCGGATTTTACTACCAGCTTGCCGGACTCGATGTAAGGTTTCAGAGTATCCATTGCACCGTTGTAGAAGAAAGGAGCGTTGTTGTCACCCGGATCGCCTGCAGTGATCTCAAGGTTGAACGGGCCTTCTGCATTGTCAAGATCAAGCGTATCAACGATGTACTGTCCCTGCGTTACGCCTACTTTGTAGTTATCGAATGTAGCATAGTAGGAAACTGCGTCGGAGTTCATGATCAGACGGTCATAAGCGATAACCGGAATATTAGCTGCTTTAGCCATATCCAGAGCTTCACCTAAGGAAGATGCCTCGATCGCTGCGATAACCAGTACGTTTGCGCCGTTAGAGATCATGTTCTCGATCTGGGAAACCTGAGTCTGAGGCTCATTGTTTGCATACTGAAGGTCAACTTCGTAACCTGCTGCTTCCAGCTCGGACTGCATGTTCGCGCCGTCCTGATTCCATCTCTGCAGATCCTTTGTCGGCATGGACACGCCAACTTTGGTTCCTGTTGCTTCTGCGGGTGCCGCTTCCTCTGCAGGTGCTTCTGCTTCTTCTGCAGGAGCTGCCTCCTCTGCGGGAGCTGCTTCCTCTGTTGCAGGCGCTTCTGTCTCTGCTGCAGAATTGCCGCATCCAACAAGAAGAGCCGCTACCATTGCTGTGCTGAGTAAAACACTAAGTAACTTTTTGGACATTTTTTAATATCCTCCCTTTCTTTTTTATATAGAAGACATTCCGTATCCGAAACTGTCCTCCACATTTTTTACTTTAACACAGCCAGGCTAGCATTAACTTGTCAGTTTCTTCACTTTTTTATGTTCTTTTTTTGTCAATATGCACAAATCTGGATTTTTTTGTCATCAAAATTGTGCTTATCACAAAAAAATGCTGCTATACGTCCGCCGCAAAACGGCAGGCGCCAACTATTCCTGCACATTCAGATACACATCATTCTTCTGATGGTATTTCCCGATGATCACCTCATCCATATTTTCTTTCGTCACAGCCACCGGCTCCAGCTTTTCAAAAGGCACATCATAGGATCCGTTATTGATCGTCGCCCCCGTTTCGGGCACTTCTCCCTCGGCCATAGCCACCGCCATCTCCGCGGCACTCTGGGCGAGCAATTCCAACGGTTTATAGACGGTCATATGCTGCGTCCCCTCCACGATCCTCTGGCAGGCGATCAGATCCGCATCCTGTCCCGTCACATACACCTGTCCCGCCAGCCTGTTTTCCGACAGCGCCTTCACGACCTGCGTCGCAATATCATCATTGCCGCACATGATCGCATCCGGTGTCTTTCCCTCCGACAGATACTCACTGACAAATTCAAACCCTATCTCCGCCAGCCAGTTATCCGCGTAACCTGTCCTGTCGATCCTGATATCGGAACCTTCCAGCGCCTTCCTGAATCCCCCTGACACCAATGTCACATTATTATCCGCCGGCGAACCGTTGATACAGATGATCGTCCCTTCATCCCCGAGCGCCTTCCTGAGATACTCTCCCATCAGCGTCCCCACCTTTTCATTGTCAAACGAGATATAAAGATCCACATCCGCATTCAGGATCAGCCTGTCATAGGCGATCACTTTGATCCCCGCCTTTTTCGCTTTTTCCACCACTTCCGTCAGCGTCTCGCCGTCTATCGCCACGATGACGATCACATCCATCTCCTTCTCGATAAAATACTCGATCTGGGAGATCTGCCTGCTCACTTCCCCGTTTGCATTCTGCACATTCACCTCTGCCCCCAATTCCTGCGCCTTGGACACAAAAAGATCCCTGTCCCTCTGCCACCTTTCGATCAGAAAAGAGTCCATCGAAAACCCGATCTGGATCGCATCGCTCTCCTCCTCCTTCACATCACTCTCCCCCACCGCCTGCTCGCAGCCGCTCAATGACACAACTGTCAGAACCAGTATCAGCAATGTAACTATTAAACACTTCCATTTCTTTCCCATAATAATCCTCATTCAAAACGTCCTTACAACAAAATCACACAAATCCCAAATTTGCCTCTACATCAAAACTGATCTGCAGCACTCTTCCATCCTTTTTCCAAATATACCCCCACTCTGTAACCAAAATATCCAAATTACAGATACACTTTTATTTATCCAATTTATACTGAATTGTGCCACAATCCAGCCCGGAGCGAGATCATCATATCCCTAAGGAGCCCTTTGAAAAACGCCGGCACTTAGCGAGGTCCCTCACGAGCTTAGTGTCCGCTGCGTTATTTCACAGGCTCTTGCAAAACAGAGCCAGCGCAAGCGTGGCGACGTGGGATATGATGATCTCGCTCCGGGCGTCCTCCCCCACCAATCAATCCCCCACATTCTCCTTATACTCCGTAGGCGAAACCCCCTGATACTTCCTGAATATCCTGCTGAAATAATTCGGATCCGAATACCCCACTTCCGCGCAGATCTCCTTAATACTCTTGTCCGGATTTTTCAACAGATGCTTTGCCCTCTCCATGCGCCGCCCCGTCACATACTCCACGAAATTCTCGCCGGTCTCCTCCTTAAAAAGCTTGCTGAAATAATAGGGACTGATATTCAGTTCCCTGGAGATGTCATCCAGAGACATGTCCTTATGAAAATGACTGTCAATATATTCCTGCGCCTGCCGGATCAGATCGTTCGTGTGATCCTCGCCGCCCTTTACCATCGCTGCCGCGGCGCTGCGCATCTTCTCCATAAACCACTTTTTCAGGATCTCGTACCCTTTGATATCAAGCACTTCCTGCAGATAATTCTTCCTGCTGTCAAAGCGGTACAGATGCCCGCCGTTCCGGTACATGATAGATTCGCCGGTCATGACAAACTCCAGCACCTTCAGTTTGATGCTCATCTCGTCATCGCCGTACTGGCTCACCATCCAGTCAAAAAACTTATCCGCCTGTGCAAGACATTCCTCGATCTTGCCGTCCCGCAGCTTCTCAAAAATAGCTTCCTCCGTCTCCACCGGATAATTCTCTTCGTATTCCACGGCGATCGGCAGATCATCCACATGCGCCACGCTTCCCTTTGTGGAATACAGCGCCTTTAACGCACCGTCGTAGGACTGCAGGGTATCCTTCAGTTTTACAACCCCCCCAATGCCGATCCGGAAGGAAAGCCCGGTCCCTCTGTTCATGCTCCGCACCGCCTGTCTGGACTGCTCGATCATCTCTATCCTCTTGTTGTAGGGCATTTTCAGCTCTTCTGCCGGCATGAAGACAGGAATCTTATTGGCGCTCACATTGCCCACGATCCCCTCCGGAAAAGTATCCTTCAGGATCTCCCGCACCTTCGGATAGTGGTCCATCTGTGTTTTGACACTGGTGCCTACCGCATTGGTCATATAGTTTCCCTGCTGCCTGTCCCCGAATACCACCGCCAGCATATAGCCCCAGTTCGCAGTAATCCCCAGCAGGTTCTTATAATTTTCAATATCCTCCTCAAACCGCTCCTGCAGCAGAATGGAATAGATAAAGCCGTTCTCAATGATGGGCATCACAGTCTCCATACGCTCCTTGATCTGCAGATCGTCCTTTCGCTTCTTCCGCCTCGCATCGATTGCTTCCATCGCTCTGGCAATCACATCCACCACAACCTTCTGTTTTACCGGCTTGTTTAAATATTCCATCACGCCGAGGCCTATCGCTTCCTTCGCGTAATCGAACTTGTCATAGGCGGTCAGCACCACAAAGATCACATTCGGTGAAAATTTGCGGATCTCCCGCATGGCGTCTATGCCGTTGATCCCCGGCATCTGGATATCCATAAACACGATATCGGGGCGGAAATGTTCCGCCGATTCGATCGCGCCGCGTCCTGTCTTTGCCGTCTCCAGCTCATAGCTGCCGCTGAAATTCTTCTCTATGATAAATTCCAGAGAGTTTAAAACGATCCCCTCATCATCCGCCAGTAAAATCCTGTACATATGATATCCTCACTTTTTCCTTTCGGCCCTGCTTTATATAGTATAATTTCTATATTTTATCTAAGTATATGCGGGCACCTTTATCACAAACTCCGAGCCCCTGTCTCTCCCTGCGCTCCGGATCTCCATCACGTCTTCCCTGCCCGTATAAAGTTTTAACCGCTCGATCACATTCCCGAGCCCGATACCGTTGGAGTTGGACTTTAAGTCGACTTCCTTCAGTTCCCCTTTCAGGATCTGGGAAATCTTTTCCTCGCTCATACCGATCCCGTTATCCCACACCGAGAGATAGATAAATTCTTCCCTCTGATAGACTGTCAGCTTGATCTTCCCCTCCCTGCCGATATTCCGGATCCCGTAATTTACGGCATTCTCCACGATCGGCTGCAGGATCATGCTGGGCACTTTCACATCCAGCACCTTCTCATCTATCTCCTTCTCAAAATGGATCTCCCCGGTGAAACGCACGTTCAAAATATAGATATAATTATCCACCAACTGCACTTCCTCGCCGACCGTGGTATCCTGATTCATTTTTTTAATATTATAGCGGAAAAAATCCGCCATATTCTCGATAAACTCCGTGGTCTTGTCCGCGCCCTCCATCATGGCGAGCTGGGCGCCGGCATTTAATGTGTTGAACAGAAAATGGGGGTTGATCTGGGCCTGCAGCGTCATGAGCTGCGCCTCCCGCATGCTGCTCTCCATCAGCAGTTCCTTTTCCTTCATGCGGCTCTCCCGTTCCATGCTGTTTTTGATCTCCTGAATATAGATCTGAATACTTGCGACCATCTTCTGGAAAGCCCTCGACACGATACCGATCTCGTCCCCGCTTTCCGTATCCTCGATCTCCACGTTAAAATTGCCTTCAGCCACCTCGTTTGCGGCTTTGGAAAGCTTGATCAGCGGACTTGTCATATTTCTCGTCAGCATAAATACCATGACCAGATTGATACAGCCGATCATTGCCAGGATCACCGTACTGATGATCTCCATATAGCGCAGGGAGGAAAGCAGTATCATGTAACTGCCGGAGTTATTCTTAAACTGCTCATTGTTCAGGGAATAGATACAGTTCTGAATGTCCCCGTAAACTTCCGTCGCTTCGTCATAGTAGGCTTTGTAGCGCTCCACATTCCTTCCGCGCTTCGCCTGCACCGTCTCATAGATCATCTCCAGATAAGTCTCGGACTGCGCCTTGATGTTTTTCTCCGTGATCTTCATCTGGTTGTTTACCACGCGCTCATTCAGCCCCTCCAAAAGTTCCCTGTACTCCTGATCCGCCCTGTAATAGGAATCCAGTGAATCGGAACTTTTCGTGTCCAGATATCCCCTCACGGATTCATGCAGGACCTGAAGCGCTTCAGAAAGTTCGTTTAAGTTCACATTGCTGACGTAAACCTCATCCACCCGGGACGTCATGGCGTTGATGTTCACGTACATGAACAGGTTCATCACCAGTATGATGATCAGCGTAAACGTGAAGGAAACTGTCAGCTTGATCTGTATTGAGGCGTTATTCCATTTAGTCACCAGCATCTTCCACCTCCGCCTCCTGCAGCAGCTTTCTTGCCTCCGCGCTCCCGATGACCTGCGTACTGATCGGCACATAGGAGCTGGTGTAACCGCTTTCGTGGTACTCCGTCAGCGCCCTGATGCACTGGCTTCCCATCTCCTGCGTATCGATCTGCACCGTGGAGTAAATGATCCCCTTTTCCACCGCATCCAGGATCGCATCCGTCGAGTAATACCCCAGGATCTTCACTTCCCCCACCCGGTTGTAATCCACCGCCGCCTGATACGTGCACTGCGTGTAAACACTGTTCAGACAGACCATGATATCCGGCAGGTTCTGACTGTCCATGAAAATATCGCGGATCGTCTCCTCCGCACTGAAGGCATCCGACGTATCGATCTTCCGGATCTCCATCTCCGGCAGGTTTTCCTCCTCCTGCCAGACCTCGGAAAAGCAGTCCCTGATCGCAAAGGTGATCAGATTCTGTTTGGATTCGGACATTGTATTATCCGCCAGAATACAGATCCTGGGATTCTGCATTCCCTCCTGCTTCGCCAGTTCCACAATCTGTTTTCCGTATTCCAGCCCCAGATCATAACTGTTGACGCCCACGAAGCACTGTCTCTCGGAATCTTCGATATCCTGCCGCAGGGAGACCACGGCTATTCCCCTGCGCACCGCCTCATTGATCAGTTCTACTGTCCCCTCATTATCCTCCCCGCAGAAGATGATACCGTCCACGGATGAATTGTTGGCGATCCGCAGAAGATCCTCCGTCTGGTAGTTTACATTCAGGTTTTCCCCCAGACGTTCCACGTAAACATTTTCTTTCTCCCCTTCTTCTGCCGCCGCCGCGTAAACTTCATTCCAGAATTCCTTCTCCGCATCGTCCGCGATAAACGCATAGTGCATATCATATATTTCGTAAGTCCGCACATCGGCCTCGCTCACCTGTTTCATCTTCACGGAAAAATATACGGCACAGAAAAGCGCCACGGAAAGCATGACGACAAAACCTGTCAGCATGATGCGAAAGGCTCTGTTCGCGGAACTATTTTTGTTTTTCACGTTTTTCTCTTTCATAACATTAAAATTCGCAAGTGAAATACCCCGCAGCAAGCTGCGGGATATTCCACCCTCGCGGCAGTCGCCAAATATCCGCACAAGTGCAGCTACTTGGCTCGTTGCTCGCGGAAATAAAAAGGGTGCTGACTGTCACGCACTGCACCCTCTTTATTTGTCGTTAATTTACTTTATGTTTATTCTTTTATCTTGTCAATCTCAGAGAGATTCACACCCAAACTTGTGAGTAATGCCTTCAATGATATATAATCATTCTTTAAGCTTGCATACGTCTCAGTGGCATTTTCTTTTTTTGCCAAAAACATATGTGCCTGTATTCTTTGAAAATCATTTAAAGCATCTCTTATAATTTCTGCGCCGTTCGGCATATCAATCACCTGCTTTCCAATAGCCCCTACCGATCTTTACACTATAATCATAACAGATTCTATAAAAGGTGTAAAGCTTATAAAATTGTCAAAAATCCGTACAGCGCTCACATAAAGCCGCAAATTAATTAACCGCAAACGGATTCTCTGTCGGATACGGCAGGCTCTTCGGCTGATTGTAGTTGATATCCTCTACCGGAACGCCCAGATATTTAAATACTTCAAACAGAGCTTTCCCGTAGTGGCCAAACGCAACCGCACCGTGATGAGGATAATTCTTCTCGATCAGAACGTGACGGTAGAATCTGCCCATCTCCTTGATCGCGAATACGCCGATACCGCCGAAGGACTTCGTAGCCACCGGAAGCACTTCACCCTGTGCCACATAAGCGCGCAGTTTGCAGTCTGCAGTGGACTGGAGGCGATAGAACGTGATGTCGCCCGGCATAATGTCGCCCTCCAAAGTTCCGTTTGTCACTTCGATCGGCAGATTTCTCGCCATGATCATCTGATATTTCATCTCGCAGGAAGAGAGTTTCTTCGAGCAGGTGTTGCCGCAGTGGAATCCCATGAAGGTATCCTTATGCGTGTAATCGAATTTGCCTTCGATGGACTCTTTGTACATATCCGCCGGCACGGAGTTATTGATGTCGAGCAGCGTAACGATATCGTTGCTGACACAGGTTCCGATAAACTCGGACAGGCAGCCGTAGATATCCACTTCGCAGGATACAGGGATGCCCATACCTGTCAGACGGCTGTTCACATAGCAGGGAACAAAGCCGAACTGTGTCTGGAATGCAGGCCAGCATTTTCCGGCGATCGCAACGTATTTTCTGTAGCCTCTGTGCTCCTCGACCCAGTCGAGCAGTGTCAGTTCATACTGCGCAAGTTTTTCAAGCACTTCGGGTTTCTTGTTGCCCGCGCCCAGTTCTTCCGCCATCTCCGCAACTTTTGCAGGAATTCTTTCATCGCCGGCATGTTTGTTGAACGCTTCAAACAGATCCAGCTCGGAGTTCTCCTCGATCTCTACGCCCAGATTGTAGAGCTGTTTGATCGGTGCGTTGCAGGCGAGGAAGTTGAGCGGCCTCGGACCGAAGCTGATGATCTTTAACTCGGAAAGTCCAACCAGCGCTCTCGCGATGGGCAGGAATTCATTCATCATATCAGCGCAGTCCTCCGCTGTTCCCACCGGATACTCGGGGATGTATGCGCCAACGTTGCGCAGTTTCAGGTTATAGCTCGCGTTTAACATGCCGCAGTAAGCATCGCCTCTGCCGCCTACCAGATCATTCTGGCTCTCTTCCGCTGCCGCACAGAACATCTTCGGACCGTCAAAGTGTTTTGCGAGAAGTGTCTCGGAGATCTCCGGGCCGAAGTTGCCGAGGTATACGCAGAGCGCGTTACAGCCGGCTTTCTTGATATCTTCCAGAGCCTGTACCATATGGATCTCGCTCTCCACGATACAGATGGGGCACTCATAGATGTCTTCTGCGTCATATTTTGCCCTGTAAGCTTCCACAAGCGCTTTTCTCCTGTTTACGGAAAGGCTTTCCGGGAAGCAGTCACGGCTGACAGCTACGATACCCAGTTTGATTTTTGGAATGTTGTTCATGATAGTTGTTCCTCCTTATATTTTGTGTGTTTATATGTCATACGGAGATATTTTCCCCGATCAGTCCGATGTGCGCTCCTGCGTCGAGGCCTCCTTCGGCGTGTCCGATCAGCCATTTATTTTTAGCCGTGATCAGTGCGTCCTCGTAGCCTTCATGCTTTTTGTCAAGCGGCAGGTTGGTATCCTTCGGCAGTACGATACCGCAGCGGAAACCGTTGTCCCCCACGCTGCAGGGTGCATAGTGGAGCGTCGTCGCGTAAAGCTCCACGCCTGTTCCCTTCGGGCAGAGGAATGCTTCTATCTTAGACGTCTCATAGGTATAGTCGTCCGTGATGTCCTGCTGGCTTCCCAGAAGCAGGATCAGGTCATCCGCCGCGATATCCACTTCGGATGAACGGTGATATTCCACTGCGTTCAACAGATGATTGTGGCCGTTGCAGTAGCCGATCTGGATCGGCAGTTCCCCATAATATGCCGTTTCGAGTTTTTCTTTCAGCGGCAGCGCCTCCAGCATTTCTACCGAGGGTTCATAAACCACGCCCTCAGGAAGCGGCGTCTCCGCCAGTTTTGCCACAAGTTCGGAAAAATCGAATTCAGAGATCACTCTGCCGTATTTCCGAAAAGCGGCATCCGTAACTTTTTTGATTTCCATAGTTCTTCCTCCTATTTTATGATATCAAATATCGGCTTGCATGCCGGATAGATCTCTTTGAACTGCTGGTATCTTGCCTCGTACTTTGCGGTCAGCTCCGGATCGGGCTCCACCGTGTCCACAACCTTCACCAGTTTTGCAGCCGCTTCTTCCACAGACGCGAACTCGCCGCATCCAACCGCCGCCAGCATACCGCCGCCATAGCCCGGGCCCTCCTCACTCTCGATCACATCCACCTTGATACCCAGTATATTGGCGATCATTTTCTTCCACAGCGGGCTCTTTGCGCCGCCGCCGCAGATCTTCGTCCGCTCGATCTTGATGCCCAGCGATTTTGCCACCTCAAAGGAATCCCGCAGGGCAAATGCAACTCCTTCCAGCACTGCCTGCGTCATATCCGCCCTCGTCGTATCCATCGTCATGCCGATAAAAGTTCCCCTTGCGTTCGGATTATTGTGGGGGGATCTCTCGCCCATCAGGTAGGGCAGGAAGTAAACGTGGTTCTCGCCCAGCTTTTCGATCTGGCCCTGCTCGCCGGCGAAGTCCTCCGTCTTCAGGATATCTTCCATCCACCATTTATTGCAGGAAGCGGCGCTCAGCATACAGCCCATCAGATGATAGTGCCCGTCCGCATGTGCAAAAGCATGCAGCGCGTTATACTTATCCACGCCGAATTCCTTCGAGGAGATAAAGATCGTTCCGCTCGTCCCGAGGGAGATATTGCACATTGCATCGCCCACGGTTCCCGTTCCCACTGCAGCCGCCGCATTGTCCCCGGCACCCGCTATGATCTTCACTGTCCCGGGCAGTCCCAGCTCTTTTGCGATCTCGGGTTTCAAAGTGCCCACCACTTCGTAGCTCTCAAAGATCTTCGCAAGCTGTTCTTCCCTCACGCCGCAGATCTCCATCATCTCCTTCGACCAGCAGCGGTTCTTCACATCGAACAGCAACATACCGGAGGCATCAGAGACATCCGTGCAGTGTACGCCGGAAAGCTTATATGCCAGATAATCCTTCGGCAGCATGATCTTCTCTATTTTCGCGAAATTCTCCGGCTCCTTGTTTTTGATCCATAAGATCTTCGGTGCCGTAAATCCCGTGAAAGAAATATTTGCTGTATACTCGGATAATTTGTCCTTCCCGATCACATTATTTAAGTAGTCGCATTCTTCAAAAGTTCTTCCGTCATTCCACAAAAGCGCAGGACGGATCACATGGTCGTCCTTATCCAGTATCACAAGCCCGTGCATCTGACCGCCGAAACTGATACCTGCCACCTGGCTCTTATCGCACTCCGACAACAGTTCCTTTAAGCCTTCCATACTCTTTTCATACCAGTCCTCAGGCTTTTGTTCCGACCAGCCCGGATGCGGGAAATATAAAGGATATTCCTTTGAAACGATCTTATGTATCTTTCCCTCTCCGTCCATCAGCAGAAGCTTCACCGCCGATGTGCCCAAATCAATTCCTACATACAGCATCTTTTAATAACCCTCCATTCCCATTTTGTGTGCCCGTGCACGCTACATGTGTTCATTGTAACTCAATTCCACTGTTTTTGCAATTCTTTTTTAATTCTATTTTTATTTTCAGTAATTATCCATGAAAATGGTGATAGATTATTAGGCAGTATTACTGTATAATGTACACGAAAGCAATGAGCAGTGCCGAAAAAGAGAGAAGTAAATTTCGTCATGCTTGCATGTAAGAAAATTTGCTTCTCTCTTTTTCGATAGGGCGAAGCCCGTGAATTCGGGAAACCGCAGGTTTTCTGAATTTTCGCTGCGGCAAATATTTCACAGGAGGAATATCCCATGGCAACGATCAGAGAAATTGCAGAACTGGCAGGCGTCTCCCGCGGCACCGTGGACAGAGTATTAAACAACCGGGGTTCCGTCAATGAAGAGACGGCGGAAAGGATCCGTGCGATCATCCGGCAGCTTGATTACAAACCCAACCGCGCCGGGATCGCTCTTGCTGCCCAAAAAAAGAAATATCTGATCGGTGTCATCCTGTTCAGCAGAAAAAATCCGTTTTTTGACCATGTGATGCAGGGATTTTCCGATAAAGCCGAAGAATTGTCGCTCTATGGCTGCGAAATTTCCGTGAAACGTGTCGCCTATCACCCCGAAGCGCAGCTATCCGCCATCAGAGCATGCCTCAAGGAGGGGATACAGGGTCTGATCATCACACCCTACAACGGCGACGAGATACGGGAAGAACTGAATAAACTGATCCGCAGCGGCATCCCCGTCATCACAGTCAATTCCGACGCGGAGGGCGTGCGCCGCCTCTCCTATGTGGGCAGCGATTACTACAATTCCGGGGAAGCCGCCGGCGCTCTGATGAAGCTTGTCACTTCCGGCCCTGTCCGTCTCGGCATTGTAAACGGCGATAATAATATTCTGTGCCACACCCAGCGCATTTCCGGTTTTGTGGATAAGCTCTCGGATGACGCCCGCTTTAAGGTTGTCTGTCAGGGTGAGAGTCTGGATGATGATAAGACGGCATATGAACTGGTTTCCCGGATGCTGCACAGCCACCCTGATATCAACGCCTTCTATTTTACAGCGGCAGGCGTTTACGGCGGCTGCCGCGCCATCGCGGAACTTGCCCCCGAAAAGAATATCAAAGTCATCACTTTTGATGAAGTCCCCTCCACTGTCGAGATGATGCAAAAAAATATCATCACCGCGACTATCTGTCAGGAACCCTACTGGCAAGGCTCCAAGTCGTTGGAGGTCATGTTTTCCTTTCTTTCCGACAAGGAAGCCAGCATACAGGATTCTTACTATGCGGAGTTGTCGGTGAAGATTAAGGAGATTGTCTAGATTTACGGACCTATTCTTTTCAATTGTATGTGGTTCCTTAATTTGAGGTATTCTTCAAAGTCTTTATCTGTCAATAAACCTCTATTTACCAATGTTTTGTCTCTGATAAACATTTAATAATCTTTTAAAAAATCTCTACTTCCAAGGGGGAATTATGTCCTGAATGCAGATTATGAGTTCACACTTTTTTCACCCTTTTATCATTCTCTTTACACATTTTTTCCATTTTCTCATCACAATTTCCCGGTAATATTTTTCCATTATATTTGCTTTTGCAGGCCTCCCGGCGATATATCCCCATCTTTCGCACAATGCCTGCAGGGCTGTCTTATCTCACAGGAAACGGAGGCTTTCCCCTTGCAGAGCAGACCATCAAAAAAACGGCTTATCTTTATTTTACTGATTGTTGCGGCCTTTATCGCCGCGATCATCATTGTATACACCCTTTGCCGACAGCTGTCAGGCCGGTCGGGAGACGCCTCTTTTTTTCCTGATGGCGCTGATGCTCCAGGCAATATCCGTATCACCGAAAATATAATAACCGCTTCAGGCATTGTCAGCTCTGGTTTTATTATGGAAGGGCTGGATCTGGATTATCTGGAAAGCGAGCTGGTCATCGAGGAAGTATATTTAAGTTCCAGCATGCAGGTTGAGCGCGGCGAAAAAATTGCCAGGCTGACGGAAGAAAGTGTGGAAAATGCCCGCAGGGAACTGACCTATGCCAAGACGGAAGCAGAGCTGGCATACCGTGCCGGCGCTATCACCTATGAACAGGCAAAGATCGAGGCGCAGTACGAGCATGACAACAATATCTTAAACGGCACGCAGGCGCAGGAAGTCTATAATGAGACGATCACAGAACTGCAAAAAGCTGTCAACAGGGCTTCGGAAGATATCGAGGAGGCAAACGAAGACATTGCGGAATATACGGATGCCCTTCAAAACGATTCCTATGATGAAAAATATCAGGTCAGCTATCTGCATGCAAAATATGAAGAGGATCTTGCACTGCTGAACGATAAAATGGAGGAGTGGGAACTGCCCTGGCAGTATGTGACCGGCCAGGATGATAACGGCGACCCGGTGAGAGCTCCTGCGAATACCCCGAATCTGGACACCGCCCAGAAGCTTTATCAGGAAGTTGACGAAGAGTATCAGGAATATCTGAACGCAAAAGAGGAATACGATATGGCACTCATAGGCGCCGCCTATGAACTGGAAAAACTCAAGCTCAAAATGACCGATCTGGAAAGCGCGCTGCAGACCGCCCAAAATAATTATGACGAAGGTGTCATAAGTGCCAAAGCCGCCTATGACACAGCCATCGCCAGATCGCAGAACGCTCAGGTTGTCTATGATACGGCTATGAAAAAGGCGCAGGAGGAACTGGATTCCCTGCAGGACGAAAAAGAAGACGCGGAGGAACATCTTGCAGATTTTGAGGAGCGCGTCGGCGATACATACCTTTATACGGCAGGCAGCGGGGAGATTCTCATGGTCCCTCTGGAGGAAGATATGAAACTGCAAAAAGATGCCATGCTGCTCGGCTACAGCAATGCCGATGAGCTCACCGTCATGGTTTCCGTAAACCAGAATTACATCGATCAAATATCCGTAGGCGATAAAGTTCTTGTCACCATAACGGAATACGGTGATTACAGCGGGACCGTGCAGAGCATCAATCCGATATCCCAGAGCAGCAGCCGTTCCTCCGTCACATACCTTGTGACGGTAAAGCTGGAGGGGGATGTTACGATGCTCAGCGCCAATCTGTCAGCGCAGGTCATGTTCGGAACAGTATCAGAGGACAATGCCGAAGGATAAACTTCCCCGCAGCAGACTGCAGGGTATTAAACTCATAGCAGATGAAAGGCAGCGGGCGATATCCGGAACATTGACCAGGCGACATTGTATCAAAGGAGGCCACAGATGCATCTGACGGCAATAAAAAATATTAAAATTCGAAAAAAAACAAAATATCTTATACTGGTTTCCCTGTCACTGCTCATTTTGGCGGGAGCGGCCGCATACACCGTTTTTATCAAGCCCAACCTGAATACGGAAACCTATGTTTATCTGGAAACAACGGTTGAGAAAGGCGATATCAGGGTTGGTATCACAGAAAACGGAACCCTCGATTACGGCATTACTACCCAGATGTATGATCTGGATCTTTCCACCGAAACTGATGACGACAGTGATGATGATGACGACGACGAAGATGAGGAGGCCCTGAAATACCTGATCGTGGAAGATGTCTATGTCACAGCTGGCGAAAGAATATCGGAAGGCGATCCCGTCATAAAATTTACCGATAAAAGTATCGAAGCCGTGCGCCGCAAGCTGACCCGCGCAAAAACCGAGGCGGAGGTCGCGTTGGAGGAGGCGCAGGCGGACTATAAACTGTCAGCTATCAGCGCGAAAGAAGCCTACGACCTGAGCCTTGAAAAAGCTTCCAACGCCGATATAACCTGGCAATATGCCGCACAGGCTGCAGGCAACAGCATCGCCCAAAACCAGATTGAACTTCTGCGCCTGCAGGTTGAAATTGAACTTTATCAGGGGAAACTGGAAGAAGCACAGGAAGATTATGAGGAGGCTGAAGAGGATTATCAGGATGCCGTTGCCGCCCTCGAAGCCGTCGGAACCTCCAACCAGCTTGTCACGATCACTTTTGAATCCAGTTATCTGCAGGCTAAATCCTCTCTGGAACAGGCGGAAAGCAATCTTGAAAACATCAAGAAAACCATTGAGCAGGATCAGGCGGAAATAGAAACCCTTACCAGGCAGATCGAGACAGACACCGCCAGCGCACAGATCGATATCGTCACGGCACAGGGCGAAAAAAATCTTGCCGATATCACCGGAAGTGTGGCACTGGAAACCTATCAGGCCACCCTGGAAAATCTGCAGACAGGAATAGACACCGCGCAGGAAACCCTCGATATTCTGGATGATAAACTAATGGATTTTGAAGATTTTATCGGCGACGGAACGATCTATGCCGAAGGCAGCGGTATCGTGACGGAGGTCGGCTATGAGGCCGAAGATAAACTGGAGACTTCCGGTATCATCGTCTCTTTTGCCAAAGAAGAAGAAATGACGATAACCGTGGATGTCTCTCAGGAGGATATCACCTCTCTCTCCGTAGGCGATCCGGTGGAAATTGAATTTATGGCTTACAAAGGACAATATTACGAGGGCACTATCCGCTCCATCACCACGACAAATACTTCCTCCAATTCCGTGACGGTCAGTTATCCGGTGGAAGTTTCTGTAAACGGGGACACCTCAGCTCTTTACGGAGGTATGTCCGCGGAAGTCAATTTTGTCACTGAAGAGCACGTGGATACCCTTTACGTATCTAAAAAAGCTGTTATAAAGCAGGATTGCAAAACCTACGTCACCGTGAAAAAGGATGGGGACTACAATCTGCAGGAAGTGGAAACCGGCATGAGTAATTCCTCTTCCACCGAGATCCTGAGCGGTCTTTCAGCGGGAGATGCCGTCTACATCGTCAGTCAGGTAAAAAGTGATGCTGGCGGTGATGGCGATGATGACGATAAAGAAAAGGGCAATGGACCAGAGTCCTCCGATTTCTCAGGACTACCCGGCACTCCGGGCAAAAACGGAAGCGGTCCCGGCACAGACGGAAGCAATATGCCTGGCGGAAACGGCACAGGCGGCGGTACGCCCGATATGAATTTCGGTACAGGAAACGGTGCCCCGGGCGGACAAATGCCGGGCAGGCAGGGAGGTATGCCATGAAAAACATGATCACACAGCATAAAAAGAAGTTTCTGGCAGCGGCAGCTTTTTTGGCCATCGGATGTCTGGTACTGCTCGTTTCCACATTTTCCGAAAGCAACGACACCTACATCGCTTACCGGGAGACGGAAGTTAAAAAAGGAGAACTTGCCGTCGGCATTGAGGCCTCCGGTTCCGTTGAGATCGGCACACAGGAGCAGACTTTTGATCTGGATCTGAGCGAGTATGTCAGTTCCTCCTCCGATTCCGGCAATGCCGGCGCGGTTGGTATGCCCGCAGGCGGCACGGAGATGGGCGGCATGGGATTCAGCGGCGGTCAGGGCTTTTTGAATCTGGCGCAGGCCGGCAGCGCCTCCTCCGGCGACAGCAATACGCTGACTGTCCTGGAATCCTGTGCCACGGAAGGAGAAAAAATCGAAGCCGGCGATGTGATCTACCGGCTCACAGATGACAGTATTCTGGATATCAGGGAACAGCTTGTAGGCGATGTGAACAGTGCAAAAGCGGATCTGGACACACTGGCGGCGGAAAATAAAATTTCTGCGGTCTCAGCCCAAAATACATATGATGTATCGGCCGCTTACGGCAGTTACGCCCAGCAGGAATATGACCAGAGCATCTATACAGCCGAAAAGCAGGTGACAGACCTTGAAAAGGAAGTGGCGGAATATGAAGAAGATCTGGCAAAAAGGCAGGAGGAACTGGCTCTTCTCAGGGAAGAATTTTCGATGGTCAGCGAAACCGCCGAAGCCTTCAAGTGGAGCGTCGACCATATGGATATTTCCGACGAGACCGCCCTTTACTTAGACTATGAAAACCAGAGGGAAACCGCCCAGAGAAATGCAGACAATCTGGAATCTTCGATAGAACAGGCGGAGACGATGATAGAAAACGTGGCGGACCAGCTGGAAGATCTGAATACCCAGCTGGCGCAGGCCAGACGGGAACTGGAAAGCACGAAGCTCTCCGCCGAACAGACCAGACAGCTTCGCCTCCTCAGCTACCGGACATCACAGGAAGCATATGATGTCACAACAGGCTATCTGTCCTACAATTACGAAAAGCAGCAGGATGAATATACGGAGGTTCAGGAAAAGCTGGACGAATTTGATTCCGTTATTTCCGAGAATACTATAGTGGCGCAGTACAGCGGGATCGTCACCGAACTTCCGCTTGAGCCGGGCGATGCGATCTCCACCGGCACTTCCCTGATCACCGTATACGATGAGTCCGACACCACGATCACCGTCTCCGTAGATGAGGCGGATATCAGGTCTCTGGAGGAGGGCGGCAGCGTAAATATCTCCTTTACAGCTTATCCGGATACCATATTCCGGGGAACCATCTCAAAGATCGGTGATGCGGAAACCGACAGCGACGGAAACACTACCCGGCCTTTCACAGTCTCTGTCAGCGGCGATGTCTCGGGACTTTATGCCGGTATGACAGGCGACCTGATCTTTATTACCAGGGAAACCGAAGAAGTTCTCTATGTTTCCAATAGGGCCATTTTCCGGGACGGTACCCGTTCCTATATAAAGATCAGGGAAAACGGTTCTGTCACAGAGAAAGATATAGTCACCGGCTTTTCCGACGGTGAAAACGTGGAGATCAGGGAAGGACTTTCCGAAGGTGATATTGTGCTGATCGAAAGCAGGGTGAACAGTTGATGAAGATAACCGAAATTTTAAGGCTGGTGATGATCAATCTGGCCCAAAACAAATTTAAAGTAATTTTGACATCCATAGGTATTGTCGTCGGTTCCGCCACGATCATGATGGTCCTCGCCATCGGAAGCGGCAGTAAAGAGGAAGTTGCCGAGCAGTTTAAAAATCTGAACGCCGGAGCCATAGATATCACCTACGAAGCCAACAATTTTGATTTTGGAGGCGGCGGTATGCCTGGCAGTGGGGGTGGTATGCCTGGCGGAGGCGGTATGCCCGGCGGGGGTGGCGCTATGCCCGGTGGCGGCAGTATGCCCGGCGGCGGTATATTCGGCGGGGGTGGCGGTATGTTCGGCGGTTTTGACATGAGTGACCGGATCAATCAGGAAAATATCACGCTGGACACTGATGATGTGGAAGATCTGGAAGCTTTTGTCCCCGATATCTCAAGCGCCACCATATCTTACACCACCAATTCTTCCGTTGAGGGCGGCGATCTGGACGAAGCAGAAAATTACACCATTGCAGGTGTAAAAAGCAATTATTTTGCGATGAGCAACCTGTCCATGGCAATCGGGGAAGCCTTTACGGAAACCGATGACGAGAGCAAAGAAAAAACCTGCGTTCTCGGCTGCTCCGCCGCAAAGGAAATCTTTGGGAGCGTGTATGATGCCTATGATCAGGAGGTTTATATAGACAGCAGACAGTATAACGTAGCCGGCGTCCTGGATGAGATAGGAACCGTAGCTTCCGGCATCAGCCCGGATACTTCCATCTTTATCCCCTATGAGACAGGGATAAAATATCTGACCGGGTCCCACATCAGTCCGACTGTCACAGTCATCGCGGAAGATGTGGATAATGTCAATAACGTCATCGCTAATATCGAGACCGTTCTGGCGGACAGTTATCCGAATGCGGAGTTTACCATATCCGACGCCGGTACCAAAATGGAAGCCGCTTCCGCCTCAAACCAGACTCTGCAGTTACTGCTTATAGCAATGGCTGTCATTGTCTTTATCGTGGGCGGCATAGGCATCATGAATGTGCTTTTTGTATCCGTAAAAGAACGTACAAATGAGATAGGCATTCTGAAGGCTTTGGGATGTTCCAGAAAGGATATCCTGATGGAATTTCTGATGGAAGCCGCCGCCATGAGTTTTATCGGCGCGATACTTGGCATCCTGCTTTCCCTTGCCATCACGCCGCTCGTGGAACTGTTTCAGGTCAGGGTCATTCTTTCCGCAGGCGGCGCGCTGCTTTCTCTGTTTTTCGGTGTGATGACCGGCTCCATATTCGGCTTTTATCCGGCATATAAAGCCTCGCGACTGATCCCGGTAGTGGCTCTGAATCAGGAGTGAAATAACATCATCGGTATAAAGCCGGCCATATTGCAGGATCCTCAAGATATCCTGTTGAAAGGAGGTATCGTTTCATGGTTGAAGAAGAAATTCTGGAAGTAGAACAGGAAATCCGCGGACTCTCCGCCTTGGAGCAGGAGTCAAGGGCTCTGGAAGAAGCGGACGCAAAGGCGGTGGAAGCGGCAAGAGAAAAACGGCAGCTCAGGAAAAAGAAAGCCCTGCGCCGCAAACTCTTTATCCTTCTTTTCATATTTTTTGCTGCCGCCTCAGGCATCGGCATTTTTTTCTATCAGAGACAGCAAAAAGAAGCCGCTGCAAATGCCACTGTAGAGATCACCGCCGAAGAAGGGCAGCAGATCCTCTATGCAAAAATCACACGGATACAGGGAAATGAGATTACCTTTGTGGAGACGAATCCCAACATATCCGAGCCACCTGGTGAAAGCTCTTCGGAAATTCCCGCTGAAAACTCTCCGGAGACTCCTGCTGAAAACTCTCCAAAGGCTCCCGGCAAAAATTCGCCGGAGGCTCCCGCTGAAAGTTCTTCGGAAACTCCCAGCAAGAGCAGGACGATGCAGATTCCGGTCGGAACGGAAGTGATCACCATGTTGGGCGCTGTCACCACCTTTTCCAGACTGGATGCGGACGATATCGTTGCGATAGTTCTGGAAGGAGACGATATCATACGGATTTATATTATCCGGTAAATTTGAAAGGAAACCATACAGATATGCATACCATAGAAATGAGAAATGTAAATAAAGGATACCTTCTGGGCGAAGAAAAGGTTCCTATTTTGAGAGACATCAATTTTTCCGTGGACAAAGGGGAATTTGTGGCGATCCTCGGTCCTTCCGGCTCCGGCAAAACTACTTTGATGAACATGATCGGCTGTATGGACGTTATGGACAGCGGTGAATATTTTCTGAACGGAAGAGCCATCCACGAGACGGACGAAGAAGATCTGACGGAAGTGAGAAATCTGGAAATAGGTTTTATCTTCCAGAATTACCAGCTTATTCCGACTTACAATGTCGTGCAGAATATCTGTATGCCCCTTCTGATGAGGGGTCTGAGCTATTCCGAGGCAAAGGAAAAATGTATGGACACTATCCGGATACTGGGGCTTAGCCACAGAATGGGCCACAAACCGAACGAACTCTCCGGCGGCCAGAAGCAGCGGGTATCCATCGCCCGCGCTCTGGTGGGGGAACCAGCGATCCTGCTTGCCGATGAACCGACAGGGGCACTCGATACGCAGTCCGGAAAGGATGTGCTGAAACTGTTCCGGCAGCTGAACGATCTCGGAAATACCATCGTCATGATCACCCATGACCTGAACGTCGCCCATGCAGCCGGGCGGATCGTACGGATTGAGGATGGCCGTCTTGAGGAAAATGCAGCGTCCGGCTGATAACCGGTCGGATAACGGCTGACCTTTCGTAATCCAAATCTATTTTATGTAGTTTCTCAATTGCGGATACTCCTCAAGATGCTCCTTTATATAGCATCTTTTAAATCCGGCAAAGGCGGACTCTCTTTTTAATAACGCCTTTAGCTTACGCAAAACAATCCCCGAATCCGGGGATACTTTTAACTCTTCCAGATTATGAAAAAGAAGATTCATCCCCTTTGATCCGGTTTCCACCTCTTCAGATACTTATAAAATATATCCGCCGCCGCGCTCTTCCCCTGCCCTTTATCCGAAATGATCTGAATGGATCTTTTCGGAATGTCCTGCTTCAGATTTATATGCACGATCTTTTTTTCATCCAGCAAAGGCTGCGCCAGTTTTTCCGGTATAAAGCCGATGCCCAGATTACTTTCAATCAGCGGCAGCATCAGGTCGGACGTCGCGACTTCCATATCAAGATCCATGTCTATCTTATGTTCAATAAAAAAGTTCCGGTACATTTCATAAGTAGCCGTCCCTTCGCCCAGACCGATCCACGGGTATCTCCTGATATCTTTCAGTTCAAAGACTGTATCGCCTAACTCCTCGTAGTCCGTTCCTCCCGCCAGTATTTCCCCATAATCCAGTATCTTTTCGCTGTAGAGTGTCTTCGGCGCTTCAAAGGGTCCTGTTGCTATCGCGAAATCCAGCTTACCGCTGACCAACTGCCTTACGATTTCCGGTGTCGCATGGTTATGGATCCTGATCTTTATGGCAGGGTACTCCCTCTTCAGATCACACAGCACATCCAGCAGGCACAGATGCAGCGCGGTTTCCGTCGCCCCTATCTTCACGATTCCTCCCCTGTCCGCCGGTTCGCCGCATATCTCCTCCTGTGCTCCGAACAAATGCCTGCAGGCGATCTCCACATGGGAATAGAGGCGCTTGCCCTCCTCCGTTAAACTGATCCCCCTCGCCTCCCGGATCAGCAGCCT
This sequence comes from [Clostridium] symbiosum, assembly GCA_021769625.1. Taxonomy (GTDB): domain Bacteria; phylum Bacillota; class Clostridia; order Lachnospirales; family Lachnospiraceae; genus 1XD8-76. The sequence goes on along the minus strand of JAETSN010000038.1, from coordinate 15,572 downwards.
GCAGTTCAGCTGCGCCTCCAGCAGCTTTATGATCCTTGTCACATTCGGCTGATTACTGCCTAATACCGCCGCAGCTTTTGTGATATTTTCATACTTTGCCACATAATAAAATACTTTATAGTATTCAAAATTGATATCCATATATATTTTATATGCCTTTCATATTATATATACATTTTTAACATTTATTGTGGAGTAGTATAATGCACTCTTGGTGAAATGTAAACCAGTTTGTTCAAGAAAAATAAATAAAAAAGATGAGGATTCAACATGAATAAAGATTTAACAGTCGGAAAACCGGAGACAGTATTATGGAAATTCTGCCTGCCCCTGTTCGGCAGCATTATCTTTCAGCAGCTCTACAACATCGCTGACTCTCTGGTAGCAGGTAAATTCATCGGAGAAAATGCTCTGGCGGCAGTCGGGAACAGCTATGAGATCACATTGATCTTTATTGCTTTCGCGTTCGGCTGCAATATGGGATGTTCCGTTATCGTCTCACAGCTTTTCGGTGCAAAGGATTACGGCAGGCTGAAAACCGCCGTGTCCACAGCCTGCATTTTCAGCGCCGTTCTGTGCGGTATTTTGATGCTCATCGGCATTTTGGGGTGCAGTCCGCTGCTGCATCTGATCCGGACGCCCGCGGAAGTCTTTTCGGACTCGAAACTGTACCTGGATATTTATGTATGGGGGCTGCCCTTTGTGTTCTTTTACAATATCGCAACCGGCATCTTTTCCGCACTGGGCGATTCCAAAACTCCTTTTTATTTTCTGGCGGTATCCTCCACATCCAACATCGCCGTGGATATCCTGTTTGTGAAAGCTTTTCAGATGGGAGTGGCGGGCGTGGCCTGGGCAACCTTTCTGTGTCAGGGGATCAGCTGTATTCTTGCGGTCCTCACTGTCTGGCACAGGCTGAAAAAAATCCAGATCCAGAAAAAGGCCCCGATATTCGACCGGAACCTTCTGAAAAATATTCTGATCATTGCCATCCCGAGCATCCTGCAGCAGAGCTTTATTTCCATCGGAAATATTCTGATCCAGAGTGTCATCAACGGATTCGGTCCCTCCGTTATGGCAGGTTACTCCGCCGCAGTGAAGCTGAATAATCTTGTCATTACATCGTTCACCACGATCGGCAACGGCATCTCCAATTTCTCCGCCCAGAATCTCGGAGCGCATAAATATGAACGGATCAAAGATGGCTTCCGCGCGGGCGTTAAAATGGTATGGTGCCTGTGCATTCCGCTCTGCATCCTCTACATCTTCTTTGGAAGATACCTGCTTCTTCTGTTTATGGAAAAAGGCTCTGTCGCGGCACTGACAACCGGCAGACAGTTTTTATGGATACTGTCGCCTTTCTATTTTGTGGTTTCCGCCAAACTGGTTGCCGACGGCATCCTCCGCGGCACCAGCGCCATGAAACAGTTTATGACGGCGACTTTTACCGACCTCATCCTGCGCGTCGTTTTATCCTTCGTTCTGTCCGGTATAACAAATTCCGCGACAGGCATCTGGTGTTCCTGGCCCATCGGCTGGAGTATTGCCACTGTACTGTCTATTTATTTTTACAGGAAAAAGTACCGGCAGTTGTCCGGCGTATCATAATCATACGGATCATACTATCCCGACAATTATGCCGTCCGCAATCATCGATCTGGCACCTGCATCGGAACGATAATCGCGGGCGGCATATTAGTTTCTGGTTTTTCTTCTCCATATTGCTTAGAATCCAACTTCAAACTTTTATCAATCATTTAATATATATTCCTCCCATTTTTTGTTTTTCATAGAGATTTCCATCAGAAATATAGGGATTTTTGTATTTCCTCTTGACATAATCCATATTTCAAACAATAATACTTTTATAAACTACTTTACTTATGTTTCATTTTATTACGGAGGTAACCCCATGAAAAAAACAATGCAGCAACAGGTAATGACCGCTCCGAAGACGATCGAGTTCCGGGAGATTCCGATTCCCGCCCCTGCACCCGGAGAAGTTCTTATCAAGATCATGAAAATAGGAGTCTGCGGCTCCGACATTCATGTCTATCACGGCACACATCCTTTCACTTCCTATCCCGTGACACAGGGACATGAAGTGGCAGGCGAAGTTGCCGCTGTCGGCAGTGATGTCACAGCATTTAAACCCGGCCAGAAAGTCACCATCCAGCCCCAGGTGTTCTGCGGGAAATGCTATCCCTGCACCCACGGCAAATATAATCTCTGTGAGGAATTGAAAGTGATGGGCTTCCAGACCACAGGCGTCGCCTCCGAATATTTTGCGGTGGACGCCTCCAAAGTGACCCTGCTGCCGGATGATATGAGTTATGACGAGGGCGCTATGATAGAGCCTCTGGCTGTCGCCGTCCACGCCGCAAAACGCTTTTCGGAGATGCGGGACGCCAAAGTCACCGTGATCGGCGCAGGCCCTATCGGTATCCTTGTGGCACAGGCCGCACGCGCGCTGGGCGCCGCCGATGTCCTGATCACTGACATCTCCGATTACCGACTTGAGAAAGCGGCGGAATGCGGCGTCGCGCACACCTCCAACTCAAAAAAGACGGATCTGGGGGATGCCATGACAGACGCCTTCGGTCCTGACAAGGCGGACGTGATCTACGACTGCGCCGGAAACGATATTACGATGGGACAGGCGATCAAATATGCGCGAAAGGGCAGCACCATCATTCTGGTGGCTGTTTACGCGGGAATGGCAAATGTGGACCTTGCGGTTCTGAACGATCATGAACTGGACCTGAACACGACCATGATGTACCGGAATGAGGACTACATAGACGCCATCCGTCTGGTAAATGAACAGAAAATTAGCTTAAAACCCCTGATGAGCAAATGTTTCCCCTTCCACGATTACCAGAAGGCCTACGAATACATTGATGAAAACCGGGAGACCAGCATGAAGATCCTGATTGATGTGCAGGCGTAATTCTGGTATAATGAGCGTTAACGAGAAGAATAAGTTTACCCATTTGGTTTGCGAGTGTAGATGACAGAGTAATCAAAAGCATCTGCCGCCACAATCTGAAAACGTGCCAAAATGCCAAAAATGAAAACAGACAACGAGGTAAAAATCCAGAATAGAATAAAGATCATCAAATTTGTTTTGGATCATCACTATGTATCAAGGCAGGAGATCGCATCCTGCCTTGGTTTCAGTATGCCCACTGTCTTTTCTTATGTGACGGAACTGCTGGAACGGAACATATTGTGCGAGACGGGCGAATTTGATTCCACCGGCGGCAGGAAGGCAAAAGTATTATCCCTTGCCACCGGATATAAATATGTCATCGGAATGGATATCACAAAACGGCACCTGCGCCTGATCCTGATGGATTTTAACGGGGAACCTGTGAACGAATCCTATTTTAAGTTCCGCTATGAAGATACGGAGCGCTATTACCGCGCGCTGGATGTGCATCTGGAGACCTTCATCCAAAACAATGATATCACCCCGGAAAAGATCATCGGCGTGGGGATCTCCCTCCCCGGTATCATCGACCCCAAAGCGAACGCCCTGCAGCGGTCGCACATTTTAGGTGTCTCTGGCATCAGCCTTTCCGCCTTTTCACAATATATCCCCTACAAAACATATTTTGAAAATGATGCCAACAGCGCCGCCTATGCGGAAATTCCGAAGGAAAAGGAAACCAATACCATTTACCTCTCCCTGAGCGGCACTGTGGGCGGCGCGATCTATTACGGCGGAAATCTGTATGCCGGAGATCATTACCGCAGCGGGGAATTCGGGCATATGATACTCCACCCGGGTGGGAAAGTGTGCTACTGCGGCAAGGCGGGCTGTCTGGACGCCTACTGTTCCGCACGCGTCCTGCTTGAGAAAGAGAATGACCGCATTGAAGACTTTTTTGAACGCCTCGCCTCCGGTGATGAAATGTGCGCGAAGCGCTGGGAAACCTATCTGGACGATCTCGCCGCCGCCGTCACAAACCTGCGGATGGCTTACGACTGCGATATCATCCTCGGCGGATACATCGGCGGATATATCGCGCAGTATCCCGGCTCATTTTTTCAGAAAGCCCTCGATCTCAGTATATTTGATTCGGACGTCTCCTATATTTCTCCGGGCAGACACAAAAGGCAGTCCTCGGCCATCGGCGCTGCCCTGCTGATGCTGAACCACTATATATCACATTTTTCCTGTCTCTGATCCTGTACCACGATCTCGGCTTTGGACTTCGGATCATCGCGGATGATCTCCCCCACACGCGGTACCCGGATACAGCCGGACAGAGGATTTTTGATACTCACCACCGGCGTGGTGATTACTGCCTCCACATCCGACTTTTCAAAGCTCAGATCCGCCTCCGCCATCTCGCAGTTTATAAGTTTTAAATTCCTGCAGTAACACAGTGGCTGTGTCCCTGTGATCTTACAGTTTTCAAATGTGACGTTTTCACAATACCAGGCAAGATATTCCCCTTTTATGACACTGTCGCGGATCGTCACGTTTTTTGCATGCCAGAAGGCGTCCTTCGTGTCGAAACGACAGCCCTCAAACACGGAATCCTGAATATACTGGAAAGAATATTTCCCCTTCAGCTCCACATCGGTAAAATGAAGTCGCTCGGAACGCATCATGAAATATTCACTCTGCGCCTTGCAGTCCCTCATTTCCATATCCTGCACCGACCACCCGAACTCCGGCGAAATGATATCGCATCCCCGCATTTTTACCCTGCTGCATTCCCGCAGCGCTTTGATCCCGTGAAGCTTTGTATCCGCGATCTCAATATCCGAGGAATACCACAGCGCCGCCCGGCAAAGCTCCGTCATTTCCGAGTCTGTAATGATAAGTCCGTTGTCATGCCAGAACGGATACCTCAAATTGAAAAAACAATGGGAAACCCGGATGTCCTCACTTTCCTTCAAAGCGCTCTCGCCGTCCGCCGGTCCGTCAAAGGTACAATCTTTCAGAGCAATCCCACTGCTCGCATAGAAAGCCCGCTCCATATCAAAGGTCTGGTTTTCAATCGTCTTCATCCATAAAGCTCCTCTCATTTCTGTCATTGTTTTATTGTAATGCACTTTTTCAAACATATCAAATACTTGAGTTACATAGTTAGATATAGCTGTCGGGCATAAAAGCAAAGAGCCCAGAACACTCACTGATGTTCCAGGCCCTTTACTAATAATGCTGCCAAATCTCGGCTTTATTTAGTCATAAATCTCAATTACTTCCCTGCGATAATCCGAAAAAGATTCTGTCCCGTCTTTTGTGATCAGAAAACCGTCTTCGATCCGCATACCGATCTGATTTTTGTTATCACCAAGATAGATACATGTACAGAATGTCATTCCTTCTTCCAGCAAATAATCGGAATTGGACTCGATCCAGGGATACTCCCCTTCCATCAATCCTGTCCCATGGCATGGGCCATATAAAATATGCCCCTCATATCCCAGCTCTTTTAATGTATTGTAATGTGCATCGCTTACTTCTTTTGCATTGATTCCTGCTTTTGCAGTCTCAAGGATCGCACGCTGCGCTGCCAGCCCTGCTTCAATGATACCTCTTTGCAGTTCATTTGCTTTTCCCATCACTACCGGACGTCCCATTGTGGACGCATATCCTTCATAGCGGGTGCCTACCTGTATATGTACCAAGTCACCTTCCTCGATCACTTTATTACGGCATCTGCTGATCGCCTGATTGGAACCTTTTCCAGTCAATATCCAGAACGGATACGCCTCTCCTTCTCCGCCTTCTTCATAAATAACAGACATGGCAAGCCCTTTTACCTGGTTTTCCGTCATCCCGACATGAATATTCTCCACTACCTTTTTCATGGCAAGCTGTGTGATCCGATAAGCTTCTCTCATGCAGGCAATTTCTGCGGGTGATTTATTTGCCCTTATTTTAGATACCAGTAAATCTGCTTTCACAACTTCCGGATTTCCGACTTCCGGCAAAGCTTTCTGTAGTGCCTCATAAATAACATGCGTGACCAGACAGCTTCCCGCTATACCCAGTTTCTTTATTTCTTTACCCTCTGCCGCTTCTTTCATCACAGATACAAAATCGTCCAGCTTCATCCCCGGATATTCCGGCTCAGAAGATTCCCTGAAGCACAGAAGCTGCCTTATCTTTTTAATCCTGGATACATCTCCAGCAAAAGTGCCGCTCTCCGGGCCAATGATCAAAATCGGATCACCTTCCGCCGCCATCAAAACTCCTGCAGATTCAAATGACGGCCAGTAATCGGAATAGTATCTTACATATTGTGGCTCCGCTTCATTTCCATAAGCTAAGAGCAGATCTATTCCTTCCTGTTTCATCACTTCCTGCGTTTTACAAACTCTTTCTCTGAATTCCTGATCCTCTATTCGGATTTTCATAGTTAAACTCCTTTAATTTATTTCATTATATTTTTATTTCCATTCTTTACAGCAGGCATCTATAAACGGCGACAATGAAACTGCCCCCTCTTTTGTTATAACAAAGCCTTCCTCTATTCTGTTAGACCCGCCCGGCAGACCAAACAGACTGATATCTGTATTTACTGTCATCCCTTCCTTGAAAACTGCTTCTGTATTTTCATCCGGATAAGGAGATTCTGCCTCTGCGCAGCCAATCCCATGAAGAGGCGGATAAACATCATATTTTGATAAGCCTTCTTCCTTATATACATTTTTTACAGCCTGTACAAACTGCTTCATTGGTATCCCGGCCTTCAGGTAAGGTACTCCTGCTTTTAAAGCTCTCACAAGCACATCAATGACCTTTTTGGTTTCTTCCGAATAATTGCCTACCGCAAAAGGCATTTCACAGGTTGCCACATATCCTTCATACTGGACAGCCAGTGCGCACATGATCATATCTCCGTCTTCAATGATCTTATCTGTAGGGCGTCCCACAATACGATGTGTTCTCTCCCCACTCCCGAAGATCTGGAAAATAATGTGTTCCGCCCCTGCTTTCCTCGCTGCTGCTTCCGCAATTCCCGCTGCTTCTAACTCTGTCATCCCGATCAGATCTGTCTGCATCATCGCCTTAAAGCCAAGATCTGCGATCCTCGCCGCTTCTTTAAGGCATGCCACCTCATCCGGGCTTTTCTCTTTACGGAGTTCATAGAGAAAATCATTACAATTAATGATCTCTGCTCCGAACGCCTTTTCTATAGAATGATACAGATCTACAGACATCGCATCTTTTCCGACAATTCCCAATCTCCTCAACTCACCTGTTTCCCGCATTTCCTGTGCCAGTTTCTGAAAACTACTGTAATGAGCCAACGGATACTCTATCTCATCCGGCACCGTTACGCATAAGAAATCGGGCAGCAGCCGGATATCCGTCCAGACGCTCATCTCTTTTGCCACTTCTTCTCCCTCCGGCGCGCACAGTACGATCGGATCTGTATTCTTTCCTACCAACAGGCCTCCCCTTTCAAAGATCGGCCAGTAATTAGATACATAGCGCAGGTTTTCTTTTCTGTACTCATCCCCATACACAAACAGCGCATCTATTTTCTGCTCTTTCATTTTTTCTTTTAATCTCTGAATTCTGGTTTCAAACTCTTTCAATGAGATTTTAATTTTTTCCATCTATATTATCCCTCCGCAAATCCTAACGTTGCCAAATATGATAAATTCGGTTGATTGATATCCATTCTTCCATACTGTACAACAATTCCAATATCGCTTGTGATATTTAAAGAATACTGTTCCCCTATCCCTAATTTCAGTTCTCCGAATACACTCTCATCATCACTGCGAAACGCACTGATCCGTCTGGCCGGAGCAGTATAATCTATTCCGAGTACCGGCGGCTTATCCATAAAATATACATCGATCTTTACATGCGCATCTTCATCATTACAGTTTAATATCATGATACACTCATGCCCTTGATAATCATCAGCGCCTCCCTGTTTCTCCGGCGGGCGGTATCCATCTACAATATACCAGGATTTTTTTCCACTCATAGCTCTTTTGCTCCTTTTATAAAGGCTGTCGTATTTTCATGAACGACAGCCTCTTCTTTTTCAGATCTTAAAAATCAAAATCATCTACATTTTCCACTGTGATATCCAGTAGTTCTGTCATAATGATCTGATCATCTTTTACTTCAACCACTCCAACTTCCGGCACATCCTGTCCATCTTCGATCGATCCGCCGTCCAGGATCGTTTTTGCTGTATAGATTGCCAGATATCCAAGCTTACCGGGATGCCAGATATTTGCTTCCTGCATGGAACCATCTTCCAGATATGCTTTTGCCGCTGAAGCTTCTACTACGCCGCTGACAATAACTTCGCCGTTTTTCCCTGCCTCACCTACTGCCTGTGCTGCTGCCGGAGGTGCCGGAGTTGTCACACCCAACACACCCTTTAAATCCGGATAAGCAGTCATCAGATTCTGTGTGATGGAATAAGCTTTAGACTGGTCATCATCACAGGGTTCATATGCCACCTGATGCATATTCGGATAATTTGCCTCCTGATATTCCGTAGCATATTTTGCCCATGCAGAACAGTTCTGTGCTGTCAATACGCTTGTTATGATCGCATAGTCGCCTTCTTCTCCCATGTAATGCGCGAAACGTTCCATTAAATGCTCACCCAGTACCTGCTCAGAACAGCAGTTAACATAAACTTCACGCAGATCCGTATTGTTTACATCCGAATCCCAGGTAACTACAAGGATTCCTGCCTCTTTTGCCTGTTCTAATACCGGTTCAATAGCACTTGCATCCAACGGAGAAATTGCGATACAGTCCACACCTCTTGTTATCATATCCTGGACAATGTTCGCCTGGCTTGCAGCATCCCCCGATGTCGGTCCGGTATAGATCACCTCACAGCCCAAATCCTCTGCCGCTTTTTCTCCCCATACACCGGATGTCTCAAAATAAGGAATACCTACCTGCTGCGGAATAAGCGCTATCGTATACCCCCCCGAATTCTCTCCGGACGCTTCTTCTGCGCTTTCGCTCACTTCCGCACCCGGTTCTGCTGCTGCCTCCTGAGCAGTATCACTCTGCCCTCCACATCCTGCCAGAAGCCCTGCACACATTCCCATAACCAGTAACCACGCAATTCCCTTTTTCATAGTCATACCTCCTTTATTTTTTATATTTTAAGTTAATTGCTTCCATTTTTTCCTGTCTTCCGGATAATCTATTTATCAGCTTTTCCGGCATTCTTTTTACGCTGCAATTTATGATTTTCAGTAATCTTGTTGAATACTACTACAAGGATCAGGATTCCCCCGGTTGCCAACTGCTGCCAGAAAGAAGAAATTCCCGCCAGATTCATGATATTGCTGATCATCGCAAAGATCAGCACACCCACTACAGTACCGCCTACACCTCCTACTCCGCCGTCAATGCTTGTACCGCCTAAAACAACTGCTGAAATACAGGGCATTAAGAAGGAATATCCCATATCCGCTCTCGCGGTTGCCACTCGCGATACCTGTATATTTCCTGCGATACAGCACAGTACCGAACAGGTGATGTATGCCATGAACAATACCTTTTCTGTCTGGACTCCAGAATAAGCACTGGCTTTGGAGTTATTTCCAATCGCAAATAAATGTTTTCCAAATACTCTTCTTTTCAATACGACAGCCAGAATGACAGTCAAAAGAATCAATATGACAGCCTGCAGCGGTACTCCCGCAATTTTGTCCTGTCCCAGAAAGTAAAATTCTCTCGGTATATTTGAGATTGAATTTCCTTTACTCAGCACAAGCGCTCCTCCATAAAAGAACATCTGTGTTCCCAGTGTAGCAATCATAGGAGGTATACCGATGATTGCTACTAAAAAAGCATTTATACATCCGCATATGACAGCTACCGCCACACTGATCAATAGGGCAAGAGGAATCGGCATACCTGAAGTCAGACATAAGCCGGATATTACTGCACACAATCCCATCGTAGTACCGGATGCCAGATCATTCCCGCCGGTAATGATTACGATCGTCAACCCTATCGCCATAATTCCCATTTCAGGCATCTGCTGAAAAATCGATAAAATATTTCTTATCGTCAGAAAATTTTCATTTACTATCGTTCCGATTATCATGATCCCCAAAAATGCTGCCGACAGCACGATTCCATTCAGTGAAAGCTTAAACTTTTTCATTTTTTCCATTTCAACTTCCTCCTTAATCAATTTCGATCATCTGCTTTTTGGAATCTGCCTTTTTCTTACGCAGCACATCAATCGTTACTGTAACGATAATGATCAGGCCATATACCAGTTTCTGCCAATACGTTGGAACATGGGCAACTACCAGTCCGTTTTCGATCACTCCCATCATCAGAACTCCTATTACGGTTCCCCCTATTGTTCCGTATCCGCCTAAAATATTCGTTCCCCCTATAACAGCCGCCGCGATAACGTTCATCTCCCATCCGTTTGAGCCGGAAGGCTGACAATTGCCTAAAATACTATCTAATACCAGGCCGGCAATACCGCATAAAACCCCTGTATAGGTGTATGTTAAAAATACTGTTTTCTTTAAATCCACGCCGGCATATCTTGCTGCTTCCCGGTTTCCGCCCATGGCATAAATAGAACGCCCGAAATATGTATTTTTTAACAGATAATCCGAAACAAGAAAGATCACCAGTGCATATACGACAGGCAGCGGGATACCGAAAACCGTTTTGGAAAAAGCCGTGAAATATTTGGGGAGATTCATCAGCCATCTTCCGTTTGTTATTACAAGGATCGTGCCTCTGTAAAGGCTGTTTGTACCTAGTGTGATAATGATCGGATGAATATTATAGCGTGAGATCAAAAACCCATTGACCGCGCCGGTTATTAATCCGATCAGAAGGGCTGCCAGTACAAGTGTTACAGGATTTCCCATTGGTGTTTCCGCAAGCAGCGCCAGCCAGGTCGCAGAAAACATCATCTGGCTCGCTACGGAAACGTCAATACCGGCAGTGATCAGTATAAATGTCATTCCGGCAGCCATGATTCCCAGAGCAGTATTGCTGACCAGCACATTTTTAATGTTAGTATAGGATAAAAACGCAGGTGAATATATCGTCAACCCTATACATAAAGCTGCTAATATCAGAAATACACTTGTCTCCCTTCTCTCCAATAACTTTTTCATGCTTTCCCCTCCCCAAGAATTGCTTTTTCCATCATCAGATTCTGATCTCCATCCTTTGTGGAGTCCTCATGTACAATTCTTCCATGCCTCATTACGAGAACACGGTCGCTGAGCGCAAATACTTCCTGCCACTCGGATGAAACCATAATAATAGCCATCCCCTCTTTTGCCAGACGTTTCAGCAGTTTATGGATTTCTGTCTTCGACGCAATATCAACACCATGTGTGGGTTCATCAATGATCAGAATATCCGGCTTTGTCACAAGCCATTTGGCCACCGCTATCTTTTGCTGATTGCCGCCGCTGAAATTCTTTGCCATCTTTTCGATCTGACCCGGCTTTATGTTCAGGGTATCCACATATTCTTTTGATATGTCCTCTATTTTCCTTCCGTTCGTAAAGCCCAGCTTGTCTAAAAGACTTGTCAGAATAGATAATGTGATATTATCCTTCATTGACATATTCAGGATCAAGCCTTCCTGATGTCTGTCTTCCGGAATAAAAGCTATTTTATGCTTCATTGCCTGAGAAACCTTTTTAAGCTCTACCCGCTCTCCATGAATAAAGATTTCTCCCTCATCCGGCGGATTTAAGCCAAATAACGCTTTGACCGTTTCGCTTCTTCCGGCGCCTACCAGTCCGGTAAAGGCTAAAATTTCTCCTTTGTGCAATGTAAAAGAAATATCTTTAAAATTACCTTCTTTGGAAATATTCTTAACTTCCAGAATTTTTTCTGCTGCATAAGATTCCTGATTCAATGCCTCATAAGATACAGATCTGCCCACCATCATCTGAACAAGCGTACTCTCATCCAACTCCTCTATATTCTTACAGCCGACATATTTTCCATCTTTCAGCACGGTAACTCTGTCTGAAACTTCAAATACTTCATCCAGTTTGTGACTGATAAAAAGAATGGCAATATTTTCCTTTTTCAATTTTTGTATGATTTCATATAACATCCGCACTTCGCTGAAAGATAACGTAGCCGTCGGCTCATCCATGATCAGCAATCTGGAGCTTAAAGAAATAGCACGGGCAATTGCCACTAACTGCTGTTTTGCCATACTCAGATTTCCGAGTAATTCATGAATGTCCATCTCTACTGACAATCGTTCCAATGCATCTTTTGCGATCCTGTCGCATTCTTTCCAATCTATTTTTCCTTTTTTGGAACGACCCAAATAGATATTTTCTGCCACTGTCAGATTCTGAAACAGGCTCAGATCCTGATGGATCGCATTAATTCCCAGTTTGATGCTTGCATGAACATTAGGAAATTCAACTTCCTTTCCATCCATAAGGATCTTTGCCCCCGGATCTGGCTGCTGTACTCCGGAAATGATTTTGATCAATGTCGATTTTCCAGCTCCGTTCTCTCCCATCAAAGCATGCACTTCTCCCTCACGGATATTTAAGCTTACCTGGTCAAGAGCTTTTACCCCCGGAAATGTCATACTGATATTTGACATTTCTAAAAAGACATGCTCACTCATTCTTTTGCCTCCCTTATTTAGCAGACATGATTCCATCCACCTTATACTAAAATTAACGTGATCTTTGTAAAATATTAGTTACTCGAGTAACTATGTATTATTTTAACTTACTCGAGTAACTATGTCAACACATTTTTGCATCTTTGTATATTACGCCTAAATTTGGTTTCTATTTTTGTATATTTTACACAATATTTATTTCGAAAATACCTGCATTTTATGATGTATTACTTTTTAAATACTTATTATCCTTTAATACTGTAAGTTTTCAAAAAAACATCCGAAGGTTTTTTGCCGTTCAGATACTGAAGAAGCAGATAAAAAGCTTCTTCACCAATTTTTTCCTCTGGCTGCACCGCTTTGATAAAATCTCCTTCTATCACTTCGGAACCATCAAAATCCTCAAAGCCTGCTACTGGGACAAATTTTCCCCTTTTTTCTTTCAAAGCACGTAAAACACCATAAATGCAAAAATTAGTACCGAGAATAATAGAATCGAACTGTATGTCTTTTTGCTCCAGAATATGACACATGATCTCATAAGACTGTCTCTTATCATAAATATCATAATAAACAAGTTTTTCATCCAATATGATTCCGGCTTTTTCCAATGTTTCCTTATAACCATCCATCCTACAGTGAATCGTATAATCGGATTTTGCCGTATTCAAAAATAACGGTCTTCTGCAGCCACGTTGTAACATCTTTCTCATGATCTCCTCAGCCGCCATCTTATTATCAAACAGCGCCGTAGGATATTTTCCGCCTTTCACTGACCGATCAAAGCAAACTATCTTATAAGAATATTTATTCAAAAGTGATTTTTCATAAGAAACCGGCGATATTAAAATGCCATCTACCATCCGGCTTGTCAGCATATTCAGAACATGATTTTCCTTTTCCAGTTTTTCTTCCGTTGTACATATGATCAGGCTGTAATCTTCACTGTTTGCCAGTTTTTCCACTTTCTGAATAATATTTGTATAAAAAGGATTGCTTAAATGCGGAACAACGATCGCCAGAGTTCTGGTAGAACCTGTTTTTAATGATTTTGCAATGTTGTTTGAAATATAGCCCATTTCCTGCGCTTTCGCACGGACCATTTCTATTGTTTCCGGTTTATAAGATCTATGCTCCAATTTATCATTCAATATATCCGACACTGTGCACCTTGATAAATTCAATGCATTCGCAATGTCTTTCATGGATACCATATCTTCTCCTCCTTCATCTTGAACTATTATAGTTACTCGAGTAATCTCATTATATCCAAACCTTTTACATTATAGCAAGTCTTTCCTGTAAATTACGATATTTTTCTTACAGATATACTGTCTTTATATAAAAAAATGTATTAAAAAAGATGCTGCAAGCACCTCTCTATCTACAACATGAGGGGGGATTTTCTCCCCCCAGCATCATTATATACATATCATCCGGTACATCTTAATCATCATTCCTGCTTTACAGCCTCTCCACAAACTTCATAAAAGCTTTCTGCCCTTCTTCAGTCCGCTTATAAACGCCCGCATCTTCCAATACCTGCATAAACACAAGCCCGATCTCTTTTCTCAGAATATCATGGACATTCTCTGCATCGATCTTCTCATATTTCGGCAAAAATTCTTCCACCCAGTCAGCATGCTTCTCCAGCACCTCATCGCTCCGGATATCTTTCCCTGTCAGTATCGCCTCGGAAAGCTGTTCCATCTCCCCTTTCAGGCGGGCGGGCAGTACCGCAAGCCCCATCACCTCGATCAGTCCGATATTTTCTTTCTTAATGTGATGCAGTTTCGCATGCGGATGGTAAACCCCCAGCGGATGCTCTTCGGTAGTGATATTATTACGAAGCACAAGATCTAACTCGAACTTATCGCCCCGTTTTCTCGCGATCGGTGTTATAGTATTATGCGGTTCATTGTCCGTATAAGCATAAATAAATGCATCCTCATCCGTATATTCCCGCCAGCTCTCCAGAATATGATCCGCCAGCGCGATGATCCGTTCCGTATTTTCACTGCTCAAACGGATGACCGACATCGGCCAGTTCACGATTCCCGTTTCCACATCCTCATAGCCTTTTATCGTGAATCTCTTTTCCACAGGCGCCTTTGCCATCGCAAACTCATAATGCCCGCCCTGGAAATGATCATGGCTTAAAATGGAACCGCCCACGATAGGCAGATCAGCATTAGAACCCACAAAATAATGCGGGAACTGCTTTACAAAATCAAACAGTTTGCAGAATGTCCCGTGCTCGATCTTCATCGGCACATGCTCGCCGTTAAATACGATACAATGCTCATTGTAATATACATACGGAGAATACTGGAATCCCCATCTGCTGTCCTGAATCGTCACAGGAATAATGCGGTGGTTTTGCCGTGCCGGATGATTCACCCGTCCTGCATAACCCACATTTTCCATACATAAAAGACATTTCGGATAACCGCTCTGCTTTGCCAGCTTCGCCGCCGCGATCGCCTTCGGATCTTTCTCCGGTTTGGAGAGATTGATCGTCACATCCAGATCGCCATACTTCGTAGGCGCCACCCACTTCTGGTCTTTTACAATGCGGTATCTCCTGATATAATCCGAATCCTGACTTAATTTATAAAAGAAATCCGTCGCTTCCTTCGGAGATCTCTCATACAATGCATGGAACTTCCTGATCACTTCACTCGGACGCGGCATCAGCATACTCATGATCTTCGTATCAAACAGATCCCGATGGGTGATATCATCCTCCGGCAGTATACCCGCTTCATGGGCATAATCCATCATCTCCCCAAGGATTTTTTCAAGTTCCTCCCCATTTACATCCTTTGCCGCTTCAGGAATATTCTCCCCTGTTTCTTCCATTTCATCCAGTTTAAACAACTCCAGCAACCTGTTTACCGTAAAGATTTCGTCCTCTTTCTCCACCAGCCCCGTATCCAGACCATACTTTACAAG
>JAETSN010000112.1 GCA_021769625.1 [Clostridium] symbiosum | reverse complement strand
CCGGAGTTCGAGAAGATTCAGGAGATCTCGACGCTGCGCGACCCGGACACCATCGGAAGCGCGTGCTGCGGCATGAAGCTGGCGCCGAGCGGGCGCTACCTGTACGCCTCGACGGCGGGGGAGAACACGGTGGCGATCTTCCGCGTCGACCAGGAGACGGGGATGCTCACAAGGATCTGCTGTCTGCCGATCAGCGGAGAGTACCCGAAGGACGTCGACGTATTCCCGGGAGAGCGGACGCTGGTGGTGCTGAACCATGAGTCGAATGAGATCCGCTTCTTCACGATCGACTATGAGAAAGGGCTGATCGTCATGAAGGGTCGCCCGATCAAGGTGGACACCCCGAACTGTATTCTGATTTCAAAGCTTGAATAAAAGAACAGCAAAAAGGATCCCCCAGAAGGGCCGCAGATGGCCGCCGAGGGATCCTTTTTGCTGTCTGGCAACAGACTACACCTCGCTCTTTTTGCGATAGAACTCCAGAAATTCATCTATCGGAACAGGCTTGCTGGCATAATAGCCCTGATAGCAGTCTCCCGCGCGGGAAGCGATCAGTTCATACTGTGCCTGCGTCTCAATGCCCTCTACGCAGGTGCGAAGGCCTGCCTTTTTGGAAATCTGCAGGATGCTTTCCATTATGCTTAGGTTTTGCTGATTGGTAAGCGCCTTTGAAAGGAAGTCCCGATCCATCTTCAGTTCATCGAAGGGGAGCTGAAACAGCAGCATCATGGAGGATGTGCCTGTTCCAAAGTCGTCAATGGCAATGGTAATGCCGTGAGATCGGAAAAATCTTAATTCGTCCGATAAAAAGGCCAGATCCATATGGCGGCATCGTTCCGTAAGCTCCAGGCAAAGATTTTCAGGCGGGCAGCCTGTGTCTGCCAGAATATTCAGGACATCCTCCCGAAAACCGCTGTATTCCAGCTGAGTGTCTGTAATATTGACATTCAGGATAAAATCCGGATCCGACTGGCGCAG
Organism: [Clostridium] symbiosum; assembly: GCA_021769625.1. Classification (GTDB taxonomy): domain Bacteria; phylum Bacillota; class Clostridia; order Lachnospirales; family Lachnospiraceae; genus 1XD8-76. The sequence goes on along the minus strand of JAETSN010000112.1, from coordinate 2,607 downwards.
AGGTTCGGTTGCCTGTATTGCCTGGCGGAGGATCCAGTTTCCCACCGGGAGGAAGGCAGGATCCGTTTCCAGCCAGGGGATAAAGCTGTCCGGAGGGACGACACCGTAGGGCTCCCGCTTCCAGCGCAGCAGTGTCTCCGCGCCAATGATCTTCCCTGTGGAGAAGGACACGATGGGCTGATAGCACAGGAAGAAATTCCGGCAGCCCTCCATCGCACTGCGGTGAATTTCCGTGTGGAGCTGAACATTCTCGATGTTCATCGTCTGACGAATATCCTCGTTGAAGACCAGCTCATTGCGGTAAGTTTCGAGGGACTGTTCCATAGCATAAATCAAGCTGCTGCGCACAAGGTATTCATTATAGGAATGTCTGGAGTCCAGACGCATCGCGCCGCCATATATGCGCAGAGGGATCCGCAAATTGTTGATTTGGATGTTGCTTTCCGCAACATTGCGGAGCTGGCGAAAGATCTTCCGTGCTTCGTCCTGATCGGTATCATACAGGTAGAAAGCGAATTTTGCGCCTTCCAGGCGGAACACCCGCCCTCTACCCGCGACAAGATCCTGAAGCTCAATTCCGAAAAGCCGCAGAACCTGATTTCCACCTTCCTGACCATACATGGCATTGATGTGGCGGAAATGCTCGATTCCTACCTTGACTATGCAGGCGGCAGTCCTCTCCTCAATCAGGCGGTGGATACTTTTGGTAAACTCCGCGTTGGTGTGCAGGTTAGTGACGGGATCCACTTCGTCTACGATGCCGTGGTTCATGATCGTGCCCGCAAACAAATCCGGGTCTGTATCGTTTCCCTTCAGCACCACGCCCCTGCAGGTGCAGACCACATATTCACCCAGGCGGTTCTTTGCCCGGTATTCCAGCTCGTGAACCTTGCTGCGTCCGGAAAAGACCGCCTCAATATTTTCATGATACATCTGCCTGTCCTGCGGATGGATGTGAGACTCCCAGATTTTTCCCGCATCAAACATATATTCGCCCGGCAGGCCGAAATACTGTACCGCAGCCAAAGACCAGCGGGATACTCTGGTACTCATGTTGCAGAGGTAAATGTAGCTGCGCTCCGAAGTGCTGGAAAAGGCCGTGAATGTCCGATCTGTCAGCCCGCTGATATCCAGCGCTGCCGAAGCCGGCTTCTGATCTGCCGTCAGCGTATGCGCGGAGGGCAGATTGGCCTCCTGAGGCGTGGAGTGCGGAATGGGGCCGTATTTGATCTTGTTTCGTTCCTTGTTGCGGTACAGGATGGAAAGCGCCGCCTGTTCGGCATCCTGAACGCTCCCCCTGGAAGGCTCGTACCGGACATATCCCAGAGAAATATGCGGAAAGTGCGGGTCCGTCTCACGATATCTCTCCATAGCGGCAAAAAGTTGCTCATTCAGCCCGTCTATGGAGCGTTCGTCCGAATCCAGAATCACACAGAATTCATCGCTCTCGATCCGATAGCATTTGCCGTACCGTCCATAAACCTTCCGGATGGCGCTGCCGATCACCTGAAGACATTGATCCCCATAGGCACGGCCATAGTTGTCATTGACGGTTTTGAAGAAATCGATATCAAGCATCTGGATCATCGCAGGTTTCCGCAGTCGGGACAGCAGATTCCTGTAACTGGCGCGGTTGAGCAGCATCGTTCTTTCATCGATGCGCTGAAGCATGTCGTTATAAAAAATGTAAATCAGTGTTACGATAAGCGCAACCGTAAGCCAGGCGGATTTGACATTTTTGTCGGCCTGATTCGCGGCGATGCCAAACAGCAGGAAGCCCAGCATCAGAACGAGTATGATTTTATTTTTGCTCTGGTACTGGCGGCTGACACGATACCCGACCCACAGCACATAAGCGGAAGCACCCAGATAGGTCATGAGATAGATCCAATAAAACGGGCCGTGGCAAAATACGCCGTTGCCGTCCACATAGTAGATAAATCCTTTGAGCGCGGACAGAAGCTCCAAACCGGTATGAAAAACCAGGATATAGTGAACCCACTTGCTTTTCTGAGATGGATCTGTGGTCTGCCTTAAAACCTCCGCGCACATGAACGGAATAACAGGAGTGATCGAGAGCTCGAGCATCTTCGTCCAGATGTGGATCTCCCGAAATTTTCCTCCGAAGAGGGCAGCCACACTTCCCAGCCATTCTGCAAGGATGCCCAGAATAACGCTGAAAAAGAGCAGCAGAAATTGTTTTCGTTTGTGCTGAGAGAGCAGATCGTCCGTGTTTGCCATGATTACAAGAAATGCCATTAAGAAAACAACTTCCAGAACGATCGTAGTATAGAAATTCAGCATAGAAGTATCACCTCCGGCATAATTTGCTACTAATGTCACAAACTATTGTTAAATAGTATACCACGAACCGTCAAATAATACAATATATAAAATATAAGTGTGTCCTATTTTGTCAAAAGACCTGTTCCCATGTCATCAAAGGTTTGACACTGCAGCGTGCAGTGATTATAATGGAAATACATTTGGAGAAGTGTGCGCAGTGACAAACATTGGGAGGCTGGCGTATGAATATAAATTACGAGACGAATATCTATATCATAGACCGGGAGTTTCGGTTGGTGGAGTTTGACAAGGCGGTGGCGG
>JAETSN010000037.1 GCA_021769625.1 [Clostridium] symbiosum | reverse complement strand
CTTGCACTTGTTGATGCACTTGTGCTGGCACTGGTCGATGCGCTGGTACTTGCACTCGTCGATGCGCTGGTGCTGGCACTGGTCGATGCACTGGTGCTCGCGCTCGTTGATGCGCTTGTGCTGGCACTTGTCGATGCGCTTGTGCTGGCACTGGTCGATGCACTCGTACTTGCACTTGCACTTGTTGATGCGCTCGTACTCTGACTAGCACTCGTTGATGCGCTCGTACTCTGTGCTTCCGAGTAAGAAGTACTTGCCGAAGTTGAAGTGCTCGCACTAGTACTATTTGCTTTTTCCATAGATGTAGACTGCGAAGTGCTCTGAGAAGAAATATTACTCTGCTCAGCCGATGCACTCGTACTATCTGCTATCGAATTGCTCTTGCTTGTGCTATCGATCTCTGACTTCTTCTCTGACTCACTTTCCGATGCAGCCGATGCTGAAGTACTCATACTTTCTACGGTACTCTGACCTGCGATAACCTTATCGTAACCTATTACCTCTTTTCCTGTACTTACTTCTTCCTTATAGCTATAAGTTGTGACTTCTGCTTTATTCCAATAACTTGTATCTTTACTTATGTTCAAATCATACAGCTTCTGCCCGTCAGCACTATATACATGATACTCACCGTTAGCATCTCTGGCGATATAGCTGCCCTCTTCAAAGTAATCGATGTCTCCCTTCCCACCATTCATTTTTTGATGCCCGATGTAATATCTTGTTTCATAAATGGGTTTAAAAAGAGTTCCTCCCACTTTAACTTTTTCCCAACTTATAGTAACCTGACGTTCCGTTCCATTCTCATCCTTATGCGTAAGTTTATACCAATTCCCCGCTTCATCTGCTACAACAATATATTGATAACCATCATCTTCTGTATTCCATCGGGACCCACCTGCTGCATTATACCCTCCTCTATCCGCTACATCTGTAGATCCTCCATCTCCATTGTAAAGGCCTTGATTTTCATAATAGGTTGTATATGATGTTACCTTTCCATTCTCATCCAAATTTAAAAGCGTCTTCGTTCCATTGCCACTATTCAAAATATATGAATATGTCCCATCTGCATTTCTCTGTCTATCCGGATTCTGATACTCAGTTCCATCTACCTCTATATAAACTGTTCCATCTTCTCTTATCTCATATTTTATTTCAGGCGCTGTTGTATTGTTCTCACTTGTACTTGTTGTAGGCGGCTTACCAGGATTAGTTGTCGTAGTCGTTCCGTTCCCATCCTGTTTATATTCGACTTTCGCTTCCTTTACTGTTACATTTTGCCCATCGTTTTCATACTGATACAGTTTTTGCTGTACCACTCCCTGTGCATCCGTATAAGAAACGCGGAATACTTTAAGGCTATCATCCCAAGTCATCCCGTCCTCGTTAAGGGTTGCTCCCTTTGAAGCAAGGTCATACTTGATAATCGCCTGAGCCAGTTTTTTTGCTTCACTATTAATACCTTCTTCAGCTTTGTCAGTAATAATCCCATCCTCATCAGCAAGCGCAGAATTCCTAACGCTCTCTACCTCAGACGCCGTACTCTGTTCCGCAGAAGTATAAGCGCTGTCCAATGATGTGGACGCGCTTCCATATGTACTGGTAGCTTCGCTGGTAGCAGCGCTGAGCGAAGTAAGTTCCGATTCAGCCTTTGACTGGCTCGTGGATTCCACTGTGCTCGTTGATTCGCTTGTAGATGTATAATTACTGGTTTCCGTAGACAGAGATGCAGAATTCACCTCGCTTGTACTTTTTACATCGCTATAGCTTTCAGAAAAATCCGTAGAATTGACTTCGGATGTTGATAAAGCTTCACTCCAGGGACCTTCGGATGTAGAATCCTCCTGCGACCCCTCTGAACCGTCTGCTGCATCCGAGCCACCTTCTGCCCCTTCTGCTGGCAGTGCATCGTTTGCCGGCGGTGCTTCCTCATCACCCGCCGATGTTATCACATCATCTGCCGGTGCTTCCCCATCATCCGCCGGTGTTACCACATCATCTGCTGGTGCTTCCTCATCATCCGTCGATGCTTCCTCATTATCCGCTGATGCAGCCGCACTGTCACCCGCCGGTGCCGGTGTGTCCGAAATATCATCCGCCGGTGCTTCCTCATCACTCGTCGATTCCGCAGCTTTCGTTTCCGCCGGTTTCTCTTCCGACTTTTCCTCAGCCTTTGTTTCCGTTACTTCCGATTCTTTCGATTCATTCGACTCGACAATAACTTCATTAGAGGAACTTTGCTCTCCTTCTGCGGCATACACAACATTCGCATCCTGGAAGTAACTTGCACCTCCAAGCGCAACACCCGCCGCCGCGATCGCCTTCATAGCCTTTTTCTTTTTCATGACTCCTTCCTTTCTTCCCTTTGAAACAATAACCCTTTAACCTATATTGGAAAATTACTTGAATACAGTATAGCAAAAGGGCTCTTTCGCAAACTCTTTCGTTCTCCGGTTTTCGTGTATTTTTTATTGATAAATCCAAAATATTCTGCCTCACGGCAACAGGCGCATCAGCGCCGGCTTCTCAGAATAATTCGCCGTCATCGAGAAGCCTGCAGCTGACCTTGCCGCGCCCGCCGCATCTTTTCCGGAAGTCTGCGCCAATGCGCGCCCCTATCTCAAAGCTGTCTTCCTTCCCGACCCCTATGCACAGGAGAAGGTACTGGTTTTCGCTGTATCTTGTATAAATGTCTCCCCGCCGCAGATGCGTCCGAAAAGCTGCCCGCAGTTTCTCCCCCTGCTTTTCACAGTATTCCGTGTCCGCCGCAGGACGTCCCCCGGAATCCAGAATCGTGCACAGGATCAGGCTGAAATAGACCTTTCCGCGTTTTGCGACACGTTTCAGCATACGGAAACAGTCGGAAAACCCTAAAAGGGTACAGGCGTATGCCCCTGCATCCGGCTTATTTTCCATCAGATATTTTTCGATATCTTCCTCCGTTCCCTGAGAGCGGAACACCCTGTCCCCAATCTTGCGGAGCTGTTCCTGCTGCTTCTTTGACAGCAATCCGTCGCTTTTCTGTGCACCCTTCGCCGTTTTCTGGTAGATTTCTTCCGCCTCCTTATGCCGTCCCAGTGCGACCAGACTGTCGATCCGCCAGTTTTCCCATCCCTCATACGGATAGATCTCCGCCGCTGTTTTTGCATATTTTTCCACCTTCTCGTAATCGCCGTTTTCCTTAAGGCCGCTAAGCAGATATCGCAGCATCTCAGCATACATTTTCTGATAGTGTCTGCTTTGCTCTATAACCCATTGTTCGTTGGACAACTGCGGGAGAAATTCTCCCCGATACAGTTCACATGCTTTTTCACACAACGCAAGCTTTTCCCGTCTGCTCTGCTCCCTGTTAAATCCATCTGCCAGTTTCCCGAATTCCCAGACATCGGACTTTGCCTCTATATTTCCGCCAAAGCGCAGTACGCCTGCCTCACAGAAGATATATTCTCCCGGCGGCAGCGGCGACGTCTCCAGATATTTTCGGAGGCGGAAAATAGTATTATTGAGGCTGGCATTGGAATCCTCCACTTCATCCCATCCGTACAGGCTCTCCGCAACGGCAATCTTACTGAAATCCTGCCCCGGCCTGGTCATCAGGATCTGGAAAAGCTGTCTGAATTTAGAATCCCTCTGTCTCCCAAAAGAAAGTATTTCGCCTGCATATTTGGCGGAAAACCCGCCGAACATCCTCACCGATAACTCTTTTCCTGCCACATCCTGTCTCCCCCTTCTTATATCCACCGCTCCGTCACTCCTGCTCTTCCCCGAACCGCGCGGGCTGAAGTTCATAGCAGTGATGGATCAAAATATCCTTTCCCCTGCCTTCCTCGAGAAACCGTTCCTTGATGCGCTCAGCGATCATACCCGCCTGCCCCTCTGTCGTGTCAATGACTAAAACCAGATACTGGCTGCTGGAATATCGTGTATATACATCTCCAATGCGGAGCGCCGCCCCGATATATTCCCCCAGCCGCTCCATCAGCGCATCCTTCTCATAGGGCAGAAGACTTCCTCCCTGTTCATCCACTACGGTGAGCAGGATCACACATGCTTCCTGGCCGCTCCTGATCAGCCCGCGCTCCAGAAAACGATAGATTCCCTTAAAAGTCTCATAGTTCTGACAGAAAGCCCCCGGTTTCTTTATCTGTTCAATCAGCTCCCTGCGGACTCTTTTGACATCTTTTATGTAATGATTTCTTCTGTCTTCCTCCCGTCCCGGAGATGTATACTGTCCGGTTCCCTGTTTTTCCGCCTCCTCCCAGATTCGTCCAAGCAGGCTTTTATAAGTATCTTCCGGCCGACACAAGGCGTATGTCACCGTCACTGTGGGACTGATCATGCCTGTCTCTCTTCCCGCACTGTCGCGGAAACGTTTCTCAATGCGTCTGCAAATCTCCAGTGCCTGCTCCTCTCTCCTGCAGGATGGCATAAAAATAAGGAATTCATCCCCTCCGTACCGACCGAGAATATCATCCTGATGCGTCATATAATCCAATATCTGCGCCACCTGCTTCAGGCATTCGTCGCCTGCCAGATGTCCATACTGATTATTGATCTTCCGAAGTCTGTTCACATCACACAGAAAAATTGTCCCTGCATGTTCTCTGTTTACAATCGAAGCAATCCTTTCTTCCGCGACATTTTTTTTCAGGGCCCCCGTAAGACTGTCCAGATTTGCCGCCCTTGTCTGCTTCTTTATCTCTTTCCAGTTCACAATTTGTCTCCCCCTCCCAAAAGATTTATCTGCAACAGGCCCTTTTGACCTTTACCATCTCCCGGATCATGTCAAACTCCGCTTTGTCGGAGATATCAAACCAGTCCTGTCCCCCCGCTACGATATACGGCGCATTCATGCAGAGTTTCTCCAAAAGGCTGCCCGCTGTCTCACCGCTTTGGTCTGTCCGGAATATCCATCTGCAGCGTTTTTTATCCCAAACTACAAATTCCCCTTCCGTTCCATCCGTGATATCCGCAATATCGGGCTTTATGCAGCTCCCAGTTTCATCATCAGGCACACCGATGTATGCCCAGACAACGTCCTTATAAAAGATCCGGTACTGTTCTCCCTGCGGCGCCATAGCTGTCATAAAACTCTTCCCGAAAACGATCCGTTCCGGTGCAATACGTTTTTCCAACTCTTCCATACCGGTTTCCTTTCCTTTCTTTCCCGCTGTGCTTTTGTGTACGGAATTCATATTCTGTCTACAAAAGACAAAATAAAGCCACAAAAAAAGCGGCATTTCTTTCAAAAACAAAATGCCCCTGTCTTTAGTAGCCTATCCATAGCCGATTTCCGGATACAAAAAATAAAAGTCGAAGAAAAAACTCTTCGGCTTTGTCTCCTATGCCCTGATACATTCACTGATGCAGAAATATTATTGCCAATAAGTTGTCAGGTGTGCTATAATAGCAGAAATTATGTTGTTGCGGGATTCCTTTTGTAGACAGAATATGAATTCCGTCCTGTCCTCACGCATTCACACAAATTTAACGCAGGCTCATTTTCCTGCGTTTTACTATTTATTCTCTCTATATCAACAGCCCGGTGCTTTCCAGATAGCGCATATGTTCTTTCCCGCTCGTCCTCAAATAAATCCTCGTCGTCTCCACCGAACTATGCCCCAGCATATCTGCAAGTTTCACAATGTCCCTGCTTACCCTGTAATATGCCTCTGCAAACAGATGGCGGAGATTATGCGGAAACACTCTGGCCTCTTCCACTCCCGCATACCGGCTAAGCTCCTTCATCTCCCGCCATACCTGCTTTCTCGAAAGTCTCCCGCCATTTCTGGTCCGGAATATCTCGCCTGAGTCGATCCCCTGCTTTTCGGCGTAGCTTAACAGCCTGCAACAAAGTTTTCCCGGCAGGAAGATGACACGCACTTTTCCTTTCAGCCTGATTTCCGCCCGCCCTCTTTTCAGTGCTTCCACTGTGATATACTCTGTTTCGCTGATCCGGATCCCTGTACCGCAGACCGTCTCCATAAGAAGCGCCAGCCTGTTATTTTTCCTGTCCCTTGCCGCCTTTAAAAGCCTCCTGTACTCCTCCCTGCTCAGTTCCCTCTTCTGATCCCGGAATATCTGTCTCTGGATACGCAGGAACTTTACCCTGCATTCCTCCCATCCGGCAAAGCAAAAAAAAGCATTTAATGCGGAAAGCTTCCCATTTACTGTGGAGGGCGCATACCCCCTTTCCTGCAGGCTTCCCTTGAATTCCGCAGCGATCCTTTTATCCACCGCCCGGTCGCCCAGCCATCTGTAAAAATGCCTGATCTCCCGCAGATATTTTTCCACTGTTGCCTTCTCATATTCTTCCTCTTCCAGATACTGCCCAAATTCCGCCAGACTCCGACCTGTTATCCTATGTTCTTCCATGCTTTTCCCTCCTGCAGAATATAATGATGATTTTTCTAACCATTCTATCATAACTGCACTGCCAGATGTCTTGGCCATCCGGAAAGTTTTTTCAGAAACAGCATTTCTCCTGTTCATTTACAGCATCTTTTCCCTGCTGCTATATTTCACAATAAGAAGTTCCACGCTGAGCCGCTCGCCCAGTTTTCCTGATTTGAATTCATACTCCGTCCGGGCACAGTCCTCCAGCGCCTGTTTCAAAAACAGAATCTTAAAGCCCGCCGCCTGTTTCATATATTTTCCGGCGATAAAACCGTGCAGCCCCACTTTTTCCCCGATCACCGCCTGCGGATATCCCTTCTGCGCAAGCTCTTTTACCTGTAAAAGCAGATTGAACTGCCTGCTGATCAGGGACAGGATCCGCATGGGCGGCTCCCGCAGCGAAAGAAGATCGTAGTACAGCTTCAGCGCCTGCTCGCTTTTTCCGTCCGCAATGGCGGTTATCATATCGAAAATATGATTCTGTATCTGGGGGACACAGATTTCCTCCACATCTTCCGATGTGATGACATCCCTGTCCAAAGTATAACAGACGAGTTTTTCCAGTTCCTTCCGGATATTTTCCATATCGTCCCCGGCTCCCTCCAGAAAAAGCTGCAGGGTTTCCTGCGATATCTGCTTTTTTTCCTTTTTCAGGATGCCGCACACCCATTTTTGCAGCGTCTTCGCGTCCTGTCTGCCGAACTCTGCCGCATAGCCCAGTTTCTTTACGGTTTTATAGAGGCCGCTCCGCTTGTCCACCTCTCTCTCCGCAAAGATAAAACTGCTGCTCTCCGCAGGCTTTTTCAAATATTCCGAGAGTTTTTCCCCTCCGGATCTGAAAAGTTCCGTATTTTCAAGGATTATGACACGCCTGTCGGAAAAAAAAGGCAGTGTTTCCGCCATATCGATGATCTGCGGCACCGAAACTCCTTTCCCCTCAAAGCGGTTCACGTTCATATCGCTGCCTTCCCCGAGCAGCGCACATTTGAGCTTGTCCCTGTACTGCCTGATCAGATACGCCTCCTCGCCATAGAGCAGATAAATCTGTTTTAATTGTCCTGTTTTAATATCTTCTGCGATTCTTTGCATGCATATGTGTCCTTTCCTATTTTTTTCACACTCTCCACAAATAACTGTAATGCCCGCTCCACTACCGCATTCAGCGTTTCCCCGTCTTTTTCTGAAATATTGACCAACTCTCTGTGGAGATTTGGTTTAATCCTGACATTAAAAACGCCTTTGTACTCTTTACAGGGGGATTTCCCGACTTCTTTGCAAAACTCCAGATAATCATCTACTGCCGTATGAAATTCCTGTTCGATCCCTTCTACTTTATCACTGGAAAAATCCACATGATCATCGATACCGCTGATAACGCCTCTGAGACGTCCGGCCCGCGCGTCATAAGTTATACTTGTATGATAGCCTTTATACTCCAGAATATTATCTTTCACTATAACTCCCCCCATTCTTTCCCTATAAGTATAGTCTGATGGAATGCCCAGTATTCTTTTCTTCGCTTTTGTATGTCTGCTCATCTATCATATATATGTAACTGCTCATTAGTTACATTTTAACTCCTTTCTTTATTTTGTCAAGTCCTATTCTTCCTGTTCATAAACTCCTCCACCCTGATCTTCCCGTTTCTCACCCGCATGATGATCGCTCCGCCCTCCGCGGTCTGATAAATATGACATCCTTGTCTTTTCAACCGTTCCATCAGTTCTTCATGGGGATGGCCGTAGCGGTTGTCCTCCCCCGCAGAGATTATTGCCATGACCGGATCGGTCATCTCCAAAAGTTCCTGCGGCGTGGAATACTTTGAACCGTGATGCGCCACTTTCAAGACAGTGAGCGGATCTTTCCCCTCCAGTTCCAAAAGCAGTTCTTTTTCCGGCTCTCCGGTCACATCCCCCGTCAGCAGCATACGAAATTCCCCATACTCCGCATAGAGCACGATCGATATTTCATTGACCTCATCGGTCACGATTTCTTTTTCCGGTCCCAGACAGGTAAATCTCAGGCTTCCATCCTCCAGAACGTCCCCTCTCCCGATATAGTAGACCGGAATTTTGTATTCCGCCGCCTGCCGCCGCAGCGCAAGAAGTTCTTCATCCTTTATCCCCTGCGAGGCATCCGGCAGGATCAGACTGTTTATCTTCACCCCGTAGCCCGACTGCTCCATCAATTCCATAACACCCGATATGTGATCCTCATCCGGATGCGTCAGGAATACCGCCTCCAGTTCTCCGATCCCCTCGCATTTCAAAAAAGGCAGTATCTGATACTTTCCGACTTTGGATCTGCTGGTGGAACCGCCGTCCACCATATAGCAGTTTCCGTTTTCCCCCTGCATGACGATGCAGTCCCCCTGTCCTACATCCAGAAATGTTACGGAAAACCCGCCGAAAGGGCGTTCGAGCAGCAGCCAGACTATCCCCAACACAAAAAACCACTGACTGATCGCAGGTATTTGAAAAACAGCACTCCCCTTTTTTCCGTACGCTTTCTCCTTCCCCGCTCTCTCCTGCACTCCTGCTTTTTGTTTCCTTCTATCCGCTGTATCTCTTCGTGCATCTGACTGATTCCTTCCTCCGCTGTTTCCGTCCTGCCTCTTTAACTCCTCTTTAGTCAGGCCATGCCATACAATCAGGAAAAGCAATATGCCATAATACATCGCGATCTGCCAGACTTCCGGCTTTCCGCCGATTTTAATGCCATTTGGCAGCTCTAACGCCCATCTGCAGGATTCCTCATAGAGCCGCAGGATCACCCTGTCCGGCATGGCTGCATAAAATGCCGCCTCCGGCAGGAAAAACCCCAGGATCAATGAGATCATGCCGAATCCCAATACAAAACCCATCAGCGGGATAACGTACAGGTTCAGGAGAAGGGAATAGACAGGATATACATAATAGAAGTGAAGAAGAATTGGCAGTGTGGCAACGGCTATCGCCGTACTTAAATACAATCCATTTTTGACCAATCCGGTCATTTTATTTTCCGCCGCCTTTGCCAACATTTTGGCGTCATGCTTTTCCCCCCTCGCAGTCCTTTTGTGATCTCCTCCATTCGATCCGCCGACGCCGAACATTCTTTCCAAAATATCCTTCCACCAGGGCAGCACCACGCCGATCCCGATCACCGCCCCAAAGGACAGCAAAAATCCGCTGTGCAGGATAAGAAGCGGGTTCTCCGCCAGCATAAAGACCGCCGCCAGCGACAGTGCTGTCAGCATATCGTATGTCCTGCCAAACAGCTCTGCCGCCAGATGCAGGGCAAACATAAAGATTGCCCGCCAGGTGGATACTCCCATCCCTGTCATGATCCCGTAGCACCACATGATCCCTATGGCGGCGGGCGTCCTCAGCCAGAGGGGGACTCTGCATTTTTTCAAAAACCCGGACACCGCCATGCCCAGAAGCGAGACATGCAGTCCCGATATGGACAGGATATGGATCAGTCCGTTCAACTGGTACAGTTCCTTTATCTCTTCCTCCAGACCGCTTTTATCTCCCAGAAGCATCGCCTTTAAGACCGAAGCCTCCTTTGCCGGATATATTTTCTCCAGCATCCCGGAACATCTGCATCTGAATTGAAATAAGATTTCTTTTAATGGAAAACCGGAGCCTGAACGCTCCAGAATTTCTGTCTGATTTAATTTATAAGAAATGTTTAAGATCTGATAATACTCTCTAAGATCAAATTCCCCCGGATCAGTCGCCTCTCGAAAAAGAGAAACTTTTCCGGAGATCCTGACGGTCTCGCCTATATGCGGAAGCGGCACGCCGCCTCCTGAGTCCGTCATATAACACATGACTTGTCTGTCATTCCCGTTCTCCGCACTGCTGACATACAAAACCGGAACTTTACTGCCGTACATGACACGATAGTCTTTATTTTTGACTACTCCGGTCAGCATTATCTCCTCGCCTTCGTACGGCAGATCATCCTTTTTCGTCTCCCCGCTGTATACACAGCATGCCGCCAGCAGCACAAAAACAAGAGAAAGCAGACAAAGCGGCCTTCTCATCTGCATTTTAATCTCCCTGTTCTGTTATGATATCCAAATCCCTCTCAAACACCGTAGTCAGGCTGACACTGTCCCGGAATGTGACGTCCGTATTGCCGTCGATAGAGATCTGTACCTTGTTCACCCCCGGCAGCTCCACCAGAGAATTCACGATCGAATACAGCGCCACCTGGGATGTCACATTATAAACCGGTGTCAAAAATTCCTCGCTCAGATTGACATAGCAGACTCTGTCCCGCACCGTAACGCCTAAGATCGTCACCGCGGGATTGATGGTCGGATAGCCTGTCTCATTTCCGATCACGTCACTCTCCTGGGGACCCTTGATCAGTTCCTCCACCACCTGCTGTTCCATGGAAATATTGCTGTTATAGATCACATTCCTGCTCACTTCCGTCAGCGCATCCCCTGTCTCATTGGCAAAATAAAGCCTGAACTCCGTATCCACATAGGCATTGATCTCCGTTCCCGCATTATCGATAAAGGAATCCGCCGTCATTGCCCCCACCGGTATGCCGATAGCATCCACCAACGCCTCCCCCTGTACGGAAAACGTAACCGTATCGATCCCGTCTATCTGCGTCATCGTCCGCACCACTGCCGCCCTGCAGAGCACTTCAACAATGGGATCCTGCTTGATATAGCCCTCGCCGAAGTCCAGATTGATCTGCCCTTCGTTCAATGCGTAACCCTGATAGAACTCCGTCAGCGGCGAGAGATATTCCGGCCTCTCCGACGTATCTCTTAAGATCTGAACAAACTCCTGCAGCAGTTTCTCTTTATTCTCTGCCGACGTATCTGTCACATATTCCTCGGAAACCACATGGGTCCCTTCCTTATTTACATAATAAATAGTATAGCTGTAGCTGCCCTCCTGCCTTCCCCTGCCGCAGGCTGAGAGGCCTGCCGCAATAAGCAGCAGGATGGCTGCCGATATGATCCTTTTTTTCATATTACATTACCCTTTATATGTGAGCGGTATTTTTACGATAAATGTTGTCCCTTCCCCCGGGGTACTCTCCAGCTGAATAGAACCCCTGTGCATCAGAACCGCGCTCCTTGTGATCGCAAGCCCGAGACCGGTTCCGCCGATCTCCCGGGAATGGGATTTGTCCACCCGGTAAAATCTTTCATAAATATGGTCAACGGCCTCCTCCGGGATCCCGATCCCGGAATCGCTGACGGTCAGCGTAAAGAACTGATGATCCGCATCCAGCACCACCTTGACCCAGCCGTTTTCCCTGTTGTATTTTATGGCATTTTCCACCAGATTGGAGATCACGAGGGATATCTTCACCTCATCCACCGTCGCCTTGACCGGACGGATACTCTCAAAAGTCAATTCGATATCCCGCTTCCTCGCGATAGGTCGCAGCCGCCTTAATATCACCTCCGTCAGCTCATTCATGCTGACCTCCGTGATATTCATATCCGTCACTCTTTTGTCCATCTTCACCAACGATAAAAGGTCTGTGATGATCTTGTTCTCCCGGTCGATCTCCTTCGCGATATCCTCCATGAACTCCCGATACAGCTCCACCGGCACATCCTCCTGCGCCAACAGGGAATCCGCCAGCACTTTCATCGAGGTGATAGGCGTCTTCAGCTCATGGGATACATTCGACACGAACTCCTGTCTCGACTCATCCAGCACCTTCATCCTGCTGAGCATTTTATTGAATGCGTCGATGATATGTACCGTCTCCGCATAGTCGGGCACACTGATCGCCTTATCGGAAAAGCCTTCCGATACCTCATTGATCGCCAGTGTAACCCTGTTTAACGGATTTACCATAAAATTAGCCAGAAGCAGTGCAAGTCCCAGAATGATGAGCAGCATGATCAGCAGCAGGATATTCGCCTTATTGCTCAAAATATCCATTGTCTTATGGATCGTATCACAGGAAATGCCGATCAGCATTACGCCCCGGACCACCTCTTTTACCTCTTCCGCGCCTCCTTCCGGCGCACCGACACTGACTTTCTCAGAAATGGGGATCGTCATCTCAATATAGCCCAGCTCCGCGTCATAATTGGACATACTCTCCCCTCTGAAACACTTTACCACCTCCTCGGAGATGATCGTCTTTCCTTCGCTGATGCCATAGGTATCCTTTATAACCTTCAGGTTTCCGGAAATGATCAGGACGCGTCCCCCGTACAGATTGGAAAGCTGCTCCAATTCCGCATTGATGACGGGAGAAGAGGTATCCTGCAGATAATTGTAGGTGATCAGATGATCGGCTATGATCCTGAGCTGTGCCTGAACCTCCGAGGTCCGCACCGAGATGGCACGGGTCTCGTAGTTCTGTAAAATGCCGTACTGCATGCAGTAACCAGGGATGATCCCCACCAGCAGCATCAGCAAAAAAATTCTTGTTTTCAGGCTTCTTAAAGATTTGATTTTCGATTTGAAGTCATCCCAACGATAAAACATCCGCTTGTTTTCCTGTTCCTCACTCTTTGAAGTAGTACCCGACGCCCCACTTGGTCTGCACAAACTTTGGCTCGCTGGGACTGTTTTCTATTTTTTCACGCAGGCGCCTCACATGGACATCCACAGTCCGCACATCCCCCGGATAGTCCACGCCCCAGACGGATTTCAGCAGATTCTCCCTGCTGTATACCTTGCCCGGATTGGACATCAAAAGCTCCAGCACCTCAAATTCCTTGGATGTCAGATTGATCTCCCTGCCGGAAACATACACCCGGCGGTCTTCCCGATTGAGCCGCATATCACCGCTCTCCAGCATCGCGCTCTTACCGTCTTTTCCATCCTTCGGCGCAGTTCTCCGCATAATGGCTTTCAGCCGCGCCTTTACCTCAAGGATATTAAAGGGCTTCGTGATATAATCGTCGGCGCCGTACTCCAATCCCAGGATCTTGTCCATATCATCGCCCTTCGCGGTCAGCATCACCACCGGCACATTGGAAAACTCCCTGATCTGCTGGCAAACTTCAAAACCTGTCAGTTTCGGCAGCATCACATCCAGCAATATAATGTCATATGTATTATTCTTCGCTTTTTCCAGCGCTTCCTCTCCGTCGTAAGCCGAGTCCACTTCCATGCCGTCCTGTTCCAGACTGAACCGGATCCCTTTTACGATCAACTTCTCATCATCTACGACCAAAACCTTCTTCGCCATGTCTTACCTCTCATCCAATCTATGTTTCAGCGCCAGTCCACGCCTCACCAGAGAGCTGCCTCTCCTCACTCTACGGCCAGATACTCCTCCATCCTTGCGTACATCTTCTCCCCTATGCCGGAGACCTGCATGATATCTTCTTTTTTCTGAAAGCCGCCCTGCTTTTCCCTGTACTCGATGATCGCTTTTGCGCGCCCTTCACCGATACCGGGCAGCGCGCAAAGCCCCACGATATCTGCGGTATTGATATTCACAAGCCCCGCCTCAGAACTTCCGGTGCTTTTGCCCTCTGCCGTGGGCGCCATCGGCACAGTATAATAACTATACTCTGTCTCTCTGCCATCCCCGCCGGCCTTCCTACTTTTATCCTCTGCCGGTTCCCTCTTCTGTATCTCCTCCAAAGTCGGGATCTCCAGCCTGCTTCCGTCCGCAAGGAGCGCCGCCATGTTCAGATAATCCTGACAGGCATCCTCCGCAAAGCCGCCCGCCGCATCCACCGCCTCATAAAAACGGCTTCCCTCTGGCATCTCGTAAACGCCAGGACTGACTACAGCGCCGCAGACATGGACATAGATGGCTGCCCGCTTTTCCGCATTTCCGGCATCACCGTCTCCGGCTGCCTGACCGAAGCCTTGTCCGCTCGCTTTCCCATTCTCCGTCCCGGCATTCTCATCCGCATTTAAGCCTGTCCCCTGCCCGGCTTCCCCGGCATCTTTGCCCGCATTATGATCCGTCCCCCGCCCGGTTTTCCCGTCTGCTGTGCCGTCCGCACCCATGCTGCCATCCTGCCTGTCCTCCGCCGGATCATCGCCGTCCTGTTTTTCGTCCGCTTCCCCGGCACGCTCCGCCCCACTCTCCGCTCTCAGTTCCGAGAGCAGTTTATCCTCCGAACCGCAGCCGATGAGCAGGCATACAATGCCCAGAAAGCATACTACCACTAATAAGCCTCTTTGCAGGCCTTCTCCAAAATGTATTTTCCCGTATTGTTTTTTCATTCTTTTTCCTTTCCGCATCTAAGCTGTGCGGAAAAGAAGCCCCTCCGCCGCAGTCCGAAACCGCAGCATAAATTTATTGTATGTCAAAGCCTGCTTTTTTACAAGTGCTTTATTCCCATTTGAAAATAATAATTCCAACAATGGCAAGCGCCATCCCGATCATCTTCTTGAACTCGAACTGCTGTTTCTCCGCGCCGAAAATGCCAAACAGTTCGATCAGATAAGCCACCAGGATCTGTGCCACCACGATAAACAGCACCGCTTTGGCGGGTCCTAAACTCTTCATGCTCTGGATGACCGTCCAGGTGATCGCCGCCCCCATCACACCGCCTAAAAGCATATATTTCGGCTCCACTTTCGCCAGTTCCATAAAAGAATGCCGCTCCACCGCCGCCCACGCCCCGAGGCAGACTAAAAGCGCCGTGAACTGTACGAAGGCATTGGCGGTCCACACCCCCGTCTGGTCCGTCACCTTAGTATTGAAAACGCCCTGAATGCTCATCAGGGCGCCCGAAATGATCGCAATGATCATACCCATACCAAAATCCCCCTTTTCTCTGTTTCACAGTTATTTTCAGTATGGGCAGTTTTCTGTTATTCTATGCTTACTTTATTCATTTTTCGTAATGCCAACGATCGTACCAAACCCTTTCAGAGCTTTATCGCTGTTTTGCCTCAAGCTAAAGGCAAGTTCCTCTATCCCCATCTCCGATATAAAGACTTTTCCTGCCCCCGCCTGATACATAGCATCCTCAAACGCCTTTTTCTCCACATCTGTCAACTCTTTCGGTACAGATACCGCGATCTGAGGCTTATGAAAAAGAGTCCCCTTCACCCCCGCTTTATGCAGCAGGCAAAGAAACAGTTTCACTGCTACATTATAATTTGAAATCTTCCCTCCCATCAAAGGAGCTACAACCTCAACACCCTTCGCCGAATTCTCTGCCACTATCTCCGATTCCGCACCGAAAGCCAATATCTTTCCGCTGCCGGCATCCAATGCCATCAAAGGACTTTCCTTCAACACAGTCCCTTTTCCTTCTATATAAATCGTCAGCGTTACATCTGTTGTTCCCAAATTTACCACTCCTCTGCGTTACCCTTTCTCTTCAGATGTCTTATGCTCCTCCTCCGCAGTCCGAAACCACAGCATAGATTTATCGTATGTCAAAGCCTGCTTTTTTACAAGCGCTTTATTCCCATTTGAAAATAATCTATGTCCAATTGTCCAATTTGCGATTGGATAATTTCCCCTGTTCCGCTATTTCATCATAATATAGATCATATCCCTGCAGGCTCCCTAGCCGCTTCGATACTCGATCAGCCCGAATCCCTTCAGCCATACAAAATCCTCCCAAAAAAACGTTCCCTCTCCTCCCTGGGATCTTCCGAATGTGCACATATCCCCCTGGACGCCCACGCCTCCATAACACCAGTCCTCATCAGGTTCCGTGTCACGTTCCAATGGCTCAAACTGACATACTATCCGCCCTTCTTCCATCAGCTCCCTCTCCGAGATATCCGTCCCTGCCTCCCAATCTTTGATCCAGTAGATTTTATCTGGCTGCACATAAAAATATCCGAAATCCATGCGTTTTTTATCTTCATCCGATATCATGCTGTCATAAAACCTGAGATCCCCCTCATTCATGATCTTCATGCTGTATAGAATGCCGTTCTCCAGCACCAGCTCCTCACAGACCGACAGCTTCACCTCCATCTCCCCTGTCACACCGGTGATGTCAAAATCCGCGTCATACCCCACAGTCGTCACACCCTCCGGGAAAAAATACGGATTAAAAGCCTTTTCATCCACAAATCCTGTCTGCTCCACACCCTCCATCAGTAAAGCCGTCTCTTCCTCTCTCCCATATCCTCTGCGGTATTCGGTCAGCCCCTTTTGATCCTGCCATACAAAATATTCATAAAAATACGGCGCTTCATCACTATAACTGTAAAAAGCGCACTTCCCGTCTGCTGCCCTTATAAATTCATGCCATCCGTAAGTCATATTTTTATGGAAATCTTCCCTCTTAGATCCCGGCTGGCATATGACCGTCCCTGCTTTCCCGAGCTCCTCTCCGGTTCTGACAAGATCGATATCCACATCCCGGATCAGATATATTTTTTCCCTCTGTACATAAAAATAACCCAGATTCAGGCTTTCCTCTTCCGCATCACCCTCTAAGCTTTCCGCTTTCAAACTGTAAAGGGTTCCGTCATAAAAAGCTTTCTCCATACAGACAGACATTTCTATCCGCACTGTCTGTCCGCCGTCACCTCTTTCGGCACTGTTTCCTATGCGGTAACTATATACCGCCTTCACCGTATCTTCCGGGAAAAAGTACGGATTATGGTTCCGTTTCAACGGAAATTCCGATATCTCTTCCACATCCGTCGTTTCCTGCAAAATATCTTCTGATGCTTCAGCGCTGTTATCTTCTGCCGGCTCCTCCCCTTCCTCTTCCTGCAATATATCCGCTTTTTCAGGCTCATAGGCTTCCCCCTCCGCTGTCCCCAAAAAAGACGCAGCCAGCAGACAAAAGGCCGGCAATAAAAAACACGCCAATATTTCAGCAAACCTGAGCCTTTTCACGTCCAAATCTTCCTTTTTACTTTCCCATATTATGCCCATCATATCCCGCCCCTCCAAATGACAGCGGACCATAAACAAAAATCAGGCAAGCCCTCCCCGCATGGAAAACTCCCCTGATTCTTTCATCATCCGCCTCCGCTTACTCCTCCGTAAACTCTTCTTCCTCCGGCACTTCCTCCACAGGCAGCTCGATATACTCCTCCGTATAACTGTCATCTCCCGTCACCTGGCTCATGACCTGCTCGGAAAGGCCTTTTAACAGGGCATTCACATCTCCGCCCTCCCAGATATTCGTGAAGGCGATCTCCATCTGCACCCAGAAATTTCCGGTGGTCATCATCTTCGGGATCGGCATGGACTCCTGATAGGAACCATTGAACGTATGGTTCTCATCATACTCCGGAAATCCGTAAACCGGCATCTTCCCGGTACTTTCCTGCAATTTCAGCCCGTTTGTCCAGTCATTTATCAAAAACCATGCAAATTCGTTCGCCTGCTCCTTAAATTCCGTATAACCGTTTATGGCGATACAGGTCGTGATAGACAAAGAACGGCTCCGTAACTCCTCCGTCATATCCGGCATACTGTAAAAACCATACTCATAAGCAAAACTTCCGTCCGCCTGCGCCTTCGCCATCCGGTTCACCGCGTCCGTGCCCGCCACGGTAAACACGATCTTCCCGTCCAGAAAATCCTGCATAACGCTCTCATAAGTCACATCCCTCGTCTCAATGGAGAAGAACTGATTCAGATCCTGGAAAGTCTTAAGGCACTGCAGCGTCTCCAGATTATAAATATCGATCTGTCCGGGATCATCTCCGTTCTCACCTCCCACGATCAGATGGTCGCCGGAAAAACTGTAGTTATACAAAATATCCGACACATCCCATTTAAAGACGGCCTCCACCTGCTCGGGCGCGTTGTAGGAATCCGCAAACTCCTCCAGTTCCGCTATCGTATCAGGCAGACATTCCCATGCGCGCCGGGCGATCTCCTCCTCGGAAAATTCATGCAGAACTTCCTCCCCGGAAGCTTCCTCTTCCACATTGCCCTCATCGGCCTCCGCCTGCGCCGCCTCGCCCGCAGCCTGATCTGCTTCCGCCTCCAGCTGCAGCCTTGCGTAATCCTCCAGATATGACTTATTATACAGCAGGGCGCATGCCTCATAATAAAAAGGATAGGCAGCCACTTTCCCGTCATAGGTCACCGCCGCCTCCGCGCCTCTGTTCTCATATTCATCGATCCGGAACATGTCCCGATGCGTGATCTCCGTGGCAAGCCCCGCCAGATAAGCCTTTTCCAGACAGTCGTTGGTGATCAGATACAGATCCGGCCCCGGCCTGTCGCTCCGCCCCAGAGACGCCTCATTGATCGCCTCCACGTACTCACTGTCATCCACCAGCACTGCCTCCACCCGGATATCGCTCTGCTCGTTATAAGATACCACCGCCGCATTTAAATAATCCGTCAGGCTCTCGTCCGTATACCAGAGCCGCAGCGTATCCCTTTTTCTTCTCAAAAAGCTTTCCTGCTGCGCCTGTTCCTGTTCGGTCTTCATCTGCATCCCGCTCTTTCCCACACCGAACACACCTGCCGCAAGACAGATGATCAAAAGCGCCGCATAAACTCTTTTTTTATAACTCATAAAATCCTCTCTATTCCAGTACTTATTTCAGTTCCGTATATACTCCAACTCACAAACGCTTCGCTTTTTGCTCGTATCCCTCGCTTTCAGCTCGGTCTATTCCAGTACCGCAGATGCTCCTCCAGTGCACTTTAGCGGAAGACAAATTTCCAGCCGCTCTGCGTCTGTAAATTGTCTTGTGCACTTCCGGCTCATCTGCTGTTTTCCATTTCCGCAGATGCTCCTCCACTACACTTTAACCCATCTGCTGATTTAATAACACTTCCCGCAGAATGCCGGTCATCTCGTCCACATGCTCCCTCTCGATCACAAGCGGAGGCACAAAACGGATGATATTGCTGCCCGCATTGATGAGCACAAGCCCCTTCTCCAGACATCCGCTGATCATGCCGCCCACCGGCACGCTGCATTCCAGCCCCTGCATCAGCCCCAGCCCGCGACGTTCCTTCACGATATCGAACTCCGAAACCAGTTCATCCAGCCGCTTCTCCAGATAGGGTGCAATTTCCTGCACATGCCCTATTATATCATTTTCTTCAAATAAGTCCAACATTTTTGATACTGCTGCACAGGCAAAAGGATTTCCGCCGTAAGTTGTACCGTGGTCACCCGCCGCGAGGGATTTCTCCGCCACCCGTTCCGTCATCAGAAAAGCGCCCACCGGCACACCGCCGCCGATCGCCTTGGCGCACGCCATGATATCCGGCTTTACGCCGTAGTGCTGCCATGCGAACATCTCGCCGGTTCGCCCCATGCCGCACTGGATCTCATCCAGGATCAGCAGGATATCCTTTTCCACACAGAGCGCTTTCACCTGCTCCATAAACGCTTTCTTTGCAGGATAAATGCCACCCTCCCCCTGCACCGTCTCAAATATAATGGCACAGGTATTCTCCGTCACCTGGTTCCTTACCGACTCAAAATCATTCATATCCGCAAACCGCACATTCCCGATCAGCGGCTCAAACGCCTCCCGGTAATGCGGATTTCCGGTGATGGACAAAGCCCCCATCGTACGCCCGTGAAAAGAATGGTTCATGGCAATGATCTCACCGCCCACAGGACTGCCCTCCCGGGACTGCGCGCGCCCGTCCCTCGTATACGCATACTTTCTCGCCGCCTTCACCGCGCCCTCGATCGCCTCCGCACCGCTGTTTGCGAAAAATACCCGATCCATCCCGGACGCCCTTTTCAGCTTCTCCGCCGCCTGCACGGCAGGCTCATTATAAAAATAGTTGGAAATATGGAGCAGCCTGTCCACCTGCCCCTTCAATGCCTCGTCAAAATCCTGATAATGATACCCCAGCGCATTCACCGCGATCCCCGCAAAGAAATCCAGATACCTCTTCCCTTCCTTATCAAACAGATATACGCCTTCCCCCTTCTCAAACACCACCGGATACCTGTTATAAGTATGTAGCAGATCCCTCTCCGCCCGTTCTATATACTCTTTCATATCGATCACTCTTTCCTTTCCCTGAACAAAACTTCTATTTTAAAAATAATATCCTCCTATTACTAATCCCGCATCTAACAATCAGCTAAGTTAACACCATAGCCAGCCGGGATGGAAATATAATTCTCAAGGAGCCCCTTAAAAAACGTCGGCACTTGGCGAGGTATTTTCGAGCCTAGTACCGCTACGTTATTTCACAGGCTCTTGAAGAACAGAGCCAGCGAGAGCGCGGCGACGGAGAATTATATTTCCATCCCGGCGTCACCACCATTAACTCACCCCATCTCTTCATCCTCCCTGACAATAGCCGTCCCGATACCCTGATTGGTAAAGATCTCCAAGAGCAGGCAGTGCGGGATCCGTCCGTCCAGAATATGCACCCTGTTGACGCCGTTCTGGATCGCCGACGTGCAATTGCTCAGCTTCGGCAGCATCCCGCCGCCGATATAACCGCTTCCGATCAATTCCTCTGCCTGTCCCGCGGTCAGCCTGCTGATAAAACTGGATTTGTCATTCACGTCCTTATACAGCCCCTCAATATCCGTCAAAAATACGAGCTTGTCCGCCCCCACCGCCTTGGCGATGGCGCAGGCGGCGTCATCCGCATTGATATTGTAGGTACAAAACGCTTCATCCAGCCCCACCGGCGCCACAATGGGCAGAAAATCCTTCTCCAAAAGATCATAGAGCACTTTCGGATTCACTTCCCTGATGTTGCCCACAAAACCGATATCCTGGCCGTCCGCATATTTCTTATCCACCGTGAGAAGCCCGCCGTCCTTACCGCTGACGCCCACCGCCCGGACGCCCAGCTCCTGCACCATGGTCACAAGGCTTTTATTGACTTTGTTCAGCACCATCTCCGCGATCTCCATGGTCTCCGCATCCGTGACACGAAGCCCGTTGATAAACTTAGACTCCTTGCCGACCTTGCCCACCCAGCGGCTGATCTCCTTGCCGCCGCCGTGGACAATGATCGGCTTAAACCCTACCAGCTTTAAAAGCGTCACATCCTTGATCACATTTTTCTGCAGCTCCTCATCGCTCATGGCTGAGCCGCCGTATTTTACCACGATGATCTTCCTGTTGAATTTCTGAATATAAGGCAGTGCCTCGATCAACACCTCCGCCTTCTTCATAACCTCTTCCATATTTTCCGGTCTGTTATTCTGTATCATAATCCGTCTCCCTTACCCATTAAACGCCGTAATATTCCCTTCATTTAACACAAAATCATAATAATTCAGATCTTCCCGCTTCGTCCACCCGATCTGTTTCCAGAAAGCATTTCCCACATCATTTTTCGTAAACGCGATCAGGGACACTTTGCTGATCTGCTCCTTCTTCAAAGCTTCCATACAAAAGACCACCATCGCCTTCCCAATCCCCTGCATCCGGCAGTCCTCCCTGACGCAGACATGATACAGGCATCCCCGTCTGCCGTCATGCCCACAGAGAATGGCGCCCACGATCTCTTCCCCCCGCTCCGCTACAACGCTGATTCCCGGATTTCTGTTAAGGAAACGCCTTACGCCCTCCTCGGAATCGTCGATGCTGCGGATACCGAATCCCCGGATGCTCCGCCACAGCGCCTTCACCGCCGGATAATCTTCTATTGACATGGAACGTATCACTGTCTCCATAAATTCGTATCTCCTCTCCGATATCACGGGAACATCGGCATCATCGTAAGCCCTGTATCCTCCGGCAGCCCGAACAGCAGGTTCATATTCTGCACCGCCTGTCCCGCCGCGCCTTTCACCAGATTGTCTAGCGCCCCCATCATAATGATCCTGCCGGTGCGCCCGTCGATCACAAAACCGATATCCACAAAGTTGCTGCCCTCCACCCATTTTGTCTCAGGGCATTCTCCCTGCGGCAGCAGCCGGATAAACCGCTCCTTCCCGTAATATTTCTCATAAGCCGCCCGCACCTTCTCCGCGTCCATGCCCTCCGGCGTCAGGTTTGCGTAGGCCGTCACCAAAATCCCCCGGTTCATGGGCACCAGATGGGGCGTGAAATTCAACACGATCTCTTTTCCCGCCGCGTACCCGAGCTGTTCCTCGATCTCCGGCGTATGCCTGTGGCTCGCCACACCGTAAGCCTTGATATTTTCATTCACCTCACAGAACAGGTTCGGCAGCTTTGCCCCCCGCCCCGCCCCGGAAGTCCCGCTCTTTGCATCGATGATCAGGCTCCCCGGATCGATCAGCCCCTCCTTCACAAGGGGATAGGCTGTCAGGATGGAACAGGTCGTATAACAGCCCGGATTGGCAATTAACCTCGCCTTCTTCACATCCTCCCTGTTGACCTCGCAGAGCCCGTAGGCCGCCTCCGGAATAAACTGCGGCGCCCTGTGTTCGATGCCGTACCACTTCTCGTAGACAGCCACATCTTTCAACCGGAAATCCGCGCTCAGATCCACGATCTTCACTTTCCCAAGGATCTCCTCCGAGATTACCGAAGCCAGAAACCCCTGCGGTGTTGCCGTAAAGATCACATCCGCCTGCTCTGCCAGTTCATTCAGATCATCCCCCCTGCAGATATCCTCCACCACCCGGAAGAAATTCCTGTACACCGAGGCATACTCTTTTTCTATGTAGCTCTTTGAGCCGTACCACACGATCTCAGCCGCCGGATGCCCCTGCAGGATCCTCACAAGTTCCGCCCCCGCATACCCGGTGGCGCCGATGATGCCGACTTTTATCTTTTCCTTTATATTCTCTGTCATAACTGTCCTCCATCCTCCTCTGAAAATTCCCTTATCACCCGGATTTTCCCGATAATATGCCGGTTAAATTCATCGAGTTCTTCCGCCGGAACCCACAGTTCCTGATGGTAGCTGTCGCCCACCACATGCATCGCGAACTGCCCGCCGTATTCATCATCGATCTCAAACATCGTCACATACCCTCTGTGATCCTCATTGTATTTCACATTCCACTTTCCCGCTATCTCCGCCGCATATCTCTCATTCAGCACGGGATAAAAGATCGGCTGCTGCGGCAGTCTCGGCGGATATTTCCCATAACCGCTCTCCTCGATCAGTTTCAGTTCTTTTGTGCCCACCGGCCTGTATAAAATCATGTTCCCTCCTGTATCACGCCTGCCATCTCAAACGACACCTCCCGCCCGTCAAACCGGTTGGGTAGTCCAATGTCCGATGATCTGTCAAATGGAAAGCCTGTAGACGTCGTCCGGGGATATCCTGCCGGACGGCGTATAGATCAGCCAGTCCGTCACATCCTCCGGACCGTATTCCCCCACAAACCCTTCATGCAGATCCTTGATATAGTAGGGCTCCTGCGTCAGCTTTGCCCGGAAGCGGTTCCCGTTGACCTCCAACAACTCGAACCAGATATGTTCCCTGTCATTATCCATGGTCCTGTATTCCTCATCCACCGTCAGCCCCAGCTTTACGAGAAGATGGTTCTCCTTATCCGCAAACGCATCGAACAGGCAGGAGATCCGCTCCACCGCCTGTGCCCGCATGCGGGCGGTCTCCTCAACGGAAATCATAAAGACCGGATTTTCCTTCATCAATTTGTCATAAATATCCAGCGGATAAAACTTTCCTTCCTCCGCGCTTTCCTGGGAAGGATAGACAAAGATGGCGCAGGTATCCCGGTCATGCCCCTCCCGTCTGTCCTTCTTTCCGCCCAGCATATCCGGCTCGTACAGCTCCACCGCTTCCTCCCAGTCGATCAGCGTCACCACAAGCGGGATCCCCTCCGCCACGTAAGCCAAAAAGTACGGGCTGCCGAACCCGGGAATCTCCTCATCCTCCAGCAGCCGGTTCGCCAGCGTCTCCAGCACATTGTAATGTTCCTGATAGTTCTCCTTATTCGAATTCAGCACTTCCAGTTCCGGCCGTCCGCATCTGTTCAGGCCGTGGGTGTGGAGCCATACGCAGCCCTCCCCCTCCGCATCCGACACAGCCTGTGCCGTGTAGAGATAGCGGGGAGCCGGCGGAACCTTGGATGCCGCCGCCAGAGCCACCCAGCGTCCCGAGAGGATCTTTTCCGAACTGTCGTCGATCACCGCCAGCGCATCGGGGAGCATGGCATGTATCAGTTTGAGCTGCAGATGATAGGACGAAAGGGCGTTCCCTCCGAACTCCATCTCCACCGCCAGACCGTACTCAACCTTCTGTATCGCCTCTATATCAATATCAGGAAAAAAATGCTGGCAGCGGTACAGCTCCGGTATACTATAATCGGTGGGATACATCTCCGCCAAAAATGTCTCCTCCCCGCAGATGACCGTGACCTGCAGGCCGTTCTCCCCCGCTTCCGCGGATTCCACCCGAAAATCCTCCTCCTCGCACAAACGCTTCACCAAAACCTTCGGATCATGCAGCACATCGCTGTCAGCCGGAATGACCAGCATCTGAGACTTTGTCTTTTCCATAAAAATTCTCCTTACCCGTAAATTTTACACTCCAAATTCCACTCTTGATTGATTATACTCCTCTTCCCCGAACTTCTCAATTTATTTTATCATTGTCATCATTTACTCATCCCTTCGGATTTTTCCCTTTGTATTTCTCCCTTCATGATTCCCAACTGCATAATAATACAACATTTATGAATATTATGCAATATTTTTTACATTATAAATTATAAAAAGAAATTATTGTAACGGTCTAGCCCTTCACCTCAGTCAATGCCATGAAACAGCCGGGAGGAAAATCAAATCCTCAAGGAGTCCCTGCAGCAACGTCGGCACTTGGCGAGGTCCTTTACGAGCCTAGTACCGCTACGTTGCAGCCCGGAGCGCGAGCGTGACGACGGAGGATTTGATTTTTCTCCCGGCGTCCGGTATCGCTAACTCAAAAATTGCATATTTTTACACTTGCATTTCTCCCCAACTTGTTGTATATTGTTTCACGTAAGGTTTTCAGACGCATACTGCCGTCTGAACATGCAGAAAAACAAAATCATATGAAATCATAAAGAAAGGTTTGGTACATACCATGAAAGAAAAAGTAATCTTAGCCTACTCCGGCGGGCTTGACACGACAGCCATCATCCCCTGGCTGAAAGAAAATTTTGACTATGAAGTGATCTGCGTCTGCGCCGACTGCGGACAGGGAAACGAACTGGACGGGCTGGAAGAGCGCGCACGGCTCTGCGGCGCTTCCAAATTGTATATAGAAGATATCACGGACGACTTCTGCGACAATTACGTTGTCCCCTGCGTGCAGGCACACGCCGTATACGAGGACAAATACCTGCTCGGCACCTCCATGGCGCGCCCTGCCATCGCCAAACGCCTTGTGGAGATTGCCCGCAAGGAAGGCGCTTCCGCGATCTGCCACGGCGCAACCGGCAAGGGAAACGACCAGATCCGTTTTGAGTTAGGGATAAAGGCGCTCGCGCCCGACCTGAAGATCATCGCTCCCTGGCGGAACGATAAATGGACGCTCAAGTCCCGCGAGGACGAGATCGAATACTGTAAGCAGCACGGCATCGACCTGCCGTTCTCCGCGGACAACAGCTACAGCCGCGACCGTAATATCTGGCATATCAGTCACGAGGGACTGGAACTGGAAGATCCCGCAAGCGAACCCAACTATGACCACCTTCTGGTGCTCGGCGTCAGCCCCGAAAAGGCTCCCGACGAGGGCGAATATGTGACCATGACTTTTGAAAAGGGCGTTCCCACCTCCGTCAACGGCGAGAAGATGAAGGTCTCCGATATCATCCGCACTTTGAACGAACTCGGCGGCAAGCACGGCATCGGCATCATCGACATCGTGGAAAACCGTGTGGTGGGCATGAAATCCCGCGGCGTTTACGAGACCCCCGGCGGCACGATCCTCTACGAGGCGCATCAGCAGCTCGAAGAACTGATCCTGGACCGTGACACCTACGCGTTAAAACTGGATATGGGCAATAAATTCGCGCAGATCGTGTACGAAGGAAAATGGTTCACACCGCTCCGCGAAGCTGTGCAGGCATTTATCGAGAGCACCCAGCAGTATGTGACAGGCGAGGTGAAGTTCAAACTGTACAAGGGCAACATCATCAAGGCGGGGACCACCTCCCCCTATTCCCTCTACAATGAGAGCATCGCTTCCTTCACCACCGGCGATCTGTACGATCACCATGACGCAAACGGCTTTATCAACCTCTTCGGGCTTTCCTCCAAGGTACGCGCCATGAAGATGCAGTCGCTGGAAGACGTTCAGTAAGTATCTTGAGACCGGACGCCGTGAGAATGATAAAATCCTCCGTCGCCACGCTCTCGCTCCGTAAAAAGCGTAACGGACACTAAGCTCGTGAAATACCTCGCTAAGTGCCGACGCTTTTTAAGGGGCTCCTTGAGGATTTTATCATTCTCACGGCTGACTGAAGTGTCAGATAAAGGTATACTCTCTTAGCCAAAGCGGTTTTTCGCTGTCTGAAGGACCCGCTCCACCGCCGCCTCCGCGTGAACCGGCAGATTTTCAGGATTCTGTTCGGTCTCTCCCTCCTCTGTTTTTTCCGCCTCCCCGTAAAATGCCTGCATCGCATATCTCGCCAGCAATTCCGAGACACGCCCGCGTTCCGCGGAATCCTCCGCCCCCAGGACAACGACCACCAGATCATGTTCCGTCACCCCGTCACCCACCTTAAGCGATGTGACCAGACAGGCGCCGGATCTGTTTGTCGTGCCTGTCTTTAATCCGGTTGCCTCCGGCAGATTGCGCAGTAGCGGGTTGGTATTGCGCACCTCGAGATCGAGGGACTCCAGCACAGCGCTTTCCATAGAAGTGATATCCTTGATCTGGGGATAAACTTTCAACAGGTAGGATACCAGCCGGAACATATCCTCCGCGCTCATCCGGTTCTGGCGCTTTGCCGGCACGGGCTCCTCCGTATAGCAGGGCAGGCCGTTACAATTGTAAAAGACAGTCTGGGAAAGCCCCAGCTCCTGCGCTCTCTGATTCATCCTCTGCACGAACGCCTCCTCCGAACCGGCGATTGCCTCCGCAAGGCACAACGCGCATTCGTTGCTGGAGGGCAGAAGGGTCCCCAGCAAAAGCTCTCCCACCGTGATCTGCGCCCCCGCCTCCAGGGGGACCACCCCGTCATCCGATTCCGCTAACAGCCTGACATCCTCGGAGACAGTGACCACTGTGTCAGGGCTGATCTGTCCTGAGGAGATGGCCTCCATCGCCAGAAGGCAGGTCATGAGTTTGGAGGTGCTGGCTATCGGATAGGCGGCATCGGACTGATACTGATAATAGAGTTCCCCCGTGGAGGCATCCCCCGCCAGCACGCTGTTGACACCGTAAAAATACCCTTTCTGCTCCAGCTCGGCGGGCGAGATACGAAACCCATCCTGCAGGCCGATCCGGAAAACCCCCGCGGAGGGAACCGTGATGTCCACATCCAGGATCATCGCCAGATCGACCGCCATCATATAACAGTCGTAACCGCCGGCGGGCAGTTCCAGGATCAGCGTATAATAATTTACCTTCTGTCCGCCCACCTGAAACTCATTCCGCCTCAGGGCGATATCCCGGCTCTCCCCATCCTCCCACAGGGTATTTTCCACGCCCAGTGGCGCATAAGCACCTCCCGGATTTAAGGAGACGGTATTTTTCGTAATCTCCAGCGAAAATGCCTTATCGGTATTCATAAGGACCATCGCCACATCCCGCAGGGAAAGATAGGTATTATTGTCGTAGCTGTAATCCAGCGTCTTCACCACACCGGATGCCCCGGTATCCGTCTGTACCTGACAGACGCCGGGAGTCTCAAACCCCGCCGCCCTGACAGGCAAAACGGAGCACACTATGATCACAGCCAGCATCACCGCACCTATTTTCCGCAGTATCTTCTTCATCACTTCTCCCTTCATATTCGCTGTCACAGCGACTTCTACGTAGCGTCAGTTCATACTTTAGCCGTCCCGGCAGCATCCGATCCGTCCACCTGATGGCATCGGTTCCGCTATCGGTTAAACCACCGTCTCCATGCCGATAAGCCATCGACGGAAAAATCACTGAGATTGCCGCAGCGTATAGATCAGCGGATCATATTCCGATATTACATCCGAACCATCCTCCGCCGCCTCCCCCGACAGGATCAGTCTGTCATCCTTCCTGATATAATGCTCTGTCCTTGTGATACCTCCCCCGCCTTCGTCAAACTGTCTGATCAGAAGACCCTCCGCCGTTTCATAGGTTCCACCGCCGTCATACGCCGCCTGCAGTTCCTCCAGAGAAGGCAAAAGCGCGGGGGCACAGGATCTCAGGTAGGAGACGGTGGACATCCCGAAGGTCTCCTGCACAAGCGCTTCCACCGCCTCCCCGTCCGCCTCCTTTGCATAACCCGCCATACGGAGCCGCTCTCCCAGAAGCTCCCTGAAAGCCGCGGCAAACGCCTCGTAGGCGGCCTGCTCGCAGGCTTCATAACTTCCCGCCTCAATATTGCAGTAAAAGGTTCCCCCGGACTGGTCTGTCTGTTCCAGTTTCATATTGACTTCAACAGTCAAATCTCCCATGCGGGACTCCACCTCTTCTAAAGAGGCGGAAACCCCTTCTATATCCTGCAGCCAGATAAAAGCCGTGACCGATGCCTGCTTCGTCATATCAAGCCCTGCAGTCCACTCCCCGGTGAGATTTCTGTCTCCCTGTCTGAAAAAATGCAAATAGATCAGAAAAGCGGTGAGAACGCTCAGGGTCAAAAACAATAAAGTACATAAAATATATCTTACGATCTTCCTCATAAAAACCTTTCCGCCCGATAAAAAACAGACACAATCAAATATGCTGTTCCGCATCTCCGATCATGTCCATTTTGTTTCGCTAACTCCCATTTACCCGCTTCGGCAGGTACTCAAATCAGGATCGTGAAATTTTATATTTCACGCTGTTCTCCGGGTCCGCTTTCCTATTTCTTTCGTCCGTCGTCCTTCTTATCCTCGATCTGCAGTGCATCTGCCTTCGGCAGTGCCATCACGTCATCCGTATTCATGATACACTGTCCCTGGAATACCGCATTTTCATCCACGATCAGACTCTTTGTGCGCATATTGCCGATCACCTTGCCGCTGGAGATCACCTCGGTCTTTCCCGTCGAATCCAGATCACCTTCCAGCACACCGCCGATCACGACGCTGCTGCCCCTCACGTTTCCTTTTACCTTGCCGGTTGCACTGACGATCAGGGCTCCGTCCGTCTCCACATTACCGATCACACTTCCTTCCACCCGGATCGTCTCCTTCGCACTGATATTGCCTTCCACGAACATATCGGCACCTATGATACTGTTGATTCTTGCATTTGTCTGTTCTGTTGATTTTTTTAGCACTGCTTTCCTCTCCTTATCCTTTGATTTCCATAATTTCCATCGGTTCCAGAAAACTGTCATCTCTGCTGATACTGTAGCCGATTTCCACATTATTTTCCTCTATTTCAAACAATACGGTTCCCACTTCCACCGCGCTTCCCGCCTGTACCTTCGGAGAACCCATATTGCGGTAATTGCTGATATAGCCGTTTCCATGATCTATACTGATCCCGGCAGGCTCTCCGTCCGCAGCTTCCGCAACTCCCACAACAGTGCCTTCGCCGGTGGCCGTCACATTGGTCCCGGGGGCCGCGATAAAGATGACCTCCTTCCAGTCTTCCCTCGCCTTAAGCCCGGCGTCTCCTTCCGCATCTGCTTCCTTGATCTGCGCCGCCCCGCTCACTGGAAAGCCCTTCGGCATATTCTCCTCCTCGGCGGCGCTCTGCAGGCTCTCCTCCTGCTTCTGCACCTGCACCTCCTTCTGGCTCAGATTCTGATTCAGATTGGCAACCTGTTTTTCCAGCTCCTCCTTCGCCGAAAGAAGCTGTTCATTCTCTTTCTGCAGCGCGGCGATCTGTCCCGCATAGGTTTCGCTTCTCTCTGTAGCCCCATGCATCAAAATTGTGGTATACTCCGCATAACAGACTACCACCACCAGAAGCACAAAGGCCACAATAGAAAGAATACCGGTATTGATATGGAATTTTTTCTGATTCGTCTGGGCGGAATCAGATACGATCATGATCGTATATCCGACTTTCCGCTTATGCCGTTTTGAAGCCATGATCCACTACCTCCGCAGTGCGCATTACCCTTCTTATCATATCACATAATTTTAAAAATGAACATATCTTTCTTTCGTGTATTTGTGTTGCAATACATTATTTTTTTATGTTTTCTTTCCTTTTTCCACAAAAACACGCTCCAGACTCCGGATCGCCGCCTCCATGTTTTCCTCTTCCAGAGAAGTATAATTCATAACAAAAACATGCTCTTTCGCCCCGCCGGGTTCCATATAATACTGTGCTACGGAAGATATCTTAACTCCTTCCCCATCCAGCGCAGCGCAGACTTCCTCATCAGAGAGGGCTGTATCCACCTCCAACAAAAAATGAAGTCCCGCATCCTCCTTTGAGATCCTGCAGCAGTCCGCCATCCGGCTGTTTTCTATCTTTTCCATCAAAAGATCCCGCTTTTCATGATAATAATTCCGCATGCGATTGATGTGCTTTTCAAAATATCCCTCCCTGATAAACCGTGCAAGTACGAACTGTTCAAAATTGGACACCGTACAGGAATAGAAGGAAAGCGTCTTTAAATACCGCTCTGCCAGATGTATCGGGAGCACCATGTAGCTGATACGGACCGTGGAGGACAATGTCTTGGTGAAAGTGTTCATATAGATCACCTTTTCCTGTACGTCAATGCTCTGCAGGGAGGGCACCGGTTTCCTTGTCAGACGGAACTCGCTGTCATAGTCATCTTCGATAATGTACCGCCCCTCCTCCTTCGCCGCCCAGCCCAAAAGTTCATACCTGCGGCTCACCGGCATCACGATCCCCGTCGGAAAATGATGGGACGGGGAAATATGCACCACATCCACCCCGTTCTCTTCCAGAGCCTGAATCAGCACGCCGGCCTGGTCCATCCCCACATGACTGCATGTCACCCGGTGGCTCCTGTATATTTTATATATTTTATGATAACCCGGATTTTCCACTCCATAACATTTTTCCATTCCCAGAAGCTGCAGCAGCAGCCCGTAAAGATACTCTGTACCGGCTCCCACCACGATCTGTTCCGGTTCCACATCCATTCCCCGAAATGCCTTCAGGTGCCCGGCGATCGCCTCCCTGAGCGGCCGGGTACCGGCGCAGGGCGCGTTCCTCATCAGTTCCTCTCTGTCCTCTTTCAGCGTTGTCCGCATAAGCTTTGCCCAGATGGAAAAAGGAAATTGTCCAAAGCAGGTCTGATTGCTGGTGAAGTCAGCCAGATACGCTTTCTGCCCGGCCTCCTTTTTTTCTTCTTTTCCCGGTCTTCTTCCTCCGTCCACAGTCAGGCTGTTTCTGATATCCGTCACAAAAAAACCTTTTTTCGGCAGGGAATACACAAATCCTTCCGCGATCAGCTGTGCATACGCATTTTCCACCGTGATCGTACTTACACCCAGATTTTTCGCAAAACTCCGCTTGGACGGCAGCTTCTCGTCCGCTGCCAGGATTCCCTGCACAATATCGTTTTTGATGCATTGGTACAGGTGTTGGTATAAGGGTTCTGACCCTATGGATGAAAAAGAGTAGGTGAGCATACTGCTGAGATTCTCCTATCTGGGTATTTTGATTTTTCTAAAAGTGGGTATTTTAATATGGTCAGATTGTATTATACTGGATTTTGGTAATGATTGCAAGGGGGAAGGGTAAAGAGGGGTAAGAGGTAGGAAGCAGAGGGCGCGTATATATCCTGTGCAGGACACGCTCTCGCTTGGAGAAAAACGCAGCGGACACGTAAGGCGCTGAAATACAGCGCCTAAGTGCCGGCGTTTTTCTACAGTCCTTTACAGGATATATACGCGCCCTCTGCTTCCTACGGTGTTTGTTTCCTTTTGTCTTTTGTATTAGTTTGCTTTAGTAATGGTTTTACCAGACACCATTTGCAAAGCAATTCAAAAATATAAATATAATATAAATAAATATAACATAAGGAGGATTTTATAATGGCAGAGGAAAAATATCAGGAATATCAGGAGAGATATCAGCTGAATAAGCAGCTCGCCCAGATGTTGAAGGGCGGGGTCATTATGGATGTGACGACGCCGGAGCAGGCGAGGATCGCGGAGGAGGCCGGCGCCTGTGCGGTGATGGCGTTGGAGAGGATCCCGGCGGATATCCGGGCAGCGGGCGGCGTGTCCAGGATGAGCGATCCGAAGATGATCCGCGGGATTCAGGAGGCGGTCTCCATTCCCGTGATGGCGAAATGCCGGATCGGGCATTTCGTGGAGGCGCAGATCCTCGAAGCCATCGAGATCGATTATATCGACGAGAGCGAAGTGCTCTCCCCGTCGGACGATGTGTTCCATATCGATAAGACAAAGTTTAAAGTGCCTTTTGTCTGCGGCGCCAAAGATCTCGGCGAGGCCCTGCGCAGGATCAGCGAGGGGGCTGCCATGATCCGGACAAAGGGCGAGCCCGGCACCGGCGACGTGATACAGGCAGTCCGCCATATGCGCAGGATGAATCAGGAGATTGCGAAGATCACTTCCATGCGGGAGGACGAACTTTACGAGGAGGCGAAAGAACTCCGGGTCCCCTATGAACTGGTAACCTATGTCCATGAAAACGGGAAGCTCCCCGTCGTCAACTTTGCCGCGGGCGGCGTGGCGACTCCGGCGGATGCCGCCCTGATGATGCAGCTCGGCGCGGAGGGCGTCTTTGTGGGCTCCGGCATCTTCAAATCCGGCGATCCGGCCAAGAGAGCTTCCGCCATCGTGCAGGCAGTCGCCAACTACACCGATGCAAAGCTGATCGCTTCCCTGTCCGAAGATCTGGGCGAGGCGATGGTCGGCATCAACGAACAGGAGATCGAACTTTTGATGGCGGAGAGAGGGAAATAAATATGAGGATCGCGGTACTCGCGCTGCAGGGCGCTTTTTACGAACACGAACGGATTCTGCGGGAACTGGGGGCGGAATGCTTTGAGCTCCGGAAAAAAGAAGATCTGTCAGAACCTTTTGAGGGGCTGATCCTGCCCGGCGGCGAAAGCACCGCCCAGGGCAAGCTTTTGAGGGAACTGGATATGTTTGAGCCGCTGCGGGATAAGATCCGCGGCGGCCTGCCGGTGTTTGCCACCTGCGCCGGTCTGATCCTGTTAGCGGAAAAGAGCAGCAACGACGAGCGCGCTTACTTTCAGACCCTGCCCGTCACGGTCAGGAGAAACGCCTACGGAAGGCAGCTCGGCAGTTTCCATACGGTGCAGGACTTCGGCGGCATGAAGGATGTCCCCATGACGTTCATCCGCGCCCCCTATATCGAATCCGTCCGAAAGGATGTGGAGATTCTGGCGAAAGTGGACGGCAATATCGTCGGGGTGCGCTGCCAGAATCAACTGGCTATATCTTTTCATCCCGAACTGGACTCTGACCGGAGGATCCACCGGATGTTTCTGGAAATGATCCCGTGACGGGATCGGCAGCTTACAGACTATTATCCCGCATGCGGTATTCCTTATCGTTGTCGATCATCTGAAGGAAAATATCCGCAAAAACCGGATCAAACTGTGTGCCCTTTCCCTTTACGATCTCTTCCCGCACGACCTTTTGGGGGAGCGCGTCGCGATAGCTCCGCTTGCTCGCCATGGCATCGCAACTGTCGGCAACGGCGATGATCCGGGCTTCTTCCGGTATTTCTTCCCCCGAGAGAGCATCGGGATAGCCTCCGCCCGAATAGCGCTCATGGTGCCATCTCGCGCCGATGGAGAGTTTCGGCATCTCCTCAATATTTTTCAGGATGCTCCACCCGGCGATCTGAAACAGGCGGTCTTCCTGCGCCCCTCCGATCCCCATATCCCTGTATGCCCGTTTTACCACGCGCAGCATCAAAAGAGCGCTCCCCTTAAACTCACGGCTCATGCACAGGGCGGAGGTGCTCACGATCTCCCCTTTATCGGTCACACCGCAGAGCACCGTCATATCCCCCGCGGCGATCTTTCCCAGAAGAAATTCTTCGTCGAGGTATTCCCTGTACGGATAGCCGTCCCCGTAAAAATCTTCCACGCACCGGCGAAATGCCCCGCCGTCCCCCCTGCAAAACAGGCGGAAATCGATCTCCGCGCAAAATCCCGTTCTGCGGTTAACAAAAAGCATACACTTTCCCTCGCATTCCTCGTCAAAATCGGATCATCAGATTGTTCATCCCGAAAGTTTCCCGAAACTCGATGTCCTTTGCCGTCCCCACGATCATCTTTATGCCCAGCACCCTCTCCGCCAACTCCTCTTTGTCTTTGTTTTCCTCATAAAAACGGACAGGATCAAAAATCTTGCCGGCATTTCTTATGCGCAGCAGCACCTCCCCGCCCGTCTTTACAATGCGGATATCGATAAACTGCCCCTTTTTCTCCCCCATGCAGTGCTCGATGATCACCGTCAGCATCTCCTCCAGCGCCAGACTGACCTGCATTGTCTTTTTGGCGGAAAGGCCGGCGGATTCGCAAAAGTCCGTGATCTTGTTGGAGGCAAACATGATATCCTCCACCGTATTGCAGACAGAAAAGGATATCTCCTCCCCTCCGCCTTCCATATCCAGAAGATATCTGTCAAGCCCCGGGGAGCACTTTTGTATCCCCCGCACCACAAGCCAGATCGCCGCAAGCGTCATAATCTCCGCCGCCGCAAGCGACATCCAGACGCCGTCAACGCCCCATATACGCCGCAGGAGAAAAACTGCCGGCGCCAGAAAAGCCAGCAGACGCAAAAACAGAACGGCATTCGACAAAAGGGGCCTCTGAATGGTGTTGAAATACCCGGACAGCATGATGTTTGGAAAGGCAAACAGAAAGCTGGCCGCAAGGCAAAGCAGCGCGCTGCGGCTTCCCCTTCTCGCCGACAGTTCCGTAATGTTGAAAAGAAAACAGAACACCTCGGGAAACAGGGCAGTCAGGGCGGACGCCGACAACGTAAAGATACCGCCGATCCATGCGGCCCTGCGGCATACCCTGCGTATGCTCCCCGCATCCTTCTCCCCCAGATAGACACCGACAATGGGCATCAGCGCCGACACGATCCCCACCATGATCTGACATACCAGGTCAGACACGCTTTTTACCAGCGAAAAAACAGGCAGGCTGGCGGCTGCGCCCATCTCAAGGAGCACCCCGTTGATCAGCAGAAGCTTCAGCGCCTGAAACAGATTATTGCATCCGTTTGGACTGCCGCAGGCGAGGATCTTCCTCATCAGTCCCGCCTCCGGACGCGTCTTTACCAGATACGTATTCGGCGTTTTGCGAAATAATATGAGAAAACCTATGGCCGCCGTCAGACTCATGGATATGCCGGTGGCGATCGCCGCTCCCTTTATCCCCATGCCGCACACAGGCGACATAAAAAGCCATGTCAGCGCCACATTAAGCCCGCTGGACAACAAAAACAGCATGGACGATGCCCGCGGTTTCCCGTCGCTCTTCAAAAAATTCAGAGGAATATAAATGAGCAGGGTGCCGCTTCCGCCGATACTGTAATAAAACAGGTAATCCGCCGCGTATTCACGCACAGTGCCGCTCCCGCCGGGCATCGAGACAAAAAATCCCCAAAAAACAAGTGCAGCCGCCGTGATAAACACACAGACAGCAATCGTCATCCAAAAAGATAATGTGAATATCCGGCGGTACGCATCATAATCATTTTTACCGATATACAGGTTTGCCGCAATGGAGCCCCCCATCCCGATCACCGCGCCGACCGTATAATAGATCAGATACACCGGACTGACCAGCGACATCGCCGCAAGCCCTGACTCCCCGAGATATCGCCCCACGATAACCGTGTCGATCATCCCGCCCATACTTGTCGCCAGCATGGCGAGGACGGAAGCGGCGGCATACCTGCCGTAAACCGTTTTTAAGAAAAATTTATTTCTCTGCAGTTCTCGTTCCATAACAAAATCTTCTGACGGCTTCCCGTTACTCAACCGTAAGAATATCAATAAATCCTGTCACCTGAAAGACTTCCGTCACCATATCATTTGCATTTTTTACGA
Source organism: [Clostridium] symbiosum (assembly GCA_021769625.1). Classification (GTDB taxonomy): domain Bacteria; phylum Bacillota; class Clostridia; order Lachnospirales; family Lachnospiraceae; genus 1XD8-76. The sequence continues at coordinate 4,386 of JAETSN010000037.1, read as the reverse complement.
CCATGCTTCCCTGCCTGTTCATTTTTTTCTGTGCCGCGAGAAGCACTCTCAACCCGGCAGACGAAATATACTGCAGCCCTTTAAAATCCAGGATCAGCTCCCTGATCTCCCCGGTGACGCTGTCTTTTATCTCCTGCTCCAAAGACGGCGCCGTACTGGTATCCAGTCTCCCCTCAAGCTCCAATGTTATCTTTTCACCTTCCGCTCTCTTTTTGATTGTCATTCTGTCGACCTCCATATCGTTTATATATAATGTCATTCCGTTATTTCCTGCAGTTCGATCCAACTGCGGCTGCAATATCCGACAGTACCGTCATATTCTATCCGCACCCAGCTTTCGTCTGTCAGTTCCAGGACACTGCCGCTCCCTCCGACAGGGACCTTGGCGATAATTTCGGCATCCATGGAAGGAGCGCTCCTGATATTCAGTTTGTTTCTCTTTCCGGTAAAACGGAAAGAATACAAAGCTGTGTCCTCCGGTATCTCCTCATCCTCTGCCTCCTCAGCTTCCCCCGCTGTCTCTGCCGGCGCCTCGGCCTCCGGTGCAATCTCCGGTTCTGCCTCTTCCCTCGGCTCTGTGTCTGTCTTTTCCTCCCCGGCAGGTTCTTCCGCTTTCGCTGCATCTGCTTCTGTCTCTTTGTCCTTCACCGTCTCCTTCGGCGTGACGGCTGTCTGTGTGTCAAACGACACATGGGCGACAGTGACCCCTGAATGCTTGTTGCTGTATATCGTCAGGATACACACTCCCAGAATGCAGATATGTAAGATGCTCAAAAGAATCCGTGTGCTCTTTTTATCCATAGATCATAAATCCTCCCCAAATTTATGAATGCGGTTTTGGCGGCAGTTGGATATACAGCGCAAAACCTGTGTTTCTGGAACTCTTCGCCCATGTGCGCCCACCGTAATCCGACACAAGGGCGTTCACCTGCGCAAGCCCCAGACCGTTGCCGCATTTCCTGTTGGACCCCTGATAGTTCAGATCAAAGATCCTCGCCGCCTCATGGTCCGGGATGCCCTCCCCCTCATTTTTAAAGATGATCAGGACATTGCCGTCAAGATCAGTGATCCGGATGTAGATCGTCCCATACCGGTCCGGGGCGGTCGGGCTGAACTTGAGCATATTGTCGATCACATTGTCGCAGATGATCCCCAGCGCCGCGGCGGAAAGATACGTCTCTGCCTCTGGCACGGCACAGTGAAACTCCGGATGCACTCCGCTTTTGGAATCGTCAAAATGCTCTTTGATATAATCCGTAAAAAAACCTTCCAGATTGATCGGGAACGCCGAGGTCAGCGGGCAGGAGTAAAGCGGATGCAGGCAGGTTTCCTGCTCCCCCTTAAGATGGTCGATCTCCTCGTTCAACAGCCGGTTCGACTCTGTGAGTTCCTGCACGCGCAGGGACAATTCCGTTATCTGATGATCTGTCTCACGAACATCCCTGTCATCAGCGGCTTTGGCCCCGCCGTCACTGGCTTTAGTCCCGTCGTCAACCGTCTCCATTTTCTTTATCCCGGGCTTCCATATATAGAGAAGGGAAATTGCCAGCAGGCTTGCAGCACACAAAAAAGGCCTCTCGAACGCTATGGAGCAGACGCCGGCTATAAAAAAAATACTGTTTAATAACAGTGGGAAAATTTTGCTCATCTCTTTTGTTCCTTCTGTTCGCCTGCCTGTCGACGGATGCAGACCCTTAGGATGATTATAACAACGCAAGCGTATCAAAAGAGTATCAAATTTCGATGAATTCAGAATGCTTTGCCTTTTTTTCACACTCAATGTATTTACCGCAAAAGCACAGACTACGGCGCATATCGCTCCACGATCCGCCGAACGGATGAAAGATAACCGCTGCCGAACATGTTCAGATGGTTCAGAAGATGATACAGATTATACAGATCGCGGCGCTGCTTATATTCCGGCGGCAAGATTCCCGCCTCCCTGTAGGCGCCATAAAACGCCGCCGGAAAACCGCCGAACAACTCGGTCATGGCGATGTCCGCCTCCGCATGTCCCACATAGGCCGCCGGATCAATCAGCCACGCCTTCCCGTCGTTCCCCGCCATCACATTGCCCGCCCACAGATCGCCGTGGAGCAGGGAGGGATGTTCCGGCTCTGCCAGAAAGTCTTCCAGGTGATCCATCAGCCGCGTGATCCTCCGGATATCCGCCGCGTCAAAATAGCGCGCCGCGGCATCAAACTGCGGTTTCAGACGGCAGTCACGGAAAAAGGCGATCCAGCTCTCATGGGGCGTGTTGACCTGACGCCGCATGCCGATATAATTGTCATCACCAAGGCCGAATCTTCCGTTCCGCACCAGATCCGCCGTATCCGCCCTGTGCGTCGCCGCCAGCTCCCGCCCCAGCGTCTCCCAGTAATCCGAAACCCTTCTCTTTGCACAGACAAACTCCAGCAGCAGGAAGGATCTGCCCAGCCTGCCTGCATCGGCACCGAAACCCAGGATCCGCGGCGTTCCGACCGCGCCTGTCCGGGCAATGGCGGCAAGCCCTGCCGCCTCCGCCGCAAAAAAGGACGCGTCCTTCCCGCCGTTTGTCTTCATGAAAATGCAGTGCCCATCTTCCAATGTCAGGGCGTACGCCTCATTGATATCGCCCCCGTATATCCGCTCTGTCTTCGCGATGACTGCGCCGCTTCCAAAAAGCGTCTCCAGCGCCTCCTTCAGAGAATGAAAATATCGTGGCCCCATAGTCCGATCCTCTCCTTTCTTTTCCCGCTCACACCAGAAACATCATGAGCGCCGTCATAATAACCATGCTCAGCACGATAGAAAGGGAATTGGCAAATCCCGCCAGCTCCGTATCCCCCTTTATCCTGTCCGTAAAGATCAGGCTCAGCGCCGCGATCGGGGAAAAGAGCACAATGGCGAGCGCTTTGCGGAGGCTTTCCGTTCCGAAGCTGCACGATAAAATGACCGCCGCTGCCGCCGCAGAAAACACCACCCTCGCCGTCAGCAGTTTCAAAACGTCTTTCAACTGTTCCTTCTTGAACTTCATCTCAAACATCATGCCGATCATCAGCATGCATAAAAAGGTGTTGGCATCGCTCACCTTTCCCGTAAACGACAGGAAAAAAGAGGGCAGGGAAATATCCAGGATCTTAAGCGGCACCATGATCAGATAGGTCAGAAAAGGCGGCGATGTCAAAAGCCGCTTTCCCACAAACGCCGCGTTCACTTTTTCTTTTCTCTCCCGCTCCTTCAATATGGCGCTGGTGCAGACAAAACTCGCACCCGAGGGCATGATCGTCCCGCCCGCGTCAAACATACATGCCGCCACCACGCCCTCCGTCCCGAGGGAATTCTGGATGAACGGCAGCGCAAAAGTACCCATGCTGAAACCCGGCAGGTTCAGCATATAAAAGATCTTTTCCTGATCGCCCTTCTTCCTGCAGAACAGGTACGCGCAGATCTGCATCAGGACATTGATCCCGATGCCCAGAAGAGGGATAAAAAACAGGGTATTCTCCCATTCAAATTTTGTGAAATTCGTGACGATCACGCAGGGCAGCGTAAAATACATCACAAGCCTGTTCAGGATCCGGTAGTCCCCCTTATCGAATAATCCCACCTTTTTTACGACGTACCCCAGGATCATGATGATGATCAGGATACATGACTGCAGCAGTACGTTTCCCATTGTCTTTCCTTGCCTCCTCCGCTGTATATTTTATAACATATTTTTGTTCAAAAATCGAGTGGAGAGATTTTCTTTTTCTCTCTCTCACCGCCAATATATGCCGTTCGGCATACAAAAACGGGTATTTCACGATACCCGTTCATAAAAACTGAATAAATTCCTCCAAGGATGCTCGTTGTTCTTTTTATCTATTCCTGTCGTTCTGCCCGCAGCATCTCACCTATCCGTTCCACATCATAGCTTCCCGCCCGGCGCTGGGCTCTTATCACCCTCTCCACCGCCTGCAGGTCTTCCTCCAGCTCCTCCGCAATGAGGGATGCCGGTTTATTTTTCAGAAGCTTCTTGCATACTGTCTCTATCAGATGCGAGAGCCTTTCTTCTTCAATCCCTTCCTGCTTCATATCTAAAAACGCCTTACACATATCGTACCCCCTCTCCCCGTTTTCCATAATGGTCCCATATTCCTCCCCGATCCGGACATTTCCCACTGCCTCAAGCAGTTCCCTTGTGTCGCTGTCTACCCGGCTGTAAATCTCTTTATTCTCTTCCAGGATCCTCTGAAGTTCTTTTTTATCTCTGCCGTATCGCACTACCTCAAACAACTGGCGCAGTCCTGTCTTATACTCGTCAAATGTGTCATGCTCATGACAGTCGTACAGGTTCAGCCTGTAGTTGGTGATAAATTCCTTCATCTCCTCATCTGCTTCCAACAGGTCATGCAGGCATCT
>JAETSN010000036.1 GCA_021769625.1 [Clostridium] symbiosum | reverse complement strand
TATCGCCCTCCTTGAACTTTTACCGGAAATCTGCTTTCTCCTTCCAGCCATTTTCTGTTTTCTGTGCTTTTTCCCCATGCCTCAAGCGCAAGATCATATGTATCGGAAGTTTTGCGGTTTACTTCTCTCAATTCTTTTCTGATCTCCAACTGGCCGCTCTTTAGTGAGGATACTTCCGATTCCACTTTGTCCAGACGGTTGTCTATTCCATCTAATCGGTTGTCTATTCCATCTAATCGGTTGTCTATCCCATTCAAACGCTCATTTATCGGCTGCAACAGCCCCTGTATCGCCTGTAAATCTCTGTTCGTCAATGCCATCTTATCGCCCTCCTCCGGTTTTTCAATGTCTGTATTGTTTTCGTTTTTTGTTCCATACATTACCTCTCTTTCATGTCAGACAGAGAGATTTATCCCGATTTACTTCCCCCTGCCAATCAGTTATTCAGTTACAAAGCAAGGAGTCCGCAGATACAATACCTGCTCAGATACAAAAGCTTTCATCTCATGAAATGCTCTGTTAAGATAATAAGAATCTTAGAAGGGTTTCTTTGCCTGGATTTCAGTCTATCACAATCGCTTCCTTTTTACAAGGGGAATCCATAAAATATATCAAATAAAGTATAAAATCAAAACTGCAAATCACACACTGAGTTTCCTATCGCCTTGAACTGCAGAAAGCCCTGAAACTGTCAAAACAGTTACCAGAGCTTTCGACTATACCGTTATCCAGCTTTTCTTTTACTGCACCGCCAGATTCGTATATCCCATCAGGCTTAAGTCCACTTCCCTCGCGCACTCCCGCCCCTGACGGATCGCCTTGACGACCAGCGACTGGCCGGTATGCATATCTCCGGCAGTAAATACTCTGTCCGCGGAAGTCATAAATCCGTTCCCTTCCGTCTTCACATTGCTCCTGTCGTCCACCTCCACCTGAAATGCGTCCGTGACATACTTTTCACTTCCCAGAAATCCCGCCGCAATGATCAGTACCTCGCAGGGCAGCTCCTTTTCACTCCCGTCAATCTCCGCCATCACCATGCGGCCGCTCTTTTCCTCTTTCTGGAATCCGACCTTCACAGTCTTCACCGCCTTCAGATTTCCCTCTTTGTCTTTCAAAAACTCTTTCACGGTGGTCTCATAAATTCTTGGGTCTTTTCCGAATACCGCGATCGCCTCCTCCTGGCCGTAATCTGTCTTACATACCTTCGGCCATTCCGGCCAGGGATTATTCTCCGCCCGTTCCTCCGGCGCCTTCGGCATCACCTCGATCTGTGTCACGGACTTGCAGCCATGGCGGATACAGGTTCCCACACAGTCGTTTCCGGTATCGCCGCCGCCCACGATCACCACGTTCTTTCCTTTTACATCCACATACTTCTTATCCGAAAAATCACTGTCCAAAAGGCTTTTTGTATTTCTTGCCAGAAAATCCACCGCGAAATAGATTCCTTTCGCGTCTCTGCCCGGCGCAGCCAGATCCCGGGGATTGGAAGAACCGCAGGCGAGCACCACCCTGTCAAACTCCTGTAAAAGTTCTTTCGCCTTCTTATCCTTTCCCACATCCACACCAGTCACAAAGGCGATGCCCTCCTCCTCCATAATCTTCACTTTTCTGTCAATAATGTGCTTCTCCAGCTTCATATTCGGAATGCCGTACATCAGAAGCCCGCCGATCCTGTCAGACCGCTCGAACACAGTCACAAGATGCCCTCGCCTGTTGAGCTGATCCGCCACCGCAAGCCCGGAAGGCCCGGAGCCCACCACAGCCACCTTTTTCCCGGTCCGCACTTTCGGCGGTTTTGCCGCCGCATACCCCTTCTGATAGGCGTTCTCTATGATCGCATACTCATTTTCCCTTGTGGAAACCGCCTCCCCGTTCAGAGAACAGGTACATGCCTTCTCGCACAGCGCGGGGCACACCCTCGATGTAAACTCCGGGAAATTGTTCGTCTTATGCAGCCTGTTATAAGCCTCCTGCCAGTTTCCCATATACACCAGTTCATTCCACTCCGGCACAAGATTGTGCAGCGGACACCCGCTGGTCATCCCCGCCAGCGTCATCCCAGACTGACAGAAAGGCACGCCGCAGTCCATACACCGCGCCCCCTGCAGCCGCTGCCTCTCCATCGGCAAATGCTCATGAAACTCATCAAAATGCCTGATCCGGCTCTTCGGCTCCTGCGCTTTTGCCGTCTCTCTGCTATATTCTAAAAATCCGGTTGGTTTTCCCATCTCTCTTTCTCCTATCCATCCTCTTCTATGCGGAAACTTTCTCCATTTTCTTCCAAAAATCGAGAAATAGCAAATAACTTCACCTTCGGTTCGGCTATTTTTCAAGCAAAAATCCGATTGGTTTAGTGCCCAATGTCATTTAGCTGACACCTCAGTTAGCTGGTAAGAACATAAAATACTTAAGGAGCCCTTTGAAAAACGCCGGCACTTAGGCCAATGTGAAATTTAAAAAGCAAAATTACACATGTCCTTTAGCGCCTTATGTGTCCGCTGCGCTGTTTCACAGGCTCTAGAAGAACAGAGCCGGCGCGAGCGTGGCGACGAAGTATTTTATGTTCTTACCAGCGTCCGCCGTCAACTACCCCTGACTCCTGCTCGCATAGAACGCCTCAATCTGCGCCTGCTCCGCCGAAAGCCCTTTCTCCTCCATCTGCACGATCATCTTCTGGATCTTCTCATAATCATGCGGAATGATCTTCTTAAACTTTGTCAGATACTCCGCAAAATGGTCCAGTATCTCCTTCCCCTTGACCGATCCGGTCAGAGCCACATGCTCCCTGATCAGTTCTTTCAGCTCGATCACGTCATATTTGGAAGTCACCTCATAGGAAGAGACCATCGCCTTGTTGATCTTGGTATACAGATCGTTGTCGTCGTCCAGCACGTAAGCCACGCCGCCGCTCATGCCTGCCGCAAAGTTCTTGCCCACCTTGCCGATGATCACGACGCGCCCGCCGGTCATATACTCACAGCCGTGGTCGCCCACGCCTTCCACCACCGCCAGAGCGCCGGAATTTCTGACACAGAAACGCTCCCCCGCCACGCCGCCTATATAAGCCTTGCCGGAAGTCGCCCCGTACAGCGCCACATTGCCGATGATGATATTTTCATCCTGCTTGAAGGTAGAGTCCTTCGGCGGATAGACGATCAGCTTCCCGCCGGAAAGCCCCTTGCCAAAGTAATCGTTGGAATCCCCTTCCAGCTCCAGCGTCAGCCCCTTCGGGATAAACGCGCCGAAGCTCTGCCCGCCTGCGCCGTGGCACAAAACCCGGAACGTATCTTCCGCCAGCCCCTCGCCGTATTTTCTCGTGATCTCCGAACCGAAGATCGTGCCGAAAGCCCGGTCCGTGTTGGAGACCGCAAGCTCCAGAGAACCCTTCTCCCCGCTCTCCAGCGCCTTCCCCAGCTTTGCCAGCAGCACTTTCACATCCAGCGTTTTCTCCAGCTTAAAATCATAAACCTGCCTCGGATCAAAAATACACTTCCCGCCGGATTTCTCATAAGGATTTTTCAGGATCAGGCTCAGATCCACCTGCATAAGCCGCTCCGGCAGATTTTCCCGCACTTTCAAAAGCTCCGTGTGCCCCACCAGCTCATCCACGGTGCGCACGCCCAGCTTTGCCATATATTCCCGCAATTCCTGCGCAATAAATTTCATAAAGTTTTCCACATACTCCGGTTTGCCGCGGAATCTCTTTCTCAGCTCCGGATTCTGGGTCGCCACGCCCACAGGACAGGTGTCCAGATTGCAGACCCGCATCATCACGCAGCCCATTGTCACAAGGGGCGCCGTCGCGAAACCGAACTCCTCCGCCCCGAGGATCGCCGCGATCGCCACATCCCTGCCGCTCATCAGTTTCCCGTCGGTCTCGATCCGCACCTTGTTCCTCAAGCCGTTCTGAATCAGCGTCTGGTGGGTCTCCGCCAGCCCCAGCTCCCAGGGCAGCCCTGCATTGTGGATGGAAGTTCTCGGCGCCGCGCCGGTGCCGCCGTCATAGCCCGACACCAGGATCACCTGCGCGCCCGCCTTCGCCACACCGGCAGCCACGGTGCCCACGCCCGCCTCGGAGACAAGCTTTACCGAGATCCGCGCCTGCCTGTTGGCATTTTTCAGATCATAGATCAACTGCGCCAGATCCTCGATCGAATAAATATCATGATGGGGCGGCGGCGAGATCAGGCTCACGCCGGGCGTGGAATGTCTGGTCTTCGCGATCCAGGGGTACACCTTGCTCCCCGGCAGGTGCCCGCCCTCGCCGGGCTTTGCGCCCTGCGCCATCTTGATCTGGATCTCCTGCGCGCTGATCAGGTAACGGCTGGTCACGCCGAAGCGCCCTGACGCCACCTGCTTGATGGCCGAACATTTATCCTCGCTGCTGCCGCAGGTCGAAAGCCGCTCCTCGTCCTCGCCGCCCTCGCCGGTGTTGGATTTCCCGTGCAGATGGTTCATCGCCACCGCCAGCGTCTCATGCGCCTCCTTGGAGATGGAACCGTAGGACATGGCGCCGGTCTTAAACCTTGTGACAATCTTTTCCACGCTCTCCACTTCCTCCATCGGCACCGGCTTTTTCGCATAGTGAAAGTCCATCAGCCCCCGGAGGTTCCGCACCGACTCCTCATTGTCCACCATCGCCGTGTACTGCTTGAACAACTGATAGTCGCCCCGTCTCGTCGCCTCCTGCAGCGTATGGATCGTCGCCGGATTGTACAGATGTTCCTCCGCGCCGCTGCGCATCTGGTGATGCCCCGGATTATCTAAAGACAGATCGTTCTCCAGCCCCAGCGGATCGAACGCCATCGAGTGCAGCGTATCTACCTCTTTCTCGATATCCTTTAACGTGATGCCGCCCACACGGCAGACCGTCCCCGTAAAATAAGTATCAATGACACTTCTGTCAATTCCGATCGCCTCAAAAATCTTGGAACCCTCGTAGGACTGGATCGTGGAGATGCCCATCTTGGAAGCGATCTTCACGATGCCGTGCAGCACCGCGTCGTTGTAATCATCCACCGCCGCATAATAATCCTTATCCAGCATATGGTTCTCGATCAGCTCCTTCACGCTCTCCTGCGCCAGATAGGGATTCACCGCACAGGCGCCAAACCCTAACAGGGTCGCAAAATGATGCACTTCCCTGGGCTCCGCGGACTCTAAGATCACCGCCACGCTGGTGCGCTTTTTCGTCTCCACCAGATGCTGATTGAGCGCCGACACCGCCAGCAGGGAGGGGATCGCCACATGGTTTTCATCCACGCCCCGATCCGATAGGATCAGGATGTTCACCCCTTTGCGGAACTCCCGGTCAGCCTCCACAAAGAGCCTGTTCACCGCCTTCTCCAAACTGGTATTCTTATAATAAATGATCGGCACCACGCCCACCTGAAAGCCCTCATGGTTCATGTTCTTGATCTTCAAAATGTCTGTGTTGGTGAGGATCGGATTCCGCACTTTCAGCACCGTGCAGTTCTCCGGCTTCTCCTCCAGCAGGTTGCCGTCCTTGCCAATATAGACTGTGGTGGAAGTCACGATCTCCTCGCGGATCGCGTCGATGGGCGGATTTGTCACCTGCGCAAAGAGCTGTTTAAAGGAATCGAACAGCGGATGATGCGCTGTGGAGAGCACCGGCAGGGGCGTATCGATCCCCATTGCCGCCGTCGCCTCCGCGCCGTTCTTCGCCATCGGCAGAATGCTGTTTTTCAGCTCCTCGTAGGTATAGCCGAAAGCCTTCTGCATCTTCTGTCTCTCGGTCTCAGAAAACTCCGGCACCCTCTGGTTCGGGATCTTCAGCTCCTGCAGCGTCACAAGATGGGAATCGAGCCACTCCCCGTAGGGCTCTCTGGAGGCGTAATGCTCCTTGATCTCATCGTCCCCGATGACTCTGCCCGCCACCGTATCCACTAACAGCATCTTTCCCGGATGAAGCCGCTCCTTCACCAGGATCTTTGAGGGCTCTATATCCAGCACCCCCACTTCCGACGCCAGGATCAGCGTATCATTTTTTGTGATCAGATAGCGCGAAGGACGAAGGCCGTTCCGGTCCAGCACCGCCCCCATCACATCGCCGTCGGAAAACACGATGGAAGCCGGACCGTCCCAGGGCTCCATCATAGTCGCGTAATACTGGTAAAAATCCCGCTTTTTCTGGCTCATGGTCCTGTTGTTCGCCCAGGGCTCGGGGATCGTGATCATCACCGCCAGCGGCAGATCCATCCCGCTCATCACCAGAAATTCCAGCGTATTGTCCAACATCGCGGAATCCGAACCGGAGGCATTGATGACCGGCAGCACCTTGCCGAGCTGATCCTTCAGATGCTCCGACTCCATGTTCTCCTCCCGCGCCAGCATCTTATCCGCGTTGCCCCGGATCGTGTTGATCTCCCCGTTGTGTACGATAAAACGGTTCGGATGCGCCCTCTCCCAGGAAGGGTTTGTGTTAGTGGAAAATCTCGAATGCACGATGGCGATCGCAGATTCATAATCCTTATCCTGCAGATCCGCGAAAAACGTGCGGAGCTGCCCCACAAGAAACATCCCCTTATAGACGATGGTTCTGCTGGATAAGGAGACCACATAGGTCACATCCGTGGACTGCTCAAAAATCCGCCTGACAATATAGAGCTTTCTGTCAAAAGCAAGCCCCTTCTCCACATCGAAAGGTTTTTTCACAAACGCCTGCATGATATGCGGCATGCACTCCACCGCCTTTTTCCCCAGCACCTCCGGGAAGGTGGCAACCTCGCGCCAGCCCAAAAATTCCAAGCCCTCTTTCTCCACAATGATCTCAAACATCTTCTTTGCCTGATTGCACTGCAGCTCATCCTGCGGGAAGAAGAACATGCCCACGCCGTACTCCCGCTCCCCGCCGATCTGGATCCCCAGAGGCTTTGTCACTTTCCGCATGAAACGATGGGGCACCTGTGTCAGGATGCCGACGCCGTCCCCGGTCTTTCCTTCCGCATCCTTCCCTGCCCTGTGCTCTAAATTCTCCACGATCTTCAGGGCATTCTCCACCGTATCCCTGCTCTTTACTCCCTTGATATTGACGCAGGCCCCGATCCCGCAGTTGTCATGTTCAAATTCCGTCCTGTAAAGCGGCGCCCGCTGCACCGTCATCTTTGCATCAAACATATCCCTTTTCTCCATTCCAAAATAAAAAAAGTCGCAAAGTAAGCTTTTACCGCTCCTTTGCGACTTTCGAGTACCACTATACAACAAAACTTTTTATTTGTAAAGAGTAAAAAGTCAATACATTTCCAACAGCTCTTCAGTTGTTCTCTTTCACTGTCCGTCCCCCTGAACAGCTCTCTTTCCCCTGATCTGCCCCTGCACAGACGCAAAGTACAGGCAACCCGCCGCCGTGATCAGTCCGAAGACCCAGAACATAACCGGCGAAAAGACAATATCATACATCTCCGGTATCTCATTGCTGAGAAAAATAACCGCATTTCCCACACCGTGAAACAGCACCGGCGCAAAGAAATTGTCAAAATAAACATAGGCGCAGGCTATCAGCACGCCGAGCACAAACGCATACACCCCCTGCACGATATTCCCGTGATACACACCGAACAGGAAGGCGGATGCCACGACCCCGAACGCTACCCGCCCGCAGGAACGCCTCAGCCTGTTATATAACAAAAACCGGAACACTACCTCCTCCACAAGCGCAGATATGCCCGCATAGAGGAGCAGCCCCATTCCGAGAGAAACCGCATACTGCCGCTGTGCCGTTTCCTGATACGCCCCCGACTGCTCTGCCAGCCCCGAAAGGCTCATCAATGTATTAAAAAACACAACAGATGCCACGGAAAAGACAAGCAGCGCAGGATATCTCCAGGCCGTCTGCCGCAAGCCGGGCTTCCTCCCCTGTATTTCGGTTTCTCCACGCCTCTTCCTTTCTTTTCCCTGTTCCTCCCGCTCCTCCTCTATCATCGGGAACAGCACCGCGCAGCCGCCCAGCATCGCGATTCCGTTTACGATACTGCTGCCGTCCTCCATCAAAAAAGCCATTCCGCCGCCGAGGAGCAGTGTCCCCACGATCATGCGTATCACATAATATCCCACATAATAAACGATAAGCGGCTTTATCAGCCCCCAAAGCGCAGGCATTCCACGTCGCATTTTCTGTCAGTCCTTCCTATATCTCTGCCAGAGATATATATCATATGCACAGTTTAACATAACAGCCGCTGTTTTGCAAAATCTGATTTTTCTTCCGGCCGCTGTGCTGTCCGATGGCATCTATATCAAATTCCTCGCCGCAGGCAACGGGGCATCAATCCAAAAACGCTCAGGAGGCTGGATATTTATCCTTCTGACACTCGCCAAATGTCTGCGGACAGCTGCCTGGCTCGCTGCCCGCGGAAATAAAGCGCGAAAGCAGAGATATCACCTTGTCATAATTTTCCGGGCGATGCGGAAACGTGCAGTTCGTGCAGTCCTTTATCATTTTACCGTTTTTTTCCAGATAGCCGGGATTTCCCGGACAGTTTTTTTCCATATACAACGGGCAGTAGCAAAACAGGCAGTTAAACTCACCTGTCCCCCCGTGGCAGGGAAAGTACTTGCATTCTCTGTTCTCAAAAAAACGATGGGAATTTTTCATCGGAACATATCCTCCGGTTTCTTTTTGTGACCGCAGTTGTCATTTTGTCTTTCGCAGTTTTCGAAAAACAGGTATTCAAAGTATATCACATTTTTTCCGAATAGCAACAAAAAACAATATGATCATTGACATTCCCTCCCGCTTCTTTTATACTGGTATAAGTTTCGGAGGTTTCGCCCCTGCAGGATATATCGGGCAGCACTTTCGATTCTACACTATCATACATATCATAAATCTTGCTAGGGGAGCGAATGCTGAGACTGGCTTTTGTGCGGTTGCACACTGCCTGACCCTTATCACCTGAACCGGATAATACCGGCGTAGGGAAGCATATTGGACTTGAGATATAACTTGGTTTTTGACTTATTCGGTCAAACTCTGTATGCTGTCTCTTTCCGATCTACTTCCTCCTGGCAGACAAAAGGAGGTTTTTTTATGTCATTTTTTGCAACAGAGATCATTGATCAGGAGTATGGAAATTACTTCAATCTCACCCCCGCAGGTTACGCCCTGCTAGTCATCATGCTCGTACTGCTGATCGGAGCCTGCTTCCTCTCCGGGAAAAAACGGGAAAAACAGGGAAGCGCGCCCATCAGCGCCAGGCAGCTTTCCCTCTGCGCAGCAGCCATAGCGCTCGCCACGGTCACTTCCTATCTAAAACTGTTTCATCTGCCCATGGGCGGTTCCATCACCCTGTTCAGCATGCTGTTCATCTGCCTGATCGGTTACTGGTTCGGCCTTCGCACCGGCCTGATGGCAGCCTGCGCCTACGGCATCCTGCAGCTTGTGATCGACCCTTATATCATCAGCATACCGCAGATGCTCACAGACTATCTGTTTGCTTTCGGCGCACTGGGGCTCTCCGGTGTCTTCTGCAATAAAAAGCACGGGCTGATCAAAGGCTATCTGCTGGGGGTTCTGGGCCGCTATTTCTTCGCTTTTCTCTCCGGCATGATCTTCTTCGGAAGCTACGCCGCAGATTACGGGATGAGCGCGCCTGTCTATTCCCTCGCCTACAACGGAATCTATCTGGGGGCGGAAGCCGTCCTGACGCTCATTGTGCTGGCGGTTCCCGCCGTGCAGAAAGGGCTTTCCAGTATTAAAGTGATGGCGAATTCTTAAATGCCGAATCTGTGGCATAACATATACCCGGGGTTCATAAAGCGTTTCTTTTTTCCGCCATGCCGAGCCGAATATAGTGCTGATAGTAAAGCGGAAGATCATCCCCGAACGCTTTCTGCAAGTCCGGGTATTTTGCCCTGTATGTCTGCACGTTAAATGTGTCGATCGCCTGTCTTCCTTCGTTCATCCCATGCGCTATGAAGTGATAAAACAACGCTTCCGCATCATCCCCGTATGCCGCCTTCAGATCCCTGTATCTTCCGGCATAATAGGCCGCATCAAATACAGGTGAATACGCAAGCCCGCCAAATATCACATCTGCAGGGACAGGAGATAAGTCCTCATACCATAAATTCATATCCACATTCCCTGCAATGCCGGGCACTTTTCCCTTACTGCTGTACTGCCACCCGATCTCTCCGACATTCGGCCGCAGGCTGTTTTGCACTTTTCCGGTATCCTGCTGCGGATATCTTGCGATCCAATATTTTGCGTTCAGCCCGCCGCAAACATTTTTATACCAGTCGAGGTTGCAGTATATATTGCATCGATATCCTCCCGCCCTGATCACCGCCATCCATTTTTCGGCGATCTGCTTCACTTTTGCGGCTCCCAGTTTCCGCTGCGCATTGTATTCCAGATCGAGAAACACCCCTGTCTCCAGCTTCCTGCCCGTCAGGACCTGAAGCACTTCCCCCGCCTCCTTCTCCGCCTGTGCCGTTGTAAGCGCATAACTGTATCTGTATACGCCTTTTACAAGTCCGTTGACAACGCACCCGTCATAATTGTACTCGAAGCCGGCGTCCATCCCTGCGCTGTTCAATATCCGCATGATGACTCCGTCAACACCGGACGCCTTCACTTTTTTCCAGTCCGGCCTGCCCTGATAATCAGATACATCAACAAAATGATATGTCATTTTCTTCCCCCTTTCTGTGTGGTCACATATCGTCCTGCACTTCTTTGGGGCGATCACTCACTGTATCGGTCTCTTTCCTTATCACCGCGGTATCTGTGAGTCCTTCCGCGATGATATATGCCAGAACAGACGCCCCCGCCATGATAAGGGCCGTCACCTGTGTCACTGTTTCATCTGTTCCGCCGACCGAAACGATTATCATGGATACAAAAGATGTTACCGCCGTCCAGAATTTTCTGCTCGTCAGTTTCCTTTTCCAGTTTATCTCTTCCATCGTCTTCTTCTCTTTTCCCTTTTCTATTTATGTATTAAAAAAGGACCAAAATGGTCCCTTTTTTTTACAAATTTTTTCATTTTTTATTCTTTGTACCGGATCACCGCCCTGTCCTCGATCTCCTCCGTAGAGCCGGTGATCAGTTCCGTCTCGCTGTCGATCACTCCCTCCTCGATCGCCGCGTAGGAGTCGTTTAAGTCCAGCACCTTCACATAGACCGCCTCCGCCGCCAGCTCCGTCCCCAGAATGCCGGATCTCTCGCTGACGATGTAGACAAACTTTCTGTGGTTGGCATCCTCGCGCAGCGCCGCGATCGGAATACAGCACTGATAGGCCTCCGACTGGGCATCCACCGTAAACTTTCCGCTCTGCCCGATCGTCCCCACGCCCTCCTCCAACAGGATGCGCGCTTCATACAACTCCGGATTCGCCTCATTCTCCGCGATATAGTCCACCTGATACTCCTCGCCTCTTCCGCTCCCTAAGGAAAGTTTGGCCACATCCCCCTGATTTACATACTTCTTCTGCTCTTTTGTCAGGGAGGCCGAAAACTGCATGGGACTGGACAGATCCGCATAGACCACCGCCGCACCGTCGGGCACCCGCTCGCCTGGATTGATCTGGATCCGTGTGACAATGCCCTCCGCCTCCGGGAAAACCTGTCCGCCGGCATCCAGCACCTTTTTGTAGGCGGCAAGCTCTTCCTGCAGGGCGGAAAGTTCCAACCGATTTATCTCCAGAGAACTGTCGGAGGGCTCTTCTTCCTCCGTATCCTCCAGATTTCTTCCCGCGTTTTCCATCGCTTTTTCCATCGCCGCCCTCGCGTCGTTTTCCGCAAGGGCAGCCGCGTTCGCCGCATCCTCCAGCGCCCGTTTTTCTTTTTCCCATGCGGAGAGAGCGGCGTCCTCGGCGCTGTAATCGGGTTTTGCCACAGGGGTTTTCATATAGTCATCGTAGGCCGTCTTCGCCTTCTCATACTTATCCTTCGCTGCCGCCTCCGCGTCCCTCGCCTCCTTCAACGCCTTATCATCCGTCAATGCGACAGGCAGACTCCCTCCGTTTTCTCCTTCCTGCACAGTTTCTGTATCCGCATCCGGCATCCCTTCCGCATTTTCTCCGTCCGCCAAATCCGCCGGATTTCCGCCTGCAGTCTGCATAGCCGTCCCTTTCGCAGCGCCCGCATCCAGCTCCCTCACCTTTCCCTGCGCCGCGTCCAATTCCGCCTTTGCGGCATCCATCTCCGCCCTCAGCCTCTCCGCCTCCTTCGCCCATACATCATATTTCTCCTGCGCCGCTTTCCGCTCCGCATCGGGAGTCACCTGGACTGGATTGTCTTTTAATTCCTTTAAATCCCGCTCCTTCATCTTTTTTTCCAGTTCCGCCCGGTCTATCTTCACCTGCTCTTCATCCGCCGTACTCTCATAGTCCTCCTGCGCCCTGATATTCGCCAACTCGTCCTTCTGATCCTGCAGCGCCCGGTTCTTCTCCTGATCCGCGATCTGGAGCTGCAGCTTTTTGACCGCAAGCTCCTTCTCCCGTATCTGCTCCTCGAGATCATCCATGTCGATATCAAACAGCAGGGAATCCGTCATCACCCTGTCGCCCACATGGGCATAGACCGTCCGCACCCGCAGGCCCGACAGTACATTCACGGCGTACTCCCGCCCCTGATGCACGATCCCCTCCGCCTCCACCTGATGGCTGATCGCCATGCGCCCCGGTTTTGCCACGCTCACCTGCGGAAGCTTTGATGCATAGACCGCTCTGGAAATCAACGTGCAGGCAAACATAAAGATGAGAAAAACGCCGAATATGATCAATACTTTCTTTTGCTTTTTCAAAATTTCCATAGAACCTCTTCCCTCCGCAATATCATTTAGTTCATAACCCCGAACGCCAAGAGGATAATAAAATCCTCTTGGCTGGTTAACGGGCTTAACAAATGGCATTGCTTTTCCCTCCCGTCAGCCCTTCACTGCCGACGCCGTGATGCCCTGCTCCAGATATTCGCGCCCTGCCAGAAATACGAACACCGCCGGGATCAGCGTAATCACCGCAGCCACAAAAGAATATCCCGCCTGCTCTGGGCCGATCTCCGGCAGATACAAAGACAGCGGCCAAAGCGTCTGATCCTCCAGAAACGCCAGCGGCTGCTCGATCAGGCTCCAGTACTCGAGAAATCCCAGCACGCCCGCCGAGAGAATGCCGCCGGAGGCAAGGGGCAGCCCGATCTTGCGAAAGATCATCCACTCCCCCGCCCCGTCTATCCTCGCCGCCTCGATCAGCCCTTTCGGCAGATTGCAGAAATCCCGGTAGATCAGAAACACCGGAAAGGCGGAAAAAACGGCGGGCAAAATGATCGCGCCGTGGGTATTCAACAATTCCAGACGGTTTAACACCAGATAGCTGGACAGCATCGTCACCTGAAAGGGCATCAGCATCAGCACGATATACAGCGTGAACAAAAGCTTCCGCCCCCGAAAGGGATAGACCGCAAACGCCCACGCCGCCGGCACCGCGATGAAAAACTGCCCTATAAGGATCAGGCACACCATCTTCATGGAATTCCAGAACACCACAAAAAACTGCGGCGTCTGGAACAGAATACGCGCATAATGCTCGAACGTCGGGTATCTCGGAAAAAACGCCCATGTAATCAGCTCCTCCTGCCCCGTCATCAGCGGCAGCAGGCTCTGATTCAGCTCATACCTGCTCATGATGGAGCCGCTGATCAAAAACAGCACCGGCGCACAGAACAAAAGTCCTGTCGCGAGAAGCACGGCCTTTATCAAAATTTTATGCAGTTTTCTCCGCATAGCCGCTATATTTTTCATCCCTATCCACGCCTTACAAAAATCGAGATTTTTATCTCTCCGTTTTCCACACAAATCAAGATTTTTATCTCACTGTTTTCTACACTAATCGAGATTTTTATCCTTGATCCCTACCAGCTCTCCTCCTGCCTCCAGAGCCTCTGCAGCAGCAGTATGATCAGAAACAGCACCGTCCCGACGCACACCGCCGCAGCCGCCATCTTATCCAGCTCCAGATTGACAAACCAGTTGTTGAACAGATGCTGCAGCAGATACATATCCTCATGGGGATAGGAGCCCGCCACCAGATAAGCCTCCCGGAACACCTTAAAGGAATTTAAGAAGGACAGCACCGTGATCGTATACAGTGAACTTTTCAGGTTCGGGAAGATCACCTTCCGAAAAACCTGCCTCTCACTCGCCCCGTCCACCCGCGCCGCCTCGCACATATCGCCGGGCACGGCAAAGATCCCCGCCAGCCAGAGCACTATCGTATAGCCCAGATTTTTCCAGACATAGCTGAACACCAACACCCAGAAGGACGCCCCGGTTCCCATGAAATCGATCAGCGTTCCCTCCGGCAAAATGCCAAACCCCTGCAGCGCTCCGTTCAAAAATCCCTGTTTGGAAAAGATCATCTTCCAGATCAGCACCACCGTGGCAGCGGGCATGGCGAGCGGAAACAAAAACAGCGACTTGATAAACTGTATTTGTTTCAGCCTGCTGAGCCAGACCGCCAGAAAAAGCCCCAGCCCGATCAAAAGCGGCAGGCACACCGCCGTAAAGCGCACCGTGTTATGTATGGCGAGACGAAAAGCCTGATTCTCCAATACATTGCGGTAGTTATTGATTCCCGCCCACTCCTGCGTCACCGCCGTCACAAAGGAACGTCTCATCACATCCAGAAAGGGAACCAACACAAACACCGCCACCCCCAGAAAACTGGGCAGCAGAAACGCGATCCACGCAAGGCTTTTCCTCTCGGATGAACCTTTTGGCCCCCGTCTCCTTTCCCATCTGTGCCAACCCCACATCAGACCTTCCCCAGTCTGCACCGTCATTCCGTGGGCTGATCTCTCCTGTTTCAGTTCCTCTGTGTCCAAACTCTCCACTTTCTCACTCCGCCAGATAGATCGCCGCCTTCTTAACGATTTCATTCGCAGCTTCCTCCGCACTTACCTCTTCCTCCAACACTTTTACTCCCGCCTCATACACCAGTCCACTAAGCTGTTCCTCTTCCACCGCCGGCACGCTCAGCCTCTCCACCAGCCCGATAAAATCAGCTTCCTTCGCCTGATCCGGCCAGTGCAGCACCAGTTCTTCCTCCGTGCCGTCGCTGTTTATCATCGTCATGGAGCCGTTTTCCTCATCTGGCTTAAGAAAATCGAACCAATCCGCAAAAGCCGCCCTGTTCACCGGAAAACCTTCATATATATTCTTCTGCACCTCGGGGGAAAACATGGTCTTTATAAACTCCTCTGCCGCTTCCGGTTCTTTAGATTTCGCGCTCATACCCGCCATCACTTTCGGTATAAATACATTCTGCGCCTGGCCGGAAAAATTCCTGTACCCCATATGTTCCTCCAGATCAATAACACTTGTTACGTTATCCAGACAGATCTGGATGCCGTCCACATAGCCGCAGGCAAGTTTCGCATAGCCCCGCCTGATGTTCAGCACATTGTTGCACGCCTCCATCTTCTGCTCTGACGGATCGAAGCCGTACTGCATCAGCTCGTCGTCCTCCCTCTGCAATGCCTCGATCTCCTCAGGCAGCGCCCCCGCATACTCCGCATCGTAGATCCGCTTCACCTGCGTCAGGAATGCTTCCACCGCCTCTTTATCGATCTGTCCCTCCTCGTCGGTCCATGTGGGGGAGGATACCATCCCGAACAGCCTGAGCATCGCATCCGCATCGTAGATTCCTAACAGCCCTCCCTCCGGATTTTTGGTCCTGAGCCCCTCCATCGCATCCGCAAAACTCTCCAAATCTTCCATCCCGCTTATGACATCACTGTCACCTACCAGCAGCGGCACCTGTACGCATAAAGGCATGGCGTAAAGCGCCCCGTCCTCCCCACGGAAACTCTCCGTCAGATTGGAGAACAACTGATCTTCCCCATCCTGCGCCTCCATCACCTCACTGAGGTCAGCCAACAGTCCCTTCTCTATATAGGACTCCAGCGGCAGCCCGTCCAGAATGATCACATCCGGTCCTTCCCCCGACAAAATACGGGTGTTTAGCTGCTTCACGGCATCCTCCCTTGTCGCGCCGCCCTCGCCGTTCATCCCTGTCTCATATCTGACATACATATCAGTATGGGACTTTTTAAAGGAAGTCACAGCCTGCCGGACGGATCTGTTCTCCTCCAGGGAATAGATCCTGATCTCCTTGTCCGGCATGGAGGCAGCCGTCTCGTCAAAATAGTAGCGCACCAGACCGCCCGCGTGGTCATACTGCACGAGGAATTCCTGTTTATCCAGCGCCCTCGCCGCGTAAATACTGCCGTTGTCCCCGAAGGTGCTGAGCGCCCCGTCTATGATCTGCTCCATCGTGCTCCCGCCCAGTACATGCCGGTACAAGCCCTCCACGCAGGCTATATATATGATATTGTCCTCTCCGCCGAACACGGCGAGGGGATAGCCGCCGCCGGTATAGCGCACTGTCCCGTCCTGCAGCAGCCTTTTGATAAAGTCATCCGCCGCCGCATCCTGCGGCAGAGGTTCCATCTTTTCCAGATCGTACAGATACAGTCTGTCCGAACCCACCGCCAGCAGGATATCGCCGCAAAACCCGATACAGCCCGTCTCCTGCTCCATCATAAAAAGTTCTTTTACGCTCTCATGTTCCATATCCACTTCGTAGATCTTGCCGTTCATATCCCCGGCAAACAACCTGCCGTCCTCCCGAAAGGCAAACGAACTGATACAGCTCCCGTCCTCCTGTGTGAAGCCGAAATCCACAACTCTGATCTCTCCGCCGGGGAACGCAAAAATGCAGTAGTTTCCCTCCCAGTCATCCGGCAGCGGCGAAGAGAGCGCATCTCTCGCCGCTTGCGGCATCTTGCCCGAACAGCTGATCGCCGCGGTCCCGTCCGGCGCCATCACCGCCGCCAGCGCGTACACATCCTGCATCATCGGAAACCAGGGTGTATCCTCCTGCTGCCAGCTCACCCCCTGATCTGCGGAGCGAAAAAGCCCGCTGTTAAAGCTGATGACCGTCATGGAACCGTCCGAGAGCATGTTCATCCCGCCGTTCCGATTGATCTTTTCCGGAATCTCACGAATATCCTCCATATATCTGCCTACGCCGCCTGTGCCCGGATCGCTTTTTGCATCTTCCACGCCCTTCTTCGTATCCGCCCCGCCGCAGCCGACCGTCCAAAAAAGACATATGCATATCATAACTATCGTTATTTTTCTTTTTTTCCATCTGTCACAATGCATTTGCATTCCCCTCCCGGCTTTCCCTGATATATAGCAAACGATAAATTTATTTTTCGTCTGCTATAGATACACATCCGCATGAAACATCCACATGACTGACATGTCCCTCAATCAATGCCTTATCCGTATGTAAAGCATACCAGAATAATCTCTAAAGAATCTCTAAACTTTGCAGAAGTCAATCATCCCGTCGCAAGCGCAACACTTTGGCTAATGCCAAGCAAGCTTGGCATTTTGCTCGCGGGAATAAAAATAAGACTGGAGCAATGTTCCTGTCATACAGATTTACTCCAGTCTTATATACATACGCTCTATCTGCCATTTGCAAAAAGCAGGATCCCCTCATCAGAACCAGCCCTTTACATTTGTGATCCGTCAGACCAAATTCCTGTATTCACGTCTGCCATCTACGATTGCATATATGACAACTTCTTTCTTATCCTCATATACTTTATAAAATACCAGATGCTTTTCCACGATAAGAACTCTAAAACCCTGTTTTTTCAATATAGAATACCTTGGCAAACTTCCTGACATTGGAAAATCTTTTAAGCTGTTTATAGCTTTTTCCATTTTATCAAGATAATTTAATGCTATATCTACGCTGCCGGAATCATCGGCTATATAAAAAATAATATCTCTTAATTGCTCATCCGCTTTGTCGGTTCTGATCACACTATATTTCATTTGCTTTTCTCTCCAACAAAGATTTTCTTAAATCGTCAAACGTATCCTGCATTGATGCAACTCTTCCATTTACAACATCATTCTCTGCTTCCGCCAATGTCCGCAATAATTCCAGTTCTGATTTCATCTGGTAATAATCCTGTAAACCCAAAATAGCTGTATCACCCCTGCCATTTACTGTAATAATAACCGGATTTCGTTCTTCGTGGCATTGTTTGGATATATCATTGTAATGGTTTCTCAAATCTGAAGACGGCCTGATTGCTTCCATATATGTTTCCTTTCTGCAAAAATAAAATTATTCCAAAATAGTATAGTCATATTATATCTTTATATGCATATATCTGCAACATAAACTTTGCAGAAAATCCGATAAATGTAACAATCCAGCTCAGACAGGCAGCTATAAGTTTTCTGCCGGCCTTGCTCACTCCGCCAGATAGATCGCCGACTTCTTCACGATCTCCTGCACCGCCTCCGCAGGCGTGATCCCGCCCTCCAGCGCTCTCGCGCCGATCTCGCAGACCGTATTCTCTATCGTCTCATCGCCGGTGCTGATCCGGGAAACCGAAGACATCATGCCTTTCAGCCGCTCAAACTCCTCCTCCGTCGGCCACAGCAGTTCAATGCCGAAATACTTTCCGTCCTGCGTGCTCGTACCGATGGAGCCTGCGGCGCGTTCATCCGCCCCCTCTATCAGCCCCGCCCGCGGGTTTTCTTTCAGGCTCTCAAAGGAAGCCATATTCACCGGCAGGCCGTCGTACAGATCCACATCCTGCAGTTCCTTCCCGAACAGGTATTTATAAAACTCCACCGCCAGTTCGTTGTCCATGGAATTTGCCGAGATCCCGACAAGGGTGTTGCTCATAAAGCCGCCTCTCACCTGCCCGTTCCAGACATCGAAACCAAAGTCATCCTCCTGTTCCTCCAAAGTGGTCAACATGTCGTACTCAAAGTCAACGCCGCGCACCCGTCCCACCGCAAACTGCTGCATCTCCATCATGATGCTCTCCGCGCTGCCGGAGACATTTCCGTAATACTCCTTGTATTTGTCATCCAGGGAACCATATCCGCCCTCGCGCACGCCGAGATCCTCCGCCGGCACGCCCGAAATTTCCGCCTGCCAGATGCGCTTTGCCGCCGCAAGGAACTCCTCCAACGCCTGTTCATCAATATTTCCCTTCTCGTCCGTCCATGCCGCAGAACTGCTCATGCGCAGGATATAGATAAGCTGCTCCGGCGTTCTCACCCCCAGCAGGGCGCCCTCCGGCTTCTCTCTCCGCATCTCCTCGAGCAGCGCCGCAAGGGATTCCAGATCTTTTGCCTTCTTCACATCCTCGATCCTTCCCGCCATCAGCGGAAGCTGTATTCTGATGGGCAATGCATAGACCTTCCCGTCCTTCGTGCAAGCCTCTATGATATTCGGAAACAGCGC
This sequence comes from [Clostridium] symbiosum, assembly GCA_021769625.1. Classification (GTDB taxonomy): domain Bacteria; phylum Bacillota; class Clostridia; order Lachnospirales; family Lachnospiraceae; genus 1XD8-76. The sequence goes on along the minus strand of JAETSN010000036.1, from coordinate 22,007 downwards.
CGCGTCGCCGTCCATTTCTGCTGTTATGCCGCTTAAGTCCGCCAGAATACCCTTCTCCTCGTAAGAAGCCCGCGGCAGGCCGTCCAACAGCAGGATATCAGGCCCTTCCCCCGACATGATCTTTGTGTTCAGGTTCCGCACCGCATCCTCCTTTGTCACGCCGTCATCCCCCGACATGCCGATCTCGTAGCGGATATATACGTCCTGATGTGCCTTCTGGAACATGCTCACCGCCTGCCGGACGGAAGTGTTTTCCACAAGGCTGTATATCCTGAGCTGCTGATCCGGCACTGTCGGCACATTCGGGTCATAGGTATACCGGTACAGTTGCATGCCCGTATAGAGCACCGCAAACTCATTATCCGGCAGCATCATCATATCCATCAGCATCACACTGGGATCTCCGAAGGTGGAAGTCGTCCCGTCGATGATCTGCTCGATCGCCGCCCCGCCGATCACATGCCGGTACAATCCGCCGTCGAAGGCAAAGTAAATGATATCCTCCTGCTCCCCCGCCGTCATGACAACGCTGTGGCCCACATCGCTGCCGCCGATGCCAAGCCCCAGATTCTGTCCGATGAACTCCTGCAGCACTTCATCCGTATCCAGCAGGACATCCTGCTTCGTGTCATACACGACAACGCCGCTCCTCGTTGTGACGCCGACCATATACTGTTTGGTAAAACAGGCAAAATCCACCGTTCCGTCCGTTGTAAAGAGTTCTTTTTTGCTTCCGTCTCCGGGATCGATCCGGTAAGCTTTCCCGTCGCTTGCAAAACCATAGAGCCTGTTTTCGCCGTCAAAGGCAAAATGCCTGATCTCCGTCCCTGACAGCCCCAGTTCCAGTTTCGCCTCGTTCCCGTCCGCATCATAATAATAGTACTGCCAGTCCAATTCTTTCCTCGTCGGATCCGATGATCCGCCGGCTTCTTTTGTCTCATTCTCCGATCCGTTTTCCGACTCTGCACTATCTTCCGCAGCTTCAGCCTCCGATGCCCCCCCGGCTTCCTCCGCACCATCATCATTCCCTGATGCTCTCCCGGCTTTTTGTGTCTCGCTGTCCGCTCCTGCCTCTGCCTCCGCACTGTCCTCATCGGAAACTTCCGTCGTTTCACTCTCCTCTGCTCCTGCTTCCGATCTTTCACCACTTCCTGTGGGGAACCCCAGCATGACTACGGCGCCCGCCGGGGAGATCGCTATATCCGTCACATAGAGATCTTTTGCAGTTTCCCGCCAGGGATTCCCGTCAGACTCCCATGTTTCCCCGCCGTCCTGCGAAATATATCTTCCCGCGGTTTTTTCCGCCAGCATCATACTGCCGTCCTCCAGCATTTTTATATAGGGGATCGGATACGGCACCATCTCGCTGATCTCCTCCGGCAGCGCCATCTCCCTTTCCAGATAACGCCCCATGCTCTTTTCCGTATTTTCTTCTTCCGCCGCGGCAGTATTTTTCTTTTCCTCCTGCTTCGGCTGACTGGCGGTATCGTCACTTCCGCCTTTGCCGCAGCCCGTCAGAAAAGCCGCCGCCATCACTCCTGCACATAACAGTGCTGTCCATCTCTTTATTTTTTTCATTCAATCACCCACTTCCTGTCAGCGCCTGTTCTATAATAGTCCTTCCTATAATGACCTGTTCCGTATATTCTTTTCTGCATATGCCATTCCGTAATATTTCGCTCTGTATGATCCGTTCTGTATCTCACTCTGCCAGATAGATCGCGGATTTCTTCACGATCTCCCTCACCGCCTCCTCAGGCGTCATATTGCCGTTCAGGGCATCCGGCCCGATCTCGTAAACCGCCTCCTCTATGGCGGCATCTCCCGTACTGATCCGGGAGACCGAGCCTGCCATCTCTCTCAGCTTCCCAAACTCCTCCTCCTTCGGCCATCTCACGTCAATGCTGAAATATTTCCCGTCGTTGCTCTCCATGGCGAGGCTTCCCGACAGCTCTTCATCTCCCCCGATCGATCCCGCCCTCGGATTTACCGCAAAAGTATCAAAGGAAGCCTTATTCACGGGCAGCCCGCCGGAGAGATCCATATCCTGCAGCTCCCTGCCGAACAGGAATTTATAAAACTCCACCGCCAGTTCATTCTCCGCGGAGATCGTCGCAACGCCTGCCATCCCATCCGGAATAAAGCCGCCGCTCACCTGTCCGTCCCAGAGCCCGAAACCGAAATCATCTTCTGATAACCCCGCAATACTGGTCATCATGGCGTAATCAAAATCCACGCGGTATACTTTTCCCACTGCTAATTTCTGCTCCCCGACAGCGATACTGATCGCATTGGTGGAAAGTGTTGCGTAATACTGGTCTTCCCCCGAAAACCCGGAACTGAAATTCGTTTTGTCTCTCAGCCACTCTACATCCACGCCGGAAACTTCCGCCTGCCAGATCCGGCTTGCCGCCGCAAGAAATTCCTCCAGCGCCTGCTCGTCTATCTTTCCGTTCCCGTCCGTCCATGCCGCGGAAGATGTCAGGCTCAGCACATACAAAAGCTGTTCCTCCGATCTCAGCCCGAGAACCGCGCCTTCGGGATTTTCCTCCCTGATCTCCTCCACCGCATCCGCCAAAGTGTCGATATCCTTTACTTTTTCCACATACTTTTCATCGCCCGCCATCATCGGTATCTGTATCCTGATGGGCAGCGCGTAGATTTTCCCGTCCTTCCGGCAGGCTTCCACCACATTCGAAAACAGTTCCTCCTCCCCGGCAAAGCCGTCCACCACGCCGCTCATGTCCGCCAGGATCCCCTTCTCCACATAGGAATCCTGCGGCAGTCCATCCAGCAGCAGGATATCCGGTCCCTCCCCGGACATGATCTTTGTATTCAGATTCCGCACCGCATCCTCCCTCGTCATGCCGTCCGTCCCGGACATGCCGATCTCGTAGCGGATATACACATCCTGATGCATCTTCTGGAAGAGGCTCACCGCCTGACGCATAGAATAATTTTCCACAAGGCTGTATACCGTCAACTGCTTCTCGGGAACCGACGGCACATCAGGATCATACGTGTACCGATACAGCCTCACATCATCATAGAGTACCGCAAACTCGTTATCCGGCAGCATCACCATATCCATCATCGTCATACTGGGATCACCGAAGGAAGAGGTGGCGCCGTCGATGACCTGCTCGATGGCGCTCCCGCCGATCACATGCCGGTAAAGGCCGCCTCTGAAGGCAAAATAGATGATATCTTTCTGTTCTCCCGCAGCCGCGATCAGCTCATGTCCCCTCTCCATACCGCCGATGGCATTTCCGAGATTTTCGCTGATGAAGGCCTGCAGTATCTTATCCTCCTCCGCCAATGCCTCTTTTTCCAGATCGTAAATGACAGCCTCATTTCTGGTGGTAAACCCAACCATATATTGCTCCGTAAGACAGACGAAATCCACGATCCCCTCCGTATCAAACAGCTTCTTCTTTGTACCGTCCGCAAGATCGATCCTGTATGCCCCGCCGTCAAGCGTAAAGCCGTAAAGCCCACCCTGTCTGTCAAAGGCCAGCTTCTGTACCCTCCTATCGCTTTCCTCGGGAAAGTCCAGCTCCGTCATGTTCCCCTCTGGGTCAAAATACGCTGCCTTCCACACCATATCAAAGGAATCCTGCCCGATATCTGTGCCTGACTTTTCCTCACTTTCCTCTGCTTCGGCACTGAATGACTCCGCTGCCCCGGCAGCATCCGCCTCCTGTCCGGGGGATCCTGTTGTCCTGATGCTTCCCTCCCCGGCAGCATCCGCCTCCTGTCCGGAGGATCCTGTTGTCCTGACGCTTCCCTCCCCGGCAGCATCTGTCTCCTGTCCGGAGGATCCTGCCCCATCAGAAGCCTCCCCGTCCGTGCTCTCCCCGTCCTCCGCATGGGGGCTGTATACCACTGCCGCCGCCCCGTCCGGGGAGAGCGCGATATCCGCCAGATATGCCGCCGGGATCAGATCCTGCCAGAAACAGTCCGCATACTCCCAACTCTCGCCCGCGTCCGCGGAGACATACCTGCCCGCCAGCATCTCCGCGAGCACAAGCTCACCGCCGCCCTGTTTTTGCAGGTAGGCAACCGGATAAGTGCTCATGGCATTTACCTCCTCCGGCACCGTGATCTCCCGCTCCAGATACCGCCCCATGCTCTTTTCCCCGCCTTCCGTATCTGCGGCGCTGCTCTCATTTGCCTTCGGTGCGTCCGCCTCGTTCTCCTTACCGCTGCCGTCGCAGCCCGCAAGCAGAAAAACACCGATCATGCCTGCGCAAAATAATGCTGTCTGTTTTCCGAATTTTTTCATATTCCATTCTCCACTTCCGCGCACATTCTGCGCAGTTTCCATCTGTTCCTGATTCCTCCTGTACTGCCTCCGAGCCGTGATAACAGATTGGCTCCCAATGTTGCCGCTCTATCGGCCATCTGCCGCAGTAATGCCTGTACTTCTCTGTCGGATCAAAAACACCCGTTATTCCAGTATCACTTCCACGATCCTGATCGCCGTCGCATGGAACACATCCCCTTCATAGCTTCCCCACATCTCCACCGTGAAACCTTTCTGCAGATCCGCCGCCGAACCTTCCTTTTCTTCATGGCTCGCGCCGCCGTTCCAGATCTTCTGCTTTTCAAACACGGTGTTATCGTCATAGGCCACTGTGATCTTCGGGGATTCCGCCTCCGTTCCGGGCGCTCCCATCACCATAATACCACTCCCGTCCTCAAGCGTATCCGTATAGATTTCCGTCACTGTAAACTGTTTCTCTCCGACTTCGTAAATGTCACCGTATAGATCGCTCTCCGTGTCCGGAATATCGTGCAGAGAAGAGATATCTGCATCTTTTTGACCGTTATCAGATGAATCCGCATTCTGTCCTCCTCCTTCATCCCCGGACGACTTCCCATCCTCTGCATTTTCTCCGTACGCCTCATCGCCTTCTGCGTTTTTTCCCAATACCTTTCCATCTCCTGGATCTTTTGCCGCCGGCAGATCCTCCGCCTCCACCGTGGGGGCTTCGGCGTCCCCCGCGCTCTCATTTGTCTTCGTACAGCCGGTAAGCCCCAGCCCCATCACCATGATAACACCTGTTATGGCGAATCTTTTCCTTATACTTTTCTTTATGTACTTCATTCTCTTTTACCCTCCTGATTTTTATAACACATACTTGTTCTTCAAAAGTCAGGGCCCGTTATTTGACTTTTCTATGCGCAGAGCCGCATCCCCGGCTCTACATCAGCATCATAACAGACTATCCTCTAAGTTTTCTCTAAATATATTTCATTTTTTCCGGGTTGTGGGATATTATGAGATGTGTAATACTAAAAATTAATATCAGAACAGCTTATCCGGCTTTCTTGTTTCTCAGTTTTTCCGGCTTATTTCCCATTTTACAAAACATTTTGTCGTATTTGCTTTTTCCTGTAGATCATATATCGTTCTTTGATAATATAATGAGCGTTAGCGAGAAGAATGAACTTGTTCATTCGGCGAGCGGCAAATGGCAATCATGAATCTCAGATTCATGATATAATATGCTTAGCCGGGCAGCCGGAGGACGTGCTCCATTCCTGTTCTAAGTCTTGCAGAAAGGGGTGGTATTATGAGTACATATGAAGAATTCATGGTGATATTGACTATGGCTCTGCTGATCGTAGCAATTCTGAATTATACACATAAAAAATAGCCGTCCTGACTTTGGCGAGTTAGCGGCTATTTTTTATTAGTTCGATATTTTGCCGGGGCGGGTGAGGTGCATTCACCTTCCGGCTGTCCTGCTAAGCATATTGTAACCAATATACAAAAATCTGTCAAACAGGAAATTCACTTTTAGAGACTTTTTAAAGATTTTTCTGATATACTATATCCATAAACAGCAAACACTTAAAAAGAATAAATGATAAAAGAGGCACTCCATGAGAATCCTTCTGGTAGAAGATGACGAAAAACTAAAAACCTCCCTCGCATTCCAGTTAGAACAGGAGAATTTTATTGTCGACACCTGCTCTGACGGGGAGGAGGCGCTTTACTATATTGAACAGAATATCCACGATCTCATCCTGCTCGACCGGATGCTGCCCTACTTGAGCGGCACCGAAGTTCTGCTGAAAATGCGGAAAAGCAATAACCAGACACCTGTTATTTTAATTACCGCCCTGGGGACTCTGGACGACAAAGTCACCGGGCTCGATCTGGGCGCCGACGATTATCTGGTAAAGCCCTTCGCTTTCGAGGAACTGATGGCGAGGATCCGCTGCATCACCCGCCGCCCCCGCAGGATGGAACTGACAGGGCAGCTCGCCTTCGGGGACATCGTGTACCGCCCGGAGGATAATACGCTGACCGGCACATCGGGCGCCTGCAGTATGTCCAGACGGGAAGGGGACCTTCTGGAAGTTTTTCTGCGCAGTCCCGGCAAACCCCTCCCCCGCACCCTGCTGCTCACAAAGGTCTGGGGACCGGACAGCGACGTGGAGGACGGCAATCTGGATAATTACATTCACTTTCTCAGAAGACGTTTAAAAACCGTGGGCAGCCGTGTATCCATCCGCACCATCCGGGGCATCGGCTACCAGATCGAAAACTGCTGACAAAACACAGGAAAAACCCATGTTTCAAAAAGTACACCTCCGGCTCGCCGTCCTTTGCGGCTCCATCACAGCTTTCATTCTGCTCGTCATGTCCCTGGGCTATCTCTATATCTCGGAACAGGGTTTAAAGGAGAGCAGTTTTTCCTCTTTTCAGAATGACATGAATACCCTGATCGCCAATCTGGAGCACCAGAGCGTGATCACCCACGAATGGCTCACTAAAATGGAGGGCGGCGGAAAATACCGCATCCACATCACGGACAACGGTGTTCCTTTTTTGTTTAACGAGCGGGAATCGGAGGAAGAGAAGCAGCTCTTTCAGGAGGCATGGGACGTATGGGAAAACGATACCCAGATCGTCTACGGGGGCGCCTTCTCCGACATCTATCACACAGAATTTCTCTTCTCCCCGAAAAAAGGCAGGCAGGCGGACTACTACGCCTGTGCCGCCGTTGCCGAAAAGACAGGCGGCTCCCTGCAGGTCATGATACTTGCTCCCCTCGACTCCCTGAAGGCACAGATCAGGCGGCAGCGGTTTTTGTTTTTCGGGCTGGACATTCTCGCGATCCTCGCCCTGTCCCTCTTCGCCTGGTATTTTACCAAACGGATCTTAAAACCGCTGGAAGAAAATCAGAAAAAGCAGACGCAGTTCATCGCCTCCGCCTCCCACGAGCTGCGCACGCCGCTGGCGGTGATCCTCTCCTGCGCCTCCGCTTCCGGGAAAGCGGATGGGGAAGCGAGGGCACATTTTCTGGACGCCATCCAGTCGGAAGGCATGCGCATGTCCAAACTGATCGACGATATGCTCCTTTTGACCACCGCCGACACCGGGGGCTGGAGCATTAAGACAGGCCCTGTGGAACCGGACACGCTGCTCCTTAATCTCTACGAAGCCTTTTTGCCCGTCGCCGCGGAAAAAAATATAGCGCTCTCCGTCACCCTGCCGGAAGAAGCCGTTCCGACGATCAACTGTGACAGAGAACGCATCACGCAGGTTCTCTCCATCCTGCTGCACAACGCCCTCAGCTATACGCCGCAGAAGGGATCTGTGCGCCTGATTCTTACCCGTCATGGAAAAAATATCAGTTTTTCAGTGGAAGACAACGGCCCCGGTATCCCGGATGCCGAAAAAGAACAGATCTTTGAACGTTTCTACCGCAGCGACAGATCCCGTAGCAAAAAGGGGCACTTTGGCCTCGGGCTCTGCATCGCAGCCGAGATCGTCCATGCCCACCACGGGCGTATTCTTGTCAAGGATACCCCCGGAGGAGGAAGCACTTTTACGGTATCACTTTAATTTCATTCAACCGACACGTCCGCTGCGTGGATCCGCCCGCCCTATAAAACGCAGAACAGACGGCTCTGACCCATTATTTACAGTACATCGCGATTTACTGCTTTACTGTTGATTCCTTTACAAGCAGTTCCCCCTCAAAAACCTGGTGCTGGTGTTTTTCATTTCCCTCCAGGATATCAAACAGCAGTCCTATTGTTGCCGAAGCGATCTCCTCCACCGGCTGGCGTATCGTCGTGATCCGGGGAATAAAATAATCCCCGGCTTCGATCCCGTCGAATCCCGCCACGGCAATATCCTCTGGCACCCTTTTCCCTGCATCCGTGATGGCACGGCAGGCGCCCATCGCCGTGATATCCGAGATGGCAAAGATCGCCGTAAAATCCTGCCTCTCCTGCAGAAGTTCCCGCATCGTCTCATAGCCGTTCTCATAGGAATACGCCTCATACTCCTCTTTCATCCTGCGGATCAGCCCGTTGTCCTCCTCTATTCCATGCTCCTTTAAAGCCCTCCTGTAACCGAGAAGCCGCAGATAGCCGATCGTCCGGTCATCCATTTCCGCACATAAAATAGCGATCTTTTTATGCCCCCTGCCGATCAGATGGGATACCATCTTAAAACTTTCCTTTGCGTCATCCACAGATAAAAAAGAGTAACTCTTCTGATTTACGTTTCCCGGCGCACAGCCCACCGTACTTAAGATAAAGGGGACCTGCAGCTTTTCCAGTTTTTCCTCGCCATGGTTAAAATAACCGCCCAGAAAAATAATGCCCCTTACCCGCTTCTCCTTGACGACCTCCAGTGCCACATCCACTTCATCCTCATTCGAATTCACATGATGCAGCACCATATTATATTTTTTGCGCTTGATCTCCGACCCTATCACTTTGATCATACTGCTGAAAACAGGGTTAGTCATTCCTTTCACAAGCACTGCAATGCTCTTTGCATCTATCCTCTTCAGATTCCGCGCGCTGTTATTCGGAATATAGCCATGCTCCCGGATCGTATCCATAACCATCTGCTTTGTCTCAGGATTGATATCTGGATGGTTATTGATAGCGCGGGAGACAGTACTGACTCCCACGCCGCATATTCTTGCCACATCTTTAATGGTCAATTCTTCCATACACTTCTCCCAGATCACGCATCTGTCCGGCCAGCTTCTCTGTCAGCATCTCTTTCCTGACCCTCCACTTCCAGTTATTTCCAAGAGTGGACGGCGTATTGATTCTGGCCTCACTCCCCAATGCCAGATAATCCTGCATCGGAATAATAGCCGTATCCGCCACGCTTTTCAGCGCCTCTCGGATGAACACAAGATGCACATTATTTCGGGAATGGATATCCAGATATTTCCTTGCAGCCTCTTTATCCTTTTTATCCAGCGTATCGTACCAGCCCATGAGCGTATCATTGTCATGGGTGCCGGTATACACCACACAGTTTGTCGGATAATAGTAGGGCATATAATTGCCCGCCTCCCTCGAGTCAAAAGCAAACTGCAGGATCTTCATGCCAGGAAATCCCGATTCTTCCACCAGCTTTTTCACCGTATCCGTCAAAAACCCCAGGTCTTCCGCTATGACCTCCCTATTCCCGAGCTTCTTTTTCATGGTCCGGAAAACCGAGATGCCCGGTCCTTTCTCCCAATGCCCGGATTTTGCCGTAGCTTCTCCATAGGGAATCGAATAGTACTCGTCAAATCCCCGGAAATGATCGATCCGCACAATGTCATAGAGTTCATAGCAATAGCCGATCCTCTGCATCCACCAGCCGTATTCCGTCTCTCTGTGATACTCCCAGTCATAGAGGGGATTTCCCCAGAGCTGCCCGGTCGCCGAAAAAGAGTCCGGCGGGCATCCCGCCACTGCCTTTGGCGTACCGTCTTCCCCGAGCTGGAAAAGTTCCCGCCCTGCCCAGACGTCCGCACTGTCCAGCGCAACGTAAATGGGAATATCCCCGATAATACGGATTCCCCTGCTGTTCGCGTAATTTTTCAGCGCAGACCACTGTGTCCGGAACAGATACTGTTCAAACCGGTAAAACCCGATCTCATCTTTACATTTTTCTCTATAATACCGGAGCGCTTCCTCCTTACGCAGCTTAATACTCTCTTCCCAGGAAAGCCAGCTCGTACCGCCAAAAGATTTTTTAACCGCCATATACAGTGCATAATCCTCCAGCCAGTACGCATTATTCTCACAGAACCGGATAAACCCGCCATCCCCGGAAATGTTGCTGTTCTCATAAGCCTTTCTCAAAAGTTTGAAACGTTGCTTATATATTTTATCATATTCTATGAAATCATAGCAATCACCAAAATCACAATCTTCACATTCTTTTTCCGTGATCCATCCTTCTTTTATCAGGGCTTTCAGATCGATATAGTATGGATTCCCCGCAAAGGTGGAATAAGACTGATAAGGGGAATCTCCGTAACCGGTAGGCCCAAGCGGCAGTATCTGCCAAAGCCCCTGTCCCGCCTTCTCCAGAAAGTCCACAAATTCATACGCTTCTTTTGAAAATGCCCCAATCCCGTAAGGTGACCAGAGACTGGATACCGGCATCAGCACACCGCATCTTCTCATATTTCTTTCCTCCTATTTATAGTCGCTGCGCGACGGCACTAAAGGGTAAAGATATGTTTTTCGTTATAAACGATCGATGCCTGCCCGTATCTGTGGACGAGCGCCGGTTCGCTGCTCATATGTCCGAAATCCCCCGGCTCCGGTTTGGCACTCCCCGCCAGAATTTCTTCCGCACATTCCATCAGATCAAACAGATACCTTTTTCCGATCGGCCGCAGGTAATGCCCCGGCAGGATCAGATCGAACTCCTCCTGCCTTGCCGCCAGTTTTTTCAGATCCGCCAGATATTCTTCCACACTTGTCGAATAGGTATCAAAGATCAGGATCGGCGTGCTGACAATGGAATCCCCCGAGATCAGGATCCTGTTTTTACTGTCTAGAAAGACCATACTGCCCGCCGTATGCCCCGAGATGCCGATCGCCTCAAACTCTCTGTCCCCCAGATCAAAGCGCATACCCTCCGTAATATTCCCCGAAGGCTTATGAAAACACAGGCTTCTCCCCGCAAGATCCGGCCCTGTATATGCGGGCTCCTTCATCTGCCGCACGCCAAACGCCTGCCATTTCTCATTTGTCATATAGGGCGGCTCTATCATCCACCCGTCCCTTTCATTTAAATATACTTCGTCAAATTCATAGTTCCCGAGCGCATGATCTATATGCCCATGGGTGTTCACTACAAACACCGGTTTATCCGTCAGGACTCCCAGCGTCTCCTTCAGCCTGCCGAGCCCCGCGCCGGTATCCACGAGCATCGCCCGCTCCCTTCCTTCCACCAGATACATGATATCCACGCCGAATTCATCCAGTGCATAAATATGGCCTGCCACCAGCTGCACAACATAATCATTTATTTTTCTTATATTCAGATTATCCATTGTCACTCCCTCATTCCGTCTAATTCCTTAATCGGGCAGCTTATGCCGCGTCCTTCCTCTCCGCATCTGCGCTTATATAAACAGAACGCCATAAAATACTTCTTTATGGCGTTCCTTCACTGACTCTTCTCTTACATCTTTACGGCTCCTGCCGTGATACCGCTGGTAATATACTTCTGTGCCAGGATATACAAAATAACGATCGGAATGATCGAAAGCGTCAATGCCGCTATCAGGAGATTCCAGTCAGAGCTGGCATTGCTTCGGAACATATAGATCATAACTGTCAATGTTCTCTTTCCCGTCTCGCCGATCATCAGGCTCGGCATCAGGAAGTCATTCCATGTCCAGAGGAAGAACAGAACGCCGATGGTAATACTCGTAGGTTTTACCAGCGGGAAAATGATCTGCATCATCGTCCGGAAAGCGCCGCAGCCATCGATACAGGCCGCTTCTTCCAAATCCCTCGGCACCGATTTCAAAAATCCCACATAGGTAAAAATACCGAATGCACAGTGGAATCCTGCATACAGGCCGATCAGGACCGTCAGTTTGTTGTTCAGATGAAATTTTGTCGTCATGACCTGCAGTGCGATCATGATCGTATGGAACGGTACGATCTGTCCCAACGTAAATAATATATACCAGAACGGCCCGTCCTTCGATTCGATATGCGCGATCCCGTACGCTGCGAAGAAACTCACGATCAACCCCACTATCACAGTTCCGCCGGTTACATACGCAGAATTCAGGAATACCCGCACAAAATCCATTCTCGCTACCGCTTCTTTGTAGTTGTCAAATGTAAAATGCGTGGGCAGCGCCAAAAAATTGGCGATCATATCATTGTAAGGTTTAAAGCTGTTCATCACCAGAAGCAGGATCGGCAGCACAAATATGAAGCCCAGTACAAGCATCACCACCGTTGCAACGATGTTGCCTTTTTCCTTTGTTTCTCCCATTAGTACTCCACCTCCCGTTTCCTTGTAAAGTTAAGCTGAATCAGCGTGACTATGGCAACTATCAGGAATAACACGACAGACTTGGCTGCGCCGTATCCCATATTGTATTTGACAAACGCTTCCTTATATATATCCATTGCCACCGGCATGGTCGTACCGTAAGGGCCTCCCGCAGTCATCGCATTCGGTACATCGAATGCCTTGAATGCGCCTGAAATGGACACAAACAGATTGATCGTTATGGTCGGCATCAACAGCGGAAGCTGGATATCGCGGATCAGGCGGAAACCTGTACAGCCGTCGATCTTCCCTGCCTCGATCAGATCCACCGGTATGGTCTGAAGCCCTGCGGTATAGATCATCATCAAAAACCCGATCTGCTGCCATACCGATACCAGGATGATCGTAAAGGTCGCCGTTCCGGGGGAACCGAACCAGCTGATCGATCCCAGCCAATCCCAGTGCATCACCTCCGCCAGATTCGGCAGGATCTGTGAAAAGATAAATGTCCAGATAAAAGCCACCAGCACTGCGGAAATAATATTCGGAATAAAGAACAGTGCGCGCGAGAGCCCTTTTGCCCTGATATTTTTATTCAGGAAATAGGCCAGTACAAAACTTACCAGATTGCTCCCGATGATCGTAAACACGCCCAGTTTCAGGTTAAAAAGAAACGATATGCGAAAACCTTCGTCGGAAAACAGTTTCACATAGTTTTCAAGCCCCGCCATACTCTTTTTCCCGCTCATCAGATTCCAGTTCAGGAAAGAATACGGAATGGTTCCCCCGAACAGGGGGATCAGCAATGCACATGCATACAGGATCAGCGCCGGTACGATCAGTGCATAATAAAATTTTTTTCTTTTTTGAAATAAAATTGACATATCTACTTACCCCTCCAAACACCAAAGCGGCCGCAGCCGCAGCCGCTTTGTTTTTTATCATAATTGGCGGTTTCCAAATAAGTTACTGGATAAAGTTGAGATAGCTTGCATCCAGTTCCTGAATAACAGTCGCCTGATCTTTTGCTCCTGCCATATATCCCTGTACGATATCGCCTGATGTAACGTCAAAACCGTTTGCATACTGCTGATATACCCACGGGATCGTATTGCCTTCATCACAGTATTTTGTGTAATCGTCCATTGCGGAGCTCGCTTCGCCGCCGCTGTAAGGCATTGACGGAGGTGCGTCGCCCAGATCCAGTGTAAGCTGTGTGATCCATTTCTGCTCGGGATCGCTCATGTAAGCCAGCACTCTCTTACACAGATCAGGATGTTCCGTGTTTGCATTGATAACATAGCATGTGCCTACGTCTACGGAAAGTTTATTCTGGGATGCATCATTAGAAACCGGATATGCAAAGCAGCCGATATCCTGTACCGGGTCTGCGTGCGCAACCGTCGAAAGGCTGAACTCGCCGGATAACAGCATTGCCGCCTGGCCGTTTGCCAGCGCATTGAATCCGGATGTGGAATCCTGGTCCATCATGTTGTTGCCGGAATACTGTTTCATGATATCCATGAATGCGAAAACATCGTCGATGCCTTCCACATCAAAAGTTCCCTCACCGGAATTTAATGATGCGAGGAACCCCGGGATATCATCCTGCACAAAAGGTGTCAGCAGAGCGCTGAACAGATGCTTTAATGTCCAGGACTCTTTGTAGGTAGGTGCGATGGGCTGGATCCCTGCCGCTTCCAGTTTCGCGCAGACATCCGCAAATTCATCCCTTGTTGTGGGAAGCGTATCGATTCCCGCCTTTTCAAAGAGTTCTTTGTTGTAAAATACGCCTAAGTACTCATTGGCGTGGGGATAGGCATATATCTTCCCGTCAGAGCCTTTGACTGCCTCCAGCGCCGAAGGATATACCGCATCCACGAAGGGCTCTTCGGAAAGATCCATCAGTCTGCCCGCTTCCGCAAATGCCACTACCTGCTGGTAGGGTGTCAGCAGATAGATATCCGGCAGGTCATTTGACGCCACCTTCGCGCCGAGGAAGTCGGAATAGTCGCCCGTCTGCATCTGGATGTCCAGCGCGATATCCGGGTTTTTGCTGTTGAAATCTTCCTGGATTGCCTGCAGGTCCTCACCCCAGCTTCCGTTCCATACTGCCATTGTGACCTTTGTCGCGCTTCCGGAGCTGCCGCCTTCTGCCCCCCCGTCAGTGCCTGCATCTCCCGAAGCATCTCCGCTTCCGCCGCAGGCTGTCATTGACAGTACCATTACCGCTGCCAGCCCGAGAGCCAGCCACTTTTTCATTTTTTTCATGCTTTTGCCTCCTTTTATTTTTTGCATGTATGTATTTCATCAGAAACGGGGATATTTTTACCCGGTCCTTCCGGCGCCCGTTCCTGAATAGTACCGTAAGTAAATTCTCTGCCGGATCATCCGAAATGAAATCCGTCACTCAGTTCTTTCACCATGCGCATTTCATTGACGCATGTCATCTTCTTTCCGTGGACTACTATATTCTCGAAATAAAGATCATGGGGCCTGCACACCTCGTTCCGCATCTCAAAGCCGCGGACAATGGAGACCGGAAACGCCCCTTCCGTGATCTCTATATTTTTGAAATGGATATCGCTGATCATTCCCCTCGTCCTGTCCCGTGAGTACTTGGAATCCAGCGTTTTAATGTCGATAAACTTTTCCTGCGCATCCTCGATGCGGATGTCCTCATAATGGATATCATGCACAAACGCCCGGTCCGCATTGTGGATCGTCAGTACGCCTCCCGACTGATTGCCCTCGTATTCACAGTGCAGGATCTCGCAGCGCCGGAACACCACATCTGAAATCTCATCGCATCTGGTCTCATACCCGATCTCCAGCGCATTGCCGAACTGCGCATTCCAGAACAGACAATCCTCCACCAGGATATGGCGCACATCCGTGCAGCCCGAAGGATCCTGAAACTCCTCCGCCTTGATGGAGATACAGTCGTCATTCGCCCGCACAAAACTGTTCCGGATCGTCACATTTCTGCACCCGACGATATCAATGCCGTCCCCCGTGATCACCTTGCCCATCACGTTGATGTCCTCGATCCGCACCCCTTCGCAGGCAGTGGGCACGATGTGCCAGCCCCCGCCGTCCAACAGGGTAATCCCCCGTATCTCAATATCCTTTCCGAGTATGGGCACGATCAGCTGCTCCGCACCGTTTTCATTCCATTTGTGCCAGTTTCCGCCGTAGAGTATTCCGTTTCCGATGATCCGAATATGATCGGCCAGCCGGGAACGGATCATTCCGCTGACAACGGCCCCCTCTTCTATGTAGACCACATCTCCTGTTTTCAGCTCCAGCGTATTGATATTGCAGACAGTTCCCTTTCGGAACTCATAAGTGGTATTTTCCGGCTTTTCCACCCTCTCCGACTGCAGAAGGTAAAGCGGGCACAGCAGATCATCCTCTATCTCCAGAACCGCGCGCTTTCCCGCCGGAAGCCGAAACCTCAGTACCGATCCCTCTTTTTCGAACAGGACGCCCAAAGAGGCCGGACGGATCCTCACCTTTCCAACCTCATCGAGAACAGTCACTTCCACATCCAGCGCCTGCTCTTTCCCGTCATATACCAGTACCGCAAAATGAAAAAATTCATTTCCGTATACATCCGTATCTTTTCCGTTGACACGCACCCTGTACAGGGGAGAGATCCCCAGATCCTCCACCTTTTCCAGCTCATACAAAGGCTCGCCCTTTGCCGGCCTCGGTATATATTCCTGCCTGTCCTCTGCAGCCTTTTTTCTCACGGATTCCCTCATTGTTTTCCCCCGCCTGAATGATATAACTCCTCATCTCCACTGCACACGGCGATATCGGTAACGATTCCGGCATCGCTCCCGGTAACGTTACCAATCCCCTGTAAATAAATCTATCACACTATTTTTCATTTGACAAGACCTGTTTTTAATTTTTTAAATTATAGCCAAATTTGCAAAATGGTTTTGTCCAATATTACCAATATTTCATACATTGACAGAAGCCGCCGCACCTGCAGGCCCCATGTCCCGGCAGACATCCGAGGCTTCCCAAAAATTTTTGAAACTGGGGCTTGCATTTCGGCAAGATCTGAATTATCATAAAAAACATTATCGATCTTGCAAAGGAGAAACACTGACATGAAAATCAAAAATCCGGTGCTAAAGGGATTCCACCCTGATCCCAGTATTATCAGGGTAAACGATACATACTACATCGCATCCTCCACCTTTGAATGGTGGCCGGGGGTATGCATCCATGAGTCGAAAGATCTGGTAAACTGGCGCCTGCTGACTTATCCCCTGTCGGAAAAGCGTCTGCTGGATATGACAGGCGATCCGGATTCCGGCGGAATCTGGGCGCCGGATCTGTCCTACTATGACGGCACTTTTTATCTGGTATATACGGATGCCAAAGTGACAAGCGGAGCTTATAAGGACTGCGTCAACTATCTGACCACCGCAAAAGATATCTGCGGGCCCTGGTCGGATCCCGTCACCCTGAATACGGCAGGGTTCGATGCTTCGCTCTTCCATGACGACGACGGCAGGAAGTATCTGGTAAACCAGTATTGGGATCCGAGGCCTTACCGCCATCCTTTCTACGGCGTTATGTGCACGGAGTACTCGGAAGAGAAAAAATCCCTCATCGGCGACCCCCGGGTCATCTACAGAGGAACCGAAGACAGGCTCACGGAAGGCCCTCACCTTTACAAGATAGACGGATGGTACTATCTGTTTGTGGCACAGGGCGGGACGGGATATGCCCATCAGGCAAGGGCAGCAAGGGCAAAATCCCTCTCTGATCCCTTTGAAACTCAGCCGGGCGGCCCCCTCCTCACCACATTGGATGCCCCCTACCATCCTTTCCAGAAGGCAGGGCACGGCTCCCTTGTACAGACACCGGGAGGCGAATGGTATTTTGCGCATCTGATGGCAAGGCCGCTCCACCATGATACCGAATCAAAGATCGACCCGAGGGGCTGGTGCCCGCTCGGAAGGGAGACCAGTATCCAGAAACTGATCTGGGATGAAGAAGGCTGGCCGCATATCGTCGGCGGTCACAACGGACTGGAGGAAGTGGAAGCGCCGTCCGGCACAGCGGAGCACAAATGGGAGCCGGATTACCCCGAGAAAGACGATTTCGACACAGCCGGGCTCAATCACCATTTTCAGAGCCTGCGGACCCCGCTCACGGAAGATGTGTGTTCCCTGACAGCCCGCCCCGGACATTTGAGATTATACGGACATTTCTCTCTTGCCTCCACATACACGCAGGCGCATATCGCCCGCAGATGGCAGAGTTTCCATTTTGAAGCGGAAGTGAAAATGGCATATGAGCCGAAATCCTTCCAGCAGTTTGCAGGGCTTACCTGTTATTATAATACCCACAGTTGGTCCTGCATTGAGATGACATGGCATGAAACATACGGACGGGTCATCGATGTGGTGAGTACCGATCCTGGCAGGACCGAGAGTGTCTACGAAGAGCATCCCGTGCCGGTCCCGGCAGATGCAGCATACGTCTACTTTAAAGTAAAGGTGCAGGGCATAAAATATCAGTATTTTTACTCCTTCGACGGGGAAACCTGGACTGCCGTACCGAAGGTATTCGATTCCGCAAAGCTCTCTGACGAATATCTCACCGCCGCTTACGGCGCGGCTTTTACAGGCGCCTTTGTCGGCATGATGAGCGTCGACGGCCTCGGCACGAAAATACCGGCGGATTTTGATTATTTCTGCTACAGGGAATGTGCCGAATAACATAATGATAATCCGCATCAACCCAGACCTGCTGCCGGCCTGTCATTCGTTGACAGCCGGCAGCCCCCTGTTACTCCCAGTACTCTTTCCTCTGTCTCTCGCTCAGGCCTTCTATGAAAGCCTGCTTGTATTTCAGGAATTCCTCCAGATCCATCAGCACATGGTACAGCATGGCACGGCTCTCAAACTCCTCCCGGGATACGGGCAGGTCTTCTTTTTCCATCCCTGCAAAAATCTCATCCAGCCGTTCCATCTGTTTTTCCGGCACGTTCTTCTCCACCACATATTCCGCCAGATAACGTATATAATCCGCGACCACCCCCGCCTGCTTCGGCATGCTCCGCATCTTTCTCATCTCATAGTGCAGGCTGTCCAGCATCCGGCACTGTTCAAGCCGCATCTCAAAATAGTCCAGATAGTAATCGTGATGGGACTCGAAGGTATTATTCTGGTACTCCCGCGCCTCCTCCATCAGTTCCCGCAGTTTCTCCTCCAGCATGGAAATATCCACCCATACACTGTGATCCATCTGCTCCTTCATCTGCACTCCCATCAGATATTCTGCCATCTCCCTCAGATCGGACTGCATGGTCTTTTCCACATAACAGACCCCCTCCATAAGATGTTTCTTCTGGCTCTTGTTCATATGAAACAGGTTCAGCACAAAAGCGATAACAACGCCGATAAAGACCAGCATAAATTCATTGAAAAAAAACTCCGCCGAATACTCCTGCCTCGTCATATAGTGGGCGGCGATGACCGCATTGATCGACAGCGTGGCCCGCCATCCCATCAGATCGGAGAAAAAGACAAGGAGAAAGATGATGATCCCACAGGCGATCCATTCGCTGTGCAACCATGGCATGATCAGATATACCAGCATCACGGTAAAGAAAAAAGTCACCAGCCTTACAAACGAAAATCTCACGGTCTCCCACTTTGTACCAAGAAGCGATAAAAGCGTCACCGTCCCTGCGGAGACCGCGTAATCCAGGTGCAGCGCCTCCGCTATATAGATGGCAGTACCGCATCCGATGGCGATCTTTGCTGACAAAAGAGCCGTTTTTTTCAGTTTTCTTTTCATTTCCGCACCCATAGTTTAAACCCCCGTAAAAACCGTTTTCTGCTCGCTTTATATAATAATACTGGTTTTTACGGGGTTTCACAACCATATTTTATCCTATTGATCAAATATCATTTCAATCGCAAAACATTGTCAACCATTTTATTTTAGTGGTTGACAAATCATTTCTCCGGTGTTACTATGATTCAAGTCAGAAAAATGAATTACAATAGAGAAAGGAATATCCTATGAATGCAAAAACAACTGCCCCCATACTAAACGGCAAACCTCAGACAGGCGAAACGAGAAAGACTTATGACATGGCATATATCGCCGTCTTTACGGTACTTATCGCCATCTGTTCGTGGATTTCCATCCCAGCGGCGATTCCCTTCACTCTTCAGACTTTCGCGGTATTTTTGTCCGTCGCGGTACTCGGCGGAAAGCGCGGTACGGCAGCCGTGCTTGTCTACGTCCTGCTCGGCGCGGCGGGTGTTCCGGTATTCGCAGGATTCACCGGCGGACTCGGCGTTATCTTGAATACCACGGGCGGCTATATCATCGGATTTATCCTCTCCGCCCTGATCATGTGGCTGATGGAAAGCATACTCGGAAAGAAACTCTGGGTTCAGGTCTTGTCGATGGTACTCGGCATAGCCGCATGCTATGCGGCAGGCACGGCATGGTTTATGTTCGTATATATGAGGGAAACCGGTCCTGTCGGACTGACAACGGTGCTCGGCTGGTGTGTCATTCCTTTCATCATCCCCGATGCGGTCAAGATCGCGCTCGCGCTCACACTCAGCAATACCCTGCGCAGGCCTCTCTCAAAAATTATGAACGGTCCGCAGGGCTAAATGCAATACCCCGGAAAGTGCTGAGCATTTTGCAGCCATATATTTATGAACGCCACCCATCGGACATACTATATCGAACACCCGTGCAGGAAGGAGCCGAAACATAATGATATACAGGATCAGAGCACATCACGGCATGTGCTTTTCCTTTTTTCAGGGAAAAGGATACAGCGGTGATTTTATCGAAAATATGCAGGCAATGAAGGAAAAACTGAGCAGGAACCCCGAAGTGGTCCTGCTTTGCGAAACCGACGATGTATGCTCCCGCTGTCCCAATAACCACTTTGGGCAATGCGCGGGAAGCACCCTCGAAACTCCCGGCAAGGCAGAATCTTATGACCGTCAGGTACTCGCGCTCTGCGGCCTAAGCGAAGGCACAAAAATCAGATGGAAAGATTTTGCAGATGCTGTACAGTCCCATATACTCTCGCCAGGAAAACGGTGCGAGATCTGCGGCGACTGTGAGTGGGACAGCTTATGCCGCTGAACTTGCTTTTTCGTGCACAATCAGCCTTCTCAAACTTGCTTTTCCGTGTTCCATTGTACAAAGCAATGTTTCTCCAAATCCTCCGGTCTGCCTGCACGGCGGGTCGGAGGCAGAATGCCCCCTATCTGTCCGACTCCAGCACCTGATAAAACTCTTCCAGCGTCCATCCCTTCTGCGTCAGGTAAGCCGCCGCTTCCTTTCCCACATAGCGGAAATGCCATGGTTCATAATGGATGTCTGTGATCCCTTCTTTATCCTCCGGATACCGCAAAATAAATCCATATTCGTGGCAGTGCTGCACAAGCCACCGATTTCCCGGCTCTCCCTTCTGGCTCTCGTCCATGATCGTGTTGGTGGAACAGAGGATATCCAGCGCCAGCCCTGTCTCATGTTCGGAACTTCCCGGCGGCATCGTATATTCGTAAGTCTTTTGAAGCGCCGCCTCGTAGGAATATCCCTTCGACATATATTTCTCCACATCCTCATCCACCAGTCCCTGCTGATATGCCCTGTCGCGGTAGGCGGAAGCGATCCAGTACTGGTATCCTGCCTGTTCTCCCGCCTCCAGCATGGCGCAGAGATCCTCGTAAAGGATATCCGCCGTCTCCAACCTTCCCTTACAGATACTGCGGAGCACAGGCTGATAGGAGGCAGACAGCTCATGTTCCTTATTCACCAGCAGCAGCAACGATTCCTGCCTTGCATACATGTCCTGGCACTCCCGCCTGATCTCCGGCGTGATCTCCGTCAAAGAAACGCCGCCCGATTCCGTACCCTCTTCCACATCCACGCCTTCCTGCGCCAAAGTTTCGTCCAATATCCCCCCGCTGTCCGCACTCTGCCCTTCTTCCGCATATACTTTTTCGTTCTTTCCAAAGAAAAGCGTTATGAGCAGCCAGCAGGTTGCAATGATGCCCGCGAGCAAAAAATAAAAGCACAATCCACCCAGAATCCTTCGCTGCAGTCTTTTTTTATTCTGTCTGCGGGATTTCTTCCTGCCGCCTGCCGTTCCTCTGCTCCGTCCGATGTAAACAGACTCCCTGCGTGCTGCACGGCTTCTATTCTCCCCCGCATACGTCGCTCTCCTGCCTGCCGTACGGCTTCTGCTTCCGCCTTCGTATGCCGCTCCTCTGCCTGCTGTACCGCTTCCGCCTGTATGCGCTGCACTTCTGTCTGCTATCCGGTCTTTGCTCCTATGTTCATGCGTCGCCCTGCCGTCCGATGCGCGACTTCTTCCTCTGTCATCACAAACCGGCTCCTTCCACGCTGCCCGGCTTCCGTCCCTGCATGCAGACTCTCGCCCTGCACCCTCTGTCCCGCTTCTCCTATTATAATAGCTCCGCTCTCCATACCCCTCCGGTATCCGCCTCGCCGCATTGCCTTCATACATGTCCAGATTGATCGCTCGTCCCATATTCCTGCCCTCGTGTAAATCAATGTCATCAAGTAAACACCTCAGCCAGCTGGCAAGAACATAAAATACTTAAGGAGCCCTTTGAAAAACGCCGACACATTAGCCAATGTGAAATTTAAAGGACAAAGTATTTTATGTTCTTGCCAG
>JAETSN010000035.1 GCA_021769625.1 [Clostridium] symbiosum | reverse complement strand
GCGGAATGCGTGTTTACACGCAATGACGTATAGTAATGTCTTTTTTTATGTGGCGACAGCCACACATCCGGGGAAATGCGCAGCATTTTCACGGATGCCGCATGGCGCAGCCCGCCGCCCTCTCCTCAATGCCTGTGTCCCCCGCCTCCGTGGGAAACCCCGCTCCGCGAAGTGTGATGTCCTCCTCCGCCGCCGCTTCCGCTTCCGCCGCTGCTGCTCTGGATCTTATGCTGCGTGACCGCCTTCCGGATAAACCGGTCTTCCTTGTGATTCACCTTCGCCCTTCCGTTCCTGACATAAGTCGTTGCATTCGTTGTCTTCTCCCCCGATTTGGAACCGCCGTTAAAACCCACCACTACGGCAGCCAGCAAAAAGGAGATTAAGAGAAGGAGCGGCACCGAAATATTGATGCTGAACCATCCGAATCCGTTCATGTCATGATAAAACTGGTTTACATAAGCTCTGTATCCATAATAGGGGCTGATCTTGCTCCGCCGGTAGCTCTTCTCCATCAGATGGTCTATCATACTTCCGGTATATTTCCCTTCCGCCTTCCCGGTCGTACACAGCCAGCTGTATGCCCAGCCGTCGTCCTCCCGGTACAGATTATCCAGGAACAATACGCCGTTCCCCTGCGGCTTATCATATCCGAACAGATGCTCGTCATAAAAATCATCCGCATAGACCATGACAAACTTGTCATAAGCCACATACTCCTGCCGGTCATAAGCGTACTCTTTGAGCGATTCATTCAGCGTCACCAGCACGATGTCGCAGCCCGTCTGCCTCTCCCTCTTAGCGATCAGCTTCCGCAGCTTCTCCTCCTCTTTGTCCGTCAGCACATCCGCCTCATCGAACACACGCTCCTCCGTTGTACACTCCGCATTCTGCCTGCTGCCGTTTTTCAATCTGCCCGCCGCACTGTGCACGCCGAGCAGCAGACACCAGAGGATGAGCAGCACTCCGAGTATGATAAAGCAGGCCTTAAATCTTCTCAAAAATCCTTTCATCTCAGAGCACCTCCAGTATCATCTTGCCGACCATCATGATCGCAAAAAGAAGCATCCAGAGGCCGCCGCCGCAGGCGAGCATCTTCCCTTTGGAAACCGGCGTCTTTCCCAGCACCTTGCCGCTCTGTCCATTTACATAATATGTATATTTTTTTCCGCGATAGCTGTAATAATATACCCACACGGGCAGCAGCGCGTATTCCGCCGTCTGCCGCTGCAGATTCAGATGCTTCCTGTCCGCATGCAGCGTGGTATAACCCGAAAGCGTCTCCCGCAGCAGTTCCTCCGAATCCTTCCGCGCCTTCTCCTGCGCCCTGGGTTCTAAATCCATCAGCCCTTCGCTGAATATCTCCCCCTGAAATCCCGACATATACTTTGTCTGAAATTTTTCCAGCGCCTTCTGGTCAAATGGCTCCAAAAGATCCATCATGGCATCGTCCATATTGATGGAGGCATCCACCGGGATCCGGTCAAAATCGATCTCCAGATTGCGCTCCACCTGAAACCACGAAGTCTCCACATACTCCGTATTGCCCCGCCGCCAGCTCCTCACCTTCGTACCGATGCCCGCGTAGTCAAAATCTGCCAGATAATCATACAGGAAAAACGGTACATAGATGCCCTCCATCCCTTCCAAAGTCGCCGCGGAAAGAAAAGTGGCGGGCGCATAATACCTGTTCTGAAATTCTTTTTCCAGCAGTTTCACCGCCTTCTCCTTAGAAATCTGGAAAGGCAGTATCAGATGGGGTGTCTTTTCTCCCTCCACCCGCTCTTCCAATATCATATAGCAGCCGCAATGCCCGCATTTACATGCAGACGTATAGCGGGACACCTCCAAGGGTGCCCCGCAGTTTGCGCATTCCGCTATCTGGGATGATCTGATCTCATCTTCCGTATCCATCCCGTCACAGTGCGGACAATACATCTTCTTTTTGTCCGGATGATAAACTACATTGCCGCCGCAGTTTTTACATTTAAAGATCATAATCGGGCTCCTGCTGTTTTAGTGGAATGCCACCTGTTTTCCCGCCTGCGCTACCGCGATATAGGTCTTGCCGGTATTCAGCTGTATCTCGTTTCCGTTGTCGTCATAGTACTTGGTCGGCGTATAATCGCTGGTCTTTGCCCATCTGATGTGGATGGCTTTTCCCTTTGTGAAATAGTAGCCGTCCTGCAGATTGTCGATCATCTGGAAGTTCAGATAGCCCTTTGCATCCAGCGGCGCCCATGTGGTGTTCTGCACGATCACGTTGGCAAAAGCGATCTGCTGTCCTGTCAGACCGTCCTTCTGGGGCGCCCCGTGGAGACTCTTCAGATACAGGCCGGAGACCGGATCATATGTCAGGGAACTCTTTGTATAGCTGAATACTTTCGACAGGTCGATCACATTCGCCGTCGCCGCCTGCCCGCCGTACTGATCCAGCGTATTCACGCCTTCCGCAAAAGTAAAATGTTTGCTGTTATAATATCCTTCGCGGACTGTCAGCTGATAGCCGAGCTGCGCGCAGGCTTTCTGTATACCATCCGCGGAAATATAAGCGTTATGGGGCGCCTTGCGGTTCTGTGTGCGATAAAAATATCCCGAACCCGGTGTTGCGCCGCCCACGCCGTATTCGTATGTACCGGAAAGATTGTTCATATCCGGCGCATCGATGGTTCCCTGCATATAGAACACACCGCCGAAATGGATCAGGATCGGATCCCATTCCTTCGCCGCCGGAATATAGTAGAGCCTGCAGCTTCTGAGGTTGCCGATCTGGGGCAGTCCCTGCCAGTTGGAGATGATCGCCATCTGCCGGGAAATGTTCCCTTCCTCCATGATCTCATACAGCACATCCGCACTGCCGATCCCGTAGGAGGGCTGCGCCACCTTATCTGTAGGCATCATCACCGCGATCGGGCGCAGGGTAGCCTGGGCCGCCGTCACCGGTTCATTCGTGTAAACGCTCCTCACCACAGGAACATCCGCCGTCGCCTCCGCATCCAGAGAGGTTCCCATAAAAAGCCCTGCCGCCATGGCAGACGCCAGCACCATGCTGCAAATTTTTGTTTTCCATCTTTTCATGTTTCGTTTTTCCTTTCTTTCTGACTTATTTTTCCATAAAGGTTATGTTTATCATACAACTTTTTCCGCGAAGAATCTATTACTTTTTTTCGACAAAGTATGTTAAAATAAAAAGGCTTTTATTATTCTGAAAAAAGGACGGATCATTATGACAAAAAAAGACATACTGGAACTCAAAAAAAGACTGAACAAAACCGACTGTTCCATCACAAAGCTCTGCGGCTGCTATGTGGACGGCAATAAAAATAAGGTGCTGACCCTCTCGGAAACTTTTCTGAATCTGGATGACGAGGAATTTTACAAGTACCTTGACCTCTCCAGGAAATGCCTCTCCGGCAGTATCGGCAACAATCTGCTGCAGCTGGAATTTCCGGTCGAGGAAGAAGCGGCCGGCGGCAGACAGCAGTTTCTGATGGGGATTAAGGAAAGCGGCCTCAAAAACGCGGAACTGCTGGACCGTTTCTACGATCTCATCATCGAGCATTACGACTATGCGGGCAATTATCTGATCCTGCTTTTTAAAGACGCCTACGACATCATCACCAGGACAAGCGACGGGATGAAGCTGGATGAATCCGAAGAGGTTTACGACTATCTGCTCTGCGCTATCTGTCCCGTCACCCTCTCCAAACCGGGGCTCGGCTATCGGGAAGATGAAAACCGCATCGGTGCCCGGATTCGGGACTGGGTGGTAGGCGCTCCGGATACCGGATTCATCTTCCCCGCTTTCTCTGACAGAAGCAGCGACATACATTCGTTAATCTACTACATAAAGGATGCCAAAGATTCCCGCCCGGACTTTGTGGAAAATGTCCTGGGCTGCGGCAGCAAACGCACCGCCGCAGAACAGCAGCAGGCCTTTTCTTCCATTGTAAAGCAGGCTCTCGCGCCGGTGAGGGACGACGGCGAGGAAGTGCTCCTGCAGCTTCAGGAAAGTTTTCAGGAAATCTCCTGCCCCGACGAAGATGAAATATATGAGGAACAGACGCCTGTACTTTTGACAGACGAACTGGTCGACGAGGTGCTCACCGAACATCATATCATCGGCGAAGCCGCGGAACATATTAAGGAGGGCATTTCCCGGGAATTTGAATCAGAGCCTCCCATCCTGCAGAACCTGATCGACGAGAAAGCGCTGGAGAAAAATGCCAGAAAAAAAGAGGAAGAACATTTAAGGCTTCAGGTACAACAGCTCCAGAAAGAACTGGCGGAAAAAACATTTCCCGCCCCTGAGATCGCGGATGCGCCGGATGAAGGTACTCCCCCCGAGGAACGCTGTGATGTGATCCTTCGGGTAAAACCGGAAAGAGCGGCGCTGATCAAGTCCGAAATGATCGACGGCAGAAAATGCCTGATCATCCCCGTGGAGGAGGACGAACAGATCAATCTGAACGGGGTGCCCACAGAAGTCTGAGGTTAACCCGTGCTCATGATCGTGCAGGGAAGGTTTCTCTTTCCCTGCACGCGCGCCGGGCGCCCGTCAGCTCGCTGACTTATCTCATCCGGACGCACGCGCATAAAAAAAGAATCCTGGAAAACAGGATTCTTTTTTTATGCAGAAGAAGGGACTTGAACCCTCACTGTATTGCTACAACAGGCACCTGAAGCCTGCGCGTCTGCCAATTCCGCCACTTCTGCGAACCGAACAAATATTATTTTACACATTTGCTTTATAGTTGTCAATACCCAATTTCATTTTTCTTTTCTTTTTCGAGTAAATTTTTCCTGTATTCCCTGAATGCCCTCCAGAATCCTGCTGTGGATCTCCTTCTTCGTCATCTGCCCGGTGATCTCAAACAATTCTTTTATGATCTCTTCCACCTCACCTTTTGTATCATCGTCCACTTCCCGCAGTTCCTGCAGGATCCCCGTCAGGCTTTTTTTCCAGTCCGCCTTAAAATCGATCAGATTATCCGCCTCCGACGCCGCGAGCACCCTGAACAGCACGTCGGAAAACCGGCTCACCTGCTCATCATCCAGACCGATGATCCAGTCTGTCACGGCATTATCCATAAGCTTTGCACCGTTTTTCAGATCCTCCATCGGCTGAAATTCCCCGTTTTCCGGATCCACGATCCATGTGTAGGGATTATGCTGCCAGAGACCGTAGGAGCTGCTCTCCACCACATTATAGGAACTCCCGCGTTCCAAAAGCATTCCCACCAGCGACGACCCCGGCAGGATCTTTTTCACCTTATCCTCTACCCTGCCATATTCATAGCGCTCCATCACCTGCGGTTTAAAACCCGGCCCGTCATGGCTGTACACCTGCAAAATGCGCTCCTGCAGCGCCGCGGAGCTGCTCATCGCCGCAAAAACAGCCAGATTCCCCCCTTTGGAATGGCCGCCCATATAAAAATCCTCCGGCAGATGTCCCGCCGCCTTCCGCATATACCTCGACGCATAGAGCTGTCCCACCACAGGTTCCGAGAAAGCCAGCGTAAAATCTTCCTTCCACCCCACCAGATTTTCATCTGTCCCCCGATAGGCGATATAATAGATCTCTTTTCCGGCCGCGTCCTTCCCCGCCAGAAAAGTGACCGCCGAAAACTGTACCTCCATCTCCTTGTCCAGAATATCGATATAATAGTTCAGCGCAAGATCTGCAAAACGCCTGCTCTTTAGAATGGCTTCCGCCAGCTTCTGATTGTCCTCCCGGTATCTCTCATCCGCAAAGACCTGTTCCGCATGTTCCCTCCCCGCGACTTTTTCAAAAGATACAAATTCCTGTCCTTCCTCCAGACCGGGAACCAGTTCCTTCATTTTCAGATAGCTGAGTTGACATAATACCAGAGAATCTACATCACTGAAATCTTTCTCAGCAAAGGTATATTGAAAGCAGTTTACATAATCTATGATATTTCCCATTTTGGTTGATCTGTTTCCTTCCGTTCTCTGCAGGTCCATCTTCCGGACAGTTTCTATCCTCTTCAACAGCTTCCGGCCCGGCCGTTCATTTTTCTGCCGCCCCTCAATACAACTCTCCGTCATAATAGATCAGAAGCTTTTCCACCACATCTCCATAGCTTGCTATCCCTTCTTCTATGCCGTTCACCTGCAGATTGGTCTCCAAAAAACTGCGGGATGCCTGTTTTACGATCTCCGTATCGATCACGGCCCTGCTCTCCACTTCCTCCCACGCCTGCCTTGTCAGAAAAATATTATCGCTTTCCACCAGCGGACTGCATGCCTCATAGGCCAGATAAGCTTCCCTGGATCTCCCCAGACTTTCATACAGGTCTCTGTTTAAATAATCCAGCACACTCAGATAACCGCTGTAGCGGAAGAAGGCATCCTCCGAAGATATGCAGGCGAGATATCCGATGAAATTCGCGTCATCCTCATAAATAAATCCCTTCACATGGGACAGCTCATGACAGAGGGTCGACGGCACATTGGCAATGTACATCGTCCCGTTATAGTTCGCCTCCATGGAAAACGGAAAATAGTATCCCATGATATACTGCTGGCTGAAAAAACCGGAAAACGTGAATTTTTTCGGCACAGGATAATAGCCACCCAGCAGCGGATACTCCTCTCCGAGCCTCTCCATCTCCGAAACGGCCTGCTTTCCGATATCTTCCTTATAAACAATATATCCGTCCTCATCCCGCTCCATCAGTTCCGCCAGTTCATTGCACTGCCGCACCACATGATCCCTGACAAGCGCCAGTTCCCGTATATGATACTCACGCTCTTCTCCCGGCATATAATTTTCCTGAAAACTGCTGCAGTGATATAGAGCAAAGCAGTTGACCGACATAATAACAGAGACAATGCCGATGATCCACAGCAGGCTGTAGAAATACCCCCCTGTGAACCGGACGATCCATGCCTTTTTTTCACATGCTTCTTTTCTTTCAGGCCCGCTGTCCGCGATGCTGCCTTTTCCCTTCAGGATACCTTTCGCCTGCCTTATCAGCAAAAGGACGGCCAGAACAAATGCCCCCGCAGTCAACACCACTGCCAGGATCAGCAAAATTTCTCCCAGCGAAAACGGAAACAGACTGCTGATATGCCCCTGTATATATTGCATCACACCAAATATGCTCCGACGAACTTTATCGGCATAACCACTGCTGCACCATGACAGCACATTCATTACAACCACCAATACATAGATCCCGAGCAGAAACCGGTTTTTTCTTTTTTTCATTTACACCGCCATAACATAGCATATGCAAATTTTTAATATGCATTCATCAGATTTGCCAGTGTCTCTTCACCCCAGCTGTAGTCAAACAGGTAATCGCCATGAAACATCTTCTCATTTTTCTCAGGCTCTACCATATATGCGTAATAATCGCACTCTACCTCATCTTTACTGATATGACAGCTTCCCCTTGCTGTCTGGAAAAGTTCTGCAACTCCATTTTCTTTCAGTGTTCCCCGCAGATTCATGACCGCTTTTCTGTAAAGCCTTTTTACTTTTTCATCATAAGCCCTCTCCGGCCACAATTTATCGATCACTTCTTCCATAGATACATTACCGCCACACCTGTCCATACACAGGGCAAGCAATTCTTTCGACTTAGCGTTCTTAAAATAAATAACCTCTCCATCCAGAAATACATCAAACCGGCCAAACATCTGAACCGTCAGGTGCTTTTTCTGCCGTCTGCACAGCAGCATGGCCCGCTTTGCGGCATCTTCAATATCATACTGGTCATATGGCTTCAAAATACAATAATCAGCTTTCATTCTTATCATTTCCGCAAGCCGCTCACAGTCTTTTGTTGTATAGATCAGCACGATCCCCGGACGAATGCCTTTTAACTTTTCCCCTAAATCCAAACCGTCTATTTCGGGCATCTCAGTATCTAAAATTGCAAATTCCACTGCATTCTTCTCTGCATATTCGTACGCATCCTTTGAACTTCCAAAACTTCCTATAACGTCAACTTCACGGATGTCTCCCACCATCTCTTCCAGTTTCCGCCTCATTAGTGGTTCGTTATCCACTAATATTGTTTTCATCCACTATTATTGTTCTCTACCCCTATTTTCTGCAAATAAATTTGTCTGTAACTTTTATCCTCCCATGCAGTATATATTCTGGATAGTTTAAAAATTGTAACAACAGCGGATGGACAACAGAAAAACTATTTTTCTTTTTTATGCTTCTCTGATCCCTTCTGCCCTTCCAGCTCCGATATATTGTCTATCATCTTCTCGATCATCATCTTCTTCAGATACACATCAAAACATAACTGGCAGATAAACGAAAACATCTTTAAAAATTCCCGCCCCTCCTCCGGGGCCCCCTCAAAAGTACTCTCGGCTTTTCGAAATTTCTTGATCACATCTTTTTTCAGCACATCGATCTCATCTTTTTCCATGCTGAAGACTTCCCTGTAAATATCTTCCAGTTTAAATTCTTTATCGGCCCCGAAATACCGTTCCGTCAGAGGCTCCATCAGCGTCTGGATATCCCCGATCGACATAAACCCTTTAAAATAGTAGATAAAGATCAGAAGCAGCATATGCTCCCTGGAATATTTCTTTTTATCCGGAGGCGGCATCAGATGGTTTTTCACATAATTATTGATCATGGTCTTCGTCATGATCTTATCATCCTCCGGATTGCGGCTCGCCGTTTTCAGGCGCTGCTCCATAAAAGTCGTCACCTGATCCATATACAGTTCGATATTCGGCAGCTCCTCCGGTCGGATATGTTCTGTTCTGTCCAGGCTCTGTATGATACTGTTAAGCAAGTCATGCATATCTATCGTCATCTGCATATTCCTCCTGTGGTGGCAGTGTCCATTCGGAAAATCTCCGATTTCCCTCATTACCGGGCGTTCGCCCTATGAAAAAATGTAAGGATAAGTTTTCTTCCATGCAAGCATGACGAAAACTTATCCTTACACTTTTTCGCACTGCTCTCTTATAGTATATAGTTTTCATTACTAGATGACAAGATATTTTATACAAATTTTTAAATTTTCTGGGAAATTATCCTTTACGAATCCCCTCCCCGTATGCTAGAATAAAGACAGTTTAGGACTTTACAATTTTATTGCATGAAAGTGTGAATACAATGAACAACAAATTAAAAAACGATGCTGTAGACTATCTCTTTGACGCAGTTCTGCAGCTTAGATCAAAAGAAGAATGTTATAATTTTTTTGAAGATTTATGCACTGTGAATGAACTATTATCTCTCTCCCAACGTTTTGACGTGGCAGCAATGCTGCGGAACAACAAAACTTATCTGGAGATTTCAGAAAAAACAGGCGCTTCCACCGCTACCATCAGCAGGGTAAACCGTTCCCTGCACTATGGCAACGATGGCTATGAACTCATTTTTAAACGCCTGGAAAATGAAAAAAATCTATAAAAACCAACGCCTGCAAGCAGGCTTATGCTAACCAACGCCTGCAAGCAGGCTTATGCTAACCAACGCCTGCAAGCAGGCTTATGCTGACCAAAAAAGAGAAGGTGCAAAATCCATGTCCGCCCTTCTCTTTTTGTTATACTTTTTTACTGCCGCAGAAAGCCTTCAATCCTTGCGCCTGGCTGTCGGTTCTTCTATCTCTGCACTCTCGCGCCCGCGCCGCCCATGATGGCTTCCACTTCCTTTTTGCTCGCCATCGTCGTATCGCCCGGTGTCGTCATCGCCAGTGCGCCGTGCGCCGCGCCGTAATTGACTGCCAGTTCCGCATCCCCTGTCGTCATCAGTCCGTAGATCAGCCCGGATGCAAAGGAATCGCCGCCGCCCACACGGTCCATGATCTCCAGCCCTTTGTAATCCTTCGCCTTGTAGATCTCCCCGTCCGCCCAGCAGATCGCGCTCCAGTCATTGACCGTAGCCGTCTTTACTTCGCGAAGTGTGGTCGCAACCGCCTTAAAATTCGGATAAGTCTTTGCAGCTTCGTTGATCATCTTCTTGTAACCGTCCAGATTAAGCTCTTTCAGGTTTTCGTCGTTCCCTTCGATCTCAAATCCAAGGCAGGCCGTAAAGTCCTCCTCATTTCCGATCATCACATCCACATATTTCGCGACTTCTTTATTGACTTCCTGCGCTTTTTCCTTTCCGCCGATGGCGCTCCACATGGAAGGACGATAGTTCAGGTCATAAGAAACCACCGTACCGTACTTCTTCGCCGTCTTGATCGCCGCAAGGATCGTCTCACAGGACTGCTCGGAAAGTGCCGCATAGATGCCGCCCGTATGGAGCCAGCGTGCGCCCAGCTCGCCGAAAATATAATCGAAATCAAAATCTTCCGGTTTTGCCTTGGAGATCGCGGTATTCGCCCTGTCGGAACATCCCACCGCCCCACGGATACCAAAACCCCGCTCCGTAAAATTGATGCCGTTTCTGCACACGCGCCCGATACCGTCCGTCTTCATCCACTTGATCAGGGAGGTATCCACACCGCCCTGCAGAATGAAATCCTCCATCAGCATACCCACTTCATTGTCCGCAAAAGCAGTGATCACCCCGGTCTTCATGCCGAAACATCTGCGCAGACCACGCACCACATTGTACTCTCCGCCGCCTTCCCAGGCACGAAACTGCCTCGCCGTCCGGATCCTTCCCTCTCCCGGATCCAGCCGCAGCATAACTTCGCCCAGAGAAACCGCATCATACCTGCATTCGCCTGCCGGCCTCAAATTCAAATCCATACCCATCCTCCTGCTAAATCATATTATTCGTTTGCCAGCGCCACCGCTTCCTTCGTCAGCTCTTTTATCTTCTCAAAATCGCCCGCCTCGATCAGATCCTTCTTCACCATCCAGCTTCCGCCGCACGCCACGATCGGCTTACATGCCAGATACTCTTTCAGATTCTTCGCGCTGACACCGCCGGTAGGCATAAATTTCAGTCCCACATAGGGCGCGGAGAGCGCTTTGATCGTCGCAACGCCGCCAAACTGTTCTGCCGGGAAAAATTTTACCACCCTGAGCCCTCTCTTCACCGCCTGCGCCACCTCGGAGGGTGTGATACAGCCGGGGAACACCGGAATCTCTTTCTCCAGACAGTAATCCACGATCTCCGGATCAAAGCCGGGGCTTACGATAAACTTCGCGCCTGCTTCCACGGCGCTGTCCACCTGCTCTGTCGTCAAAACAGTACCTGCGCCCACCAGCATATCGGGATACGCGTCCGTCATCGCCTTGATGCTGTCCTTCGCCGCCGCCGTCCTGAACGTCACCTCCGCACAGGGCAGCCCGCCCTCACACAGAGCCTTCGCCAAAGGAGCCGCATCCTTCGCATCCTCCAACACCACCACCGGAACCACCTTCAGCTCCGCAATCTTCTCTTCCATCTGCTTGCTCATACCTTTTCCTCTTTTCTATTATTATATTAGCCTGTTATATAAATTATAAATTTATCAATTAATATTCGTCTCGCGATAACCACCGTAATCCAGCCGATACCAGCCCGGAGGGAAAATATCCCTGACGCAACCCTGCAAAACGCCGGCACATTAGCTAATGTGAAGAGATTTTCTAAGGCGCCAAAATACACCGCCTAAGAAAATCTAAACTTCACATGCGAGCCTAGTACCGCTGCGTTTGCTTCGGAGCGCAAGCGCGTTGCAGAAGGGATATTTTCCCTCCGGGCGTCCGGGTTTTTCACCCCTCCTAATCCATATAAGCCCCCCTCATCGCGCTGACCGCATGCTGCGCATACAGTTTCAGGAGTCCTTTATCATACTTGGAAGTAAACCCTTTCCAATTCTTCTTCCGCTCTTCCAGCACCGCAGCCACTTCCGCCTCGGACATCTCCTGTCCTTTTACGCCGATGATCGCCAGCTTTCTCGCCTCCACATCCAGTTCAATGATATCTCCCTCTTCCACAAGCGCGATAGGACCGCCTGCCGCCGCCTCGGGAGAAACGTGCCCCACCACCGGACCCCTGGAAGCGCCGGAAAACCTTCCGTCCGTGATCAGCGCCACGCTTGCCGCAAGTTCCGGATCGGAACAGATCGCCTCGCCGGTATAGAACATCTCCGGCATGCCGGTTCCTCTCGGTCCCTCGTAGCGGATAAAGATCGCGTCGCCGGGTTTGATCTTTTTCTTTAACACAGCATCGATCGCCTCTTCCTCGCTGTCGAAAGGCTTCGCGTTCAGTTTCGCCTTAAACATCACTTTCGGGCACGCCGTATGCTTGATCACAGCGCCCTCCGGCGCCAGATTGCCCCGCAGGATCGCGATGCTTCCGTCCATTCCCAATGCATGGTCAAAGTCGCGGATGATATCCGTGCTCCTGATCTCCTTGCCGATCACTTTGCTCTTTTCTTTCAGTATCTCGTCGCAGTGCTCATAGAAGCCGTTCCGCTTCATCTCCTCCAGATTTTCCCCTAACGTCTTGCCCGTCACGGTCATCACATCCAGATGCAGCACTTCTTTAATCTCCTCCATCACTCTCGGCACGCCGCCCGCATAATAGAAATACTGCGCCGGCCAGTCGCCCGCGGGACGGATATTCAACAGATAATGCGCCCCCCTGTGCAGTCTGTCGAAAGTGTCCGCATCGATCTCAAATCCGAATTCATGGGCGATAGCCGGAATATGCATCACCGCATTGGTGGAGCCGGAAATCGCCGCATGCACCATGATCGCGTTCTCAAAGCTCTTCATGGTCACGATATCGCCGGCCTTGATTCCCTTCTTCACCAGTTCCATCAACTGTTTTCCCGCTTTGTAGGCCGCTTCCTTCAGCTCCGGCGCCGTGGCGGGCATCAGCGCCGTCCCCGGCAGCATCAGGCCAAGTGCCTCCGCCATGATCTGCATCGTGGATGCCGTTCCCATAAAGGAACATGCGCCGCAGCTCGGGCAGGCATGCTGCTTATAATAGGTAAGCTGTTCTTCGGGGATCTCCCCCCTCTCAAACTGCGCGCTGAATTTTCCGATCTGCTCCAGCGTCAAAAGTTCATTGATCTTGCACGCCGGATCGTTCTCCACATATTCCGGTGTGACAACGGTAGCCTCCATCACGCCCCCTGTCACCACGATGGCACTCATCTCCCTGTTTCTGCCGATGCTCATCAGCATCGCGGGCATCGCCTTATCACAGCTTGCCACAAAAACGCCGCCGTCAAATGTGGTCGCACCGATCTGCGCCTCCACCAGATTGACGATCGCATCCCGGTGCGCCAGGGAATAATTGATGCCGTCATGTCCCTGCGCCATACCGTCGCACATGTCCGTCGCAAAGTAGCGCGCGGCTTTTCCACCGTTGTCATCCACTCCCCTGACCGCTTCCTCCACAAAAGTGTTCAGATGGCCGGAACCCGGATGGCTGTTTCCGTATGTACTCTCCACGATGATCTGGGGCTTTCCGAGATCATCCACCTTCCAACCCATCCCCATTCTCAGGGGATCCATCTCCGGCGCAATCTTCCTTATCTCCTGACTCTTATACATAGCTTTCCTCCTGCCTTATTAACCTCATTTTTCCTTCCTGTTTGATAATAATTTTATTGATCTGATGATTCAGTTCATACCATGCTCAGCCCGGCGGGAAATATCCCTGCCGCAACCCTGCTAAACGCCGGTGCTTAGCGAGGTATTTTCGAGCTTAGCATCCGCTGCGTTTCGCCCGGAGCGCAAGCGTGTTGCGGCAGGGATATTTCCCGCCGGGCGTCCGGTACTCACACATCATACATAACCCCTCTCCGGATCGCTTCCCTCCTGAGCTCCTGGCTGTTGTATGTCAGATGCATCAGCATCATATCCTTCGCCCACTGCGGATCACGGGCTTCAAGGGCTTCCAGAATATCGCGGTGCTTTGCCACCGACTCCGGCGTCGCCTCCCTGTGGGTGTACTTGATAAACAGTTCCACCCCCTGACGCAGCACCGGTATCAGTTTCGGCATCACCAGATTCCCGCAGCTCTCCGCCAGGCAGACATGAAACTCCACATCGACGAGAGCCCTCTCCTTCCTCTGCGCCGAAAGGCTTTCCATCTCATTGCACATTTCCCGCAGTCTGTCAAGCTGCTCTTCCGTCATATTTTTCGCCGCCATATAGGCGATCTCCGGCTCCAGCATCATCCTTATCTGGTGCAGATCCCAGGTCAGCTTAAACTGATTCGGGATCAGTTCCAGCCCCAGAGGATCTCCCACCGGCGGCGTATTTCCATCCGCCAGATAGGTTCCGGAACCCTGCCGCACTTCCAGCACATTTCTTGCCACCAGAATCTTGATAGCGCCGCGGATCGTCCCGCGGCTTACGCCCAGACGCTTTGCCATCTCTATCTCGGTGCCCAAACGGTCACCCGGCTGCAGACGATTTTCCCTGATATATTCTATCAACTCGTCCAGTATCTGTTCCGTTAATGTCGCTGCTCCGTTCAAATCCTCTTCACCTCTGCCTTACATACTGCTGCACATACCTTCAACGATCCGCTCCTGTCAGATCGTGATCTTCCTGTTCCTCGCCGTCACCTGCCACCAGTCTGCGAGTTTCCCGCCGGATACCACCGGCACCTCCGGATACAGCGCGCTGGTAGGGCAGACATGCATCGGAATCGCGAACAGGACCGTTC
This sequence comes from [Clostridium] symbiosum, assembly GCA_021769625.1. GTDB lineage: Bacteria > Bacillota > Clostridia > Lachnospirales > Lachnospiraceae > 1XD8-76. The sequence continues at coordinate 26,838 of JAETSN010000035.1, read as the reverse complement.
CCACCTCCGGGATATCTCCTGCATGCTCCGCCGGCACTTCCACTACCCAGTGCTCTTCATTCTGCAGCACTGTCTTCGCATATTCCATCCCCACGAGCACGGCTCTCTCCGGATTCGGATCGGTCGCCACCGCTTTGGTGCCCATATCCAGTGTAAAAGTATTGTTGCCGGGCACGCTGACTACTCTGGTCAACACTGCCGCACCGGGCACAAAATCCAGATCCCGGTAAGCCGCCTCGTAACCCGCATCCTGAATGATGCAGGTTCCCGGACTTAAGTATTCCTGATTCAGCTTCTGATGGCACGGGAAAGAGGGCGTCCCCCCCATGATCAGGATGCCGCAGTCATACCCTGCCTCCTGCAGCCTTCCCTTGATCTTCGCTATCTGTTCATCCACCGCCGTCACCTCGCGGTTTCGAACTTCTATATCCGACTCATGCCGGTGTCCGTCGTAGCAATGCAGTCCCCGCATCACGATTCCCGGTATGCCTGCCCACGCCTGATAATATTCCTCCACTTTGTCGAGTGCTGCGCCCGTCCTGTGCTGTCCCGTATCCACATCCATCAGCAGATTGACGGATACACCCTTTTCTGTGGCTGCTTTCCCGATCAGCTCCACCTGTTTGGTACAATCGGACACCGCGAAAAACTCCGTCTCCGGATAGCTCTCCATCAAACGCAGAAAGCGCGCGATATTCGGTCCCACAAGAGGATAGGCGAGAGTCACTTTCGCCGCCTTCGCCTCCCCGCACATCTCCGCCTCGGCGACGGTGGCGCATTTGAATTTATCAATGCCCTCCGCCATCATCATCTTTACGACTTCGATCATCTTGTGGGTTTTTACATGGGGCCAGAGGCGCTCTGCGCCCCCGGCGATCCCGATCATCTTTTTTATATTGTCAGCTATGATATCCTTATAATATACAAGCTGAGGAGATATCACAGCATCCTGCCCCTCAAATGCATATGTCATATCTGTAACCATATCCTTTCCCACAGATCATTCATATTCCACCAGTACCTCAATCTCCACTGCAATACCGCCCGGCGTTGCATTCGTTCCGATCGCCGTGCGGGCGGGAAGCCCCTTCTCCTCTCCGAACAGATCCAGGATCAGCTGGGATCCGCCGTTAATCACCTGAGGCTGCTGTGTAAAATCATCCGCGCTGTGCACGAAACCCAGCACCTTCACGAACCGTTTGATCTTGTTGAGATCCCCCAGCTTTGCATCCAGGTTTGCCAGAAGGTTCAATACGCAATTGTAAGCCGCCTTCTGTCCCTCTTCCAGCGTCAGGTCCTTTCCGACCTTGCCTATCACATTTTCACTGCCGATGGCAGGGCCGCAGCCGCTACAGTAGAGCAGCTTATCGCCGAACTCCATGACCGGCGTGTAGATTCCGCCTTTTGCCGGAGGCTCCGGCAGTGTGATCCCCATTTCTTTTAATTTAGCATATACGTCCATTGTTCCATCCTCCTGATGATATATTATGATATTGCGGCTTCTCTTAATCCGGCCGCAGCAAACGGCTTTACCTCACGGTCCGGCCGTTTTTTACTGTGTCAGCCATTTCATGGCTTTCCGCAGGCGCTCCGCCTCCTCCGGACAGTCCTTCACAAAGGGGCTGTGGTACAGATCCTGATAGAGCTTCTCCACGTTTTCCTCCGTGGGCTCGATACCGATATCTTTCAGCGTCATCGGCATATGGAAGGTCTTCATCATCTCCCGGAGCGCCGGGATCTGGTCCTCCTGTCCGTTGAAGGAAAGCTGCATGCACTGCCCCACGGCAACGATCTCACCGTGGATAAAGTCCTTCGCTTCCTGTGTAAAATGTGTGCGGATCAACTCATAGCACTCGTGTCCCAACGCCGTCTGCCCGAATCCCTTGCTGCAGCCGCTGATGATGCCCGCCACCGCAATATTCAGATAAGCGATATCCTCCACCGCCTTGGTCAGCTTTTTCTCCGCCACATCCTGCACTGCCTGCATCCCGCGGTTTTTATAGGTTTCCATTGTGTACTTCGCCAGCGTGAAGGCTGTCACAAGGCCCACATCAAACTCTTCGATATCAATATGGTCGTGCCCGTTCTGCATCTCCACCATCTTGGACATACCGTCCAGAATACCGCTCGCCACATATCGGGGCGGTTCCTTTGCGATCACATCCATATCCACAATGACCGCATCCACTTCAAAGTTATGGCGCAGACTTCCCAGAGATGCCCCTTCCTCCGTATACATCACACTTAAGGGGGCAAACGCCGCACAGGTGGCGATGCTGGTAGGTACCTGCACCACCGGCATATGTCCCTTCGGCAGGGAAATCGCTGTCCCTCCGAAATAAGCCGCCGCTTTGGACTGGTCCATGATCCTTCCGCCGCCCACGCCCATGATCACATCACACCCTGCCCCAAGCGCCTTCGCCGCATGTTCCCTTGCTTTCTCATAAGTATTCTGCCCCGGATAAACGGACAGCTCGTACTCGATGCCCGCCTCCTTCAGCGCCTTCTCGATCCTGCCCTCCGTCGCCTCCAGAGCCCGCGGCCCCGCGATGATAAAAGGCTTTCTTCCGAGACGCAGCACTTCCTCCGCCACCGTTTCCAGCGCTCCCGTCTGCTGAATATAACGCCCTGCGCCGAACTTGTAGGCATTATCCAGTTTAATCTCGTCCAAAGTTCTTGCTTCTGCCATGAATTTTTCTCCCTCTTGTCTTATTCTAAATCTTTTCTGTCTGGCGGCTGCTTATAAACGAAATATTACCTTTACCAGCCCGGTCACTCCGCCAGCAGCAGCGCCCCGTTATGAGCCTCGTCCACCCATTCATCCTGCCGGATCGTCAGCTTACCGTTCACGAACAGGTAATCCACGCCGGTCGCCATCTGCGCCGGATCCTGGAATGTCGCATGGTCCGTAAAACGCTTCGGGTCAAACACCAGCACATCCGCGAAACTGCCCTCTTTCAGCACGCCTCTGCCCGTCAGTTTCATCCGCGCCGCCGGAAGCCCCGTCATTTTATGGATCGCTTCCTCCAGCGTGTAGAGCCCCCGCTCTCCCACATATTCCCGGATCACTTTCGGGAAAGCGCCGTACATCCGCGGATGGGGCGTATCTGTCGCCGCGTAGATCGCATCGGAGATGACATTAGAATACGGAAGCTTCGCCACCGTGTCGATATCCTCCTGACACATGCTCATATTGATGATGGCTGTCTTGCCGTTCTCCTCGTGCATCAGATCCGCCGCCAGCGCCTCCGGATCAGCATAGCCGAACTTCTCTGCAGCATCCGTCACCGTCATGCCCAGCATGGGTTTGAATTTGTCCTCTGTCACACCACTGATTATAATACGTTCCCATCCCAAAGTCACGCAGAAATTGTCCCAGTCGTCATAGGGCTTTCTGCTGCTCTCCCGGAACTCCTCCACACCCTCCGGCGTGCCGAGGCGCTCTAATGCTTTCGTCATATCGCCCGCCACAAATACCGGAGGCAGCATCGTGGTCAGCGCCGTACTGCCGCCCTCGTAGGGATAGAAGTCGCAGGTCACATCCTGCCCTTCCGCTCTCGCCTTCTCGATCAGCGCGATGGCTTCATGGATCTGTTTTTTCCAGTTATGTACGCCGCAGCTCTTAAAATGGCTGACTTCCAGCGCACATCCCGCTTTCTTTGCGATCTCGAGCACTTCCTTTATGCTCTCCACCATGCTGTCGCCCTCGCCCCGGATGTGGGTGGCGATCACGCGCCCGTACCTTCCCACGGGTTCCAGAATATAGGCGAACTCATCCGTACTGGAATAGCATTCCGGCAGATACATGATCCCCAGCGACACCCCTGGCGCCCCGCGCTTCATCGCATCCTCGATCAGCGCTCTCGCTTCGTCCAGCTCTTCTTTCGTAAACGGCGTATCCGCAAATCCTTTCACCGTGATCTTTACGGCGCCTGTGCCGACCATCGCCGCAAAATTGACTGCCAGCGGCGCCTTCTCAAGCGCCTCCAGATATTCCCCGTAACTCCTTGGCAGTCCCAGCTCCATCGGTCCCATCACCGCCTCGTCAAAATCATACATCTCTCTGGCGCCTGCATCCCCCTCGGGGCAGGGCGTCAGGGAAATACCGCAATTCCCCGCCACAGTTGTCGTGATGCCCTGTGCCAGTTCCCGCCTTCCGAAAGCAGGATCGTTCAAAGGCTTGGCGTCACAATGTCTGTGGATATCCACAAAACCGGGACAGATCACTTTTCCTTCCACATCGATCACCTGATCTGCCTGTGTGTCCCCCAGAGAGCCTGTTTTTTCAATCTTATCGTCTTTTATCAACACATCTCCGGCAACACCCGGATTTCCCAATCCGTCATAAACAATGCCGTTTCTTAATAATATTGTGCCCATCGCTTTTTCCTTTCCTATCTATAACTGCCGTGCACTGCTTCGGCAGCATGCACTCAAATGCCTGCTGCGCTTTTGCGCGAACCTGTAATTGTAAAACGGGGATGAAGAAAGCCTCCACCCCCGTTTATATGGTATTTACTTCTATTATTCTGTTTTCAGCTCCGCTAAATACGGAAGCCCTCTTTCATGATCCTGTTTCATCGGACATGCCGGTCAAAAAGTTTACTTACCAGCACGTGCGTCAAATACAGCTTTCACACGTTCATCATCCGGTGTATTGTCAACCGGCGTAACAAGGCTTACCACTACGCCGCAGATCAGGGAAATGATCGTCGCCGGAACAGCTGCGCCGCCGAGTGTGGAATCTACCCAGCCGCTGAGCGCCGGAATCAGCAGATAAAGAATACCGAAACCTGTACCGGAAATGATGCAGGCCATGCCGCCCTGCCAGGTAGCACGTTTCCAGAAACGGCCCATGAACATACAGATCGCAAGGCCGGGAAGGAGGGATCCTACCACCTTCTGGATATATGTAATAACGTCGTTCACAAGCAGTGTGATCAGGAAAGCAACACCCAGCGTCACTACCAGAGCGATCCTGGAGTACTTCGGATAATCTTCCTCTTTGATGGTCTTGCCTGTCACGCTCGGATATACGTCAGTCAGCAGGATCGTGATGCCGGAGATGGCATCGGAGTCACCGGAGGACATAGTCGCGGACAAGCCTGCGATCATCAGTACCAGACCGAATACAGGACCGAGTACGTGAGTTGCCATGAAGGAGAATGCATAGTCTGCAGATTCCAGTGTCACACCCTGGCCGTTTGCGATGGTGAATGCGCTCATACCGATGATAGCTGTCACAAAGCTCCAGAAGAACAGCATGATGCCGGATGTCAAAAATGCCTTGCGCGCCGTGCCTTCATTCGCAGAAGTATAGATACGTGTACGGTGCGTCGGTGTACCGATAACGCCCATGTAAGTGGACAGAACCAATGCGATGGCAGGCATTATGCCGTACTGTGCCAGACCGTAGAAGCCCATAGCGCCGGGTTTGCCGACCGATTCAAAAGTAGCTGCAATATTCGCATAGCCGCCCGCTGCGGGGATTGCCTTGATTGCGATCAGCGCGAAGCCTGCAACGATAACACAGAACTGCACCGCGTCTGTCACTACCACTGCAAGGTAGCCGCCGATAAATACGTAAACCGCGAACGCCAGCACTGTGATAACCTTACAGATCACGTTGTCAAGACCTGTGATGTAAGCGAGATACTTGGAACCGCCGTTCATATGATTCCCGAGCCAGATGATCTCAACCACAAACATCATAAAGCCCATGGTCTGACGGATGATCTTTTTACCGCCGTAATAATACTGCGCCTCCTCCGACATGGTCAGGAAATTCTTGTCACGGATCTTGACGAACATCAGCATGGAAAGAATACCTGTACATGCACCCAGTCCATAGATAGCGCCTGCCCAACCGCCGTTATAGCCGTTGGCGATAGCGCCCATGGAAGAACCCGTACCGATCATTGTCGCGCCCACAGTACAGAAGATGAGGAAGAAGCCCAGATTCGCACCTCCTGTCAGGAAGTTAGAGCCATTGGTTTTTCCCCTCGTTGATAACACGCCTACCAGGATCATAATACAGATGTAGGCGAGAAAGCCGCCGACAAACAGCGGCACATACCTGGAATCTAACATAGTAAATCCCTCCTCCTATAAAATTAGTATTGTGTGTATTCCATGTTTTCCGCATACCGGTCCGCCGCATTCTCCGGGCGGATACAGCCATGCGAAAAAATGGTTATGGTTGACAACCAATTTCTGTACAAGTTGTCTAACCAATTTCAGCATAAAATAAATCTAACATCCATTCACATATTTGTCAATCAGATTTGTTTTTTCTTTTCTTTCAAGGTTATTTTTTTATGTTATGCACAATTTTCATCTCCTATTTTGTGCATTTTGTCCTATTGCTTTTGTCCATCAATGTTATATAATTATTCTAAATTATTATTTTCAGACAAAGTATATTATGTTGATTTCCTTTTTATGTTATCCTGAAATTGACATTTTCGTCTTTGTTTGTCTATCAACTTTTATCCTTTTTTTAATATTTTTTTCATTTTTAACCATTCTATTTATAAGGAGGCTGTCTATTATGAAAATTACCCAAGTAAACACCTACACCGTCCGTCCCCGCTGGGGTTTTGTGGAGATCATCACCGATGAAGGCATCACCGGCTGGGGCGAACCCGTTCTGGAAGGCCACTGCAGCACCGTTCTCGCCTGTGTGCAGGAGATGAAGGATTATCTGATCGGCGCGGATCCGTCAAAGATAGAGGATATCTGGAGCACCCTGTACCGCGCGGGCTTCTACAGGGGCGGCGGCGTTTTGATGAGCGCGATCTCCGGCATCGACCAGGCCCTCTGGGATATCAAGGGCAAGGCTCTCGGCGTACCTGTGTACGAGCTGATGGGAGGCGCCTGTCATACAAAGATGAAAGTGTACAGCTGGATCGGCGGAGACCGCCCCAGCGATGTGGGCGCCGCCGCTCTGGAAAAGAAAAACGCAGGTTTTAAAGCCATCAAGATGAATGCCACCGAAGAACTGCAGATGGTGGATTCCTACGATAAGATCGATGCCGTACTGGAGCGTGTGGCAGCGATCCGTGAATCCTGCGGTAAGTATTTCGGCATCGCCATCGATTTCCACGGCCGTGTGCATAAACCTATGGCTAAGATCCTTGCCAAGAAGCTGGAAGAATTTGATCCGATGTTCATCGAGGAACCCGTACTGTGTGAAAACATGGAATACTTCCCTGAGATCGCCGCAGCCTGCAATATCCCTATCGCCACAGGCGAACGCCTTTTCAGCAAATATGATTTTAAACGCCTTCTGCAGAGGGGCGGCGTGGATATCATCCAGCCTGATCTAAGCCATGCCGGCGGCCTTACCGAAGTGAAGAAGATCGGCGCCATGGCGGAAGCCTACGATGTGGCGTTAGCGCCCCACTGTCCCTTAGGCCCTATCGCGCTGGCAAGCTGCCTGAACGTGGACGCAACCTGCTACAACGCAGTGATCCAGGAACAGAGCATGGGCATCCACTACAACGTGGGCAAGAGCGTTCTGGATTATGTAAACAACAAGGAAGATTTCGAGTTCATCGACGGTTATGTAAACCTGCCTAAACTGCCCGGACTCGGCGTGGATGTGAATAAAGAACTGGTTCTGGAAGAAGCCAAAGTGAACCACAACTGGAAGAACCCTGTGTGGAGGCACGAGGACGGGTCTATCGCGGAGTGGTAAGCTTTTGCCCTGCAGATTGAAAACTTCAGTAACTTTCCCAATATAGAAAAGGATCCGGGAGATATCTGTTCCCCCGGATCCTTTTTTGCCTCGTCTTATCTCTGCACACGCCCGGACGCGTTGCCGCCCGCGAGGGAGAGGACTTCCGCCTCCGATACCAGGTTGAAGTCATGCTCGATGGTATGCTTTAAGCAGGAAGCCGCCACCGCGAAGTTGATCGCATCCTGCTGGCTCATGCCTTTTCTCAACGCATGGATCAGGCCGCCGCCGAAGGAATCGCCGCCGCCCACACGGTCCACGATATGTACCAGATATTCCGGCGAGAAGCAGGCCTGCCCGTCCTTGTAGAGCATTCCCGCCCACTTGTTGTCGGTCGCAGAAATGCTGCCGCGCAGAGTGATCGCCACATACTCGCAGCCGAAACGCTCGGAGAGCTGTTTTGCCACGCCGATATAGCCCTCACGGCTGATCTTGCCGGTGTTGATGTCGGTGCCTTCCGCATGGATGCCGAACACGTCCGCCGCATCCTCCTCGTTGGCGATGCAGACATCCACATAAGGCATCAGCTCGCCCATCACTTTTCCTGCCTGCTCGCTGGTCCAGAGTTTCTTGCGGAAATTCAGATCGCAGCTGATCTTGATCCCTTTCTCTTTCGCCGCCTTGCAGGCATCTAAACAGATCTCAGGATTCTCGCCGCCGAGAGCCGGTGTGATACCGGTAAAGTGGAACCAGTCCGCCCCCTCAAAGATCTTATCCCAGTTGAAATCTTCCCGTTTCGCCAGCGCGATGGAAGAACCCGCGCGGTCATAGATCACCTTGGAAGGACGCTGGGAAGCTCCCTTCTCCACAAAATAAATGCCCAGACGGGGACCTCCCTTCACAATATCGCTTGTGTCCACGCCGAACTGGCGCAGGGAATTGACCGCGCTCTGGGCGATATCGTTGTCGGGAAGCTTCGTCACAAAGGACGCCTCATTTCCGTAGTTCACAAGGGACACGGAAACGTTCGCCTCACCGCCCGCGTAGGAAGCCTCAAACCTTCCCGCCTGCACAAATCTCTGATATCCTTCCGGATTCAGACGCATCATGATCTCACCGAAACATACTACTTTTGACATTTTAAACCCTCCTAATTGATAGTTCCGTGTCCATCTTTCCAACACACAATATAAGAAGACATATCTTCAGCAATGAAAACCTTCTCAATCTGCTTATGCAGATCGGAAAGCAACAAATAACTTCACGTTTGATTCAGTTATCCTTAATAGTCTTGTGCACTGTACAGACTTCCACTGTTTTCAGTTCTGCTGTATTTATGCGTTTTTCGCGTTTGTCACAAACTCACGTGCCAGCGCCGTGATCTTATCGAACTCGCCGTTCCTGATCCACTCCGCGTTCACCAGATTGCCGCCCACGCCGGCGCCGATAGCGCCTGCCCGGATAAATTCAGCAATATTCTTCTCGTTCACTCCCCCCACTGCCAGCACGGGAATGTGGCTCATCGGCGCTTTCACCGCCTTGATGTAAGCCGACCCCAGATTGCCCACCGGGAAGATCTTCACAAAATCCGCGCCCGCCTCATAGGCTGTCTCGATCTCGGACGGCGTCATGGCGCCGGGCATCGTCACAAGCCCCTGCTCTTTCGCGTAGCGGATCACATCCGGGTTGGTGGAAGGCGTGATGATATAGAGTGCCCCCGCCTCTTTTGCCAGATCCACCTGTTCCTTCGTCAGCACTGTGCCCGCTCCGACCATCACCCTGTCCGGAAGCTGTTCGCTGATAGCGCGGATGGCATCGGTCGTCGCCCTGAAATGATCCGTGCTCCTCTGGTTGAATGTGATCTCCACCATGTTGATGCCGCCCTCGCAGAGCGCCTCCGCCAGCTTCACGCAGTACTCCGGCTCCATCCCCCGGACAATAGCGATCAGCTTATTGTCGTACACATTCTGAATGATCTGTTCTCTCGTTGGTGTCATACCCCATTTCTCCTTTCCTTTTTTCAGCTTTGTTCTTATATAAGAACAAGTTCTTATATTGGAACGTTTCTATCTATAACCTATCAGATAATCCCATATCTGTCAAGCGCTATTATGCCGGTACATAGCGTTTTATTCTGTAAAACTAAAATGAGAAGCTATTGCAATTTGTATTTTCACCATGCTATAATAAATACGTTAACAGCATCGAGCGCGGCGATGAATATGGCGATCAGTTATTGACATATATTTCTCTTTAAAAGCACTGTTGAATGTCATCGGCGTAAATATGATAGACATCGATCTGATCAAAGAATGACAACAACTGAATAACAAAATGTCTTCAGGGCAGGGTGACCTTTTCCGCGCGGCAGCGTCCAGGAAACAGGAATTCCCGATCGGCGGTGACAGTCCGCGGGTGCGAGAGCACGGGGTCCGGTGAAATTCCGGAACCGACGGTAAAGTCCGGATTAAAGAAGGTGTATTGAGGATGTCAGATATGATCTGGCTTTTGTTTATGCACTCTCTTTTATCAAAGCGCCCTGCCGGCATCTTCCATACACCTTAGGAAAACAACACCCGGGAGCAAAAGCTCTTTCGGGTGTTTATTTTTTTAAGGAGGTATCCAGATGGATAAAAACAAAACAAAGAAACTCACAACAACAGGCATGTTATGCGCGCTTGCCTACGCCGCGGCCGCCTTCGGACGCATCCCGCTCATACTCTTTTTAAAGTATGATCCCAAAGACGTTATCATCGTCATCGGCGGGCTGATCTTCGGTCCCTTCACTTCACTTGTCATTACCCTGATCGTATCCGTGGTCCAGATGTTTACGATCAGCGGAACGGGCATACTCGGCTGTATCATGAACATCCTTTCAAGCTGCTGCTTCGCCTGCCCTGCCGCCTTCCTCTATAAAAAGAAACGCAGATTATCCGGCGCCATATCCGGGCTCATTTTGGGCGTCTGCTGTCAGGCCACAGCCATGCTGTTCTGGAATTATCTGATCGCGCCGATCTACATGGGCATCTCAAGGGAGGCCGCAGCCGAACTCCTGTTTTCCGCCTTTCTGCCTTTCAACCTGATCAAGGGCGGGCTGAATGCGGCGCTCACTCTGCTGCTGTATAAACCTGTCATCACGACGCTTCGGCGTTCGGGGCTGATCGAGCCCTCCCGCAGTCCGGGGAAAGCGCAGTTCCGCTTCGGCGTCCTGCTGGCTGCCCTGCTGATCCTTGTCATCTGTGTATTGCTGGTCCTGTCATTCTAAAATATCAACCGTGTGCATATAAAAGCGGGGCTTGTCTCCCACTCCCGATGCTGTTACAATAAAAAGGCGAACAAGTTCACCTCGGACAAGTTCGCCTTACCGATTTCATGTCCGTCTGACGATGGACTTTCCTATAAGGTAAAAAAGCGGGCAGATCCCCTCACGGGATTCTTTCCGCAAACTCAAAACAGTGTGACACTTCCCATCGGAAAAAACAAAACAGGAGACCCATATGAACAACACCGAGCACCGCTCCACCTCCAGAGTGCTGGACATTCTGGAATTATTGGCACAAAAACGCTCCGGCTGTACTATGTCGGAAATTTCAAGATATCTGGACGCGCCGAAAAGCAGCCTGTTCCCCATTCTGCACACGATGGAAAGCCGGGGATATCTTCGTCTCGACAACGCTTCCCAGCGCTATCTGATCGGGCAGCAGGCATTTCTCATCGGCAGCGCCTACACAAGCACAAGGCCTGTATACGATTATATAAACGGCCTGATGGACGGAATTGTCAGCGAATGTCAGGAGACCTGCCATCTTGGTATCCTGACCGGCAGCAGCATTCTCTACATCGCCAAAAAGGAAGCGCCCAATCCGATCATGCTGCGCTCTCATATCGGCCAGCGTCTGCCCGCCTACTGTACCGGCATCGGCAAGGCGCTCCTGTCAATGCACAGCAAAGAGGAGATTTTTGCCATGTATCCGGAGCCCTGGAAACGCTATACGGAAAATACGCTGCCGGATCCGGAAAGCCTTTACCGGGAACTGGAGGAAACCCGGAAAACGGGATTTGCCTACGAATGGGCCGAGCTGACCGAGGAGATCTGCTGTATCGCGGTGCCTCTGTGTCATCAGGATAAGGTGATCGCCGCCCTCAGCGTCTGCGTCCCGCAGTTTCGCGCCTCGGAGCAGGCGCTTTCCCGCATCCGGGACCTGCTGGCGAAAAGCCGCAGCGACGCCGAGCATTACTTTGAGGAATTCCACATTCACGACAGCAGTTATCTCCTGTAAATACTGACCGAAAAATACCACCGGTAAAGTCGCAAAGGCGCACGAGAGGAACTTTCATGAGTGCTCTTCCGAATGAAAGTTTCTCTCATCATGTGTGCGCCGAAGTGACTTTACCCTTCAGTGCCGTCGCGCAGCGACTTGAATAAGAGGAACTTATATGAACACCAACATCCTGTTACTGGAAGATGACGAGAGCCTGTGTCGCGCCGTCAGCCTCAAGCTCTCAAAGGAAGGCTACCGCGTATATGCGGCGGAAGATATCGAAACCGCCTTATCTTTTTACCGGGAGCAGAACATCCCCCTGATCCTGTGCGATATCGACCTGCCAGACGGGAGCGGGCTTGATTTTTGCCGCCGAATCCGGGAGGAGAGCGATGTGCTTTTTCTTTTTCTGACTGCCTATGACACGGAAGCCGATATGATAAAAGGTTATGAGGCGGGCGCAGACGACTATATCGCAAAGCCCTTCTCCCTCACGGTGCTGCTCTCCAAGGTGAACGCCATGATGCGGCGCCTTCCGCCTGCAGGTGCCGCGGACAGCATCCGTTCCGGCTCCATCGAACTGCTGACAAAAGAAAACCGGACAAAAAAGAACGGCATCTACCTGAACCTGACCGCCAACGAGCAAAAACTGCTCGCCTGCTTTATGCACAATCCCGGACAGATCCTGTCCAAAAACCGGCTTTTAGAAGCCGTCTGGGATGTGGACGGAAATTTCGTGGACGAGAATACGCTGGCTGTCAACATACGCCGCCTGCGGGAAAAGATCGAGGATGATCCCGCCCATCCCGTCTATCTGAAAAACGTGCGGGGGCTTGGTTATATCTGGGAAACTATAATAAACGATAAAAATATTTGCCGTTAGCTATAAACCCTTTTGGGGATGCGCACGGATTTGCACAAGAAATATACCGTACCCCCATCAAATCAAAATCAGACAAAAACGGAGCAGACCATGAAAAAATCTCTTATCTTCCATATTATCCTGCAGACGGCAGCCGCCGTTATTTTTATCGCTTTCCTCCTTATCTTTACCCGACATGTCTCCTACAGCGAACTGCATACTGTCCAAAGGCTGGCAGGCGGCGTCATCTCCTCTTTTCCCGAGGTGGAACCCGCCTTTCTGGATGCGCTGCAGGATCACGGGGAAGATAGCCGGGTCGCCGGGGAACTGCTCCTTGCCCGTTACGGCTACAGCGAAGATGCCTATTTCCGCCTTTATCTTCAAAATACAGCCGTCTTTTTCAGTGTATTTTTTATACTGTTTATTGCAGTTTCTTCCGTCTCGCTTTTTCCGTTTTATCACTGGAAAAAACAACAGAAAGCGCAGGAGGCCAGGCTGCTCTCCCTTCTGGAACGCTGTCTCGACGACGACTACAGCTTTCTGGAACAGAGGGAAACTCTCTTCCCTGCCAGACAGGATGTCTTCGCGGATACCTTTGTGCAGCTTGTGCAGAAACTTCGTCTCAAAACGGAAGCCCTCGCGGAAGAAAAGGACCACACGAAAACCCTTGTCACGGACATCTCTCATCAGATCAAAACGCCGCTCAGCGCGCTGAAAACCTGTTTTTCCCTTTATCTGGAGGCAGACACCCCGGCGGAATCCGAAGAATTCCTGACGCGTTGCCACTTCCAGCTTGAAAAACTGGAAACCCTCACGGCTTCCCTGCTCAACATCTCCCGTCTGGAGACCGCCATGATCCGCCCAAAACCCGAGAGGACGTCCCTGACGGAAATTCTGGTAAAAGCCGTCAACGGAGTCTATGACAAGGCGGCGGCAAAGCAGATCTCCATCGAAACGGAATCTTTTCCGGATATCACCCTGTTTCTCGATGAAAAATGGACGGCGGAAGCACTCTTCAACCTTTTGGACAACGCCGTAAAATATTCCCCGGCGGGCAGTTTCGTCCGGGTCCGGATCCAAAAACTCTGCAGTTTTGTCCGTCTGGAAATCGAGGATCAGGGCATCGGCATTCCGAAAGAAGAATATAACCAGATCTTCCGCCGGTTTTACCGGGGAAGAAGCCGGATCGTCCGGCAGTCCGAGGGCTCCGGCGTGGGCCTCTATCTCGCCCGGAAGATCCTGGAGGATCAGGGCGGCACGCTGTCCGTAAAAGCCGCCGCGGTACAGGGCAGCATCTTCGTGGTACAGCTTCCCCTTTGATCTGCGCCTAACGGTCTTCGGACAGATCCAGCTCCCACTTTTCCTCCAGCACCGGGACTCCCCAGCTTTCGTTCGGGGCGGTTTCGGTCATCTCAAAACCGGCTTTTTTGTATAATGCCCTCGCCGATTCCTGGGCGCTCACCGTCCACAGGAAAACACGGGCATAGTTCTTTTCCCGGCAGAAATCCAGTGCGGCGTTCAACAGGCTCGTCCCCGCTCCCAGCCCCCGCAGTTCCGGCTCCAGAAAGAAATATCTCAACTGTGCCGTCCGCTCTTCGGTGTGGGTTATCGCGATACAGCCGGAAGGATTATTGTCACATTCCAGGATCAGCATACAGTCTTTCCCCGGATCGAACTTTTCCACAAGGGCGATGACTCCCTGCGTCAGATAGTTTTTCCAGATCTCCGTTGTAAATTGCCGTTCGGATTCATATAACGACAACTGTCTGTCTATCACATAAGTGATATCCTCCTCCCGGTAAGGGCGGATCTCTATGTTTTTTGTCGCTCTTGAAAAATATTTTTTGACGGTGCGTATGCCGCCGATCAGTTTTTCGCACTCCTCCATATCAAACCCCGAGATCAGATCTTCGATCTGCTGATCAGCATGGTCATTCAACTCGCGAAAGACCGCCATCCCTTTTTCCGTCATATGGATCTCAATGTTACGACTGTCTGCCTCGCTGGCTTTACGGCTGATCAATCCCGCTTTTTCGAATTTATTGACGATCTTACTCATATAACTGCGGTCAATATCCAGAACCGAACATAACTGATTCGCCGTGCAGACATCCGTTTTGCCGATCTCATATAAGATCCTCGCCTCCGTCAGCGAATAGCCGGATGCAATAATATGCTGATCCAAAAGCCCCAGAATATTGGTATAAAACCGATTAAACCCCCGTATTTCTGTCACGATATCCTTTCTTATCATAAAACACACACTCCCTTCATCTCATTTGAGCTTAACAGCAATGAAAAATCTTTGTTTTCCCTGCCATATCTCTCCAAACTGTTTCCTTAGTCAACCATTTTATTATAATTAGTTGAATTTATCAACAATTCAACTCATATATGTTGATCTTTTCAACCGATTGCCTCATCAAATCCAAAAAAATTTTCATTTTGTAAGCCTCCTGTAAGAATCGGATATTAAACTATAGTAAAGCAATACCATTAGTTAACACCTCGGCCAGCCGGTAAGAACATAAAATACTTAAGGAGCCCTTTGAAAAACGCCGGCACTTAGGCAAATGTGAAAATTTCACATGTATTTTAGCGCCTTACGTGTCCGCTGCGTTCTTTCACAGGCTCTTGAAAAACAGAGCCGGCGAGAGCGTGGCGACGAAGTATTTTATGTTCTTACCGGCGTCCGCCCTCATCAACTTAAAACAGCACGCACCAGAAACCACAAGCAAAAGAAAGGATACGATCACTTTTATGACACCAATTCTGAAAACAAAAGATCTCTGCAAATTTTACGGCAGCGGGGAAAATCTTGTCAAAGCCGTGGATCATGTAAACCTGGAGATCAAACAGGGAGAATTTGTGACGATCGTCGGAAAATCCGGCAGCGGCAAATCCACACTGCTCCATCTCCTCGGCGCTCTGGAATATCCGACCTCGGGCGAGATCCTGATGGACGGAAAAAATATTGCGGGGCTCTCCGAAGCGAAACTCGCCGTTCTGCGCCGGCGCCGGATCGGTTTTGTCTTTCAGGCTTTCAACCTGATCCCCTCCCTAAATGTATGGGAAAATATCGTTCTGCCGCTGGGATTGGACGGAAAAAAGGCGGATGAACCCTTTGTCCGCGATATTTTAAGGACGCTGGATATGGAATCCAAGACCAACTCCCTGCCCAACACCCTCTCCGGCGGACAGCAGCAGCGCACCGCCATCGCCCGCGCCATCGCCGCAAAACCTTCCGTCATTCTGGCGGATGAACCGACCGGCAATCTGGATACCAGGACCGGGGATGAAGTGATCTCCCTGTTAAAACTCTCCGCTAAAAAATACGGACAGACACTGGTCGTGATCACCCACAATGAAGACATCGCACAGATGGCTGACAGAACTGTCATGTTAGAGGACGGAAGGCTTATCTGAAAATCAGGCAGAAAGGAGTTCACATGAATCAGACGATCAAATCCCTTGCGAAGAGCAGGATCACTTACTATAAAAGCCGTTCCGTCCTGACTGCGGCCGCCATCATGCTGACCGCCGCCCTGTTGACGGGGCTTGTCAGCGGCGGTCTGGGCGTTATTGACATCAGCCGTAAACAGGCCGTCGCGGCGGGCAATCATCATGCCCTTTTTCAGGGCGTATCGGAAAAACAGTTGGAACAACTGGCACACCATCTGGATGTGGAGGCGCTTGACGCCGTCCTCCCCTTTGCCTTAGTCATATCTGACAATATGGACGGCATGTTGCTTTACAAAACTTCTTACAAAGAGGGAATTTATCAGGGCACAGGCAATCTGGCCCAAGGGTATTTCCCCGAAAAAGCGAATGAAATCTGCGGCCCGCCGGCATTTTTTGAGCGGATGGGCGCAGAACCGACAGTGGGCGGTAAGATCACGATCCCTTTCCGCGTGGGCGGCAGAGGGCTCATACAGACCAGAGAATTTACGATCTGCGGCCTGACATCCCAGACGGACTTTCCCGGCACGAATTTAAACGACAGCCGCATTGCCTGCAGCGCTGTTATTTCCAAAGCTCTGGTGCGGGAGTACCCCGTTTCCGAAAGCGGACAGTATAACGCTTTTGTCCGGGTATACGGCGAAGAGAGCCTGCCTTATGACGAAATGGAGGAAAAGATCAAAGCGGTCGCAACAGATATCGGCTGCGGGGAAAATGACATTTCCTTAAGCACACAATACCTGTCCACCATGACTGCACTCAGCGCCGAGACAACTGCCGTGGTCGCCGCCGTCAGCCTGATCATCCTGTTTTTCTCCGCTCTTGTGATCTACAGCATTTACTATGTCAGCGTGATCACGGACATACAGGAGCTAGGCAGGCTGAAAGCGTTGGGCGCCTCCAAAAAACAGGTGAAAAAGCTCCTTCTCGCGGAGAGCATGAAGCTGTCCGCCATTGCCATCCCGCCCGGTATGCTGCTCGGCTATGCCGTCCCTGCTGCCGCGCTGCCTGCCATAGGGGACTATATCGTCGAGAGCGTGCCCACCGCTTTTGCCATGGGGGAGCTCCACATGTTTTCCCTGCCCGCTTTTGTCATCATCATCCTCGCCATACTGCTCACCGTGCGGATTTCCCTGCACAAGCCCCTTCATATGGCGGGAAAGATCTCTCCCGTGGAAGCTCTGCGCTATCAGGAAAGCGCATCCTGCGGCGGCATCCGGAAAGGACACCGCAATATCGGCCTGTTCCGGCTCGCGTGCGCCAACCTTTTCAGAAACAGGAAACGCACCTTTGTCACGATGATGACCATGGGGCTCAGCTGCGTTCTGTTTATAAGCTTCTCCGCTGTGCTGAACAGCATGGCTGCGGAAAATATCGCCAGAGCCACACTGCCGGAAGGCGATTTCAGGCTGTCGTTTAATTGCCGCTGGGACGATAAGGAATATCCGGAAAACAATTTTGATGTGTTGCAGACAAAAAATCTGTTTGATGAGGATCTGTTAGAGAAGATCCGCAGTATTGCCGGCGTGACAACGATCAAGAGGGACGGCTATATACTGCTTGACGCCGATCCCTCCATCCCCTATTTTGCCGAGGAAAGAAAAAACATCGCACCCATCTCCCGTGCGGAGGTGGAAAGCCTCCGAAAGGATGTGCTATACGGAGATCTGGACTACGATAAAATGCTCGCCGAAAACGGGGCCATCTTCACTTCCGACTGGCTGTGGGACGAGGCGGGACTCTCCGTCGGCGAATCCCTGCCCGTCACGCTGTACGACGGCGATAGACAAATCCCGTTTACAGTCACGATCTCTGCCGTCGTAAAGACGGAAAATGACTATGGCTGTTTTGTGATTCCGGAGGAACTGTGGGCAAAACTTCCCCTTCAATATGACACCACCTGCGATCTGTATATCTATGCGGACCGGTCCGGATATGAGAACGTAAAAACCGCTCTGCAGGAAATTGCCGCGGAAAATGACCGTTTTGATCTTTATTCCATGGATGAAGAGATGGAACTGGGCAGATTGAGCCTTATCCTCGTAAAGCTTCCGATGTATGTGCTCCTGATCATGGTGGGCCTCATCGGCTGCATCAATCTCATCAACACGATGATCACCGGCATTGTCACGAGGAAAAAGGAACTGGGCATCCTGCAGGCTGTCGGGCTCTCCGACAGGCAGCTCAGAAAAATGCTCGCCGGGGAGGGACTTTATTTTACCGCCGGCACGCTCTTTATCTCGGTGACAGTCGGAAACCTGTTCGGCTATCTGGTCTTTCTATGGGCAAAGAACCACCGCATGTTAGGCGTATGGAAGTACCGCTATCCCCTCTGGGAGACCATCGGCCTTGCCGCCTTTCTGATCGCCGGCCAGCTTCTGATCACCGGCATCATGAACAGACGGATGCACCGGGAGAGCCTGATCGACAGGATACGGAGCGGGGAGTAGGATATCACCGAATTTCCATCCTCTCTATCACACAGCTATGCGGCTTATCCGCACGCTCCCTGTCATAGTTTATCCCCACCAGCAAGATCTCACCGGCATACCCCTCAAACGCCTGTGTGTATCCCCTGTCCTTTATCTGTCGTACAGCCTCCTTAGCCGTTTTCCCGTATTTCAGCTCCACCACCATCGCCGGCTTTCCCGTGTGGGGAAGCGGCAAAAACACAATGTCCGCAAACCCGTGCCCTGACGGCATCTCCCGGATCAGCTTATAATCTTTCCTCGCGCTGTAGTAGGCGAGCCCTACAGCGCATCCGAGAGAATTTTCATCGTTGTAAGCCAGAATGGAAGCCGCCTCCGTGTGCGCCTTATCCAGTGCTCTCGCCACGCTCTCCTCGTCGCCCGCAAGCGTATCTTCCAGAAGTTTATCGGATTCCTTCAAAATGCGCATGATCTCCTGCCAGCCGCCGACGCTCATGGCATTTTCAAATTCTTCAATGATCTCCCTGTTCGGGATAAATGCCTCCTTCGTTTCGGAATCATAGGCTAGATAACCCAGATGGATCAGCAAGGTCAGAACATCATCCTTCGTCTTAAAGTTGCGCATATCGTTCTGAAAACTGCGCGTATTTATCGAAACGCGCCCACCGCCGAGCATCTGCACGATATCCGCCCTAAGCCCGTCAAAATCCATGTCCATATAAGTTTTCAAAGCATCATAGGTTTCTGTGGATGTCCAGTAGTTGGAGAATCTGTGACGGCGCATCGCCTCCACCACGGACCTCGGGTTATAGATATGCCGAAATTCCGTAAACACGTATCCGTCATACCAATCACATGTCTCTTCAAAATCCATCCCATATCTGCCGCACAATTCTCTTACTTCCGTCTCTGTAAAGCCTGTATATTCTTCAAATACATCCTGATCCGTCATCGAGTATTCCGTAAACATATTCAGGGCGGAGTGGACCCCATACTTTTTAACGGGAAGTATCCCCGTCATATAGGCGAGCGCCACATAGGGCTGATCCTTCAAAAGATCGCGCAGGAAATCGAGATACTGCTTCTGCATCTCCTCCGAATCCTGCCTCTCCCGCATCACACTGTCCCACTCGTCGATCAGGAAGATAAACTTTTTCTTCGTCTTTACATAAATACGCTCCAGTACCGCCGCCAGCACCGTCTCCCGCTCCGAAAACAGATCGCCGTACACTTCCCTGATCTCATCGATGACGACCCGCTCCAAATATTCCGTCATCTTCTGATCTTTCGCCCGTATCAGAAACCTCTGCATGTTCAGATAGATCACATCATACCTGTTCAAATGCTCCCGAAAACTTTCCTCCTGCTCTATCCTGTAACCTTTAAACAACTCAGCCGAATCACAGCCGCAGCTATAGTAGGCGGCAAGCATGCCCAGCGCCATGGATTTCCCGAACCGGCGCGGCCTGCTGACGCAGATATACTGTTGCTCTGTATCTATAAATTTATTTGTATATGCGATCAACCCTGTTTTATCTACATAAATTTCGGAGCGGACTGCTTTCCAAAAAGCATCATTTTCCGGATTCAGATAAATCCCCATGGATTATACCTCCCAGTTTTTATTATATACAGCATATATTATCTATGAATTTCTGTCAAGCCTGTACCATAATTAAAATTCCCCGAAGCATCCTTCCGCCTGAAACGGTCATGCCTTTTTCTCAAACAGCGTGATCCCGTCCGCATCCTGCCTGAAGCTGTGAAACATCGCCCAGTCTATCCCGGAATCTCTAAACACCAGGACAGCCGCATCCAGAACCGCCTTCAGATCCCACGCGATAAAATCCAGATAACCGTAATAGATCCCGGAAGCGCCGCCGATATAAGCAAAGCTTTTCTTCCCCACGATCTCCTCTATCCGATCCGCTGCCTCATCACGGAAATCAAGGATCTTCGCGCCTCTGTCCTCCCCCTGAAAACCATACAGCGGATAACAGAAATACCCGGCCGCGATGCCGTCCTCATGAAAAGCATCCATCACGCGGCTCTCTCCGCGCCAGAATTCGTTTAAGAGCGGAAGAAAACCCGAGGAACCCGCATACACATCTTTTCGCAGCCCGTCCTCCGCCTCCTCATCCGGTTTCATCTGATAGCCAGTATATAAACTACAGTAGTGATCCGGATCAAACAGTTCCTCTCTGCTCAACGAAAGATGCTCCATAAAATGGCCGAGGAGTTCCGAGAGCATCAGACCCCTCTCCTCTCTGGGGGCATGCAGAAGTTCCAGCTTTGAGATATATTTCATCTCCGTCAGTTCCCCCATCGCGTAATCCAGCATCGTATAGACGATCCAGTAGGCATTGCTCTCCCGCTCCGCCAAGAGCGGCAGCAGCTTTTGACAGTAAACGGATACCTCCGCCTCCTTCCCGTTCCATGCCGTCCAGACCCGAAAATCATCCGCACTGACCAGCTCCTCCTCTATCCTGAGCTGAAAATCCGCGCTTTTTTCATCCCGCGCCTGTCTGCCCACAAGGATATTCCAGTGCTCCAGCACTTCCTCCGGCGCCCGCTTCATAAAATAGGTCAGCGGAAATAATCTGGACCAGTCGCCCTCCAGATTCAGGATCAGGTCATATTTCCCCTCGTGGAACCCGACCTCCGCATAGACCCTCGTAAAGACGGGGCACAGCAGGATCTCAAGCTGTTCTCCGATCTCCTCGCTGTCCGCCCTCTCATCGATCAGCTGCCTAAGTTCCGCCTCCCCCTTCAAAAAGTTTTTCCATCCCTCTTCCACCCGTCTGCCAAAAGGCATCTCAAACAGGGGAAGGCTTTTATTACTCTGATCAGTTTTGTCTGCCATACCGTATCTCCTCCTCTCCCGGGACACAAACTGTCCCGGCCTCAATCATTCCAAACTTCACCAGCGCCTTCCAGATTCCATCCTTCTCGATCCGGTCCGTCACATAGTCAGCCGCTTCCTTTGCCTTCGGCTCCCCGTTCCCCATCGCCACCCCGATCCCGGCAAGATGCAGCATGTCAACATCATTTTCCGCATCCCCGAAGGCGATCACCTGTGCCGGCGTGATTCCCAGCGCCTTACAGGCCGCAAGGATGCCCTGTTCCTTCCCGCCGCCCGGCGGCAGAAAGTCCACGACGCCCTCGCCCCACCTTGTCAGCTTACATTCCGGCAGAAGCGCTGTAAGTTCCCGCTCTTCCTCCCCATCGATAAAGGGCACCGCCTGCAATATCTCCCGCGTCTCCAATCCATCCAGATCCCGTACCGGCGGCACCGCCGTGCCGATTTTTTCCTGTTCCTTCCTGATCCGCTCATCCTCCAGATTGCAGTACATGGCGTCCTTCTCCAGAAAGATACAGCTTCTGCCGCATCTGCTCAGAAATTCTTTCAGGACGCCAAGCTGTTTCCCTGTAAAACAATTCTGCAAAATGCACTTCCCATGCAGTTCACAGTACTGCCCGGTCAGCCAGATCCCGCCGTCAAAGGACAGTCCCGGCAGAATGTTCTCCTCCTCCACTTCCATAGGATGCCGCCCCGTAGAGAGCACACAGCATATCCCCTTCTCCCGCAGCCTGCGGATCGCCTCCCTCGTGCTGTCCGGTATGGCATGGCTTCTCATTTCCGCCAGCGTTCCGTCTATATCAAAAAATGCCGCTTTGATCTGTTCCTTTTGTCTTAATATCAATATCTTTTCTCCTCACAAATATGTTTCTGCTTTAAATTTTTCCGCACCGACTTCCTGGCCGGCATATGGTACTTATCAATACGCCAACGAAAGAAACCGATAGTTCCGACTGAAACCAGTCTATACCATCGGTCCCATTTATTCAAGTGCTTCCCGGTACTCAATAATGATATTTCTTCCTCTTCGCCACAAGAAAAGCGCTCGAGATCAGACACGCCATCACCTCCGACACCGTGACCGCCCACCAGATACCGTCGATCCCGAGTATCAGGGGCAGGATCAATACCGCTCCCGTCTGGAAAACGAGCGTCCTCATAAAGGAGACCACCGCCGAGACCGCGCCGTTGTTCAGCGCCGTAAAGAACGATGAAGCATAAATATTGATGCCCGAGAGCAGATAGGAACAGGCAAAGATCACAAAGGCATGCTCCGTGATCGCAAGCAGCTCCTCATCATATCCCACAAAAATGCCCGAGAGCACGGAGGCGCTCCACTGGGCAAGCAGCATCATGACAATACCCGTTCCCCCCATCAGCAGCAGGCTTTTTTTCAGAAGGCTCTTCATCTCCCCATGGTTTCCCGCACCGTAATGGTAGCTGACAATAGGCGATGTACCCACCGCATAACCGATGTAGATCGCAAAAAAGATCATCTGTGTATACATCACCACGCCGTAGGCGGCAATGCCGTTTTCCCCTGCATATTTCATCAACTGAAAATTGTAGAGCATCCCCACAATGGACGCAGAAATATTGCTCATCAGCTCGGAGGATCCGTTTCCGCAGGCCTTTAACAAAGTCCCGGCTTCCATTTTTGTTCTGGTAAGCTGCAGAAGGCTTGTGTTCCGAAACAGATGCTTCCCCGGATATTTTTTCTGCGGCTTCCCGACCGCAGAACGCCGTCTGTTCTCATCCTCCAAATATGCCTTGTCCGCGGGAAGCCGTCCGTTCTCATCCTCCGAAAGCACCCTGCCCGCATCCTCTTTCACTCTCTCCCCTGGTATCCTGTCCGCCCTGCAGTCTCTTACACGATCTTCCGCTCCCTCCTGCTTACGCGCGAAATAGAATAGCGGCAGCACGCCGCCCACACACTGTCCGATCCCGGAAGCGATGGCTGCGCCCTCCACGCCAAAGCGGAATACCGCGATAAACAGCGCATCCAGAATAATATTCGTCAGCCCCGCCGCCACTGTGATCCCAAATCCCAGATTCGGCTTCTCCGCCACCACAAAAAAGCTCTGGAAAAAATACTGGAGCATAAAAGCCGCGTTAAAAGCGCTCATAATGATGCCGTAAGTCATACAATCCTGTATCATCGCTCCCTCCGCCCCCAGAAACCGGACGATAGGACGCATAAAGAGAATGCTGATCACCGATATCAGCACACCAAGAACTACCGTAAAGCAGGCCAGCATCGTAAAATAGCGGTTTGCCGTCTCCTTCTTCTTCTCCCCCAGGGTTTTCGCCACGAGAGCGCCGCCGCCCGTGCCGATCATAAACCCGAAACATCCCTGTATCATCAGGTAGGGCATGATCAGATTGACCGCCGCAAAAGCCGTCTTACCGACATAATTGGATACAAAAAAACCATCTACGATGCTGTAAATGGAAGTAAATATCATCATCGCAATGGTCGGAAAAGAAAAAAACAATAATTTCTTATAGGTAAAATGTTCCGATAACTGTATTCTCATGTTATATTACCTCCTTTTTCCGGAATTCCCCGCATATTCAATTTAAACTGCCCTGTATATCTGTTGTATAAATTCATAAATTCCTCCTGTTCTTCCTCCGATAAACTGCCCAGTGCGCCCATCTCCGCTTCTATGACATGATCCACCGTCTCTGCGCAGATCCTTTTCCCCTCCGAAGTCAGCAAGATCCCTTTGCTGCGCCGGTTGCCGCCTGCAGTCAGCACAAGATATCCTTCCGCCTCCAGTTTTTTCAGTGCGGAATGGATCGACTGCTTCGGCAGATAAAAACTGTTGCAGATCACGCTCTGCATCGGCTCCCCGTACCCCGAACGCAGATAATACAAGATCCAGAACTCACACTCGGAAAGACCATATTTTTTCGCGGCGCCCCGGTAGAGTTTGTCGTTCTCCTTTGTGATATCGTTATACTGTCTTAATCTCGCATCCAATGCCCCAGATTCCATGGCTCCGCCTCTTTTCACTTTTCCTGTCATGCCGCTGCCGACGGCACAGACAAACCTCTTCCTGCTCCCGGAAAACAAACAGTCCGTAATCAGACTTTTTATAGTATAGTCCGATTACAGACTGTTGTCAAGGAAAATTTAAGAAAAACCTCCAATCATCATCTCCGCAAAGGACACCGAGAGCGACAAGGCGCTGGGGCTCGGGCTGGGCGCCCTGATCTCCAATGTGATCCGCTACGGTGCGGCGGGAAAGTATATCGGACTTTTCCTCCGGATGGAGGAGGGCTGTGTATCCGTCGATATCATCGACAAAGGACAGGGCATCGACAAAGCCTTTGCCGAAACCGTGTTTGACCGCCTCTTTACCATGGAGGATTCCAGAAACCGCAGCATACAGGGAAACGGCCTCGGGCTCACCATCGCCAGAAATCTGGCGCGTCAGCTGGGCGGCGATATCCTTTTGGAAAGCACCCCCTATGTCAGGACCGTTTTCACACTCCGCCTGCCCCTCTGCCCCGGTTTATCGGACTCTCCCTCCGGGCAGGATGCCACCCAAAAGGCAGCCGTATGAAAAAGAAGCGCCGTGATCATCCGATGACATCGCCGTCAGATCCCTCCCGCGAAAAAATCCCGCGAAAGAAATTTGTAAGATTTGTGCAACAGTTTTGAAAACCCATGCCGCTACAATAGAGATCAGGGAACAGGAAATTCCCTGAAAGGAGGCAGAAAACATGCCATATATTTTACAGACAGCCCACCTGACCAAAACCATCGGCGGCAAAAATCTTGTGAAAGATGTAAATCTCCATATCAAAAAGGGAGAAATCTACGGATTTCTGGGCCCCAACGGCGCGGGCAAGACCACGGTCATGAAAATGATCACAAACCTCTGGAAACCCACCTTCGGCAGCATCGAACTCTTCGGGGAGGCCCTGACGCCGAAATCCGTGGATCTTTTGAAACGCATGGGAAGCATCATCGAATTCCCCGTCTTCTACGATCACTTGAGCGGCTACGAAAACCTGCTGCTCCACACGGAGTACATGGGCTATTACCACCACGGCAGTATCGAGGAGGCCCTGGATATGCTGGAGCTGACAGACGCGGCAGCGAAACCCGTGAAAACCTATTCCCTCGGTATGAAAGAGCGGCTCGGCATCGCCCGCGCCATCCTCTGCAGACCGGAACTGCTGATCCTGGACGAACCCACAAACGGGCTTGATCCCGCAGGCATGCAGCTGATCCGCAACCTGTTTCGGACGCTCTGCACGGAGTACGGCACCACCGTCATGATCTCCACCCACATCCTCTCCGAAATTGAGCCCATCGCGGGCACCATCGGCGTGATCAGCGGGGGCAGGCTCCTGCAGGAGATCGGCATCAGGGAGATCCGGGAGATGAATCTCGACTATATCGAACTGTCGGCGCCGGATTTAAGGCACGCCGCCTATGTTCTGCACGAAAAACTGTCTCTCGACAACTTCAGGATCCTGGAGGATGGGCAGATCCGCATATATGACACAGGTGTCAATTTGCAGGAACTGTCCAGAACACTGGTGCTGAACGACGTTCCAGTGACTGCCCTCGGGCGGAAAACGGAGACACTGGAAGACTACTTTTTAAAATTAACTGCGGAGGTGAACTGCGATGCTGAAACTCATCAGGCTTGAATGGAAGAAAAACAATATCAAAAAATATATCTGGAAGGCCGCCTGCATAACCGCCATCGTGACATCCGTCATCATCGCCGCGCTGACCCAAGGCAACATCGGGGACGCCACACTGGCGGGCAGCATACCGTTCTATGCTTTATTGATGATCCTCGCCGTGCTGTCCGTATGCATTTCCATCTGCCATGCGGAGACGAGGGATCTGAGGTGAAGAGTCGGCTGCCTGCAATTTTACTATCCCCGGGGTATTTCTCCGGGGATTTACAATTCCAGACTATTAGGACTCAAGAGAAAGTCCATGGTTCCCATCATTATCACATCGGCAGAGTATATCCCCAATGTCCCCGTCTATGCATATGGTCCGCTCTTCTACCTCCTTCGGACAGTACGCTTCTCCATAATTGATACAGGCATAAACTGCCTTCGGATTCTCCGCTGTCATCTGCCAGAACGGATACTTGATAACCCCGGGGGTATTATGTTTATTGCGCACCATTTTTTGCTTTCTGGCATATCAAAATTCCAGGCTGTCTGAATTCAACAGAAAATACCTCATTCCCATAATGACAAAGCCTTCTTCATTTCTCCAGGGTTTCGTCACCCCTCCTACTATCACT
>JAETSN010000034.1 GCA_021769625.1 [Clostridium] symbiosum | reverse complement strand
CTCCATACCGGATCAAACCAGATCGTATCATTTCCATAGGAAGGGACCGCCCCGAAATAATTGCAATGCCCGCTGGTTCCATAATTCTGGAAAATGATCGGAAGGGTTTCTCCCCCCAAAAACGTGTTCTCCAACCTCTCGATATTATTTCGATATATCGTTTCGGGATCCTCCCAGTATTTTCGAAGTTCTTCCGGGCGTCCTGTCAGATCTTCGGAGTTATGAAACATCGAGATATTCTTTCCCCTCTCTTTGGGAGCAATCACAGACACCAGCACCCTGTCTATCAGCTCTCTGTCCCAAAACGCATACAATCTCTTCCGCACAATATCGATATCCTCTTTGTATCTCATTCAGCATTCTCCTTCTTTGTTGAAAGCTCCAGATATAACGTCATGATCTGTTTTGAGGCAATTTCAAAATCTGCAGTACCTTCCTGTACATCCAGTTTCTCTTTCCTCTTTTCCGTCAGATCAGCGATCCATACATTCCTGACACTCCCGGAAACCGGCAGAGATACCTTCTGTGCCGTCTCTGAAATACTGTAAATACGCAGAACCACTCCCCGCCGGTCCTCCGAAGGCTTCAATGCGGATAACTGAACCCCCTCCGGCAAAGAACCGACCATCCTGCCGGTCTCATCCGAAATCCATCCGTTGTAAGTCCCTTCCTTCATCGGCTTCAGGTAAGACGGATAGCGATACTTTTCGATCATATCAAACGCTTTCTGCGTCTGATCATCATGATACGTCACACAAAAGTCAAAGGAATGCTTTCCAAAACACTGTCCTTCCGGTGTTTCGATCGTCCAGCCGCCGTTTCCATGCCTTGTCAGAAGGTCTGTTCTGGAAAGCCAGCCCACGCATCTCAATAATGTAAGCCTGATCGCTGTTGTCTTTTCTGTCTGCACCGCCTCATATTCCGTCAGACCTTTCGTGCCGATGCTCACGCCCCTATCCCGATCATGCACCGTGATATATCCGTGCGTCGGATGTGCAGACTGCGGATACTCCATCCATTCCTCCGGAACCGGAATTTCCACAGGATGTTCCGTAATATTGAAGATATCATAAGCTTCACTGGAATCGGTTCTCACTCCCGATGGGATCTGTACCTGAAGGCGGTGATCCTTTGCTCGGTTATCCAGCTCCATGTGACAGTCAATTCGATTCACCCCTCTGACGAGCGTTAATCTGAACTGAAATGGACATGCAGCAAATTCTTCACTTCTTTCCTTCCTGTTTACCTTCAGTTCTTTCGGGATCCGGAAATTTCCTTTTAAGATCAGGCTCTGTGCCAGTTCTCCCACTGTTTCTTTTTCAACGGACAGCTCACATGCTTCCATCCCATATTCTTTATCCGTCTCCGGCCACGAATATGTGTATTCGTCTCCGGCGTCCCCCTGATCCGACAGCTTTGCGAAGCCCTCATACTCCTGATCCGTCTGTTTATCAAGAAGAACCAGCTCATTTCCCCTGAGTTCCAATCTATAATACTCGTTCTCGATCCAGGACTCCCGGGATATCGTCCGGGCACCGGTCTCTGCTCCGGCCGGTTCAACAAAAAGCTGATGGCAGCCATATGTAAATTCCGGGAGCAAAATTCCCGCCCTGATCTTATTTACTTTATAGATCTCCGGCGATGTATGGTCCTGGTATAAAGTATCATAAGCCTTTTCTGCTTTCAGTATGACATGCGGGATCTCTCTCCCCTTTTCATCCGTGATCCGGATCCCGGAAGGTATTTCGGGATGCTGAATCTGATCCTCATAATCCACAATGACCGACTTTGTGAAATTTACCTCCTGGACAAGCATTTCATCCAGATAGATATCGATTTCCGCATAAGACGGCGTCGATCTCGGCGTCGGTTCAAACAGACAGATCCCCGCCCTTCTCCCATGGTCTGACGGATCCCTTTTTTCTCCCCGTACCACAAAATCCGACATCAGCGTATCTTCCAGCTGTTCCACACACGCATACCGGCTCATCATTTCCTGATGCACTTCATCGATACTGCATCCGCAAATACTGTCATGGGGCTGATTCTCCAGGATCTTTTTCCAGATATAATCCAAATACCCTTTGCTGTCATACTGCCCCCCTCCCAACGCTTCTATGGCGAACATCGGTTCCAGATATCTCTCTGCTTTGTTCTGCACGATATCATTTTTCTGTTTCAAATAGATTCTGGTAGACAGCGTTCCTCCTAAGAGCATGGAACGCTCCCCCGATCTGAACTCCCCGGAAAATACGGGAAGCTCTCCCAGATTCTCTTTCAATTCCTTAAGGTAATCCTCCATGGTAGACAATACAATGCGGCATCCTGCCAGCTGCCGGTTCAGCTGTTCTACGATCCTGCCGATATTTTTCTGTCCGACAATGTGATCTGATCCATTCATCAAAAGCACCAGATCTGTCGTTGCTCTGGCGCCCAGGCTCCCGATCAGCTCCTGCACTCTCGGCACCGTGA
This sequence comes from [Clostridium] symbiosum, assembly GCA_021769625.1. Taxonomy (GTDB): domain Bacteria; phylum Bacillota; class Clostridia; order Lachnospirales; family Lachnospiraceae; genus 1XD8-76. The sequence goes on along the minus strand of JAETSN010000034.1, from coordinate 39,271 downwards.
CATCCATATCATCACTCAGATTTCCGCAGTTTCCATAACCGTGCGGCATATGTACACACAAAATCCTGGCATCCGAAAATGGAGACTCCCAGTAGAATTCCGTCTTCTCCACCGCATGGGAAACCCCGCGCCAGAAGACCATCGTATTCATACCCAGTCCTTCCACGATCTGGGGCATCTGAGCCGGGTGTCCAAACGAATCCGGAAGATATGCCGTTTCCATTTTCCCGCCGCATTCTTTCACCACTTCCGTCCCTTTCATATAATTCCGGATATGGGACTCGCCGCTGATCAACAGTTCATCCGGGAGAATATACCATGGTCCGCAGATGATCTTTCCCGATTTCAATGCCCCGAACAGTTCCTCCCTCCGGTAAGGTTTTATCGCAAGATAATCTTCGATCGCGATCGTCTGTCCGTCCAGCATAAAAGAAACATACTCCGGAACAGTCTCTATAATATCCAGCAGGCCATCTATCAGACGTACCAGTTTTGTTCTGAATTCTTCTCTTGTCAAATACCACTCTCTGTCCCAATGTGTGTGGCAGACCATGTGTGCTTTTATACTCATCTTCTCTTATCCTTTCACTGCTCCGCTTGTCATACCGGCAATAAAGTATTTCTGGAAAACAACAAACAACATTGCCGGAATAAATATCGCAATTGCTGTTGCACATGTTATCGGACCCCATTTCACACCCTGCTCCGTCATAAATGTATAAAGACCTATTGACATCGGCTGAACTTTACTGCTTGAGGTCAGCGTCAGCGCGATCACAAACTCATTCCAGCACGTAAAGAACGTAATGACAGAGGTTGCGATGATCCCGGGCTTCGTGAGCGGAAGCAAAATTCTTATAAACGTCTGGAAGGTGGAGCATCCATCGATCATTGCCGCTTCATCCAGCTCTTTGGGGATCGAATCATAAAAGGATTTCATGATCCACACAGAGAACGGTATATTGACAGAAACATAAACCGCGATAGTTCCCTGAAATGTATCCAGCAGATGCATATTATTCATCATCACATACAGCGGAACGATCAGCACGCTTGCCGGCAGCATCTTCGTGATCAGAAGGATCAGCATCAACGGCTGGTTTGCCCTGAATTTATATCTGGAAAATCCATATGCGGCCATCACGGATAAAACACCGGCTATCACGACCGCGCTTGCACTGATGATAAATGAATTCCGAAATCCGATCGGCATCAGGGTCCTGAAAAGAACCAGCTTATAGTGTTCCAGTGTAGGATTCTTGACATACCACTCCGGCGGGTACGCAAACATGTCTCCCGTCTGTTTAAACGACGTGATGAACACCCAGTAGATCGGTGTGAGGAAAAGCAGGATAACCGCAATAATCAATATGTAAACACCTATCGTCTTTGCTATTCTAGATTTTTTCATTCTTCATTATCCCCCCTGAACGCAAACATATAGATCAATGTGAGTACCAGGCTGATCAAAAGCATGATCACAGCCATCGCGGCTCCCTGTCCCAGCTGATGGAACTTAAATGCGGAATTATACATATAGAGCGGAAGCACTTCCGTCGCACTGTTCGGCCCGCCGCCTGTCAGCGCATAAATAATATCAAAGTATCCGATCGTCCCGATCGTGATCATGATCAGATTGATCAGGAATGTGCTTTTCATCATCGGAATGGTCAGATAAATAAATTTCTGCAGGCTGTCCGCACCGTCTATGGCTCCGGCCTCATATAACTCCTGCGGTATCTTCTGCAAGCCTGCCATCTCCAGCATAAACGTAAACGGTACCCCGATCCAGACCGTTACACATATCAATGTACTCAGGGCCATATCCACACCCAGCCAGTCTTTCGGGGCGGCTCCAAGCTGTATGAACACCGCATTCAGAAGCCCCATCTTGCCGCTTCTGAGTATCCATTTCCACATAAGCCCCAGCGCTACCGGCGGAATTACCCACGGTAAAATCACACTCGTTCTTCCGATCCCCGACAGAAAACGCTTTTTCTGAAACAAATATGCGAGCGCAAACCCTCCCACAAACTGCCCCACGACCACTGCCAGAGAAAACTTTAATGTCACTATGCAGCTGTGAAGAAAATCTTTGTTCTGAAACAATTCTTGATAATTCCGCAAGCCAACAAATTCTTCCGCTCCCATCCTCAGCAGATTCAGGTCTGTCACACTGATATAGAAGGAATAAAAAAACGGATATACTGTAAATACCCCCACCCAGATCAATGCCGGAAGGATAAAAACCAGGTATATATGTTTTCTCAGAAATTTACTCATACCACACCTCTTTTGGAAAATGCTGCCGCACATCTTTGTGCGGCAGCACCGTTTTAACGTCCTACTGTTTCATGATCTCATCTGCAGCTTTTTGAGCTTCTTCCGCTTCTTTTTTGATGACTCCCGCAAGATCCGTCTCCCCCGTTGCCGCGCTCTGCACAATATCTTTAAATCCTTCATCCGCCGCGCTGTAGAACGGAACGCCGTCTCTCGGTTTTGCCGTATACAGCCCCTGTGAATATACCTGCCATACGGGATCGTTTTTAAACTCATCCTGCTCATATACTGCCAAAAGGCTTGACATCTGTCCCATTCTTGTAAAGAGAGTCTGCACTTCGATCCCTCTGTAAAACTCCATGAAACTCCATGCCAGTTCCTGCTGCTCCGGATCATCCGTAAACATCGCCAGGTTCCATCCTCCCGCCGTCGTGCACGGCTCCTGTCCCGGAACCGCCGGAATATCTGCTATACCGACTTTGGAGATAAATTCTTCCCCGCCGGCATCCTTCATCAACGGATAGTGCCAGTTTCCTAAAATCGCCATTGCAGTCTGTCCGCCGACAAAATTGGCCTCCACGTCATTAAAATTCACCGACGCGATATCCGGCGCTACAACTTGCTCATCGATCAATGTCTGAATAAATTCCATTGTATCCAGCATTGCATCGAAGCTCTCTCCCTCGCCGAAGATCACCTTATCTTTCCCATTGGTCAATTCTGCATTGTCTCCATGTCCCCAGAACCAGGGAAGCAGGGTGCAGGCTGTCACTGCGTCCGGAAATGCCGGAATGCCAAGTCCGTACTGATCGATCACACCGTCTCCGTCCTCGTCCACTGTGAGGGCTTTTCCTATCTCCAGAAGCTCATCCCAGTCCTTCGGTGGTCCGTCAAATCCGGCTTCCTTCAGAAGATCTTCCCTGTAATATAAGTTCCAGAGTCCTCCGTGAAACCAGATGGACTTTGCCTCGCCGTCCACGACGCAGCCCTCTGCGGCATATGGATAGTGCTCTGCTCTTTTCTCTTCTGTATACCATTTATCCAGAGAAATCAGTGCGCCCGTCTTGTTGATCTCCGCAAGGTTTGATCCATCCACCATGACAACGTCCGCCTCATTTCCCGCATTGATGTCCTGCAGCAGTTTGGAAAGATAATCGTCCGTGCTCACCGTAATTTCCAGCTCGGCATTATTTTCTTCTTCCCACTGGTCAAACAGCTCCTGAAGTCCTTCCACATTCTGAGGTGCGGCCCATGAGTTCGTATTAAAAGTCAGGACCCTTTTCCCGCCTCCCCCGGAACTGCCGGTCTGTGCCTCTGATGCCTCCGGTGCCTTTGATGCATTTCCGCATCCGGCCAAGCTTGCCGCCAGCATTGCTGCCGTCATTACAACCGCTAATGCTCTTTTTTTCATGTTATTTCCTCCTTTGCATTCTGTACTCGTGTTCATTTTATGTTTTTATTATATTGTACATCTTTTTTCGTGTCAATATATTTTCAATGTGTATATTGTACAAACATGACGTTCTTTTTTTGTGCAATACGTAAAATTCTCTTTTATTGATTGACTATTCCAGATTACAAATGTTATATTGGTCTAATAATTATGTTACATTGTAATATTTCAATGGAAAGGTGCGTGATACATATGGGCATAAAAGTCGTAAAAGAAGGTCTTTTGACAGATACCGGCCTGCTGCCTCTTTATTCCGGTTCTGTACATTACTGGCGGCAGGACCGCAGCTTATGGCGGGACACTTTAATGAATATTAAGAAAATGGGATTTGGCATCGTTGAGACTTATATTCCCTGGTCTGTCCATGAAATCTCCCGGGGTGTTTTTGATTTCGGTTCTGTCGATGCCGGAAAAGATATAGATGCTTTCTTATCTCTGTGTGAAGAACTCGAACTCTATGTCCATGTGCGTCCCGGTCCTCATATCAATTCGGAAATGACGTATTTCGGCTATCCGAAGCGGATCGTTCTCGATCCCTCCATGCAGGCGCGTTCACCTTTTGGAACACCGGTAAATCTCCCGCATTCCCCCAAGGTGATTCCCGTGCCCAGCTATGCGAGTGAGCGATTTTATGAGGAGGTTTCCCTATATTTCCATGCACTCTCACCTATTATCAAAAAACATGCTTATCCAGATGGAAATATCATCGCAATCCAATCGGACAATGAAACCTGTTACTTTTTCAGGGAACGGCCTTACGTTTCCGACTATCACCCCGATTCGATCGCATTATACCGGCAAATGCTTGAAAAGAAATACTTGAATATCGAAACGCTGAACACTGTTTACCGAAGTTCTTATCACAGCTTTGAAGAACTCGACCCGCCGACCGGATTTCGCGGAACCAAAAAAGAGGATCTGCCCTTTTATCTGGACTGGGCAGAATACAAAGAGTATCAGATCTGTTGGTGCCTGCGGCGCTTTGCGGATATGTGGAGAAGTTATGGCATCTCGCTCCCGTTCTATCAAAATACAGGCTATCATTATTATACTCCCTCAGATAACATCCGTATTGAGCAGAACAGTGTAGATATTTGCGGTATAGATATGTATCCCAACTGTACATCCACAAAATCCATGCGGGAAAAAATAAGGTATATGAGCGGAAGCAGTATCCTCCCCTTCGTGCCTGAATATGGAAGCGGAGTCTGGTATGAATTTCCCCGTACATTTCTTCCGTGGGAAGAAGAATTCACCACCGGCTATGCTTTTATGAACGGATTGAAGGCCATTAATTTTTATATGCTGGTGGAGCGTGACCGCTGGCAGGGCAGTCCGATCAAAAATAATAACAGTATACGTCCGGAGTATTTCAACTTTTATAGAAAATTTCTGGATTTTCTGCATCAAAACAAAATATGGAAGTTTTTCAGACGCCCCAGAGTATTGGTCCTGAAAAATTATGACTGTGCCCGTTTGAAGTCGGTTCTGTCAACTTTTGATCTCGCCCCTCTGGATGTCAATACATTTGCCCCCGGATTCCGGCTTCCTCCCAATTTGTTTTCTGTCGGAAACATCTTTGGATTCCGGCACTTTGATACGGATTCCGACCATTGGGCCACAGAACACTGGTTTGAAAATACCGTGCAGCTGCTCCTGGATGCAGACGTTGATTATAATGTCAGCGACACGCACCAGTCACTGGAAAAGCTTGTGCAGTATGATTATGTCTTTTCCCCGACATATGACTTTATGTCCGAAGACGTGCAGACTCTTCTCCGGGACTATGCAATGACCGGGAAAAATTTAATTATAGGCCCCGGCATTCCGCATTTGAACATGGAAATGTTCCCCTGCAGTATTCTGCAAAGCGTTCTGCCGCTTCCCAATGTAAAAATTGCAGAACATATTACCGCGCAGTTCCTGGATGATCTTGAGATTCCTGTTCCGTTCCGCACAGATGCAGAGGGAATTGAAATAAACTGCCATTATGACGAACACAGGCTCTTTTTGTGGATCGCCAACGTCACGGAGCAAAAGCAGGATTTCTCCGTCACTTATACAGGTTTCAAAAAATTTATACCGAAATATAATTCTCATTATATGGAGGGAACATCAGAGATCGCTCTGTTGCTTTCTCCATATTCAGTATCTGTGTGGGAGGTGCAGTCATGATCGATCCGAATTTTTTATTTTGCGACATAAATCCATATACCTGGAGAAACCTGGGCGAAGTGATGAACTACCTGCTTCCGCCTAAAACAACACTATATATCCTGCATGAAAACGGCATTGTTAAACGGGCTGTTTTTTCCGATAATACACTGTGCCCGCTCAACTTTTCAGACTATGATCCGGATACGTTTTCTGCACAGACATTTTTCCAGCTATATCCGAATCTGGACGAAGTACATGTACTGGAACTTTCTGCCCTGATCCATTATTATACCGTAATCCAGACTGTCAGTCTGGATGAAAAGACATCCATGGAATATCTGGATTTTATAACGGACTGCTACGCCTCACACAAAGGCATCGATCTGTACTTCCGTGACAAACAGGACTGCCATTTCTACCGGAAGGCACTGTCATATGCCCGCACCCACTTTTGGGATCGTCAGATACTGCTTTTTATCGTAACGAAATCGGGATATATCTGGTTTGATGCGGTCCTGTTATTCCAGTGTGGAAGAATAATGGAAGTTCGCACTTTGGAAACACTGGACGACCCACGCTGGTATACACAGCCTTTGTCGCATTCGGAAGATTCCGTTAAATTACTGGGCCGGAAATTCCACTGTCCGGTCAAAAAAAATCATTGTGAATACGACAATTTATCTTTTCTTACAGATTTTTGGAAACATTATCACATTTCAAATTAATGCAAAGCTATTGATTTCCAAATACTGTCATGTTACAATGTAACAAAAATATCAAAAAAGGAGTATTTTATGACAACCTCAGAAATTGCAGATAAACTGGGCATCTCAAGAGCCACTGTCAGCCGTGTCCTTAACAATAACCCGAATGTGAAACCTCTGACCCGTCAAAAGGTACTCGATGCATTAAAAGAATATGATTATGTTCCAAATGAATCGGCACGTTTCCTTGTGATGAAAAAAGAATACAAAATTGCGGTAGTAGTGTTTTCGCATCCGGCCTTTTTCTGGGCTCAGGTAGAAAACGGCGTGAATTCTGCCCGCAATGATTTTGCTGCGCAGGGCATTACTGTAGACTATTTTGTTACAGACATTTTGCATCCCGAGGAACAGCTGCATTTGATCCGCACACTGCCAGAGCAGGGGTACAACGGGATTGCCATCGCTCCGAACGATCCCCAGATGCTGTCCAACGATATTGACAGGCTCTCCAATGAAGGGTTTCCGGTGGTGATCATCAATGTTGAAATTCCTACGGCAAACCAGCTTTGCTATATCGGCTGCGACTATATCCAGTCGGGGATCCTTGCAGGGGAACTTTTTTCCAAATTTCTTTCTGCCCCCTCCGACATCCTGATCCTGACACTCAAAGATTCCGTACACGCAATTGAGCAGCGGATCACCGGATTCAGAAAAGAGCTCTCGAAGCACGATCATCTAAACATCAAACACATTGTACGCTGTAACAGAGACAGTTCCGATGTATACGATTCTCTGCTTCATTTATTCTCCTCCCATCCGGATTTTCAGGGGATTTATGTAAGCTTTGACGCACTGATCCAAACCAGTGACGCTGTCCAGGCATTAAACCTGAACCCTGCACCCATCATTATCGGTTACGATTTGAATGAACAAATATACAATTATCTGGAAAAACGCAGGATTTCTGCAACCATTTGCCATGAACCCTTCAATCAGGGATATTTTGCCGTAAAGCTGCTGCACCGTTACTTAACCCGCGGCATTTCTCCTTCCAGCTCCCTGATGTACAATAAGCTGGAGGTTGTCATGGCCTCCAACGCAAAATATTATATAAACGAAACCCTGCCGGAAATGTTTTATGCCGTGGAATAAATAGTATCATGTTTGCGCCTGCTATATATTTGGATGTTAAACAGCAGATTCATCGGGGAAAAATTAATCTATTTTTTTCCGATAAAAAAGTATTTTATCTGCTTTACATTCAGAATCTTTCATGATATACTATGCATGTTGCCGAATTTATTTACAGAATATATTCAGCACTACACGTTTCTAACTTTATATCATCTTTTGGAGGTATCATTATGAACAAAGGTACAGTAAAATGGTTTAACAACCAGAAAGGTTACGGCTTCATTTCTGACGAGAACGGCAATGATGTATTCGTACACTATTCCGGGCTGAACATGGAAGGCTTTAAGTCTCTTGAGGAAGGCGCTGCTGTTGAATACGAAGTAGTTGACGGCGCAAAAGGCCCTCAGGCTGTAAACGTAACCAAATTATAATTTCAAGACTTTGACAGTTTTCGGGATTATACACAACAATTAATCAATATTACAATTTGTGCCCGTTCTTTAATATAATATAAATTAAGAAGTTCTAAATAAGAAATATCTTTGTTTGCATTTTATTGAGAATTTGCAGTATTGTCATACGGATTAAAAAAGAAACAGCTCCTCGTCAGGGGCTGTTTTTCTATATGTGCAGCCCCTTATCCCTCCCCGCAGTATCTGACCGCTTCCTCAAAATCCAGACTCCCGCCAAAAACAGACAGCGCCGAACCGATCGTCACATCGATCCGCCCCTTCCCTATCTCATGTAACCTTCGCAGATCCTCCAGATTCCGGACACCGCCCGCATAGGTGACCGGTATTCCCTGCCACCCGGCAAGTTCCTTTAACAACTTCTCCTCGATGCCGTTTCTTTTCCCCTCCACATCCACCGCATGGATCAGAAACTCATCGCAGGAAGCGGAAAGCCTCTCCAGAAGGCATGGCGTTATCCTGATATCCGTCTCCCTCTGCCATCTGTCCGTCACGATATAATAACCGTCCCTTCTCCGCCTGCAGCTCACATCCAGCACCAGATGTTCCTTTCCCACCGCCTGCACCAGCTTCTTCAGGTTTTCCTCCAGAATCTCCCCGCCCTGAAATACATAGGATGTGACGATCACATGGGACGCCCCCGCCCCTATAAAATCCGCCGCATTTTCCGCCGTGATCCCGCCGCCCGCCTGCAGGCCGCCCGGATATGCCGAAAGCGCAAGATAAGCCTGTCTTTTTGTGGCTTCATAGAAATCGCTGTCCCTCCCGTTCAGCAGAATCACATGGCCGCCCTTCAGACCGTATTCCTGATACAATTTCGCATAGTATGCGGCGTCCTGATCCGAGACAAAATTCTCCGCAGCCTGATCCCCCGCGTCCTTCAGACTCGCCCCCACGATCTGTTTTACCTTTCCGTTATGAATGTCTATACAAGGCCTGAATTTCATGTCGATCCCTCTCCTTTTGCAGCCGCCAGGCGGCATATTTACTGCTGTTCATAGTTTACACTGCCCATAAATAACACATGTTCTTCCAGGATACCTGTGCGCATCCGTTATACTCACGGCGTGCTTATCCGACGATCCGTATATATTTCGTCCAGCGGCTGATACACCGAGATCTCCTCAAACCCATACCCCCAGCACCAGCTCGCAACAACCCGGGGCCTTTCTTCCTCCCCATGATAAAAATAAAATTTACTGTGATAACCGTGGGTGACATAATAATGATTATGCACCATGCGGCCCTGCCCGTCAAAATCTATATAGCCGCTTTGATCCCATGTCCCGTAATCCCAGTCCGTATGATAGTAGTCTATTTTTTTGAGCGTTCCGCTCCTGTCATACTGAAATTTCATCTCCCCGAAATACGGTCTCTCCAAAACATCCGGGCGTATTTCTTCCTCCCCGCTCGCGTATTGAAACGGTATCTCTTCCTGGATCACGCGCAGTTTCCCGTCGGCGCGATACTTGAACGTATCAAAATACCAAAAATAGTCTTTTACTTTTCTGTCGGAAAAATCGGTCTCGCTCACCGTCTTCACCCTTCCCCTATCATTTACCCACACGTCCTTATCCAAAAACCACGTCTTCTGATCACGGCACAGATGGTACGTCATGGTGCCGCTGCCATAATATCCTGTGTTCCAGTCTACTGTCAAAAACGGAAACGGCACGCCGTCATAGTATTTATAAGAAGCCTCCGCCATCCGTATCCCCCATGCATCGTACTGGGTCTCCTGCACCACAGCCCCCGTCTCATCGCATCTGTAAATAAGATGTTCCGGCTCTCCCGCCTCCTTCAGCTCCTTCACCGTATAATCGATGAAGCCGTCTCCATATATGACAAAACAGTATCTTTCCTTTGGGCCGTCCGCATAGCATGCCCCGTAAATTCCCTCTTCCTCATCACAAAAAGAACTCTCCGGAGCCGACACGTCAAATCCCTGTTCCTGCAAAATCTGCCTTGCAGATTCCTCCCCGCAATCCTGATCATATTCTAACGTCCCGGAGGTATCCATATCCCAGCTATAGACCGCTTCCGCCCTCTCATATTCCGATCCCAGCGCCATTCTTTTTTCAAAATCGGATTCGATCCCGGTCCCATCGCCGTCCGCCGCATCCTCCAGCGCTCTGTACTCTATCTCTTTTATCTCCGCATCATATTCATAAACTTTCAGCACTGCCTTCTCAAAATACCATTCCGCCTGCAGCCCTGTCTTCTCCCCTCCGGAACCCCTCTCCCACACCTCACAGGTATCCGGCTCTCCGAAAGCCTCCAGAAGCAGAAAAACAGGATCATGCGCCTCCATCTCCAGAAACGGTTCGCTCCAATCTGTATAGGAGTAGGAAAACCCGCTGAAGCGATGCCCCTCCCCGTCAAAAAAATATAACAACTCATCGGAATGCCAGGATCCCTTTTTATGAGCGGTATTTTTTCCTGACAAACTGTACACGCCGTAATCGAACTTTTCACCGAATGCGATCCCCACCAAAAACTCCGTATCCCCGTTTTCAAGCGCTGCTGCAACCTCCTCCGAAAGCGATTTTGCGAATTTTATGCCGCTCCCGGAAACATAAGCGCCTCTCTCTTCCTCTGTCTCCCCGCGCTCTTTCTCCGCTTCCTCTTTCCCTGCCGCCTGATCTGCCTTATCTCTTTCCTGCCCCGTCTGCTGCCGCGCCTGCAGCTTTTCGGGCACATCCTCCTTCGCACTTTTCTCCGAAAAACAAAGTATCGCCAGCATGACTGCCCAGATCACTAAAATCGAAAAAATACGCCGCGTAAATCTTTCCCTGTCCATACGTCCACCGCCCCGTTTTTTCCTGTCCGGCCGTCCCGTCCGCCTGTCAAAATTTTTAATTTTTTTCTTTTATAGTACATAGAATTCTCTTCTTTGTCCATACTAACCTTGACGAATGGAATTTTCCACGTCGATTCATTTATGGAAAGGAGCATTCATATTATGAAAAAGTTCAGAACCGCTCTGGCTGTTTCCATGCTTCTTCTGATGTCTGCCTTTGCCCTTTACGGCTGCGGCACAGACAGAAATAAGGGAGACATGGCTGATAATCAGACAGAGAATGATAACGCTGCAACAGATAACAACAACGCAAATAACAACACTGCTGCAGACAACGAGAACAACGGCACCGTTGCGGATAACGGCAACAATACCACAGGTAACGGTACAACGAACGGTACTGCAGGCAATACCACCACCGGCAACGGCACAGCGAACGGTACTGCCGGCAACACCACTACTGGCAACGGTACGACGAACGGCAACACGGCAGCAGACAACATAGGTAACGCTGCCGGAGATGTGGCTGACGGTGCAGCCGGCGCCGTGGAAGATGTTGTGGACGGCGCCGCAAACGCTGTAGACGATATGGCAAACGGCGTAGCAAACGGTGTAAACAGTGCGACAGGTACCGCAAAGTGAAATACCCCGTAACAAGCTAAGGGACATTTCACCCTCGCGGCAGCAGCCAATTACTCGTGCAGGCACGGCACTTAGCTCGTTGCTCGCGGAAATAACCTTTGCTCAAAAAAACCTCAGCCCGAAAAGCTGAGGTTCTACATATCCTATGCATTTTTATATATTTTTTTCAACAAGGCTGCCGTCCCGATATGCCTGCAGCAGGTTCTCCAGTGAACGGATCCGCTCCCGGATCTCCGTGCCGATATCCGTATCCGCGACCCGCAGACGCTGTTTCATCGTTTCCACGATCACGCTGTCGGAAAAAATATCGGATTCGTTTTTGATCGCCGCATCCGCCGATTCAAAAGGCTCATGGGCGACAAGCCGCATCCCATAGGAATTGCAGACCAGCGTATAACCCGCAATGCCGGTCTTTCCCTGATAAGCTTTGGAAAAGCCGCCGTCGATGATAAATAATTTTCCGCCGCACTTGATGGGCGATTCCCCCTTCTTCGCCTCCACAGGCACATGCCCGTTGACGATATGGGATTCATTGGTATCCAGCCCGAATTCCTCCAGGATCTTATTGATGATCGCCTCGTTGTCCAGTAGTCTGTAGTAGGCGTTTTTCTGCTCTTTATGGGTCTCTTTATCCGCCACAAAGTACCGCTCAAAGGTAGCCATCTTGTCCTTGCCGAATACCGGGGACTTAGGGCCAGCCCAGATATACCACATGATATCCTGCCCCTTCATCTTCTCCTCCGGATGGTGCTTCGAGTAATACCCTCTTCTGGCATAATGCTCCAGTACATCGTAGAGCTCCCTGCCGCTGTAAGTCTTTCCGAATACATTTACTTTCAGGAAATTTCCCTCTTCATCCATCGGCACGCAGCCATGGTAGAGAAGATTGGAGTTATAAGCTTTGTAAAGCCCGCCCTTCGCGAATAAAAACCGCACATGCTTCTGCAGTTTTTCACAATTCATGAACGCCTTGATCAACCGTTTCATCACTTCGAGTTCTTCCCTCGAAAGCGCATACGGATCCTCCGGATTCACCGTCGGAAAATCCACATCGTTCATCGCGTACTCTTTCCCGCCGATCAGAACCGTCTTTTTCTCATAGTCGATCTTATCCAGAAGAAGCCTGTCCTCCATCTCAAAACAGGGGTTCCTGCGGATCACCTGTCCCTCCAGCTTAAACTGCATGATCGTGATCGCTTTATGCATTCTGGTATCCAGCGCCAGATCTTTTGTATTGTAGTCATTATCGTAGTGCACCCTGAACGCATCGCAGTTGGTATCCGCATAAGTTGTCAGCGCGAAGGTGGCAAGCGGGATCAGATTGATGCCGTAGCCTTCCTCCAGCGTGGCGAGATTGCCGTATCTCGCCGCCATGCGGATCACATTGCAGATACACGCCGCCTGTCCGCTGGCCGCGCCCATCCAGACCACATCATGGTTTCCCCACTGTACATCCACCGAATGGTATTCGCTTAAGGTATCCATGATCACATGGGGCCCCGGCCCCCTGTCGTAAATGTCCCCCACGATATGGAGATGATCGATGACGAGGCGCTGGATCAGATAACTTAACGCCGTGATAAATTCCTGCGCCCGGTCCAGACGGATGATCGTATGAATGATCTCGTTGTAATATGCCTCTTTATCTGACAGTTCCGCCTTCTCCGTGATCAGCTCCTCGATGATATAGGCGAAATCCGCCGGCAAAGCTTTCCGCACCTTGGAGCGGGTATATTTGGACGCCACCCGCTTTGTGATCTGCACCAGCCGATGCAGCGTGATCTTATACCAGTCTTCTATATTATCCTCGCTCTGCAGGACAATATCCAGTTTCTCTTTCGGATAATAGATCAGAGTCGCCAGCGCTTTTTTATCGCGTTCACTCATGGTATTGCCGAATTCTTCATTGATCTTTCGGCGCACGGAACCGGAGCCGTTTTTCAATATATGGTTAAACTGCTCCGACTCCCCGTGGATATCCGTCATAAAGTGCTCCGTCCCCTTCGGGAGGTTCAAAATAGACTGCAGATTGATGATCTCCGTGGAGGCGGAAGCGATCGTCGGATACTGATTGGCCAGGCTCCTCAAAAAATTTAATTCCATTTCGTTCATGTTGTTTTATCTCCTGCCGGCTCTTTCGGGTTCCGGCTCGTTCGGGTCCCGCTGCAATCCGCTTCGCAGATCGCACCGTATCGAATAGACTCGCCTTCCGGCTCGTCTATTCTCCATTTTCGATGACATCGGACATGGAGTAGAGGCCGGCGGGTTTCCCGGTCAAAAACTTCGCTGCCTGAATGGCGCCCTTGGCAAAGACGGCTTTCGAGTAGGCCCTGTGCGAGAAGGTGATAACCTCGTCCGCCCCCGCAAAGATCACATCGTGGTCCCCCACGATCGTACCGCCGCGGACAGCGGAAATTCCCAGTTCCTTCTTGTCCCTTTTCTGGCGCACCCAGCTTCTGTCATATACATATTCATAGACATCGCCCATTTCTTCGTTCATCGCATCTGCCAGCGCAATCGCGGTACCGCTGGGCGCGTCCACCTTCTGATTATGATGTTTTTCCACGATCTCCACATCAAACCCCGCCGGTGCAAGGGCGGCTACGGCCTCCCGCAGCACCTTCATCAGCAGATTGATCCCCAGCGTCATATTGGCGGAACGGAGCACTGCCGTTTTCTCTGATGCCTCCCTTACCCTCTCAAGTTGTTCAGAGGATAAACCGGTCGTACATAGCACGCAGGGGAGCTTTTTTTCCACACAATAATTCAACAGACCGTCAATAGCGCCCGCAGTGGAAAAGTCAATCACCACATCCGCCGCGATATTACACTGGTAAATATCCCGATAAACCTGGTATTCTCCGCTTCCGTGCTGAAACGCATCGACGCCCGCAACAATCCTGATCTCTTCCTCCTGACTGCACAACTCCGTCACCATCTGCCCCATCTTGCCGTTGCAGCCATGCAAAATTACCCGAATCATAAAATCCACCTGCCTTTCCGCGCCTGCGCCCAAAGACGCAGGCATAACTTCCGGTTATCTGTTGTAAACTCACGCTTCCCATCATGCCGCCATCGGCGGCACAGACGATCCGTGAAACTTGTGGAAGAATCGCTTCAGCGATTCTTCGAGGAATGACTTAGATTTTCTTAGGCAGCGTCCTTTACGGCCTTAGAAAATCTTCATTCCTTTCACGCTTTTATCTCACATCCGAACTCCGTCATTGCCTTTTTCAACATCTCCTCATGCGCCGGTTCGATCTCCGAAAGCGGCATCCGAAGCGGTCCTGCCGCGATTCCCATCAGCGCAACGCCCTTCTTCACCGGAATCGGATTCACCTCGCAAAACAGTGCATCCACCAGCGGGATCGCCTTCAGCTGAAGTGCGGCGCTCTCCGCCGCCTTCCCATCAAAATAAAGCTGACAGATATCATGTGTCTGTTTAGGCGCCACATTGGAAAGTACGGAGATGACCCCTTTTCCTCCCAACGCCAGGATCGGCACGATCTGATCGTCATTTCCGGAATAGACATCCACCATACCGTCCGCGAGGGCAAACAATTTTGCGATCTGGGAAATGTTTCCGCTCGCCTCTTTCACGCCTACGATATTTTCCACATCCCGGCAGAGCCTTACTACTGTCTCCGGCAGGATATTGCACCCTGTCCTGCTTGGCACATTATATAAAATGATCGGCAGCTTTACGGAATCCGCGATCGCTTTAAAATGTCTGTATAAGCCGTTCTGGGTAGCTTTATTGTAATAGGGGGAAACCACCAGCAGCCCGTCCGCCCCGCATTTTTCTGCTTCCACCGATAAATGGATCGCCGTATCCGTAGCGTTAGAACCGGTCCCCGCCACAACAGGTACCCTCTTATTTACTGTTTTTACACAGAACCGAATCGCATCTATATGTTCCTCGATGCTCGTCGTAGCCGATTCCCCCGTCGTGCCCATCACGATAATGGCATCCGTGGAATTTGCGATCTGATACTCGATCAGCTCGGCAAAGGCCTCATAATTAATACTGTAATCCTCGTGAAATGGTGTGACGATCGCCACGCCTGCTCCTGTAAATACTGACATACTTTTCCTCCATTTTCTACAGATAATATAAATAGTATAGTGACAGGCCTTTCCCTTTTTATGTATAGGAAACGAACAAAATGCCTGCATTTTGATTCGTTTCCTGCGCCGGATTTGCGCCGCAAAGCGGCATATTTCCGATGCAAATCCGTCCGCATCCCCCGGAGGGTTTACAGCAGACGGCAAATATTTTGTCGTTTGCTATGATATGTACTAGAAAACGGCCCATGCAACATGAGCCGCCAAACAGACCTTGTTACGATAGCGCCCCATCTGCCCGATGACAGTCATATATTTATTCAATATATGCCCAGGAAGTGTTCCGCAGTAAAACAACCCCCTTCGGCGCCGGCCCCTTTTATCCGTCCTCCCCTGTGACTGCCACATCAGACAGATTACTGATAACAGGCGCAACCTCTATCTCAAATCCAATATATCATTTTCTAATGCCAGTGTCAATGTACCTGCACCGGACAATTTGTAATTTTTTAAAAATTCATTTTATTCGCCCGTCTCCAGTTTGCTGACGGACACTTCATAGGCGATCCGCTTTTCCAGTTCTTCCTCCGTGATCTTTTTCATATATTCACGGCTCTGGATACGTCCCCAGATCATGCAGCGGTCCCCCACCTGAAAAGTGCTGGCAAACCGGGCGTTCCTCCCCCAGCAGATGCAGGGAATGTAATCCGACTTTCCGTAAGGCCTGTTCACCGCCAGCAGAAGATCCGCGATCTCCCTGCCCAAAGGCGTTTTTCTGTAGATCGGTTCCTTACAGATAAAACCGTCCAGAAAGATCTGGTTTGTCTTGGCGTTCTCCTCCATCTCTTCGATAAAATCGATCTCCCGCGCAAAGACCGACAGCACCAGTTTATTTTTCTTTTCCTCATGTCTGTTGTAGGATCTGAACTGTCCTCCGATGGAGACATTTACGCCGGTATAATCCTGTGTCACATCGATCAGCCGGTCCGATACCATCACCGGGATGATATCCGTGGAATCGGAGAGCCTCTCCACCTCCACATCCATCATGTAAAATCCTTCTCCGTAAATCTCATGACTGAAAAAAAATCCGCTCACGATCTTTCCCATCACTGTCACCTGGTTGTTTTCAATTACTTTATCCATCATGCTTTCCTCCTTTGGGCGGTATGCTTTTTTGCATAGCGCCGCCTACCTTTCTCCGAAAATGCAGTTTCCGGTCTTTTTTCCTGCCAAAAGCGGATGCTCTGCTTTGCCTTTGCCGGCGCTTTACGTCCGTCTGGCAGAATTTGTCTCTGTGTATTATAAATATATGCGTGAAAGACAAAGGGTAGACTTGTAAGGCATCGCACAGGGAAGCCAGAGGTATTTCTTCCGCCGCTCTTGACAAATCTCCCAAATCTGGTATTCTAAAAATGCTGAGTGGCATGATAAATGCGTAATTCCAAGTAGCTTTCATGGAATTACGCATTTTATTTTTACGACAGTCAGTTATATTGTCCGGATGCCGGACTCAAGATCAGGAAAGAGAGGAATGTTTTATGAGTCAACAATATTGTGATCAATGCGGAAATCATTGTCCTGTAGATGCCCTGCGCTGCGACAGGGGCAGGGCACGTTTCGGGATGGAGCAGACAGAACCGAAAATGCCCGCCGATCCCCTCGGCATGCTGCAAAAGTGCGGTTTCATCCTTCACCACGGAACCATCGCGCCGGATGAGGCGTTATCCGCCCTGACCGCTCAGGAACAGGAAGAGCTCGGCCGTCTGCTGTCCGTGCTTCTCGCCGACTGGCAAAAGCGCATGCCGGAGGGCATGCCGAAACACCACCACGGCCATCACTGACCAGGGCGGCAGCTTTTTAAACAGATCCGGGAGTGCAAAAGCCTATCCCCGGATCTGAAAACACCGCTTTTTTCTTCCGGCAGGATCAGTTCGTCATCCCTGCAGATCACGCCCGTTCCGCCGGCACGCTGCGCCTGATCTGCAACAGCAAAAGCACCATGCTGACCCCCAGCAGGATATGGCCTATCCCGGCGATGCCGGAGATCGCCGCATCCATGCCGGCAGAAAGTTCAGGCACTATCACCTGTGTCACGCCCCGCACAAGCAGCATCACCGCAGTCAGGTTCAGTCCTGTATGATAGGCAGCCAGCACACGGCCGGTTTTCCCGCCGGTAAACGAAAAACTCTTTTCCAGAAGGAGCAGCAGCAGGAAAAACAGCATGCCCAGCAGGAAATAGTGGGTATGTACAACCGAAAGCGTTGTTTTTGCGGAAAAACCGCTGAACTTTGTAAATTCCCGGTAAAATACCCCTCCGGCCATCGCAAAAATGGCATACAACAGTACCGAATTCATATAGCGTTTCATAGTCAATCCTCCCTTATTTATATTCTTGTTTCACAGTGAATCAAACAGGCTTTTCCGCTGAAAGAGCTTCGCCGGCCTGTGTCCCGCCCCGGTGATCATCCGATCCGTCTCCTCCACATAAACCGCCATTTTCCTGCGGAAATTGGCGGTCAGAAGTTCCCTGCCCAGAATGATCTCGACCACATTCTGCAGCTCCGTCAGCGTAAAATACTCCGGCATCAGGTCAAACACGATCCTTCCGTCCATCTCCGCCTCCTGCCTCAACTGCAAAAGGGCATAGGAGATCAGCTTCGCATGGTCAAATGCGATGCCGTCCTCCTCCTCGACAAAGTACTCTGTCTCCGCGCGGAAATGCCGTATCACATCCTCTTTCCTGACCACAGCCTGCAGCACAACAGGCTCTGACTCCCCTTCATACGCCAGCTTCAGCCTGTATATCGTATTTCTCCTGAGATGATCTTTCTCCCGCTTCTCGGACACATCTTCCTGCACAAACTCCACATCGAACCATGCCGCATCCCGCGCATCGCTCCCGCCCCTGATCTGATATTTCTCTCCGTCGATCAGCGCAAGAAACGTATGGGAAATGATCCAGCCTCTGGGATCTCTCCCCTCTTTGCCGAATACGCCGATCAGCTTCAGATAGGCCTCTGAGATCTGCGTCTCCTCGAACAATTCCCGTTTTGCCGTCTCATAGATCTCCTCATTCCTTCTGCCAAAACCGCCGGGCAGCGCCCAGTCTCCCTTATAAGGATGGCCGCCCCTTTTGATCAGCAGTATCTTCAGCTTCTTTTTCGGGAGCTTCCGGTAGTTCTCCTTATCCCTCGCCTGCCTTTTTCCCTGCTCTCCCATCACCGAAAAAACAGCCATGTCTGCGGCGACGGAGGGACGGTCGTACCGGGTGATATCATATTGTTTTATAAATTCTTTTTCTTCCTGACTGATACGTGCCATACGCTTCACTCTCCTGTCACAGCCTATTATACAACAAGTATGCCCTTTTGAGGAGCAATTTTTATCGTAACTTCCGTGCCGGAGTTAAATTCGATCGCGTCGCTCTCGATGCCGTCCGAAAAAATAACGCCGTTTCCCGGCATCTGGGACAATATCCTGAAATGATCCGTCTCCCCGATTTTTCCGAAGACGATGTCCGTCTGTGTGGAACGGCTCGGAAAAGGTTCCCTCACCGCAAAAAACAGCCTGTTCTCGTCCCAGCCATGTCTGTCCTCCTTAAAACTCTGTCCTGCAAATGCCCTGCAGATCCCTGCCGCCTGCGTGATAACAGACCGATACCAGCCGGTTGAGCCGAGCCCCGTCGAGATAATGACGCCGCTGGATGACTGATGTTCCGTTCTGCGGTTCCATGTAATGTCATATCTTGCGGATACATGGGTCTTCTGTCCGATGAACAGATCATTGACGGCAAGCATGGCCTGGCCGTCCCGCGTTTTTGCCTGTGCCATCGTGACCTCCTTTGCAGTATGGTTCCCGGCGATCGTTCTGCGCAAAACCGCCTCCGCCTGCCCCGCCTCAAAGGGGAGCAGGATGCCGTCCCATCTGGCAGGATCCGGATTTATACCGATCAGCGGCTGTCTGTCCAGATATTTCATCGTGTTCGCGACCAGTCCATCCTGCCCGACGGCAATGACGATGTCCTTTTCCCCAAAGATCATATGCGGCAAAAATTCCCGGTCGATCTGCTGCACTCTGGCATATTTTTCCGCCGCGCCGGCCACTTTCTCCACAGCTTCCCGATAATTTCTGTCTTCCCTGAGATAATCCGAAAAATCCGCACCCATATGTTCGATATAAAACTGCGCCTGCTCCACCGTATTATATTTATAGATCAGCTCTTTCAGCCTTGTCTTCCTTGTGACAAGGACCACCTTGTTCATGCCTCTCTCCATACCCGTCATACTCCTTTTCCACGCCGCATCGCTCTTCGCCGGAAAACCGCCATCTCCCAAAAATCCGTTCCCGTTTCATCACGCATTCGACAATGTCTCGAGCAGATCCGGCGATACGTTCAGCACGCCGATCTTGTCTGCCTTATTGCCTATCTCCACGAACGCCTTGGCGATCAGCGCCCTGCTGTCCATTCCGCTCGTCACAAGCGCTTTGATCACATCCTTATCCACGCCCGCAAAGGTCTTTAAGATGACTTCCGAGTCATATGCCTTCGCATCGGATTTCTTCCTTTCGTTTTCCGTCTGCAGATCCACGAACCTGCAGTTTTCCTCCTCCAGACGGATATCGTCCGCCAGCTTCTGCGCATCCAGTTCAGCCTGTTTTTCCTGCACGAGACGCTTCATCTCCATCTCCTTTTCCCGTTTCTCTTTCTGCTTCTCCGCCACCTTGATCTCCGTATTCAGTTCGTTCTCCCTGACAATGCGCTCCTGTTCTATTGCCGCGTTCCGGCGTTTGTAGATCGCATCGTCCTGCTGTTTTAATATCTCCTCCCTTGTGGCTGCCTCCAGCGCTTTCCGCGTATCGATCTGGGCGAGAATGCCGAGAATGGAGACGGAGATCAGCTCCAGGCCGAATTTCCGGATCGTCTCATCGTTTTTCATGCCGGTCCTGAGCGCCTTTGCTAGCTCATCGGCGGATATGATCGCCTCCCGCACGCTTTTGCCGCTGATAAACTTGGACACATGGACTTTCGCGATATTCATGATGCGCTTCGACATCTTCTGCCTCGCCTCCGCCAGAACCGTCGTATAGTCCTTTTTGTCTTTATAGGAAAAATCAACCATCTGAGACGCCATTTCGTAGTCCGTGATGACGTAGGAAATATCCCCCTGCACATTGACACACTGGAAATCCGAAGTCATGATGTCGTTAAACGCAAACCCCGCGTCAAAGGCTGTCGTCGGAATGACCATCATGCTTTCCGTCATCGTATTACAGAAAAAGGACAGTCCGAACCCCTCCCTGACTACTTTTCCTTTCTTCACCCTGATAACATATTCCGTCGGATCAAACTTTCTGTATGTGATTCCCATAACCTTACCTCCTTTAGATTAATTTTTGTTATTTCTATTATGATAATATCAAACAGATAATATGTCAACCCCCAATTTTAAAAAAAGCATCTTTTTCTCCGGATCAGGTTCCCAAAACCAGGATCCGAAGAAAAAGATGCTTTTTCATTATATTATTCTGTTTTTCATCCCTTCTTCATCGCCGCCCGCTTCCGCAATGTAGGGTCCAATATCTTTTTTCTGATCCGGAGCGTCTTCGGCGTCACCTCAAGCAGCTCGTCCGTATCGATAAAATCCAGCGCCTGCTCCAGGCTCATGATCTTTTTCGGCACAAGGCGCAGCGCCTCGTCCGCACTGGAGGAACGGGTATTGGTCAGGTGCTTCGTCTTGCAGACGTTGACCTCGATGTCCTCCGCCTTGCCGGTCTGCCCGACCACCATGCCGGCATACACTTTCTCGCCGGGCCCGATAAACAGCGTCCCCCTCTCCTGCGCATTAAACAGGCCGTAGGTGATGGCCTCCCCTGCTTCAAAAGCGATCAGCGAGCCCTGTTTGCGGTACTGGATATCCCCCTTGTAGGGACCGTAACCGTCAAACTGGGTGTTCATGATGCCGTTTCCCTTTGTGTCCGTCAAAAAGTCGCCGCGATAGCCGATCAGTCCTCTGGAAGGTATGGAAAACTCCAGCCTTGTGTAGCCGCCGGAAGCCTTGCCCATATTCTGCAGCTCGCCCTTCCTAAGGCTCAGCTTTTCGATGACAACGCCGGAAAATTCCTCCGGCACATCCACGTAGACCGTCTCCATCGGTTCGAGAAGTTTTCCATTCTCATCCTTTTTATAGATGACCTCCGCCTTGCTGACCGCAAATTCATACCCTTCCCGGCGCATATTCTCGATCAGCACCGACAGATGCAGCTCTCCTCTGCCGGAAACCTTGAAGGAATCCGTATTTTCCGTCTCCTCCACTCTGAGGGAAACGTCGGTGTTCAGCTCCTTGAACAGCCTGTCCCTGATATGGCGGCTCGTCACATACTTCCCCTCCTGTCCCGCCAGCGGGGAATCGTTGACGATAAAGTCCATGGCGATTGTAGGCTCAGAGATCTTCTGGAACGGGATCGGCTCCGGATGTTCCGGAGAGCAGAGCGTATCCCCGATATGGATATCCGTGATGCCGGAGATCGCCACGATGGATCCCATGCCCGCTTCCTTCACCTCCACCTTGTTCAATCCGTCAAACTCGTACAGTTTGCTGATCTTTACTTTTTTCTGTTTCTCCGGCTCATGGTGGTTGACGATCACGACCTCCTGATTGACCTTCACCACGCCGTTGTCCACCTTGCCGACGCCGATGCGCCCCACATACTCGTTATAATCGATGGTGCTGATCAGCACCTGGGTGCCCGCCTCGGGATCCCCCTCCGGCGCAGGGATAGCCTCCAGGATCGTATCGAACAGAGGCGTCATATCCTTGTTCTTTACCGTGAGCTTCCTTGTGGCGCTGCCGTTCTTCGCGGAGGCGTACACAAAAGGACAATCGAGCTGTTCATCGCTTGCCTCCAGCTCCAGAAGAAGTTCCAATACTTCCTCCTCCACTTCCTCCGGCCTCGCTTCCGGCCTGTCGATCTTATTGATGCAGACGATCACCGCCAGATCCAGCTCCAGCGCTTTTTTCAGCACAAACTTCGTCTGGGGCATGGGACCCTCAAAGGCATCCACCACGAGGATCACGCCGTTCACCATCTTCAGCACACGCTCCACCTCGCCGCCGAAGTCCGCATGGCCCGGCGTGTCGATGATATTGATCTTCGTGTCCTTGTAGGTGATGGCGGTATTCTTGGACAGGATCGTGATCCCCCTCTCCCGCTCGATATCGCCGGAGTCCATGACGCGCTCCGCCACCGCCTGATTTTCCCGGAATGTACCGCTCTGTTTTAACAGCTCATCCACCAGCGTCGTCTTGCCATGATCTACATGGGCTATGATCGCTATGTTTCTTACGTCTTCTCTTTTCTGTCTCATAATATTAAACTCCTCTATCCCAGTTCCGCATCTATCCGTACTGCACACTTATCCTGAGCTTACAATCACGGCTGTCTGAAATACGACATCCGTAATTGAAGCTGTGCGCAGTACGGCATATGCTGTTTTTCATCTCAGTTCCGCAACCGCATATCATCTTATACACCGTCCGGATGCATGCTGCATTCCGCATGCCGACAACCAGCCGGGAGGAAAATCAAATCCTCAAGGAGCCCCTTAAAAAGCGCCGGCACTTAGCGAGGTCCCTCACGAGCTTAGTGTCCGCTGCGCTGTTTCACAGGCTCTTGAAAAACAGAGCCCGCGAGAGCACGGCGACGGAGGATTTGATTTTCCTCCCGGCGCCCGCCTGTCATATCACAACCCCAGCAAAACCGTCGCGATCTGAAAATACGTGATTAGCGACACCGCGTCCACGATCGTCGTGATAAACGGACTCGCCATCACCGCCGGGTCAAATCCGATCTTTTTCGCCAGCATCGGCAGCACGCAGCCGATAAATTTCGCTGCGATCAGCGTCACCAGAAGCGTCAGGCAGACCACCGCCGCCACCAGCATAGAGACCCGGTCCAGCCAAAGCAGCTTGCAGAAATTCGCCGCTGCCAGCGTGATCCCGCAGATGATTCCCACCCGAAACTCCTTCCAGATCACTTTCGGCAGATCCGCAAATTCAATATCATTCAGCGAAATGCTTCGGATGATCGTCACGCTCGCCTGTCCGCCCGCATTGCCGCCCGTATCCATCAGCATCGGAATGTAGGCGGTGAGTACCACATAGGCGCTCAACGCCCCCTCAAAGGAAGTGATGATCCTGCCGGTAAAAGTGGCGGAGATCATCAGAAGGAGCAGCCAGGGCATCCTCTTTTTCCATGTTTCAATAACACTTGTTTTCATATATGGCTTGTCCGAAGGGACGATAGCCGCCATCTTTTCGATATCCTCTGTGGTCTCCTCCTCCATGATATCCACAACGTCATCGACGGTGATGATGCCCACCAGCCGGTTTTCATTGTCCACCACAGGCATGGATGTAAAATCGTACTTTTTAAACTGCCTTGCCACTTCCTCCTGGTCCATCAGGGTATGCAGAGAGATAACATTCTCATGCATCATCTCCCCGATGATCGCGTCCGACTCGCTCAGGAGCAGATAGCGCAGCGCCACCGTTCCCACAAGCGTACGCTTCCGGTCCAGCACATAGCAGATGTTGATGGTCTCGGAATCCATTCCGGTCTTCCGTATCTTGGCAATGGCATCCGCCACGGTATAGTCTTCCTTGAAGTCCATAAACTCCACAGTCATGATACTGCCTGCGGAATCCTCCGGGTAGCGGAGCAGGTGGTTGATATCCCTTCTCGTATCGGGGCTCGCCCCGGCGAGAAGCTTTTTTACCACATTCGCCGGCATCTCCTCCAGCAGGTCCGCCGCATCATCCGACATCAGATTGTCGATGATATCCGCCGCGTCCCGCTCAGACAAAGATGTAATGATAAACTGCTGACTCTCCACCTCAAGATAGGAAAATACATCAGCAGCCATACTTTTGGGCAGTATGCGAAACATCTTTAACAGATCTTTCTCTTCCATCTCCTCCATTGCAGCCGCGATATCCGCGTCATTAAGCTCGGCTACCCTCTGGCGGAGTCTGGTGTACTGCTTCCCGTCCAGCAGTTCTTTAATTTCCTGCTGGGTTCTTTCTTCCTGTATCATTTCCATAGCAGCTCTCCTTTTCAGTTGTGATTTTTATGCGCCTACTTCGGGGCAGAGGATTATCGCTGCTGCATTTTGCCGTACTCTTCTTCATAAAAACCACCACCTTTCTTTCCGGCATCCGCCGACCGGAGGACACCGCGTTATCGAGCTGCCATTTTTCAGCTTCTATTATTATAGTGACCACTTTATTCCTTGTCAACGAAATAAATTTTTTCCTGCTCTGTCAGCACCGCCTTTCCGTTCGTCGCCTCCGTGATTTCTTTCCGCAGTTCCTCCGCCTCCCCCGCAGGAACCGCTGCCACAAAGCAGACGGCTTCCCCGTATTCCGCCTCCGGCGAGATCCCTCTTTTCCCGAGCAGGTGCTGAATCTTTCCCACACCGTTGTAATCCGTCTCGATCTTCAGTTTCACTCCATAGCGCATCATCCCCGTCTCCGCATGGGAGAGCGCTTCTTTTACCGCGCCGCTGTATGCCCGCACAAGCCCTCCTGTGCCGAGCAGCGTCCCGCCGAAATATCTGGTCACAACCGCCGCCACATCGCAGAGTCCCTCTCCCAAAAGTACCTCTAGCATGGGCCGCCCCGCCGTACCGCCAGGCTCTCCGTCATCGCTGCACCTTGTCAGCTCCTGCCTGCTTCCGATCACAAAAGCCGAGCAGTTATGCCGCGCATCCCAGTATTTTTTCTTCGTTTCCTCTATGAACGCCGCCGCTTCCCGCTCCGAATGCACCGGCCTTATCACACAGATAAACCGGGATTTTTTCTCTTCGATCTCCCCTGTGCTCTCTTTTAATAACACGCGATATTCCATCGGTTGTTCCAGCATTTTTTCTTTTTCCATACAATACTATCCTTTTTCCGCCGATTCTGCCAAAATATTCTCTTCCTTATAAAATACCCGAATTTTTCCAACTATGCAAGACCGCAAAGTTTACCCTTTTCTATCCTGTGCCATACTGCCGCCTGTTCCGATCCGGCCCCGTCTTCCGCCTTTCTCCATATCTTCGGCATAAAATTTAAAATCCTGTACATATTTGTAATAAAACCTTAATTTGCCATTTTTGATAGATTATATTATAATGAAGAATAGTTATGTAGCGAAGGACTTCGCTACATAACTATTCGCTACTTCTTGATCTGCCTAGCAGATTAAGAAGTTTCCCGCATTTTACCGGATTAATGAAAAACATATATTGAAAGAAAGGCACAGGTTATTTATCATATGAATTACGGAAAAAAAGGTGTCCGCAGGCGGCAGAAAGAACTGAACGCACATCACGGCCGCTGGGGCAAAAAAATCACGCTTTTTGTACTGGAACTTTTTTTGGCCGCCATCGTTTCGGTGGGTGTCATCGGTGCTGCCGCCGGTTTCGGCGCTTTTAAGGGTATCCTCGCCTCGGCGCCGAGTATGGAAAATATAGATGTTTCCCCCTCCGGTTTTTCCACCTTCGTCTACGATATCGACGGCCGTCAGATCGGCAAGCTGGTATCCTCCGATTCCAACAGGGAACCGGTTGCCATGTCCCAGATTCCCGAAAACATGGCGCATGCCTTTGTCGCTATCGAGGACGAACGCTTTTACCAGCACAACGGCATCGATATCCAGGGTATCTTCCGTGCTGCATGGATCGGCATTAAAAACCGGAATTTCTCTCAGGGCGCCAGTACCATCACCCAGCAGCTCATCAAAAACAACGTGCTGACGAGCTGGACCAGCGAAGAACATTTCTCGGAAAAAGTAAGACGTAAAGTACAGGAACAGTATCTCGCCCTGGAAGTGGAAAAAACCATGGACAAGGACAAGATTCTGGAAAACTATATGAACACGATCAACCTCGGCCAGAATACCCTCGGAGTGCAGGCGGCATCCAAACGTTACTTTAATAAGGATGTAAGTCAGCTCAATCTTTCGGAATGCGCCGTTATCGCGGCAATCACCCAGAATCCTTCCAGATTGAATCCGATCAGCCATCCCGATAAGAATAAAGAACGGCGGGACGATGTGCTGAAAAAGATGCTGGCACAGGGCTATATCAGTCAGGCGGAATTCGATGAAGCAATGGCGGACGATCCTTACTCCCGCATTCAGAGCGTCAACCTTGAGGTGAAGGATGACACTGTCAACTCCTACTTTGTGGATGCCCTCGTGGATGATGTGATGGAGGATCTGATCAATGCAGGTTATTCTGAAAATCGCGCTTTTTACCTGCTCTACAGCGGCGGGCTGAAGATATATTCCACGCAGGACCCTTCGATCCAGCGCATCTGCGACGAGGCTTTTACCAACGAAGAGAACTTCCCGTCCGACACCAAATGGGAACTTGCCTACGAACTGACGATCCAGCATCCGAACGGCGATCTGGAAAACTTTAACACCCAGAAGATGATGAAATGGTACAAGGAGACCGTAAAAAATAATTACAGCCCGCTCTACTCTTCCATGGAAGACGCGCAGGCGGATATCGATTTCTATAAGGAAGCCATCATGCAGGAGGGGGACGAGATCTACGGTGAAAATATCACTTATACCCCCCAGCCTCAGGTTTCCATTGTTGTGGAGGACCAGAGCACGGGACATGTGGTGGCTATGGTAGGCGGAAGGGGGCCAAAGACCGCCAGCAGGACATTGAACCGCGCGACAGATACCACAAGGCAGCCCGGTTCCACCTTTAAGATCGTCTCCACCTACCTTCCCGCATTGGACAGCGCAGGCCTCACATTGGCGGATGTCCACATGGATGAGCCTTACAGCTACGAAGGCGGCAAACCTGTCAACAATGCCGATAATAAATTCCGCGGCATCTGCTCTTTCCGGGACGGTATCCGGCAGTCCGTCAATATCATCGCCGTAAAGACCCTGACGCAGATCACGCCGCAGCTTGGTTTTGATTATCTGCAAAGCCTCGGTTTCACTACCCTTGTCACCGATAAGGTAGTCGGAAACGAAGTCTACTCCGATATCCAGCAGTCCCTGGCTCTCGGCGGTATCACGGACGGCGTGAAAAACGAGGAACTGACCGCGGCCTATGCTTCCATCGCAAACGGCGGCATTTACAACGAACCGATCCTGTACACAAAGATCACGGACCACGACGGTAATATCATTATCGATAAGACGGAGACACAGCAGACCAGACGGGTGATGAAGGAGACCACCTCCTTCCTGCTCACAAGCGCCATGCAGGACGTTGTCACAAGCGGCACCGGCGCCTCGGTCAATTTCGGCAATATGTCCATCGCCGGAAAAACGGGCACCACCTCCGACTATGTAGATGTATGGTTTTCCGGATATACTCCTTACTATACCGCATCAGTCTGGGCAGGTTACGACAATACTTTAGTCTCCACCAAGCTCCGCACTGATCAGGAGAAGAGGCTTGCAAGGAATCTCTGGCGCACCGTGATGTCCCAGATCCATGAAGAACTGCCGAATCAGTCCTTCCCGACTCCTTCGGGCATTGTGACGGCACAGGTCTGTTCCCAGTCCGGCAAGCTGCCGGTGCCGGGACTTTGTGACGCCACAATTAAATCAGAATATTTCGCGGAGGGCACCGTGCCTACCACCTCCTGCAATGTCCATTACGCAGGGGCGGTCTGCGCATACAGCTACCTGACAGGTCCCGTACCTGCCAGTCCGGAATGTCCGTTTAAAGTGTCCGGCGTATTGACCTTAAATCCGGATACGCTGACGCCCCCTGCCGAAGAAGGTACGGAGGAAGGTGATACAACAGCGCAGCAGCCTCAGGGCACCGAGGAAGATCCTGCCGGGCTTACCGCGCCGCAGACGCCCACCGTCACCTGCCAGCATAATGCCATGTTTTTTGCAACGCCGGGCTATGAGGGACTGCTGCAATTACAGCAGGCGGAAATGGCCGCCGCAGGCATCGGTTACGGTATGCCGGAAGAGCAGCCGGAACAGCCTGCAGAAGGGGCGGTCACCCCGCAGGAGTGATCCTGTTTCCCCCCGCAGTACGCCGTAAACAGGCAGATCAGACACAAAATACGAAAAAGAGAAAAAAGAGACCGGCTATCCAAAAACCGGTCTCTTTTCTTATCTTTTTTCACTGTTTTATCGTATGCCGCTACTTCAAAAATCCGTTCACGATCTGTTCTTCCGCCTCTTTCTCCGTCAGCCCTAACGTCATCAGCTTAATCAGCTGCTCTCCCGCGATCTTCCCGATCGCCGCCTCGTGGATCAGATTTGCATCCACATGGTTTGCGGTGAGCTCCGGCAGCGCCGTCACGCTGGCGTTGTCCATGATGATCGCATCACACTCCGTGTGTCCTGCGCAGCGGTTATTGCCGTTGATCACAGAGACAAACTTCTGATGGGAATTTTCCTTTGCCACAGAACGGCTCACCACATTGGCGCTGCTGCCAGCTCCATCCATATCCACCGTGAAATCCGTGACCGCAGACTGCTTTCCGTGGGTCATGATCTTCTCCCTGATCACAAGATTGGAGTTTTCCCTGAGTCTTGCCCTGGTCACTCTGGTAGTGGAATCAATGCCCTTGATCTGCACTGTTTCCATCTCCATGCTGGCGCCCTCCGCCAACTCGATAATCGTGGTGGGGTTCATCATGTTGCGGCCGTTTCCGTCCCCGGAACCATAGTGCTTTTCCACATACCGCACCTTCGCGTTCTTTCCGAGATAAAAACTGTGGATGCCGTCATGGGCGGAATCCTGATCCCCGCCGTTGTGAATGCCGCAGCCCGCTATGATCGTCACGTCCGCATCCTCCCCCACGATAAAGTCATTGTAGACCAGATCCTTCAAGCCGGTCTGGGAAATGATCACAGGGATATGCACGCTCTCGTTCTTTGTGCCCGGCGCGATGATGATATCGATACCGGGCTTGTCCTCTTTTGTCACAATGTTGATATTGGCTGTGGTCTGCCTGCTGTCCAGTTCACCGTTGGCCCTGATATTGTAAGCCCCCTCCGGCACTTCGTGCAGCCCTGCCACCTCTTCCAGTAATGTTTTTTGTATGATGTCCATATAAATCAATTCTCCAGTTTAATTTTTATATTTTTCAGCCCACAGGTCTGCCATCATGCATCCGCTCCGCCCTCTTTTCGATTCTCATTCTTCGAGAGCAGCACGTCGCAAGCGCTGCCACCGGTCGTTGCCAGAAGTTCCGGCAGTATTTCCTCTTTTGTGCCGCTCTTCTGCACTCTGCCGTCCGCGATCAGGATGATCCGGTCCGCTATATTTAAGATCCGCTCCTGATGGGAGATAATCAGGATGGAGCCGCCCATCTCGCGGTACATTTTCTCAAACACATTGATCAGGCTGTTGAAACTCCAAAGATCGATCCCCGCCTCCGGCTCGTCGAAAATGGAAAACCGCGTGCCTCTCGCTATGATCATGGCGATCTCGATCCTCTTTAACTCCCCGCCCGACAGGGAAGCGTTCACTTCCCGGTTTATATAATCCCTTGCGCAGAGCCCCACTTCGGATAAAATACTGCACGCCTCCTGCACACTGGTATTTTTCCCTGCCGCCAGTGTGAGCAGATCCTTCACAGTAAGCCCCTTAAAACGGACCGGCTGCTGGAAGGCATAACTGATGCCTTTCCCCGCGCGCTCCGTGATGGAAGCCTCCGTGATATCCTCCCCATCCAGCAGGATGCGCCCGGCGGTGGGTTTTACGATACCAGCAATGATCTTTGCCAGAGTGGATTTTCCTCCTCCGTTGGGTCCTGTCACCGCCACAAATCTCTCTTCTATTTTCAGATTGATGTCTTTCAGGATCTCTTTATTTCCTTCCACATCGTACTGTACATTCTGTAATTCTAACATGCTGACTCCTTTTTCTCAAAAATATTGGGAACTTTCACGCAAAACTTCCCGGACATGCTTCCATGCACCAAAGGTCCAGAAACAACTTCTTTAGCTTGCCTGTTCTCAGTTGAAACTATCCAACCGTGCCAAAGCTTCCTGCTCAGTCCTGAATGCCGTCCATCCGAAAAGCGCATCCGTGCCGCTCTCCTCCCCACGGATATAGAACAGGTCTTCCCCGCTGCTGTGCCGTACCTCTATCGACTTTACCGTCATCGCCTCCACATACTTCCGGTAATGCTTACAGGTACGCTGCTGACAGACCTCCGTCTCAAATTCACAGCCGCCGCAGTTATCCATGATCCTGTATAATATGTCCCCTGCCGCGCAGGGATATTCCTGTTTTTCCATAAACCTGCCTCTTCTTATTATTCACCGCCTGCCATCAGTCCGCTCATCTGCTGATCATCCGGCGGCAGCCCCGCTTGTTTTTTGCTGCATCAATCATACCACAATCTTTGATTTTTGCCAAATAAAATACTCACTCTTCCCAATATTTCCGATACATCTCATTCAGCCACTCTATCGCCTCCGCCATGCCCGACGCATCCAGGGAAAAACGCTTCCTTGTCTTCTGCTCTTCCGGGGTTTTGGCATATCCCAATGGTTCCGGCCAGACAATGCCCTCCATATATGTCTCCTCCCCTTCTGTCTTCTTCATCAGCATATAGCGCATTCCGTCCATGCTGCCGCTCAGGGGTTCCTTCTTTATATAGTTCAGATGCTTAAAATGTTCCGCTTCGATCATGGGAGCACTCATTCCTTTCATCATTTTTACTTATAGCAAACGGAAAATTTATTTTTCGCTTACTAAAGATGCATTGATCGACAATGAAAAACAATAGACTGTTATAAAGTTTCTTCAATCTTCTCCTTGCATTCTTTCGACAAAAGAGCTATAATAAATGCGATGGGGATATAGCTCAGTTGGGAGAGCGATACGTTCGCAACGTATAGGTCAGGGGTTCGAGTCCCCCTATCTCCATTCGAAAAGCCCGTGTTTACGGGCTTTTTAGATTTCCGCCATCAAGCTGTCATCTACAAGGTCACAAAATCCTGTTCCGGCTTTCCCTTTTTCCACTGATTGCGTCCAGGATGCTTTGGCTCCTGATTCGTCTTATTTATTGCATAGCAGTACAATATTTTATCCTTTAAACGGTTTTTCACCGACTGTACCCTTTCATCATAATATTCCTTATCAAAACCGCTCTTTCCTCCCCAGGCTGCGAACACCTTTGAGACACCTCTGCTGACTGCATAGATCAGATCATCATTTTTCTTCAGCAGATCTCCTCTTTCGGAAAGATCATCATTCATAGTTTTGGAATCCGTGCCGTACTTAGGGATCAAATTCATTATGTACACTTCAGAGTATCTAAATTCGTGCATATATTCCAAAACATGATTAATGGTCTGGTCCGAAATATTCTGATCCGCTTTGCTGGGATTCTTCATTACGACCAAAGCTTTTTTGCGTTTACACCCGCCATCCAGATCATACGCGATCAGGAAACGGCAGTCCTCTTTTTTATCCGCTTCTATCTTCTTAAAATGAACATAATCTTTATATCTGTAAGCCATATTTCCCGCAGCTTATTCCCCCGTCACCTGAATCTGGCACATCTTCATTGTCTCCAGCGCCGCCCTATGGGTATCTGGCGTCACGCCCGCGCAGCATGATGCATCGACCGTGATCTCCGCCTCCGGAAACATCGCCTTCAGGATCAGCGCATTGGAAACCACGCAGATATCCGTGCACAGCCCGACCAGCTCGGCCTCCTCAAAACTCCTCTCGTTCCAGCGCACCCAGCCGAAAGTCGGTTTATCAATATAGATACCCTCCGGTACCTCCAGCCCTTCCGCGATCTCCCAGCCTTTCGTCCCGTAAATGCAATGCTTTACAGGCAGCTTTTTCCCTTCCGGTGTATTCAGATAGTCCTCCTGATGAGTATCCCTTGTAAAAATGATCTCATCCCCGCGGGCCTGATATTCCTCGATCTTTTTCTTTACATTGCCGACGATTGCCTGCGCCTCTTTTGTTCCGAGAGAGCCATCGATAAAATCATTCTGCATATCCACCACGATCAATGTCTTTTTCATGTTTTTTCCTCCTGTTCCATGATGGTATCATCATAGCAGATTACGCAAAACATGTAAACTCCGTTCTTCTGTCAGGATGCCGCAGGCCGTCAGAAATGATATATAATCTTTAAAAATTCATTGACAGACCGCATCCGATTTGGTACAATAATCTTCGGCAATCGTGAAAGATTGCTGCAGGCTGCTGTGGCTCAGTCGGTAGAGCGTCGCATTGGTAGTGCGGAGGTCACGGGTCCGATTCCCGTCAGCAGCTTGATTTATAGAGAGCGGAAGCCTTGATCTTTCAAGAGCTTCCGTTGTTTTTATGTGTCTGGAAATTTGAAGACAGTTGAAGACAATATATTTCCTCTGCTGCAATGCCTTTGTTATAGAGTCACAAATTTGTTTTTCCGCCGTGAAAACTTCCCAATGCAATTAATACCCATACAGCACTCCGTTCTGATGAAGAAAAACCAGTGCTGCGATCATAGTGATCAACTCTGCTGTCGGCACTGCAAGCCATACACCCGTTACGCCCCAAAAATAAGGCAATGTAAGCAACAGCACTGTGATCAGTCCGAAAGTCCGCAGGAATGACAAAATTGCTGACAGCTTCCCGTTTGATAACGCTGTAAATGCTGCAGAAGTAAAAATATTCAGCCCGCAGAACAGAAAGCTAAAAGAGAAAATCCAAAATCCGTTTCGTGCGATTTTATAAACAGGAGTTCCTGTTTCCGCAAAAATACCAACCAATGGCGAACCAAAAATAAAAGCAATAGCAAAAACAGAAATAGAAACAAAGACTATAAAGCGCATACAGATACGAAATACATTCTTTAACTGTTCTTTGTCCTGTTTCCCATAATTATAGCTGATAACAGGGGCTGCCCCCATAGAAAAACCTATGTAAAGGGCGCTCAGTAAAAACTGTGTATAGATAATGATCGTGATTGCCGCAACCCCGTTTTCTCCAAGCAGTTTCATCATGATCCGGTTAAAAAGGAATGTTGTGACCGCTGTTGCCGTCTGACTTACCATTTCTGAAAAACCATTGGTACAGCTTTCAGACAATACGGAAAAGTCTATGACCGGCTTTGTAAAATATAGACAGCCCTTTTTTGCGGAAAAGAACCATGATCCGATCACGGCAGGTATCATATAGCCAATACCCGTGCCAAGCGCCGCCCCCTTAATGCCCATGTGGAACGGCACCATAAAAATATAGTCCAGTAGAATATTTGCGATTCCTGCGCTTACGCCAAGCACCATACCCATTCCGGGGCGTCCTGCCGTTACGATCAGGTTTTGAAAAAGCACCTGCAGGATACTTGCGGGCGTGAATAACAGCAAGATAAAAAGATATTCTTTGCAGTATGGAAATAGAATACTGCTCGCTCCAAGTCCCTGGACAATCCTGTCAATAAAAGCTGTCCCGATGACTGCGATCAATACACCTGACAAAATGCCCGCTGAGATGATCAGCGTAAAATCCTGCGCCGCCCTTGTATGTTCTCCTGCTCCCATTTTTCGGGCTACGATGGCACTCCCTCCCGTTGCAAGCATCGTTCCAAGACCTACAATCAGATTGATAACAGGGCAGACAATATTCAATGCTGAAAGTGCATTTGTATCTACAAAGCGCGCTACAAAAATCGTGTCGACAACTGTATATAATCCCATGAATATCATCATTAAAATTGTCGGAAACGCAAATTTCAGCAACGATGTTATCGTGAAGTTCTGTGACAGTGGATTTCGGTCATTCATTCTCCCTGCCCTCCGATTTTTCTCTGTGAAGTACAAACCGCTGTGTCGGATAGCCAAATTCGATCAACAGTTCTGCTTCAACAAAACCAAGACTTTCCCATACCTCCCGATAGCCTGTGTCTGCCTTGTCGCCCTCCCTGAAAGTTGTCACGCTAATCTGTGCGGAGCGTGCAAGTTCATACAATGCCTTTTCGCAAAACGCTTTCGCTATCCCCTTTTTCCGATACTGCGGATGTACCCCAAAGAAATCAATGCTTCCCGTCACCTCATGAAATGCCATAATACCGATCGCCGTATCAGCGTCCTTCAAGATCAGGGCACGTTTATTTCTGATGTACTCCTGCAACTGTTCAAGGTACTGCTGCTCGTCCAAATGCGGGAAACCATCGATGACAAGATGAACCAGTTTTATCCACTCCGGTATATCTTCCCGTGCTGCAAAGACGATATTATCCTGCCATTCTTTTCCCTCTAAATTTGCAGGGTTTTCGTTCAAGACATATCTCAACTGCAAAGGATAAAATGCTTCCTCCTCCCTGTACCTGTTAGGGGATTTTTTATACATGGCTCTGAAAATATCTGTAAAGGACTGCTGGCTTTCATATCCGGCAGAAAGTGCAATTTCCAGGATCGGTCTGTCGGATAACACAAGCAGTTTTGCGGCTTCGGTCAGCCGGCGGCGCTGCACATAATCATGGATCGTCAACCCTGCCGTATCTGTGAACATTCGGTGCAAATGATATTTTGAATAATGGACAGCCCCCGCAACTGTTTCCAGATCCAGTTTTTCATGCAGATGGCTTTCGATATAGTCGATCGCCGCCATTACATTTTTGATATTCCCCGGCATTGCAGCTTTCTCCCTTCTCTTTAGTGACAGGCTGGAAATTATGATTTCCGGCCTGTCACCATATTGTAGCAGGATATTCCATTCCGCTTTTCATGTATCTTGCGGTTTTAACAGCAGGTATTTACCAGTATACAACAGCGCTCCAAAACTTCTCACTTTAGCAAATATTGTTTTCAATTTTGTGGGGGAAATCAATTCCCTTTCTGCCGCGCAACCGATCTGTGCTGACAAATGACCACACTTTTGACAGGCAGACACATAAGGCGTCAAAGCTCATGTAAAGCAGGTGATTCTATGCCGCCTAGCTTAGAAGTAATAAAAGCAGCTATCGACGATTTCAAAAAGATTCAGAAATATATGATGCTGGCTAAAAAAGAAAATGCCGTTGAAACATATAGTGAGTTAAAAGAAGAATATCTTTCTTTAAAGGCAGTGCTAAATGTTGCAGGCGTAAACTTAACAGATATCGACAGAATAAAAAAATAAATTTAGAATGATCACGCAAAAACAAAGTGTAAAGTCTACCGAATCTAATGAAAGAGGCTTTGCACTTTTTAAAACTCTACCGGCCTATATTCTGACATATCCGGATCAAACATGCCGTCATAAAAATCAAGAAAAACACGGTAGCATTCTTCCTGAGAACAAATCTTATAATACAGATGCGTTCCGTTCTCTTCTATTCCCAATTCCACCTCAATCTCGCCATCATGGGTGCAAGCCTGAACAAAACGGACTTTATATTGCGCTTCCGGCGCTGTCAAAACTACAAACTGATCCGGTGTGACATACATATCCTCCAGATAATATTCAATATCTATATCCGCACAATCAGTAAGTTCGTTCTCCTGATTTCTTAATGTAAACCCCTTTTGGGGCTCTACTGTTTTAAAGATTACTTCTTGATTTTTCTTAACTTTCCTGAATGGTAACTTCATGGTCAATCTCCTCTGCATCATAGATAACCTACACCGACGCATCCACTGTCTGCCCCTCCGCTCCGGCAAGCACGCTTCCTGCGCTCAGAGGTGAAACGGCAGGTGCGCTCGTCATCGCACCGCTCAGTTCCAATGTGGCGGCACTTGCTATCTCCTGCTGCTCCTGCATTATCCGCTGGAACATAGCTTTCAGATATTTCATATCCGCCTCCACGATCCGACGCATCTCATCACAGCGATGTTTCTTTTTCATCTGCTTCAGCTCTTCCTCACTCATCCTGCCACCGCCGCCAAAACACTCCTGCGTCAGCTCCTCCATGCTGCTTTCCGCCGCCAATTCCTGCAGCTCCTGTTCCATCCGGCGTATCATTTCCCGCAGCTTTTCCTTGTCCATCCCGCCGTTTTCAGGCTGCGCCTCTTCCGCTTCAGATGCGTTTTCTTCCTCTTGTTCTTCTGTTGTTTCTTCCAGCTCAGAAGTACGCTGCGCCAATTCCTCCGCCTTCAGGTTTTTCAGTTTCTTCTTGGCGATCCGCACCATTTTTTCCGCATGGATGATGGCGATCTCCAAATCTCTGTCATTGTACTCCCCACACCCGTATCTCCTGCGTAGCACCGCCACCATTGTCCGCGCATGCGCCACCACCTGCCTTGCACTGACAGATGTTTTTGCACGAAGGATCCTTCCGGAAACCTCCCTGTAATTATAATTCAATCTCTTGTATTTCTTTTTCCTGTTTGTCGTTGTCCGAACATTGCGTGTACTGTTGCTGTTTTTACTTCCATACGGACTCGCCGTCCGTATCACAACGCCGTCCGCCCCTACCATCATACCCATATTTAACTTATCCTCCGTGACCATTTCACTGAAATCCGTTTCAGTAATTATCTAATTGATATATCGGTCAAAACAGGAGGATAGTTAACATGTGTTATCCTTTTTATTTTTATATTTATGATGTGGGGATCAAAAGTACGCCACCGTCAAGTTTTAATTCTTTGACAGCTGAATAAAGCTATGTTTCATTGCTGTTTTTTGGTAAAATATGATTATGATATATATTTTACCAGGTATGGCCAATGTCTTTTGTTTTGAATAATTACCAGCAGATTTCCCTCTTTGATTCCCTTGGATTCTTATCTGAGCATCCACCAGATGGAGCACCTAGAACTTTTATATACCTGTCTTGCCAACCTCGTCCGTGAAATAGCACGCGATGGACATACCGGACTGGTCGAAGGGCTGGACGGTTTGGTGTTAGAATATAAATAGTACAAGTTAAGCATGGCAAGTTTCAGAAATAACCGTATAATAGAAACGGACACAGGAGGAAATTTTCCATGAGTAAACAGTTTGATAAGCAGTTTAAGGAAAATGCGGTACAGTATTATCTTGAACATAGGGACCTTGGATGGAATAAGTGTGCGGAGAACCTTGGGATAAGCCGTAATGCCATCCGAAACTGGGTAAAGGCGGCAGCAGAGAATGCCGGGGAAGTACCCACACGGGGAACCGGGAACTACGCAAGCGATGAGGAGAAGGAAAATGCCCGGCTGAGAAAAGAACTCCGAGATACAAAGGACGCACTTGAAATACTAAAAAAAGCCATCGGCATTCTGGGAAACTGACACAGGCCATCTTTCAGGAAACCGAGCGGGAAGAAAAACGGTTAAGGGAAGAAGGGAAACGCCGCCTGAATGTCAGCGGGGTGCTGAGGATTTTAGGCGTTTCGAGAAGCGGCTACAACGCTTACAGGAATCATACGCCATCTTCAGGCCAGGTAAAAAAGGAACAGAGGATGGAGGAGATCAGGACCATATATGAGGAATCGCACCAAATCTACGGAGCGCCCAAAATAGCTGCGAAGATGCGGCAGAAAGGGGACAAAATAAGCGGGAGGACCGTAGGGAAGTACATGAGGGAGATCGGGATCCGTGCGTGTTATAGGAAACACTTTGTCTCCATGCCCTGCAAGCTCTTTAAATCCACTCTGCCAATACAGGCAGAGACTGTCGCCATCTGCACCGTCTGTCCGTCAAAGACATTTAAATCCACTCTGCCAATACAGGCAGAGACAATAAACGAAGCTGCGGACGGATCAACGATAATATTTAAATCCACTCTGCCAATACAGGCAGAGACCCAAATTTAAGTTACTCACTCACACATCATAGCATTTAAATCCACTCTGCCAATACAGGCAGAGACTTGCGGGAAAGCAGTATATCCTGTTTATAGAAAATTTAAATCCACTCTGCCAATACAGGCAGAGACATTTCGTCACGATCGTCTGGGAAAACGGATACAAATTTAAATCCACTCTGCCAATACAGGCAGAGACTTGCGGGAAAGCAGTATATCCTGTTTATAGAAAATTTAAATCCACTCTGCCAATACAGGCAGAGACTTTGGCGAGGATATACCTTTATATTGGATTTCACATTTAAATCCACTCTGCCAATACAGGCAGAGACGCTGCTACCGCAGCTGTTTCGATAGCCAATGGAGCATTTAAATCCACTCTGCCAATACAGGCAGAGACTGTTAACTGTAATATTGGTTCGCTCGTAATAACATTTAAATCCACTCTGCCAATACAGGCAGAGACCGATCAAGGATGAAGTTGATAAAAATGCCGATCCATTTAAATCCACTCTGCCAATACAGGCAGAGACTCGTAGATTTTATGTCCTCTTTCGTTACTGGGGTATTTAAATCCACTCTGCCAATACAGGCAGAGACGCAGATCAGCAAGGCCCTGCTCGATCTGTACGATATTTAAATCCACTCTGCCAATACAGGCAGAGACTCGTAGTTGATGGCTGATATATAGCCAGTTCTTATCATTTAAATCCACTCTGCCAATACAGGCAGAGACATCCCTTTGCACCAGAAACAAAAGCATCATAGATTATTTAAATCCACTTGGCCAATACAGGCAGAGACCCTCTCGTCCTCTACTTCGCAAATATCACATGATATTTAAATCCACTC